>CAYPZD010000062.1:0-31711 GCA_964415055.1 uncultured Verrucomicrobiota bacterium | reverse complement strand
CCATTTAAGGTCTCAATGGACTCAGGTATTTGCGTGTGAGTTATTGTCTAATAGTATTAAAGCGCAATACATTTTCTTTTTGCCCAAAAGGATGATCTATCCAGTTTCATACTGGCAGCCTATTGGGCAGACGAAACGACTCCAGCAGCCCACCGAATTCCTTCCAGAATATGCTGATGAACGAATGGTGTGGACAACGATCGCATGTCGTGACCAAATTCAGTGTAGAAGAAACGACCTCCAGAACTCGGCTCATTTGTCCATGCAATGGGATGATCTCCCATGGGCTTTCCACCTCTTGATTGAAAGAATTCCCGAACCGGCGTGTAGGTTGATTCATCTACTCGCAGCAAAACTTCAAATCCCGGTATGCCGGTCACATTACGATCATGATTTGTCCAATCAGCCTCGATCCAGAATTCTTTTGGCTGGCCCTTTATTGTTGGATGATCCAAGGCAGTTGGATCGACCATTACTTTTGCTCGGGTGTATTCTGAATCACTGTTAAAATCAGCTCCTGCCAAGTTCAGAAACCAAGGCCAATTTGTCTGGTGTACTAGAGCCGCATGCAAACCGACGATGCCCTTTTTCTCCTGCATAAACCATTGCTCCACCGATTCTCGCTGTTGCTGACTTAAAATTGAATCCAGTTCGTTAGCGTTGTTGAGCACCAGCACGTCGTAAGAATCAAGCGTTCGCCTTCGCAAATCTGCTCCATTCTCGGTGACATCGACTTCGAATCCGTGCTCGTGTCCGAGCAATACGAGCCAGCGATTGATTTTTGGAATATCAGGATGGCGGAACCATCCGGTACCGGAGAATACCAGGACCTTGAGTTTGGAAGAAGAAGAGACCACTACTTGACGGTCCTGAGGGCTTGGTAAACGTGTGGTCTGGCTTCGGGCCGTAGATGCTCCGTGTCCGGCAGATTCATACCCGAGCAATTGAAGCATCGTATTTGCATAACGTCGGCCCAACTCACGATAACCGTTAGGTGTGAAATGCAATCGATCCCGTCCAGCCTCACAACCAGCCGACGAAATCACGTGCGCCGTTTGAAGGATTTTAGGAAGTTTTCCAATAATGGCATTCATGCTGGCACAACGTCCTTGCTGGTCTTCATGAACAACTTCCCCCACCAACAATGGAACATGCTCAGCTCTGAGATTCAAATCTATCAGCAAGTTTTCATAGACACCCTTTACTTTGTTCGGCCATTCCTCGTCATTTGTATTGGACTCACCTTGATGAAGCAAAACACCCTTGATCACCCCCAGCTTTTGTGCCTGTTGCGCCAAGTCTACTAAGCGACCATAGGGATTGCCCCCATAGGCTGCAATGGCTGTCTGCATCCAATCAGGAGCTGTTTCTACATAGGATTCATAGGTGTCCTTCTCGTAGAGTTCGATTTTGCATCCCCCAACGGCTACGTTGATGACTCCAATTTTGATTGTCTCCGGCAAATGAGTCACCAGGGTACGTCCAAAATAATCGGCAGGACTCATCCCCGCGCGCGGACGGCTCAATGGCGGAACCGCAGTGTACCACTTGCCCTGTTCCCGATTAAGGCTTTCAAAATCCACTGCTGCCAAAACCTGAAAACGATCCCCCACCCCAGTCTTTTCTTCCTCTGGAATTCCTGGAAAACCCTCCATGTTGGACTGCCCGAAACACAAATAGATGTGAAAATTCGGATCCTGAGCAGATATGCTGACTGATACAAGTGTCAGCCCCATCAAAAGTATTGATTTAACGCTCATATTATCTTTTCTTATAATTGTTGAATTAGGCCAGCGGAACCTAACTTTTCTTATTACTTCAAGTAATGTCCGCAAAGGCCCTCCTATTTGATCGGGATGACACAATGAACAACCCATGGAAAAGCGACTTCGTAAGTCATTTTAATGCGGAATCAATTTGAATACCTTGCCGCGTTTTCCATGAATCATGTTGGCACCGTTGGTCATCACGTAGATTTCACCTTGATCATCTTCGCCCAAAGCCCAAATGAATCCTCTGATGCGACCATCTGGATGGCCACTCAAAGGCAATGGTTTAACGGTCCAACGTTTGTCATCAAATCCATCGTTTGGAATGGTAGCCACCAGGACTGTACCACTGCCGAATCCCATGTTGCGTGACCAGTCGGCGAAGATGTATTTCCCCTCTAATTCCGGGATAGCTTTACCTCGATAGACATAGCCTCCTGTAATCGTCACTCCAAAAGCATCCGGCACGGTTCCTCGTCCACGCAATGTTTGGTACACATATACGGGATCCACAAACTGATCTCCATTGGCAGCAGTTTCCACTGGATTTTCAGGAGCCCTTCGTGGCGCATTCGGGTCGAATCCATCGAATCCCTCACGCAAGCGCCACCCATAATTTCCGCCACGGACGATGATGTTTATTTCCTCCCATCGATCCTGCCCTACATCGACAACGATCAGATCGTGGTCACCTCCTCGATCGAAAGACATGCCCCAAGGATTACGTAATCCATAGGCAAAAATTTCCGGACGACCTGGATTTTCATCCACGAAGGGATTGTCCGAAGGAATGGCATACGGCTCCTTTCGATCCACATCGATACGCAGAATTTTTCCAAGTAGAGAATCGAGATTTTGAGCAAATCCCTCCGGAGGATGCCCACGTCCGCGCCTCGGGTCTCCCACATCATTAGGAGCGCCGCCATCACCCACTGACCAATAAAGGAAATGGTCTGGACCGAAAGCGATCCGACCGCTGTTGTGGTTCCAGTCCGGTTCATCGATTTCAAGGATAATGCGTTCAGAATCCGAATCGGCCTGTTTGAAATCGGCTGACACTTTAAATTCACTCAACCGCTCAGAGTGATCCCATTGAGGTGGCGCATCAGATCGCAGTGGAGCACTGTAGACGACATACAGTTTTCGATTTTCTAAAAAATCCGGATGAAGGGTGAGGCCCAGCAAACCGCGTTCTTCCATCCCTTTTCCTACCTGAGTTAGCTTATGTTGCAGGTCGAGAAAAATTGATTTGGATTTATTTTCACCTGAATCAAGGAGATAAACCGTCCCCGATTGATCCGCGATCAAAAGACTTCCAGAGCCGTCGGGGATGGATACCAATGCCGAGGGGGCATTGAAACCATCCGCCACCAAGTCTAAACCAATAGACCGCCCTGAATTTTCCGATTCAGCTGCAGCCAATCGGAGTGCCAGCAGTGCCACGAAAGTTGTGGTCCGAGTTAAAAAACACCTAATAAACATAACCTGTTATTACTTTAGACATGTGATTGTGGGAAAACTCACTCTTCCGGTGAAAGACGGATTTTAAGACTTTTTAATGGATTCCCTGCCATGTCAGTGAGACGCATGGAACCCTGCCAACTGTTGTTTTCGTTGATGACTTTGAAGACGATGACGTTCAAACCTTTTTTGAGTGTCACTCTTCCTTTGTCGGCATCGATTTCAAGAGGTCGAGTGTCGGTGAAGGCGTAAATATCCACTCCGTTGAAGTATATTCTGCCTTGGTCGTTGCTGCCGACCGACATCATGACATCCGGGATATCCTCTTCACATTCAATGTAGGTTACCATAAAACCAGCAGCCCGATCATTCAACGAATCCAGGATGGCATTGAAATCAAAAAAAATTTTAGAAGAACTGATTTTTTTCCAAATCAGTTCTGTTTGATTCACCTTGATAGTTTCTCCCGCTTTGGGCCTGAGATTGATTTCATCTTTCACCTGATCTTTGAGAAGCAAATCGCCTGTTGTCCCCCTGTCAGGAAGGGGTATAGGGGCGAGCATAATCCAGTCACGTATGTAACCTTTAGTGTCCAGAGTCAAATTCTCGGCTGCTACAATGTTCTCCACATGGCAAATGCTTAAAATTGCGGCCAACGATATGGTGGTAGAAAGTATTTTTTTCATGATCATTCAAAAGAATTGGCTTTTTTAGCAGGTACGATCACTCCATCCTTGGGAGGTGTTGTGAGTGAAGTTAGATATGCCATGATATCAGCCAACTCTTGTTCTTTAAGCAAAATGCCTAAAGGTGGCATGGGAGAGATTTCCAATTCCTCATATCCTTTGGCAAACTGAGCGTTGGGTTCCATCAGGCTTTCCAGGATGTAATCCTTGTCACTGCGGACGGCAATACCATCCAGAATGGGCCCCACATCGCCCCCCCTACCGTCAACCATATGACAAGTCGCACAAGCCGCCACCGGACTGTTACGAAATAAATCTTCACCCCGTCGGACATCACCGGCCAGGATTTTCACTTCATTTTCACCGACACCGGAGACACGGTGAATACGTCCCAGTAACGTGATGGAATCGTTTAAAAAGGGATCCGTTCGATTTTCCTCCAGTCGCGGTAATTGTGATACAACAGTCTGTATTTCCGGTATGGTGGGGAATTCAAGCAGTTTAACGAAGGCAGCCTGACGTGTGATGAGATCAGGATCCTGAATCACCGGGCTGCTGAAGAATAATTTTCTTCCGGCTTCCGTCGCAGGCAGGGCGCGTATGGCGTTGCGTCGGACAGAAGCGTCCTGACTTAACAATGCTGCCTGGTGGCTAACTTCATCGAGAGCCCCCAACCCTTCGAGAGCCCATAGTGCATGAATGGCGCCCTTTCCGCCTTTACCTGACTGCACACGTTTCTTGAGACCGGGAATCGTATCGGTCCTTTTGTTTTCAACGATCAAGCGTTGTGCTGTAAGGTTCCAAAATTGGTTACCACTGTCGAGAGCCTGAACGAGTTCGGAGGATGTGGCCCGATCAAGGGATTGGATGGTATTCTTAGGCGCGTCTTTCCACACGACCCGATAGATCCGTCCATGAGTTTGGTCTCGAAGATTGTTTTCGGTCATATAGGCCCCACCCCTCCCGGTTCTTGCCTCAATGCCAGCCGAACGAAGGCTGGGGGTTGGATTGTGCTGGATGACGAAACTATAGAAATCAATGACCCAAACGGCACCGTCGGGACCAATATCAGCGAAGATCGGAGACATCCATTCGTCGGTACTTGCCAGCAAGTTGAATCCGTCTTCTGCCTGATAGCCTCCACCATTCGGCTTAATGTCCATCATGCCGATGAGTTTGGCGGTTGACTCGGTCACCAGTGCTTTGCCTTGGAGTCGCTCAGGCAGTGCGTCACTCACCATGAACGCATGTCCAGCCGCTGCCGTGTATCCCCCAAAGTTGTCCACCATGCGGACATTGGGGGTATTCGGGTGCATCCGCATCCCCGGGGCCATTGAGATGGCAGACGGCAATCGACGAACATTGACTGGTGGTTCGTTTTCCGTTTCGTTGGCACCTGAAGGCCGAAGGCGGTAACCCGGGCGGAACCCCCCTCCTCCACGGCGTCCAAATCCCGGTTGGGTTGGGTTCAGTAAATACGCCGGAAGGTAACCATAAAAAGTTGGGTTTCCATTGGCTGTTGAGCCGAATATGTCTCCAGCAGCATTCAACCCGATTCCCCAAGTATTATTGTTGTATTGGTGAAGGAATTGTAAATGGGTTCCGTCACTACTGAACCGAAAAATTCCCTGACCAAATCTTTGATCCTTGCCATCGACCTTTCCTTGGAAATTCGAATACCCCACTGCACCATAGATCCAGTTATCGAATCCACGTGAAAGATTGCTTTGCATGGCATGCGTATCACCAGCACCCCATCCTGGTAGTAAGACCTGTCGAACGTCGGCTTTTTCATCACCATTGGTATCTTTAAGAAACAGCATGTGTCTTGCCTCCGAAACAATGACACCACCGTCAATAAACACCAACGCGGTGGCGAGGTTCAGGCCATCGGCAAAAACCGTAAACTTGTCCGCTCTACCGTCACCGTCCGTATCCTCACAAATCTTCAAGGAAGCCTTACCAGGTTCACCTTCAGGAACGAGTCCATGAGGATAATCGCGCGCTTCAACCACCCATGCACGCCCTCGTTCATCCCAGGCCATGTAAATGGGTTTGACAACATCTGGTTCGGCGGCGAAGAGCTGAAGTTCGAAATCTGCTGGCACCTGAGTGTACCGCATGCTGTCTTCGGGGGATAGCGGAGCCTGAAACTGAATCGGTTCAGGCCTTCTTTCGTAGTTGGGCACCTCGCCCGGCAAACGAGTCAATGGAGGACGGTCGGCAAGAAATGCGTTCCACGCAGACTTTGCACTGCTACTAACTTCCGATAAAACGACCTCACGCAAGTCCTTATCCCCTGGGCGGTTGCCATCTGATATTTTGATCAACCCATTGCCGGCGCTTTTGAATCGAATGAGCAAATCCTTTTTAGATTCGGCCATTTCTTCATCAGGCACAACCTGCACCACAGCATCAAAGTGTTTCAAAAACTTGCCAGTGAGACTGCCCGCGTCTGGAAGATGATCAAAATAAATCCCTTCCGGTGCAAGTGTTTGTCCAGGCAAATAAGCATAGTCCGTACGTGAGCTTCGAAAACTTCCGTAATCCCCTAAGGGCCCTATGTAAAGAACATGCAACGGGCCATTGGACGACACATTGGCCGATGCCGTGAGTGCCGTCAGAATTCCAGCAAGCAGAATCAAAGTCTGTTTGAATAGTTTCATCTTGGTTTTGAATGTGGTCAAAGAAGGATGCCAGATTAAATGGCTGCAAGTTTATTCGCAGTGAATCCAACGGTGTATCAGTGTTTGAACAACAACGGGGCGAGTTCATGTAAACTGCGACGCCAGGATAGCCATTCATGGGCCGTATCGGGTGAAAGGTAATAATGACTATTGATACCCGCCTCCTTGAGTGCATCAACACTGGCTTTGGGATCGCCGCCACGACGTGGACGATCTCCCGATACTTCCCGACTGCCGTAACTCACAAATACCAATTTGTTCCTTTCCTTGAAGGCGGTCATGTCCTTGATGTCATCAGGGCTGATGCTTCCACCACTGAACAACCCAATGTGCGAAAAGGTATCCAGATTTCTGAGTGTAATCATTTTGGTCTCCATTCCGCCCATGGACAGACCAGCCATAGCTCGGTTGGATGCATCTGCAAGGGTGCGGAAATTGCCATCAATATACGGAATCAGCTCTTTAACCAAAACAGTCTCAAATGGCTCGATTTGGAAATTTCGAAGACCACCCATGCGGATCTCATTCGTCATGCCATATGTCATCACAATGATGAACGGCCGGGTTTTCTTTTCGGCAATCAAATTGTCCATAATGATTCCAGCACAGCCTTGCTCTCCCCACCCATACTCATTCTCTCCCCAGCCGTGCTGAAGGTAAAGAACGGGATACTTTTTATCAGTTTGCTGGTCATAACCTGGTGGAGTGTAAACAAACGCACGACGCATGGATTCGGTGCTCTTGGAATAAAAGTAGAGCTCCCTGAGTTGGCCTTGAGGCACATTTTTTAACGTATAGAAATCCTGGTCATCCGCCGGAATTTCAACCGCACTTCCCCAACGCATTGCACCAAAAAACATGCGGCTGTTGGGATCTGGCACCTCGGCCCCATCAATGTTGAGCAGGTAGTAATGAAATCCATCATCCAGCGGACGAGTGTAACCATACCAAGCCCCATCTTCATCTTTCTTAAACTCGCTACTGTCGCGGAAGGTGCAGCCGACGCTTTTTGCATCGGGAGCAACAATCCTGAACATCACTCGGCCTTCGGAATTCACTTTTGGATATTCCTTGCCAAGTTGGTTGGTGCTTGCAGGCTTCCAGTCATCTGCGGGTGTTGAGCCCTGAGCCATGGCCATCTGGACTCCTAATAAGGTAGCCAGTATTACTGGTAATTGAGTGTTTTTCATTTATCTGTTCTTGTTTGGGTTAAATAAAGGTAATACCATTTATTCTTCAATGGTTTTTACTATTGAATGTCTCAGTTTTGTCTTTGCTGCAGCTCAAACAAGGCCGCAGAGGCGGCTTGTTGTAGTTCAGGAGTGGCCAGATTCTGAATCCAATCCTGCGCCATTTGAAGATCATTGCGACCTATTGCTCCAATCGCTTGACGCATGACGTGCCCCTGAACGTCTTCAATGGCTCGCCCCTGCATCCATTGAGCCAAACCAGTCGGATCTTTCTGTGCCCACTGGGCTGTCGAACTGGCCCAGGCCTGACGACGCATCGATTCATTTTCAAAGGACTCAGCCCATTCTGTGGCCGCCGCAGGATCTTTGACAGCCCATGAACGTGCCACTGATAACAAACCACTGTCGCGCACCTTGGGATCCTCAAGTCCCAAAGCAAAATCAACAGCCGCCATCACATCCTTGTTCGCCCATTGAAACAATGAATACGACAAGGCCTGTTCCCGCTCCTGAGTTCCGGTGGGGAACTGGGCCGCCCACTCCGTTGTGCCTTCCGGATCTTTGAAGGCCATCATTTTCGCGGTGGAAAGAAACATCTGATTGCGCAAGTAATCATCTTCGATCCGGGAAGCATATTCATACACAGCCTCTGGGTCCTGTTGCGCCCAGGTCCAGGTAATGCCATCCAGAGCAGTTGCCAGATCCTGACGATCCTCCAGACCGGAAGCCCACTCAATGACTCCATCCAAATCCTTCTCTGCCCAGGCAGCGCTCATGCGATTGACCGCCAGTCGTTTCAAACTGGCATCCTGCAACCCCGTGCTCCATTCAGCCGCCAAATCAGGTTCCAATTCCACCAAATATTGAACGGCAGACCGAACCACCATTCCTTTGTCCTGAAATGAATCCAGCCCCCCCAACACTTCCTCGGTAGCATCCGGGTGTAACGCCAGGATCTCCCCCACACCCGCCAGTATTTTGGACTGATCTTTACGATCCAGACCTGGCAAACCTTCCGCCAAAGAGGTCAATAATCCATCCACATCCAACTCCTCGGAATCCTTGAAATCACTTAAAACAGAAAGAAGCGATTCAACGGGACTCAATGGTTGAGCCGGCATCGGGTTATCAGAGGTTGATTCAAACGACTCAGAAGCGATCTGCCCGTCTAGGTCATTAGCAAACGAAGTTGCCGGGCCCTGTGACGCTCCATTGGGTGTATGGGATTCGGAATTCGTGGCCTGTTCCGTGGTGTTTTTCGTTTCACCGACAGAAGCAACCTGATCACCGCCTAAAGGGTCATCGCCGCTAAACAAAAAGAAGACAGCCATCGTTCCCACCACCGCCAATCCCAAACCTACAAATAAATTTCTCATCATCTCAAACGTCCATTTGGAGTGCGGTGGTCACGACACCGCTTTGGATACCATCCATACACCATAATAATTTCAAAAAAAACAAAACCATCCCCTCCCCCAATGGCCAAACACAATATATCTAACGTACCCTCATTGTTTACCAGAGCAACATGACATCATCCCAACCCACACACATGTCGCTTACCTCACCCTTACCTCCCGCAAGTGAAAAGCATTACAACAATGGAGAAGGATGACGACGGGCGGAAGTCTGCAACGTTATCGCACCGTATCCAAAGCGGTGTCGAGCCACCGCAGTCCAGAGCGGTATGACGTCTCCACTCCGCTGCGAATAATGTCTCCCCTCAGACAATAATCAAATCCAAAAAAAGGGCGTCTCGGTGAAGAGACGCCCTTGATTTTACTCTAAACTAATGGGTGCAACCAATAGCTTCCAAAGATTATTGGTTGGTGGCACCGGGATTACCCGGTGTAAACTCGGGATCATCGTTTCCACCATTGTCGTCGTGTCCGGGAGTGTTTCCGTCCACGCCATTACCAACACCTTCATTGGCTAGGGCGACGTTGACCACTTTTTGGATCACGCCTGAGTTGCCGCACTCATCGGTAGCGATGGCGGTAATGGTGAAGAAGTTTCCGATGCCACCCTTCCTGGTAATAGTGACGGTGTCCCCATCAATGACATATTCGCAGGCATTGGATTGATCAATAACTATACCTGCAGGATTGATCCGCTGGCAAAGAACCTCGGTAATCTCCACGGTGACATCTCCACAAGCATCCGCCTCAGCACCCGCAGTGAAAGAAACATCGCCTTCGCTCGGGTAAATGTCCCTGACTTCAAACACAGCCACTGGTGCAATGGTATCGCGAACTTCAACCTCCACGCTGCAGGTGGCAATGTTACCCGCCTCATCAGCAACAGAGAAGGTAACTGTCCCTGATCCGGTCAATCCACAATCAGCCGACAATTGGCGCGAAAAGCTCTGTGAAACCACGCCGCAATTGTCTGAAACCTGCAACAGGACATCAGAGCTGCCGGCGAGCACACTGGCAGCCCAGGATTCAACCTGAGCCACATAACCGGATCCATCACATTCCAGAATGAATTCAGCGCCGTTGACAGGATTCGGGCAGGTAAGAACTGGATCTTCAGCATCAACAACAGTAATGGTTGCCGAGCAACTGTCAGAAGCGCCTGTTGGATCCACCACGGTCAAAGTCACAACAGTCTGCCCTACCGAATAAGGACCCGAAGGTGTCAGGGTGTAGGACAATACATCATCGGCATTGGGATCATAGGATCCATTATCTACCGTCGTTGGCAGCACATCAGCTTCGCAGAGGCCTGGATCATTTGCCACCGTGATGTCTTGGCACTGGGCAACGGGAGGCTGATTGGTGATCACTGTTACGGTAAACTCCTGGGTGACGGTGTTGCCATTTGCGTCTGTGGCGGTGCAGACGACTACGGTCACACCTTCATTGAAAACAGAGCCGGAGACCGGGCTGGTTTGAACTGTGGCTGAACACTCGTCAAAGGCTGTCACATCAAAGGAAACAGTAGCTGATGTTGCATTCGGCGCAGCCTGCACGACGATGTCGGCAGGGAGAGTCAGAACCGGAGGCGTCACATCCAAAACAGTCACATTGAATGTGCTGGTGGAAACGTTGCCTTCACCGTCAGTCGCGGTGATCAGAACAGGTGTCGTGCCGACCGGAAATGTATCACCGGAGGCAGGCTCACTGGAAACAGTCACTGTAGAACAAAGGTCGAACGCTTCCAGATTGAAATTGACAACTGCGTGACATTCCCCGTCATCCTGATTGACTGTAATATCTGCCACTTCGGTAATCACAGGAGGCGTCGTATCAACAACTGTGATCACTTGGGGGAATGTGACGGTATTGCCCGCATCATCGGTAGCGGTCCAGGTAACCAAAGTATCTCCCAGCGGGAACACAGCGGGCGCATCGTTGGTGAGAGTTGGATTTTCGGTGCAATTGTCAACCGCCATCAATTGGCCGATGTTGACATTGTTGGCCTGACCGGAGGCGTCACATTCCACTACCAGGTCAACATTGACAGGAGCCGCCCTCACACTGGCGAAACGAGCGGATTTCTGTGAAAAATCATAGAAGGCGTACCGTCCGTCAGGAAACGGATCATTCGCCGGAGCTGCAATATCGAACTCCAATACACCATCCACATAGACCTGCAAACGGTCTTCGCTATAACTGATGGAGAAAGAGTAAACCTGAAAATCATTCCAACCCCTTCTCAATTCAGAAGGATAGACTGCGGTCGCAATTTCAGTAACGGTGCCGATGTGTTGCCAGAGATCGATGTGATTACTGATCCCTTTGACGCGTGAAACAGCAAGGCGAGAATTAGCCCATCCCCAACCACTTTGGTTTTGCCCATTTTGTTTCCAGTCAATCAAAAGATAATCCGCATTAGGATTGGTCGTATCACCCGGATTAAATCCAACCGCAATGCCGATATAGTCGTTATCCTCAGTGGTGTTAACCGAAACATGTGTGGTAAGCCTTAAGCCTGCCTGCCCACCCATGGCACTGAAATCACTGTAAAAGAATGTCGGCAAACCATTCACATTCTGTTGAACCGAATTACCGTTGTCGTAGACTGCCCAATCTCCAGTGTCGTAGGACTCATCTGTCCAGGTAGTCAAATCGACACGTTCCGAAAGGGGAACAATGGCGGGTGGTTCTGTATCGTTGAAACATTAGTCTTCGGGTACGGCTTGTGAAAAGACAGAACTTGATTGAAGTAGCAGTAGGGACAAAGCGTATCCGCAAGTCCTCCCCAAAAGTGAATCTATCATACCATTGTTTTCCATTGACATATGTTCATCAGGCAACCACCGCACAACGCGATCGATTATAAATAAGTATCCTCCTATGTGGTTTTAAAGACACAACACCACCAAACTCTGAAAAAGGACGTCCACAGCTCTCCATGCATGTATCAACATGGAGAGCGCGACACAAAAAGTATAGCAACCTGCATACCAAGAGATTTTTTTCTTATGCACAATCTCATATCCAATTACACACAAGAAAGATACAATACATCACATATTCCAGGCTCGGAAACATAAGCCAAGCGCGCATGGCATTTGCAATGCGAAGCAATCAATATTGCTACCAACCACCACATTCAGCAAGCCTGCCACCCAAGGATTCAGTAATGACCTAAAACCTACTACCTTTAACTATCATACCATTAAGAAATTTGAAATAATAAACTTACACAATTTTTGACTCCCTTTCACCATCTCCCTTCTCTCTCCGAAACAACTCCTTGTAAACGAAAAAAAGCGATATATTCATCCGGCTAATTTTTCCGATTGTTAATAAGAACACCTAATGCTTAATGCAATAATTCCCCTGACTAACTTTCACGAGAGCAGACAAAACAGGCACTTTTCCAGATGTTCAAGACGGTTGGATTCTCAGCAGCACAAACAAAAACGGGCGCCCCCTGAGAGGCGCCCGCTATCATTGGTTGTAACTATCAAAGCTTCAGATCTACCTACTCCGTGAAAAACGTATATTTCACAAAAATAACGAATGATGCTGACAAACAAATCTCTCTCAATCCAGTGATTCCTTTTCAAAATCTCCAGGTCTCACCCAGCCGGCTTTCATGGTTTCACCGGACATGAAACGCTCGAAGAAATGGGCTGTATTTTTGTCGAAGTAGGGGTAGCTATCGAATACCTCACCGTCACCAAACATGCGCGGATCCCCGTGACGTTTAAGATCCAGGATCATCAGATCACGCAGATGGGCTTTCGTTTGGGCATGGGATTCGGATTCGACGAGGTTTTGAATGCAGTCCTCGTCCGTGGTGACTTGGTAGAGTTCTTCACCGGGACGTTTACCGAAACTCAGTTGCCACCATGTTTGGTTGGTTCCGCTTCGGCGCATCTCGAGGATCTGAGTTTTCATGGGGCCACCATCACAGTTGAGATAGCCGGTTTCCGGATTGCCGGCAGGCCAGCGGTCGGTTTCGAAGTTATGCAGGTAGAGCCATTCACGTGTCAGGATACCGCGGATGGGGTATCCCCAATCATTCGGACGCCCCACATCGTGACGTTCCTTGCCAACGATAACCCGGTTGCGTCCCGGATCCACCTGACCTCTGATCTCTGACTGAAAGATATCAAACAGACTCCGTCCACTCACGGATTGCATGATGGGCCCCGGATCCTGAATCCCCGCCGCCTGGAGAAAGGTCGGGGCCAGGTCGGTAAAGTTGACAAAATCTTCAATCACCCGGTTTGAACCACGAATCCCCTTCGGCCAACGCATGGCCAGCGGGATGTGATTGGAATGCAGATAAGCCTGTCCTTTGACGCGTGGAAAAGGCATGCCATGGTCAGAAGTCGCCACCACCAGCGTGTTGTCGAGCTGACCTGATGCCTCGAGCATTTCGAGGATACGACCCAGATGCTTGTCGTAGTGTTCGACCTCGATGGCGTAATCCAGCATGTCGTGACGACTGGTTTCGTTGTCAGGCCAGTAGCCGGGAACACGATCAATCTGATCCAGCTTCTTTCCAAGACGCACGCCGGACTTGAATTCGTAACCACGGTGCGGCTCGGTCGTGCCATACCAAAATACCCAAGGTTTGTCTTTGGGCGCCTCGTTTAAAAAATCTGAAAAATTGGCCGAGTAATCGTTGGAGGAAATCCCTGAAGCGATCGGTTTTGCTTTACGCTTGCCGTAGTTCTTGCCCGTAATCGCCCGTCGTTTTCCCTGAACGTCCACCGCGATACCCGGCCCCCAGCCTTTGCCCGTGTAACCGGCCACATAACCATCGGCGGCGAGTCGCTCCACGAAACCTCCAAACTTGGGTGGAAAAACAGGCACATGGTTCCCCGCCTCTTCCAATTGCCAGGAATAACGTCCCGTCAGGATGGTTGCGCGTGAGGGGGCACACTTGGCATTGGGTGTGTAGGCATGTTGAAACAGTAAACCTTCATCGGCAACCCGATCAAAGGCGGGCGTTTCCACCCAGGAACATCCATAGGCACCCGCATGCCCATAGGACCAATCGTCCGCAATGGCGAACAGAATATTCGGACGCTGGCCGGCAGCCTGAACCACTTCAAAACACAAGCTGACACACGCCAGCAAGCCACAAAGGAAAAATCGCGATGCATTCATGATTTCGGGATGAAGGGAGCCTATCCCGTGCAGGCCTTGGATGCAAACCCGGATTCTTGCACCGTGGGAGCGAGGGAAACTCCGTCCACCAACACTTATTACAACACCCACCCCATTCTCGAATCTTTCAATTCCATCATCGGAATCGGAGATTCGTTGGCGTCCTCGCCGCTGAGGCGATAGTATTGATGTCCCTGGTCATCCATTTCGGCCTTGATGACATATGAATAGTCTTCGTGATCGACCAGGAAATGACATCCGGCCATGGCGTTGATGGCCCAATGTCCGCTGAGATCGTGCTCCCTCACATCCCACTCATTCAAACCATCCAGAAGATCCCCCAACTCACCCTGATCCCTGAGGTATTGAACGAACTGATTATTCTCCTCGAGATCCGCACGCACTTCCGCCGAAATCGGATTTCCCATCAGGGACTTGAGCTCAGCCATGGATTCATACCGTAACCGACGCAACACCGTGGCATAGGCAATCGGCTCGGCCAACCAATGCATGGGTTCCGGTAAATGATCACGGATGAAATTCATGCCGGTGTCCATCAGCATGCTATCCTGCGTGTCGGGTTCAATCGATTCCCAATCATCCATTTCCTCCGCCATGTAACCCCGCAGGACGTGCCAGAATTCCGCAAACAACAATCGCCCTTCCTTGAGTTGGGTTTCCACCAAGGGCAAAACGCCTTCAAGGTGTGGATAGGATTGCCAGACATCCCGGATCTGTGTTTCCCGAAACAAGTAGGCGGTGGGATCTGCCTTGATCGATTCGGCGGTTTCATCATCAATAGTCAGCCGTGATTCCTGGGTGACCATTTCAAACAAAGCCACACCCGCGGCAAAAATATCAGATGCCTGAGTCAATGGAACACCACTTTGAATGTTGGAAGAATCGATCAACAGTTCGGCATAATCCGGCGTCGCGGAATACATGTATTCTTTGGTTTTGCCGTAATGACGTGGGGTAAAGAAAGCCCCCATGTCCACGAACTTGACATTACCATCCGACAAACGCACGACGTTTTCGGGTTTGAAATCAATGAGCACAATCCGGTTCTCATGAAAACGTTCCATGATCGAAAACGTTTCGTAAATCGTGCGCCGGAATTCCGCCACCCACCGGGCGGAACATCCTTCAGCGGTCGCATCATCGCACCACTCCTGCAGGTCCTTGCCATTGAGAAACTCCATGGCCACCCAGGAAAATTTGCGCTCAAATTCCAGACCGGAACCGTAATAAGCAGGTATGGCGTGATGAAGCGACCCCAAGGCGCCGATCTCTTCAAAATTCGCCACTTCCAATTGAAACGACACATAGGGGCCATAACTGACTTCCTCCTCATTACCACATTCCAGATCAAACACCTTGATCACGATATCCGGACGGTCCGTCAGAAAAATGGCCGTTTCGGATGCCATCCGCAGGGCATTGCCCAACGTGACAGCTCCCGCCTCAGGCAGCTCGATCTGCAATCCCGAGAAACGACTCTCCGTAAAGCCTTGTTGCGTGCTCGCATCCATACAGTTTGGGAAAAGGTTGCGGAGAGATTAATCATATTCAGCTTGAGTGCAAAGATCTAATATATCGTTATTTGATACCGGTTTTTGACGGGTTACTTTTGCAAGCACAGATTCCAGCAAACGTGTCATCCCATTCAGTTGCCGCATTTGAATCGCCAGATTCCAGAGCGGCTCGAACTTCTTCCAACCACTGGTGTAAAAGAAATGTTTCAAACGATGCTTCAAGGTCCCATGTGCCAGACTGCTTTGAAAGATGGCATTCCACCGGTAAAAATCCCTGTAAGCACGATCGTATCCCTCTTTCAGAACTTGCTCCGTCATGCCGTTGGGGCGAAAAACGACCTGACGTGTATCATAGCGATCCCAATCATCCGTCAACATCCGCCCCGCACGTTTCATCTTTTCATAAAACAGGGTCCCAGGGTATGGCGTGGCAATGTGATAAGTGGCCGTGGTGATTCCCATTTCCACGCCCCAATCAACGGTTCGTGAAAAGACCGAAGCATCATCCCCATCCAGCCCAAACACAAAACTCCCATTGATCATGATCCCCAGATCGTGCAAACGCTGAATGGCCTTTTGATAATCTCTCCCCAGGTTTTGCCGCTTGTTGCTTTGGTTCAGGTTGGCAGGGTCCAGACTTTCAAACCCTACAAACACACTGCGCAACCCGGCTTCCGCCGCATGTTCAATCAGGTCACCATCCAGAATGGAATCAACTGTCGCAGCCCCTTGAAAGATACGTTTCATTCCCTTCATCCCATCGAACAATCCTCTCGCAAACCGCCGATTCCCCAGCAGATGATCATCGAGGAAATAAAGATGCCTCCCCGGCAAGCGATCAATTTCAGCAAGTGCATCATCCACACGCTGCGTGTAAAACGATTTACCCCCTTCATAAAATGCATCCTTGTAGCAAAACTCACAATGATGCGGACACCCCCGCGTCACGACGATGGAATTGGGGACCAAGTATAACCGGCGATCCAGCAAATCTCTGCGAATGGGCGGAATCGTTTCGATACTGCGCTGATTGGAACTGTAACGCTTCTGAACATTTCCCTCCCGGTAATCCTTGAGAAACCTGGGAAAAGCCTCTTCGGCCGGCCCGAGAAAAATGACATCCGCATGATGAGCCGCCTCCTCCGGCAAAGACGTCACATGCAATCCACCCAACAGCACCAGCACTCCCTTTCGACGATAATGATCAGCAATCCGATAAGCACGCTTTGCATTGGTAATGTATACTTGGATGGCAACGATATCAGGTTGGTCATCCAGATCCAACGATTGCACGTGTTGATCAACAATTTCCGCCTCATCCTCATCCGACAAAAACGCAGCCAAAGTCGCCAATCCCAAAGGTGGAAACAGAGAGTACTTGATCGGCCGCCAAAAGGGACTCTCGGCTTCCATCAAAGACGGCAAAATAAATTTGATTTTCATAACAATTGCATACACCAGCCCAGCGGCAATCAAACATACACACGTTGCTTTATGTTGCAAAGTATTTTTTGATTAAAAGTATATTTAACCTTACCCCAGGTAGAATCCCGATATCATCGGGATCCCCGGCGCGCAATCCTTGTGGCACCCCTACCCTGCATTTCAACTCCCAATGGAATACCCTTCCGTTTCCAAAACCCACCAACCAATTCACCATTCGAAATTCACTATTCACCATTTAAACGTGCGGACCGGGATCCAAGCAGTCGCGGGACAAACTGGTTCGATTTACCTGCAAATCGATTCTCGATTTTTGCCTGGCTCTTCCATTAAAGTCTCCCTCATGCACAAATGGATCATGCTCATTGTAGCGACATACGCATTCTTGTCGTTTCAGACCGGACACTCGGCAGAACAACCACCTAATATCATTTTCATGATCGCGGATGACCTGGCCTGGGATGACAGCCAGCCCTATGGTCACCCAAGCATACGCACCCCCAACCTGACGCGCATGGCCGAAGCAGGCATGCGGTTTGACCGCGCGTTCCTGACCGTCAGTTCCTGCAGCGCCAGTCGCTCCAGCATCATCACGGGCCGTTACCCTCATCACACCGATGCCGAGCAATTGCATTGGCCGCTTCCGGCGAACAAAACCACGTTTGTGGAACGATTGAGAAAAGCGGGTTATTGGACAGCGGCAGCCGGCAAGTGGCACTTGGGGGATGCCGTCGAAGATCGTTTCGACCGGATCTGGGAAGTGGACACATCCGGATTCCAGTTGCCCTCAGGCAAAGCTGCAGAGGCGGGTAAATTTCAGGAAACGGCGGTCGGAGATGCCAGAAGCGGATGCGCCGACTGGCTGACCGCGCTGAATGCGCGCCCCAAAGATCGTCCATTTTTCCTGTGGCTGGCCGCGCTGGACCCACATCGTCCCTACGACGAGGGCATCCTCGAAAACCCTCATCGCCCGGAAGACGTCATCGTCCCGCCTTACCTACCGGACACATTGGAAGTGCGCAAGGACCTGGCTCTTTATTACGATGAAGCCACGAGGTTGGATCGATTCGTCGGTGGAGTCATGGACGCCGTGCAAGAGCAAGGCATTGCCAACAACACGCTGATTGTTTTGATCAGTGACAATGGGCGTCCCTTTCCGAGGGATAAAACAACCTTGTATGACAGCGGCATTCGTACGCCGATGTTTGCGGTTTGGCAAAACAAGATCAAAGCCGGATCCATCTGTAAAGAGCTTGTGAGTTCCATTGACCTGGGCGCAGGATTTCTTGATCTTGCCGGTTTGCCGATTCCAGAGAATATGGACGGCACATCGTTTGCCCCGCTGTTAACCCGTCCAAACACCCCCATCCGAGACTATTGTTTTGCGGAAAAGCATTGGCATGATTATGAGGACCATTCACGGGCCGTTCGGTCGCATCGTTACAAATACATTTTTAATGACTACGACGATCTGCCCATGACCCCTCCGGCGGATGCTGTTCGCGGTCCTGTTTTTCAAGCCATGCTGAGACTTCATCAAAAAGGACAGTTGGCATCGCACCAACAACAATGTCTGGCCTTGCCTCGCCCCAAAGAAGAACTCTACGACCTGGTCAAAGATCCTTACGAAATGCACAACCTGGCCAGTGATCCTGCCTATGCGGGTGTGTTGAAAAAACATCAAACCGTTTTCAAACAATGGCGCATCGAAACCGGCGATTGCATCCCGGAAGTGCGCACGCCGGATGAATTCGACCGCATCACCGGAGGCGTCACTCCTGCGCGCATTCGCCCAAGGCCATCCAAAGCGGAAATGATGAAGACGTTGCTGGGGCGTTGATTTTTTGTCACACTAAGGCACTAAGGCACGAAGTTTCTACCTGAATACATCTTTGTGTCTTAGTGGCTTTGTGTGAGAACATTCACATCCAGAGACGGAGAAGACACCTCGATCAAAGACTTCTTCCCGCCGGGCCAGAGGACATGCAGTTTTTTGGGCGTCTCAGAAAACCCCAGGATTTGGACGGCTCCATCTTGTGAACCAAAACCCGATCCAGCGTGCACTTCACGCGCAGGCCCCAATCCGGCATCCGTTTCCAAGCGGAGGATGGCGCCGTATCCATGCGGGTTTCCAGGTGTTCCCTTCAGCCGAACGCGAAGCCCGCGTTTTGCGTTTTGGTTGAGGTAGAGTTTGGTTTGGGCGGCATTTTGGCTGACCACCAGATCGATCCGCCCATCATTATTCAAATCCGTCAAAGCCGCCCCGCGTTGTTCCCCGTAAACATTCACTCCTGAGTCAACGGCGGACACCGCTTTCAAGTGTCCCGATCCATCCCCTTTCAACCAAAGTCCCCTCCCCGCGTCCAAACGGGGCCAGGTGGGACGGGTGGCGAAAAAGTTCTGGCTCAGGAAGGCATCCTCGTGGCCATCATTGTCTACATCGGCAATATGCACTGAAAAGGCCGGACTCCACTGAGCTTCATCAGGAAGAGGGACGAGTTCAAAATGAATTCCCCGGTTCAGCAATATGACCGACTCAAGGACCGTAGCGGTGACCTTACGGGCATTACCTGGAAGAAGCGGGATGAGTTCTGTCATGGTAACACCACTAAACTTCCGATGCGTTTGGAACGTTTGTAAGGCCGGAATGTTTTGACGTAATTCATTGAAGTTACGGACAGGCACCTGCGCGTTCAGACCGGTAGCATAACGGGTTTCGAGTAGGTCGGTGCGACTGGTTCCACTAAAGTCTCCGTAATACAGTTCCAGGGGATGGTCCGAACTCGCCACATAATCGTCGTTCAATCCCCAGTTCGCGACCAACAAATCCAAACGGCCGTCACCATCAAAATCCCCGGCATTCATACCTCGCCACCATCCGGTTAATTCAGCAAGTGGCATCCTCTCTTTCGAATCGCCCCGGTCCCATACCACTTCCGGATTCCAGGTTTCGAGCACACCCTGATTGTTTTGAAACATCTGGATGGCGCCCCATTCGCAGGCGAGCACAAGATCCGGATAACCATCCAGATTCAGATCACTCCAAACCGCCCCCTGAACCATCCCTACGCCACGTAACAATGCTTTGCTTGCAGGATGTTCGACAAGTTTTCCGTCTCTTTGAATGAACAGACGGGAGTCTGCCGGAGCAGGATAACGCCCGGGAATCATACGTCCCCCCACGAACAGATCCAGATCACCATCCAAATCCACATCAGCGCTGGCCAGAGCTCCCGGGCTGGACACAATGGTCGACACGCCTGAAACATCCTCAACAATAAACAAACCATCCTTGTTCAACGAAAGCTCTTTTAAGGAACCCCCGCTCGCTCTTCCCGTTTCATAGTGTGAAACAGCAAACAGGACCGAACTGGTTCCATCCCCCCAACTCCATGCCGTCATGCCGGTCGTATCATCCGGAGCAATCCAGGGATTGCCGGGCGCAATCTGTTTAAAGTTCCCCTCAGCGTCGCACCGCCAAACTGAAAGCATGCCCCCCTTTCCGGTTCCTACCACCAACTCTTCCTGGCCATCGCCATTCAGATCACACCAGGCTACGCCGGGACCTTGTTGGCTTTCCAGACGGGGCAACATGGGTTGGCGGGTAAAATCATTAAACAACTGTTCGGGATGCGTGTGCCGGATACGATCACTTACATCCTGATAGAGTGGCGCGGGTTTCCTTGCTGGCTCATTACCGGCGATGCCTGCACGGGAGGGCTCTTCCTCAATCAAATAGATCCGATTGGCGCGTGCGTCCTTGATCTCTGAAACGTTGCCACCAGGCCAGGTCACTCTGATGGTGGCAGAAGATACCGTATCACCGAAGGCAAAGGTCAAGGATGCCGCATCCCCCGACAAATACCTTCCACCAGCCATCACCTGCTGCATCTGTTTAGGACGATCCGAACCACTTAATTCGATCAAGGCTCCAATTCCCTGCCTGTTCCATTCCTTTCCCTGCAACCGAACGGCCAACCGTGGGCCGATGGCGTCGTTTCGATAGATGTGAGGGGATTCGTTGAGGTTGTTTGTGATGACGTCCTGGTCACCATCATTGTCCAAATCCGCCAGCGCCACGCTGTGGGTGATTCCGATGTGATGAAATCCCCAATCTTCGGATCGGTCTTCAAAATGCCAATCACCTGAATTGCGAAAAACCATATTGGCGGCCTTTCGATCCGGATATCGCAACACGTTGGTTTTCGACTGTTCCACCGATTGTTTTCCACCGGATCGAATCGCCTCCAGGGTATCGCGATCCTGGGTATCATAAGGCATACCGTTGACGACCAGCACGTCTTCATATCCGTCCAGGTCCACATCCATAAACACCGGCTGCCAGGACCAATCCGTCGCGGACAGTCCAGAGAAATTGGCCACTTCGGCATAGGTCCCGTCACCCAGGTTTTTGAAGAGCGTGTTGCGAGCCACCTCGGGTCGGTTCAGGATGCGCGCGGGATAAGGAATTTCGGGCCGAAGCCCCGCCACCTGTGTCATGCGTCCGAAATGATCCCTCGCCAACATTTCCACCACGAAGAAATCCAACAAACCATCCCGGTCGATATCGGCAAAATCCACCCCCATGGAAGCATAGCTTTGTTTCCTCATCGCCAAAGGTGGCAGGGCCTTGAAATGGCCATTGCCCTGATTCAACCAGAATCGGTCCGGGGATTGAAAATCATTGCACACATAAATATCGAGATCACCATCCAGATCGACATCCCGCATCTGCACCCCCAGACCAAATTCCCAGGGCGCTTCCAGGCGTTTTCCGTCGGCATCGAGAAAGCGGTCAGCCTGCCAAGGAACAGCTTCAAACCCACCTGTGCCATCATTCATATAAAGCATATCGGGTTCACCCAATTCCTCCAGCTTGCCATTGACAATGCGCAGTCGTTTGGCGAAAGGTCCGGTGACCACCCATCGACCATTCACGCGTTTAAGCTTGGCGCTCCCTCCGGAGTTGACAATGGGGATCTCTCCGTAGTTGCTCACATAGAGATCCAAATCGCCATCACCGTCCACATCCCCCAAAGCCATGCTGGTGCTGCCAAACTCAGACTGCAAACCGGCTTCCGCAGTGGTTTCATGAAAAATTCCGTCCCCCTGATTGATCCATGAATGCACCCCTTGCCCCAGAGTCGCCACCAAAAGGTCAAGCAGCCCATCACGGTTCAGGTCCACCAAAACCGCCCCGGTTGATGCCAATCCATCCATGGCCACACCGGCATCCTCTGTCACATCCTCAAACCGTCCATTACCCAGATTACGATACAGGACATTGGAACCGGCGATCGAACAGAAATACAAATCACACCATCCGTCCCCATCGAAATCACCGGCAGCAAGACCGGATCCGTTCATGAAATTCTGATTACGGACAATGTCCTCATCTGAAAGAAGATTCTGAAAGCGAACACCTGTTTCTTCCGTTGAAAGCAATGTCCAACCGACCTCTCTGCCGGAACCATGGTGGATGACCGAAGAAGAAATTTCACGGAACTGATAACCATCCGCCTTCTGCCAGGATGAAGCCGCCTGCAATGGATGAGCCTTGATCAGTATCCAAAAAAGACAAACCACCCAAAGTAAGATTGAAAGAGGTGACGGAAACTTCATTGCCTAAGTAATGCTTTGAGATTTCCGCTTCGACCGCCAAACACCAAGTCTTCCTTCCCATCACCGTCCAGGTCCACCGATTCGACCCGACGCATATCCCCTGAAACGACCACACCGGATTGATCAGCATTCACGCAGTCTAATGATCCGTCACCGCGCCCAAGAAGAACCATCCCCAGTCCGCCATCCATACGACCATGCATGCGTTGTGGACTGAAGTCGTTTTGAGCCACTACCAGGTCCGGCACCTCATCGCCGTTTAAATCGGTGATCACCACATCATTGATCGGCGCTGCCTGGGCAAGCTTTGGAAGCGGGTTGAATTCGAACTTCAAATCACCTTTGTTCAGCAACACACCAGACGCCGCTTGCGTCGCACGCACCAGATAAGCTTTCCGAACAGCGTCTTCTGAAAACATGGACGTCAAAGGGGTCATGGAGAATTGATGAAAATTGAGAAACTTTTGCCGGAGGAATGGCATGGAACGTTGCAGCGGATCAAATCCCCGACGCGGGAAACGCACACCGCCTTCGGAGTAAACCTCCAGCAATTCAGGTCGTGCATTCTGATCCATATCACCGTAAATGAGCCAGTCAGGTTGGGAGTCGCCGGGTTGATAGGCGGTATTCAAACCACGATTGCCCAACACGAAGTCCGTATCTCCATCGCCATCCAGATCGGCGGCAGCAATCGAGGCCCACCATCCCAAGAGTGAAGAAAGTCCAGCCTGCTCGGTCAGATCGATCCATTCATCTTCGCGTTTCTGGATCAATTTCACACTACCCCATTCGGTAGCCACCAATAATTCCACCCGTTCATCCCCATCGACATCCGACCACACGGCTTGCTTGGACAACCAGAATGGTTTGATGGCCGCAGGTGTTTGATCGTTCCACTTGCCACCCTCATTGATGAGCAAGTAACCGGGGGATCCCACCGGATACTTACCCGGCACTGGACCACCACCCAGGTATAGATCCAAATCACCATCCTGATCCACATCCCCTGCGGCAAGGCACCCGACGACAGGCAGGACAGGCGGAAAGGTCTGAGGTGGGGATTCACTGAGTTCACCTTTGCCGTCATTCAAATAGAGGGTAATGCCGGGCACATTGGCGGTCGGATTGGGCATCGGGGTACATTTCACCAAAAACAAATCCAAATCTCCGTCCCGGTCGGCATCAGCAAAAAGAGCATCCGAGTCATAACAAGTTTGCGTGGCCATGTCGGTTGGCAGCGGGGATTTTTTGAAAGCCCCATCCTCCTGCCTCAGGTAAATGCTACCGGCATGCCCAAGCCCGGCGCCAATGAACGCATCCTGATCACCGTCTCCGTCCAGATCTCCCCAAGCCATCGCAAAATGGGTTTTGGAGGGTTGATGCGGCAACAAAGGTTGCATCGAAAAATCATCGAAATCCTGCGCCTGGTAGTCCAAAGCATCGGCCAGAGAGGAAGAGTGAAACCATGACGGTTCAGGCTGCCATGGTGTCGCGGCTTCATTTGATGCATCACTCGATCCCGCTTCATGAATGACATGACGTTGATTCGCCTGGAGATTGGCATAGGTTTGCACCACACCGCTTGGCCAGCGAACCGTGAGCTTGTCCACCTGCGCCGCATTGCCCAATCCGAAGTGAGCCATCGGTTCACTGCCTGAAAGCCACGAGCGTCCGGAAACAATGTGTCGCGATTGTTTCAATCCGCCGGCCTCCAGAAAAAGGGACGCACCCACACCATGCTTGTTGCTTTGCCCCCCCACCAGCCGAATGCTGACACGGTTGCTTTCAACGCTTTGATTGCGGAGCAATTGAAGCGGGCCATCGGCATTGTTCAACACCAGGTCCAGATCACCGTCATGATCAAAATCCGCCGTCGCAGCGCCAAAGGTCACTCCAACATGATTCAGTCCCCAATCGGCGCTGACGTTTTGAAACTCCAAATCCCCCTGATTGCGAAACGCAAAATTGGCCTCTTTGCGCACTCCCTGCTTCGACCACCAATCGGCCCATTCCGGAGTGCCGCCTTTCAAGGTGTGATCCGCGTAATTGGCCAGATCAGAATGCTGAACATCCCGCAACATGCCGTTGGTGAACAAAACGTCCACCCGCCCATCCAAATCAAAATCTTCCATCCTGGGAGCCCAGGTCCAATCGGTGGCCGCCATACCGGTCAGGAATGCTGCCTCCATGAAGCTTCCTGTGCCCGTGTTCAGATAAACCGTGTTGCGCGAATACTGTCGTGGCTCGGCGAAATCCAGGAACCAGTCCTTGCGACTGCTCTCCCCCATCATGACCTGGCGACGGTAATGCGTGGACCCCATCATGTCGCACGCAATCAGATCCATCCAACCATTGTTATCAAGATCCCCGATGTCCACTCCCATGGATGACCATGGTGTATGCGGTATGGAATCGATGATGACGTCTTTGAATGTTCCGTCGCCCTGATTCAAATACAACATATCCGGGCCCAGGTAATCATTGGCCACATATAAGTCCGGGTAACGATCCTGATTGAAATCCCACCATATGGCTCCGAGCGTCAGATAGGGGCCATCAATGCCCGCCTCCTTTGTTACCTCGGTAAACTTGTCGCCGTCATTGCGGAACAGGTGATCGTATTGACCGTTTTCAGAGGGATGGGCTTTGTCCCCCGGCAGATAGATCAAACTCCAATACTCTTTCAATTCATCAGGCACAACCGGCTTGTTGCCTTCGAACCGCACCTGGAACTTCACCCCCGGCGGAGGCGGCACGGCGGTCGTGGCAAGGTAGGCGTCCAGGTCGCCATCCAAATCCATGTCCGCAAAAAACATCTGCATGCTGCCACCGTTGTAATCGAGTCCATACTGTTTTGCGCTCTCAACGAACTTCGTGACACCACCGCTATCCGGTCCCATGTTGAGATAAAGTCGATTGGGCATACGATAACCACAGACATAAAGGTCCAGACGCCCGTCGTTGTTGATGTCGGCCATATTCACTCCGGATGCCCAGAAGCCAGCCTGGTTCAATCCCCATTTCTCGGTGACATCCTCAAATTTGAACCCGCCAAGGTTGTGGTAAAGTCGACTGCCTCCCAAAGGACTGGCCACAAAGAAATCCGCCCACCCGTCTCCGTCCACATCGCCGGTAGCAATTCCACCCAAGGTGGCCAGTTGCAACAGTTCCCTGAATCTTTGGGCCACATCCGGAAGGTTCATTTGATAACTCACACCTGATTCAGAGGATGGCACCCACTCAAAAAGCGTGTTGGAGCCATCTGAAACAGACAAAGGTTTCAGGGGTTCCGTTTTCAGACCTGCCGCATGGGAAAGGGTGAAACAGCAACACATCAGGAACAACCAGCATTTCAGCGTGCCTGCCTGAAACAGGGAAGGCCTTACCATCGAATCGCATAATGATTCACAGTGCTGATCCAATCTGAAAGGAGGTAAACTCATGACTAATGGGTGTGGCTCAATATGCGAACAGCCTGGAGCAGGAACAAGCGAAAAGGAAGATCATGCTTCAACTCGCCACGCTGTTCAGTTTTTAGAACATGGAGGGATCGGTTCCACCCGGTTCCCAAATATCCTCCTCAGGCCATCCCTGACCAAATGACGTGGAACGCGGGAAGTCATTGGTATTCGATTGATTGGGGTGTTCCCATTGCCACAGTCCGGATATTCGGTTGTTCTAAGGATTGAAGTGGGCGCAAGGCGGCGCTTGCCCCTCCAAATTTGGATTTATATTCTTTGGACGGCGCCACTTGCAACTCAATGGACGCTTTACAAAATGACGGGTCTTTTCTCATGGCGAAAATCCGTAGATCATGAACAATGGAGAAAATAAAACTCCATCAAACATGCTCACTTGCCTCCCTCAGTCATTATGCTCCTGGAATTTTCGAGTGCTCCACTCCGATGCCCAGATAGGGACCATCACCACACATTTTCTCACCGAACAAGGCTCCTTCCATCTGCAAAACCAGGAATGGACCATCCGAAAACCAAACTTCCTCACCGGTCAATGGAATCTGGAACGCGAAGGCATCACTCAGGGAAAGGCTCAAAAACAGAATATTTTCCAAAGAACATTCGATATCGAATACGAAAACACCTCTTGGTTATTGAAAGCCAAATCCGCCTTTGGTCGCGGATTTGAGATACGACGGCATGAAAAGGTCGTCGGAATGATCGAACCTGTTCATGCCTTTACAAGGCGATCAACGATAGACTGCTCAGATGAACTCCCCCAGCCAGCACAATTGTTCTGCTTCTGGCTGGCCATGATCATATGGAAACGTGCCCAAAACAGTAATGGAGGCTCCTGACACTCCCCTACTCCTGATGGCGCTTTCTGTATTGCAAAGGAGTCATCCCCATCTGCTTACGAAATTGGAGCGTAAATGAACTCTGGTCATAGAACCCCAAATCCAAAGCGATTTCCATGATCTTCTTCGGGGAACAGGTCAACTCACTGCAAGCAGTCTTTAAACGGAGTTTCATGATAAACTCCTGCGGACTCATCTTGAGAGTCTCCTGAAATCTGCGATCCAGTTGCCTGGCAGAGAGATTGACCGTTTCCGCCACGGTCTGCACGGTGATTTTCCTTCGGAAATGTTTCTGAATGTATTCAATCGCCGGCTCTATCTGCAAATATGGCTGCAGAAACTCCTTACCGTATTGGTAGCTCTGGGTAGTGCCCATGAGACCAATGATTCGGTTTTCTTTGTCAAATACAGGAAGTTTGTTGGTCATGTACCAGTCGGGCAGCCCATCAGTATTGATGAATAATTCGATGATTTTCAGCTTGGGTTTGCCATGCTCCATCACCCAAGCATCATCCCGACGGAAATTGTCGGCCAATGATTTGGGAAACAAATCGAAATCCGTCTTGCCTATAATATCCATTTCCACCTGAAAACCAAGACGTTCCAGAAATGATCGATTTGCAAAAATGAGTTCAAAATCCTTGTTTTTAGCGAAGAAAGATACGCCGGGTAGATAGTCAAATAGCAGATAAAACGCACTTTGTGCGGCAACTTGCTTTAGGAAAGCTGACTGTCTGGGATCGTAACTCACAGCAAAAATGTCCGATTAATCATAAATCATGTCCGACTCTGCCAAGACCGGGGTTCCCTTTTCTGATATATCTAACAGAATCCCTTTGCAAGGTTTGCTTGGAATGACATTTTGGGAAAAGGGCTTGAAAGCGGTTCCCAAATGGCTCCATATATCCTGCAACATACTGTAAGAGTAACTGTTACAGTTAATTTACTTTTAACGCAAACACATACATATGAACATAACACGTCAAACAAAGATGTTGGGTTTGGCGCTGGCAATCATGGCGGCACTGTTCGCCTCGGATGCGCGCGCTGAGTTGAAGCATCGCTACAGTTTTACCGATTCCGCTGCTGACAGCGTGAATGGTGCTGATGGCGAATTGGTTAATAACACAGGGAATGCCACCTATTCGGACGGACAACTCGTCATGGGTAATGATGGCACCCAAAACTCCGGCAGTGACGCAGGCGACTATGTCGACTTGCCGAACGGCATCATCAGCGACCTTGTAGGCGCCAATGATCAGGCCAATTTCACCATGGAAGTCTGGTTCACATGGACCGGCGCCGGTGACTGGCAACGCGTTTGGGACATGGGAACCTCTGTCGGAGGTGAAGATGTTTCTGACAGTGGTGATCTGACCGCTCAATTGTTCACCACCCCTCAAGCCGGTGGTGGTGGCGTCCGTGCCGCATGGCGTGGTCAAGGTGGCGGCGAAACCAGCGTTACCCGTCAGCCTTCAGCAAGTGCCAATGAAGAGCATCACCTGGCCTTCGTATGGGACGAAGCCAACACGACTGCCACCATGTATGTGGACGGTGTCAATGCAGGCGAAAACACAGCAACCGCAATCACCATTGCGAACGATGTGGCCGGCAACGATGTCAATAACTGGTTGGGCCGTTCCCAATGGGCCGGTGACAACTTGTTTGTCGGAAGCTACAACGAATTCCGTATCTACGACAACGCGTTGAGCGCCGATGACGTTGCTTCCAACTTCTTCGGTGGAGCAGACAGCACCACCGGCGGCAGCCTGGACGACATGACCGGCTTGAGTGCCTCAACGGATGCGGTTTCCCTGGTTCAAGGTGAAACTGCCATTGTCAGTGCGGTTGGAGATTTTGGAGGCCGTTCACTGAACGTCACTCCCTTCGTATCTGCTTCCTCAAACAATGCCAACGTGGCCACCATCGATAGTGATGGAACCATCACTGGCGTCGGAGCAGGTGAAGCAACCATCACCTTTGCGAATGGAGCTTCCAGTGCTTCCATTCAAGTCAGCGTTGCAGTTCCACCACTGCCGGAAGCAGTCTTGCGTCACCGCTACAGCTTCAGCGACGGATCCGGTTCTGACTCACTTTCCGATTCTGTCGGAGACAAGAACGGTGTGGCATACAACGTCACGTTCAACAGCAATGGCACCGCGGATTTCGTCGGTGAGGACCTCGCATATGTGGATCTGCCAAACGGCATGATTTCAGATCTGGGCGATAACGCCACCGTGGAGGCCTGGGCTACTTTTGATCCAGCCGGTCAAGGTGGTTGGCAGCGTGTGTTCGACTTCGGTAACACCACGGCCGGTGAAGATCCGGACGCCCCACAAGCAGGTGGCGCTGGTTACAACGGAGAAGCCACCTGGTTCTTCGCTCCTCGTCGCGGTGGCATCGGCGGCGCAGACGGCGGACGTACCGCTTTTGATCCGGGAGTCGGTGGCGGTGAAAACCCCACACTTGATATTGCCAATGGCAATGGGATCGTTCCCGGAGAAGAGTTCCACCTGGTGGTTACCTACAACCACACACAACGCAATACCCAAGTCTGGATCAACGGCATCAATGTTGCCGAAACAGCAGTTCTTCCTGATCGTCCCATGTCATCACTGGACGACGTCAACAACTGGATCGGACGTTCCCAGTGGGGTGGAGACGCCTTTACCACGGCAAACTACAATGAGTTCCGTATCTTCGAAGGTGTGTTGAGCCCGGTTCAAATCGCTGTCAACGACGTCACCGGTCCGGATGAAATCATCGATGATCCCGGTGCAGCGACCAGCATCAACTTGACAGCCTCCGACACCGACCTGGTTGCCGGCGGATTGCCAGCCAACCTGTCACTCAAAGTTGACTTTGAAAATGTAAGCGGTGTGGATCTTTCTTCATCCACCCTGGCTACGTTTGAGAGTTCTGATTCCAGAATTGTCAGAATTCTCACAGCTCCCCTGCGAGTGATTCCCATTGGAGAGGGTTCTGCAACCGTTACCGCAAATCTTGACGGACAAACTCAGAACATCACGTTCAACGTGGCAGCAGCAGGAGACACACCACAACTGGCTCACCGCTATGAATTCGATGGCGACGCCAACGACTCCGCTGGAGATGCCGATGGACAACTCATTGGCGAAGGTACTTTCGAAAATGGAGGTCTTAGCCTGGATGGCAGTGGTTTCGTCGATCTGCCTGATTATCTGTTCAGCGAATACTATCTGACAGCTCCTATTGGAGGCGGTCCGGCATTGACCTTTGAAATCTTCGGTCACTGGAACGGTGGCGGTGCCTGGCAGCGCTTGCTCGACTTCGGAGACAATACCTTCGGAGAAGAATGGCCCATCCCGGCCGGCACTTCCTACAACGGCACGGGCTACATGCAGATCACCCCATCCAGCGGTGCAGGCCAACTGTTCGCGGAAGTGATCAACGACGGAGTAACTCCCACCCTTCAGAACCCGGCGATCACCGGTCCTGGACTGGCAGCGGGACAAGACTTCTACGTTGCATTTGTTTTGGACCCTGCCAACGACGTGGCTCGCCTCTATCGTAATGGTGAGTTGGTCGGCATTCAGGCCGTTTCTGATGAACAAGACTTCTCAGCCATCGAAGACTTCAACGTCTGGCTGGGTCGTTCCAACTTCAGCGCTGATCCCGGTTTCAACGGAACCTTCACCGATTTCCGAATCTGGGAAGGCGCCCTTCAGGAAGCCGACATTGCCTTGCACGCCGTCTGCGGACCAGACGCATTGGATTGCGATGCTCCAACTCCTTTCGTGAAAATCACCGGATCATCCAGTGAGGTCTCCGAACCCACCGTGGTGGATTTCGGCAACCTTGGAGGAGACGCAACCTATGTGTTCCATTTCAACGCCGTCATGGATGGCGCCTCGACTGCTATTGCCGGCAATGACGCCTTTGCCATCAAGCTCGACCAATGGAATAATCAGGGCGTATTCGGTACGACCGAGTTCGGTGTGGCAGACAATCTGTTTGAAGCAGTCGATGGACAGAGCGTTGCATCGGTCTTCGACTCTAATGTTCACGTTATTATTGTGAGTGATTCAGGAGCCGGTGAAAGCCGTCTTTACATCAATGGCACACACTCCGGCACCTGGGCTGGCACTTTCGACCTGTCCGGCAGCACCAAAATCATGGGCGCTCGCCTTGAGCAAGCCACCGACCACATGGGCGCTGGCAGTGTCATGTATGAATGGGCAACTTATGCTGGCATCCCCAGCCAAAGCGACATTGATGCCATTTACAACGCACGCGTTGCAACACCCAGCACTGTGATTCTTTCACTGGACGGGGTTCCTGCCACGGGTTCGGGTCTCGACGGCCGCTACTGGCAGGCCGCTCCCGCATCTGTCCCAAGTCTGGCCGAAGTCGGATTGAATATCATCCACAACTGGACTCCCAACGGAA
>CAYPZD010000061.1:21386-31799 GCA_964415055.1 uncultured Verrucomicrobiota bacterium | reverse complement strand
GGAGTGTCTGCCAAACTCGGCACCGCAAGCCGCATGGGCGCGGCCGTAACATTTGTGATGGTGGTAAGTTCGATGTGCGCTTTTGGAATCAATGCGCTTCTGACCGCCATGGATGCGCCTTACCTGAGGCTCATATCATTCATCGCCGTGATCGCATCCACCGTGCAACTGGTGGAAATGTTTATCAAAAAAATGAGTCCTGCCCTGTTCAGGGCACTTGGCATCTTTTTGCCGCTGATCACCACCAACTGTGCGATTTTGGGCGTTGCCTTGTTTCAGACAAACAAAGGTTACGGGTTTCTGCAGTCCATCGTTTACGCCTTGGGTGCAGGAATGGGATTTACCCTGGCTTTGATCCTGATGGCCGGGCTGCGCGAAAAACTGGAACTGGCGCGTCCGCCTGAGATGGTCAAGGGAGCTGCTTTGGCCATGATTCTGGCCGGGCTTTTGTCGATTTGTTTTATGGGATTTGCCGGACTGGGGAATTAACCATGTTGACCTCAATACTGTTCAGTGGAATCAAGGCGTTTTTGGGCATCACGATCATTATCAGTGCCTGGTTGATCGTGCAGTTGGCCTGGAGACGGGTGTTCGCGATCACCCATGTTGAAGAGGACGTGCTGGCAGGCCGCATGCGATGCCATGGTTGTCACTGCACGACTCCGTGTAAGGGAGCGAATCAGAACCAAGATCAATAGAAGGAAATACTATGCGTTTGCAGGATTATGACACTTCAAAACAGTTCACCGCCAAGGTGACCTCAACGGAACGAATCACCCCGGACGACTCACTGGAGGAGGTCCGGGAAATTGTGGTGGACGTGGGCGGAGGCGATTTTACGATTCAGGTCGGGCAGAACCTCGGTGTGCTGGCTCCCAGCGGTCGCACTTTCGGACAAGAACATCATTTCCGCCTTTACAGTGTTGCGGGCCTGCCTGAAAAACAACCCGACGGGAAGGTGCGTCTGCCTCTTTGTGTGCGGCGTTGTGATTATATCGATGATTATAACGGGGAGCGATACAAGGGAGTTGCCTCCAATTACCTCTGCGACCTGAAACCAGGTGACGATTTGATCATTACCGGCCCGTATGGTCTGGCCTTCGAAGTGCCGGATAACATGGATGCGACATTGATCCTGATCGGTGCGGGCACGGGAATCGCTCCTTTCCGCGGCTTCATCAAGCATCTCTACAAACATGTTCCCGAATACAAAGGTCGGATTCGATTGTTCTATGGTGGGCGAACGGGACTGGATCTTTTGTATATGAACGATGTGCGGAATGATTTTGCGCTTTATTATGACAATGAAACCTTCGAAGCCATCACCGCTCTGAGTCAACGTCCCCATTGGTCCGATGCCATTGACTGGCACAGCGCATTGATTTCCCGGGGAGAAGAAATCTGGACCATGCTTCTGGAGGCGAATACTCAGGTGTATGTGGCCGGATTGGAATCCATCTGTGCGGAACTGGATGAAGTCTTCACCAAGGTGGCTGGATCCAAGGAGAAATGGGAGCAACGAAAAGCTGAGTTGAAAGCCGGTAAACGCTGGGTGGAATTGGTGTTTTGAGTTTCAATTTGTGTAAAGCATGAGCATCATGCCGAATGCAACGTAAACCATCCATCAATGGCCTGGGGTGGCTGTTTCTCATCAGTTTCTTGTTGGGAGGATGGTTGTCCTGGGAATGGTTTCACGAACCCGACCGACAGTCGGGAACCCGGGATTTGATTGTGTCCGAAATGGACTTGATGGGGACCCGGTGGATCATCCAGGTGGCCCCGACGAACCGGATGAGCCATGTCCGAATTCAGGAACATATTCAGGCCGCGTTTGAGGAAGTCGCCCGCGTTGAATCTGTCATGAGTGAATGGCAACCGGATTCACCCATCAGCGGCGTTAACAATCAAGCCGGGGAAGCACCGGTGGAAGTCCCGGATGAGTTGCGGGACATCATTCTTCGAGCCAGACACATGAGTGAAATCAGTTCCGGCGCCTTCGATATCACCTGGAAAGGTATGGGCAAGCTATGGGACTTGCGTGATCCGTCTTTCACTCCTCCAACCGAAGAGACCATTCAAGAGGCCATTGCACGGGTTGATTACAAGAAAATAGAAGTAAACGGGAACCGGGTCTGGCTCAAGGAGCGTGGCATGCAAATAGGTCTCGGTGGTATTGCCAAAGGTTACGGTATTGATCGTGCGGGTCGTGTGCTACGTGAGGCGGGCTTGGCAAATTTTTATGTCGATGGAGGCGGGGATATTCTGGTTGCCGGCTTGAAGTATGGTCGTCCCTGGAGAGTCGCCGTGCGGCATCCACGCATGGGTTCGAGTCAATTTCTGGCCGTGGTGGACATGTCGAATGGAGCGATTGTGACCTCAGGGGACTACGAAAATTATCGCATACACGAGGGGCGGCGTTATCACCACATTCTGGACCCACGCACGGGTAAACCTGCTCAAGGGTGTCAATCGGTCACGATTATTTCAACGAGGGCTGAAACGGCTGACGCTCTCGCCACAGCGGCATTCGTCCTCGGTCCAGGGGAAGGGTGGGATCTCATTCTTCAACAAGCAAACACCGAGGCCATGATGGTGGATGCCGCCGGGCAGCTTCATCTCACCAGCGGATTTCGCAAAAAGGTCGGAGAGTTACGGGGGACTGTGGATGCTTCCGGAGAATGAAGCGGATCCCCGAATGCTTATTCACGGGAAATCAACCCCATGGGAACCATGATCGTTGCAATGGTTGTTTTTTAAACAGTTGCGCCCTGCTGAACCCGATTATTTTCGGGGGCAGGGCGCGTTTAAAGCGGTTAGATTCTATCAGACCTTATTGCAATCCTTGCAGACATGCCTTGATCGCATCAAAATTGGGCAGGTCTTTTGGAGTTGGTGTTTGCTCGGAATACTGGATGACACCTTCCTTGTCGACAACGAAGGCTGCACGGGCGCTGGTTGAACCAAATCCCAACAAATCATCCAGCAAAACTCCATAGTCAGCGGCTGTTTTCTTGTTCAAATCGCTGGCCAGGGTGATGCCGATGTTTTCTTTCTGTGCCCATGCTTCCTGTGCAAAGGGGCTGTCCACACTGATGCCGATGACATCCGCGTTGAGATCGCTGTATTGACTCAAACCGGCGGTCACATCACAGAGTTCAGTGGTGCAGACACCGGTGAAGGCCAAAGGGAAAAACAGGATCACTGTGTTTTTCTTGTTCAGGTTGGCGCTGAGTTGGATGTCGCTGACACCATCTGCGTTTTTGGATTTCAGAGTGAAATCAGGTGCTTTTGTTCCTATTGAGATTGCCATGTTTACTATTTTTGTTCAGTTATTTCGCAAAATACGTGCCTACCATATACGTGGCGGGATGTCTCTTGTCAAATGTGGTGTGCTGTTTTTGCTGAAGGTTTCTTCGGGATGCCGCATTTGGCGCGAATCTGAGTTCGTTTCAATTTGGATGAACCCAGCTCAAGGCTGCAATTGAGCACGAGTTATGCTATATTGTCACTTTTGTGATGGGCTTTGCATTTGTCGGGCCTCGTGTGACGAATTGTATCGCAAATGGATATGCTAGATTTAGCCAGTGAAAACAAACCATCTCGTCAGAGACTGAGGGTGCCCTCATGGGGGCATACGACCTGTTGCGCATTATGGCAGACAGGAAAAAAGATGCTGCCATCCTTCTTCTGTATGTTGGCCACTTCGCTTTTTATGGTTTCGACACAGGGCACAATGAGCGGCACCTTTGATATATCCGTCGATCAGACGGTTTCACCTGACCAGCCAGGAGTTGGGGCTGGGCGCATCGATGAGCCAGGTGAACAGGATACTTATGTTTTCCAGGGCTCACCCGGACAAGCGGTTTTCCTTGATATGTTAAGCCACGATCCCAATTTGGGATTTGTGACCTGGGAGGTGTTTGGCCCGTTCGGTAACTCTCTATCACTCCAATGCTTTGCTTGTCGGGATCATGGGTTTTTGACCTTACCTCGCACGGGGGAATACCGTATTGTGGTAGGTCGTCCTGACTTAAAGGTTTCGGGTGATTATGCATTTCGCCTCTACGCAGTGCCTGATACCGAGGTGTTTGAGATTGCGTTTGGGGATGAAGTAGACGGCAAAGATACTGAGCTGGAAGGCGCAGGCATGATCGAATCGCCCGGGGCTCGGGATGAATATTTGTTTCAGGTGGATGAGGGACAAAAGATCATCTTCCAACTCATCTCGTTTGAACAAACCATCAAGGATGTCAATTGGAGCATATCAAGCCCATCACTTGGCACTTTGTATTCAGGCGACCTGGTGCAGTATTCACCGAGTATCATCACCATCAACGAATCCGGAACCTTTTCTCTAGTCATCGGCGATTCCGCCAGCGCGGCCCTGGGGAGCTATCATTTCCGGCTGGATGCTGTCCCTTCGCCAGATGAAGTGGTTTTGGACCTTTCCGGTGCACAGGTGTTGGACGAGAAACTGCAAGGTGCCGGACATCTGCAGGCCCTGGGAGCGGCAGATATTTATCACTGGACCATGGACGAGCCCGGGTGGGTGTTCCTGGATCTGGTGGATGCTGACCGTGAATTGCAATTTGCCGAGTGGCAGTTGTTGGGGCCGGGGAATCAGCAAATTCTTTCAACCCACTTCTTTTCAGGAGATCCTGGGCTGGTGTATTTGAATCAAGCCGGGGATTACCAAATGATTGTGGGCGGCAATATCGCAAGCGGCACCGGTTCTTACAGCATTCATCTGCAGCCGGTGCCCGCCAATGAGGAATTCACCATACAGCCGGGCGAATTGATTTCTTTGGATCAACCGGGTGAGGGAGCTGGCAATATTGGGGTTCCGGGGGCTCAGGATGTGTATCGAATAGAGCTGTCTGCCGGTCAATCGGTTTTTGTGGAATCCCTGCAGGCAGATCGTGATCTGGGATTCCTGAGCTGGCGCATGGAAAGTCCGGAAGGTGAAGTGATTTTTGAAGAATGCCTGCGCTGCAAAGATCCCGGACTGTTTGTCATCGCTGAAGCCGGGGTCTATCAGATAGTCGTTGGTGGATCCCAACATGCCGGAACCGGAAATTACGCCTTTCGAATTTGGGAAGTCCCCCTTCCTGAACAGTTCGACAAGGGTGGAGAAGGTTTCGTGGTGATGCCCGATTCAGTGGATACGGGAGAAGGCGTATTGGGGGTCCCTGGTGAGGTGGATACTTTCTTGATCCACTCGGATCGCTCAGAGTCATGGCATTTTCGACCCACCCACGGAACGGGTTCCCCAACCTTGATGTGGCGACTGAAAGATCCGAAAGGAAATGTTTTGTTTGACGCACCTCTTCGGCCCGCCTCGTCATTCGCTCAGTTCATGACCATTCAACAAAAAGGAGTCTTTCAACTGGAGTGCTATCATTCATCCTCCACAAAGGCGCATTACGGATTTGAACTCGAACGTCTGGAACATTGCCCGGCGGTGGATCTTGGTGAGAATGTCCCTCTGCCTGCATTGACGATTGCAAGTCCGGCCATGGGCAGCGTTTATTCTGAGTCCGAGGTGGATATGGTGGGAAGCATCGGGGAATCACCCGGTGTGCGCGGCATTGATCTTGTTCTGGCCTTGGACAGCTCTGAAAGCCTGCTCAAAACAGATCCGACTGACCTGAGATTAAGTGCGGTGAGAGCTTTCATTGAAGCCATGCCCCGGGGATTGAATATTCGAATTGCCTTGGTGGATTTCGATCAATCCGCTCGATTGATTCAACCATTGACCGATGATTTTGCACAGGTGCTCGCACAGTTGGAACAGCTTGATCAATCGGGTGGCACCAACATTGAAGAAGCCTTGCAGGTTTCCTTGGACGAAATCATGTCCCATGAGAATGCGGACGTTGCGCGAAGCATCATCTTGTTTTCAGATGGAGAAAATTCCACAGGAAGCGCCGCTGATGCCACTTTCCGGGCGAATACGGAAGAAGTGAAAGTCCACACGGTGTATTTGGGGGAGAATCCCTCCGAAGGTTCTGAGTTGTTACAGACCATTGCAGCGGCAACATGTGCCAATTATCGCCATGCAAAATCCGCTTCACAACTTGTTGATATTTTCAAGAACATCGCAAGCCCCGTGCCCATCAAACGAATGGAAGCTCTATCATCAGTCCGGCCCGGAGAGGTGTTTCCGGTAGAGTTTGTCGGGCAATTTTGGGGAGTATCCGACCTGCCCATTTCGGGGGGCAATACCGGGGAAGCGGTATTGACGGTCCGCCTGTTTACCGATGAACAACCCGAACGCATGGTCGAGCAATCGGTGGTCATTGGCTTTGAAAACGTGGTGAATGCAGCCCCCATTCTTACAGATGTCCCGGACCTGATCCTGCTTGAGGATCGTTCGCGAACCTTGTCTTTAAACGCACAGGATGCAGATCATGATTTGAACCTGTTAACCTGGAGTTTCCGTACGGATCGACCGGATTTATTCCCTGAAGATGGGGGGTGGCAATGGAACGATTTGAATGGACGAACCCGGCTCAGGCTAAGTCCTGTACCAAATGGTTCCGGTCAAGCCATTGGGACCGTCCGAGTCACCGATCCGGAAGGTGATTTTTCAGAGGCCACATTCACAATCACCGTCCGTGAGTTAAACGATCCACCTTACTTCGATCCGGTAGGTTCCCTGGTGATCAATCCCGGTGAGTTGCTTAGGGTGGTGAAAGTCACAGGAATCCACGACGGTTCAGTTTTTGAAAATCAATCCCTGACCCTTTCTGCCCGTCCGGTGGGAAAGGGTCAGATTCAACAACCCGACGTTATTTACGACGGATCTTCGCACTCTGCCGAAATACATATTCGTCCTATTCCTGGAATGGATGGAACAACTTCCATCGAATTGACTTTGGACGATGGTGAGTCGGTCCATGGCAGATTTCTCCGCAGCTTCAATGTGACTATTCTACCCAAGTCCAACACACCTCCAGTGGTGCAATGGGTCAGACCGTCAAATGGATCAAAAGTATTCGAAGATGAAACGGTGTTGTTGGAGGTGGCAGCAGATGATCCCGACGGAACCATCCAGAAGATTGTCTTTTATTCAAACAACCAGGAACTGCCCAAACCTTCGCCGACAAACGCCACACTGCAATGGAAACCTGAATCCATCGGCACCTATGAGCTTTGGGCATCGGTTGAAGATGATAATCAGGCCACGGAAAGGACCATCCCCGTTACCATTGAGGTCGTGGAACGTCCGCCTGACTTTACTCTGGATATTAGAACACCGGTAGATGCAACCATTGTCTGCATGGGCCAATTGGTCGATATTGAAGTGGATCTGATAGGGGGGGACCCGGATGGAAATGTCGTTCATTTCTTTGCGGGAGACGAGTTGCAGGGAGTTCGAAATGCCCCTCCATATCACTTCCAATGGGAAGCGGATGAAGTGGGTGATTTTCTACTGACCGCTGTGGCTTTCCGGGAAGACGGCTCTTCCCTCGTGTCAGCCCCCGTTCGTGCCGGCGTATCTGAGACTTGTTTGCAGGTGGCCCTGATTACAAACGATCCCGAATTTCATGAAGTTGAGCTGGTCAGGGAATTTTTATTCGAAATGGGTATTGGGATGCGTGTCTTTCCTGTGAACGAGATGGTGGTAGATGATTTGGACTCCTTTGATTTGGCGATGATGGTTGTTGATGAAGTTCAGGGAGTGCAACCGGCCATGGTGCAGGCCGCGAATCACATGGTCACACAACTGGAGAAATCTATTTTTGTCCTGGGGCACCGCATTGCAGGCCATACAAATGCCCTGAGTCCATCCGAGAAAGAAAAATGGCAAGAGCTGATTCACCTGCGGGCATTTGGGAGTCAAATTGTCACTGAACCCGTGGACCTGCAGGAAACAGGCTTCTTTCGTAACATTCTGGACGGCAGGTTCGGGCATGTTGAGCCTTTTGTGTTGTCGTTTGAAACCGACAGGGGCATTGCCGATGATCAGGCTGAAGCGATTGTTTTCTCAGGTGACACGGATTTGCTTGTCCGATCTCCGGCTGGAACCGAACCTGATTTTGGGCAACCCAGAGTTGTTTCTCTCAACTTTACCTTAACTGGAAATGGTGATGAACAGAGTGAGACACAGCGGAAACATCTTTTTCAAAACGCGGTTTGCTGGTCGATGCGTTGCGGGGGATGCTCCAACGCCGTGTTGCCTGTATTGCCGCTGACATGGCGGTCTGAGACTGTAACAGGGAGTCAGGTTCGACAGGTGTTTCAATTCGTCAACAACGGAGCATGTGAACTGACCGGGGGGCGGGTTGAGCTGACCATACCGGACGGAGTGGTTCTTGAAGATGTCATCATGTCCGCCGGTTTGGGGTGGAGACGTGATTCGGAGACTGGCAATGCTGTCCTGAATTTGGGCCGACTGACAAGTGGCGCTGAAGGCGGGGTTCAAGCTCAATTATTGCTGCGACCTGTCACGCCAGGGGATTATCTCATCTCGATCTGCTCCAGCTCCAATAACACCGATCTGGTATGCACCGAACAGTTGTTAACTGTCACCGGCAAGCAACTTTCACCACCTAAGATTCGAATTCGCAGAAATTTGGATGGCGACCTCAGCCTGGTCATATTGGGGGATGAGGATGTTCGTTATCGCGTGGAGTATTCCAGTGATTTCATCAACTGGTTTCATTTCGGAAATGCCGAAGGAGAGGAAAGTACCTTTGCCGTTCCGACAAATGAGCAAGGAATACCTATTACACTCTTTTATCGCGCCAGCATCCAGCCGTGACCTCATTGATTGAAAAAAGCACAAAAAAACACTTTACGATCCGGTGTACCGGTGTTACGGTACACCGAAATTAAAGGAAGCGTGCTCATGAAACCATTGTTCTACCAAATCGACCCTCATTCGGGATTACCTGTTTACAGGCAGCTGATGGATCAAACAAAGCATTACATCGCCTCCGGCACCCTCACCAAAGGGGATCAACTGCCATCCATAAGAGAGCTTGCCACTCGATTGGCCGTGAATCCTGCGACCGTGGTCAAAGCATACAGCGAACTCCAAAATGCCGGGGTAATCGAAATGAAACAAGGCAAAGGGGCTTTCGTGAGTATGGGAGTGTCAAAAAATCAAATTCCAGGTCGCAAGGCTCAAGTCGGGCGCATTGCGAGACAACTGGTCGTGGAATCTCAGCAACTGGGGATGGAACTTGAGTCAGTCCAGGATTTGGTGGAAGAGGAATGGATCGCATTGGGGCAGCAACAGAATGCTCCAGATGACGCGATCAAATCTTCCGTCAGAAATTGATACTTAACATGAATACCCTGACCGCCATTGAAGCGAGCAACCTGACCAAGGCATTTGCCAAAGATCGGGTCGCGGTCAGTTCTTTGGATTTGAAGATTGCGCCCGGCACGGTGTTTGGATTGGTCGGACGTAATGGAGCCGGTAAATCGACCGCTCTCCGGTTATTGATGGGATTGCTTAAACCGGACCAGGGAATGGCCACTGTTTTAGGACAAAGCCTTTGGTCCGCGGACCGATCTCATCGAGCCAGGGTGGGCTATGTGCCGCAGCATCAGCAACTGCCCGGCCGTATGAGTTTGGATGATTTGGGGCGTTACGTGGGGACCTTTTATGAAGATTGGGATCATTCCAAACTTCTTGATTTGTCCCGGCGATGGGGCATGAACGCCGCAATACCTGTAGGAAGAATGTCTGGAGGGGAACAACGGAAGGCCACTCTTTTATTGGCAATCCACGCAATGCCGCAAGTGCTGATTCTTGATGAACCGGCTGCCGGTTTGGATTCTGTGGCAAGACGTGAGCTTTTGGATTTGCTCATTGAATTGATTCAACTGAGACCGGAGACGACCATGTTGATCAGTACGCATCACATTGGCGATTTGGCTAGGATTGCGCAGGAAGTCGGCATGATGGATCGGGGTAGACTGACGCGAACGGCCCAGTTGGATGAGTTGCAAGAGAGGGTCAAGAAAGTGCAAGTGGTCTTTCCGGGAGATGCACCGCCCAAGCATTTCAAATTGCCGGGTATGATCAGGCAGGAATCGACCGGCCCGGTGATGACGGCGATATGTGAGCTGGATTCGGAACATCTGCTTGATGAAATGAGTGAACGATCAGGAGTTCGGGTTCAGTCCTTTCCTTTGAGTTTGGAAGAAATTTTTTTGGAACTGTTTGAGAATAAAGACTGGCAGTCGCACGCCAGGGAAGATGCGACATCAGAAAACGAAAACTTTGGAGGTCATTATGAAACGGATCATGTTTAAGAATAAGATTCAACGACTGTTTGGGGAACAGTTGCGAACCATTCCCGCCTTATTGTGTGGCGTATGGTTGTTGGCATGCCACTCAATCGTGGCGCAAACCGTATCAACGGAGCAACCGCGCATTATCGATTTTCAAATCGA
>CAYPZD010000061.1:7758-21286 GCA_964415055.1 uncultured Verrucomicrobiota bacterium | reverse complement strand
TCGTGGCGCAAACCGTATCAACGGAGCAACCGCGCATTATCGATTTTCAAATCGAGGAAGCAGCGCTCACCGTACGGGCATATGTCCCGTCAGGCTTTAAGCAAGTCTATCTGGAAGGACGCGCACGAGTGGGGGAAGGGGCCTGGATTCCGCGGGCAGTCATTTACCCGGAAGGAAAAGAAGGCGAATATTTGTTTCACTTGACCCTGTCCCAGGAAATTGAGCTGTTGCGCTTGCGGGCCGAGCGGGAAACACCTTTGGAACCCAGCGCCTTTCTGGGAGAATCGGATTTTGCAGGACCTGAGGGGGCTAAAAATGGGGAAGTGGCTTTTGATGGCCCCGTAGCGGCACCTGAACGGTCCGATGATGATTTGCTTGTCGATGGAGGCGCCGGAGGGGAGCGGGAAGTCGTCGAGTCCGACATCTGGCGAATTGACGGTGATCGCATGTATTTCTTCAATCAATACAGGGGATTGCAGGTGATCAATATCGCCGATGCCAAAAAGCCTCAACTATTGGGCGAAATGGAGTTGCCCGCAGCCGGTGAGCAAATGTATCTGGTGGACTCCGCTTATGCCGTATTGCTGGCTCGCAACAGTTGTTCATACTGGGGAAGCGGAGCTGAAAGCCGTTTGGTGATTGTGGACGTCACAGGAGAGACTCCTGTCGAAGTGAGCAGTTTACCACTCGAAGGAAACATTCAGGAAAGCCGTCTGGTTGGTAGCGCTCTATATGTGACCACTCAGATTTACCGCAACCAGGTGGTGTCCGGTAGAAACGGACTAGAAACCATTTGGGAATATGGTTCTCAAGTAGCTTCCTTCGATCTGTCCAATCCGATGGCCCCTGTGGAAAAAGACACTTTTTGGGTGCCCGGTTTTCAAAATGTGATTCAGGCTACTTCCGAATTACTGTTTGTCTCTACCAACGGTTATGGAAGCACGGAACGTTGGAATTCAACTTTGAATATTATTGATATCAGCCAACCGGATGGTGCGATGACGGAGCTCAGTGTCATTCGTCCTGCCGGTAGGATTCTGGATAAGTTTAAAATCAATGTGAAGGGGGATGTCCTGCGGGTGATCAGTGAATTGCAGGGACGTCCGGTTGTCACCGAGTTGGAAACATTTGATCTGACCAATCCCGAAAAGCCCGAGAAACTGGGATCAGTCACACTCGGCAAAAACGAACGCCTGCATGCAACTCGGTTTGATGGTGACAAAGCCTACATCGTGACGTTTTTCCAGATTGATCCCCTTTGGGTGGTTGATTTGTCGGACCCTCGCAATCCAACCATTTCCGGAGAGCTGGAAGTTCCCGGCTGGTCCACTTACATTCAACCTTTGGGCGATCGCCTGCTCAGTATCGGCATCGATAATGTGGACGGCTGGCGCGTCGCGGTTTCCTTGTTTGATGTGGCCGATCCTGCCAACCCGGGATTGTTAAGCCGCGTTCCCATCGGCACGAACCACAGCTGGAGCGAAGCCAACTCCGACGAAAAAGCTTTTGGCTGGATGGCGGATGCTGGACTGATCCTGGTTCCATTCCAATCTTATGAAGAAAGCCAATCCACAGCAGGCGTACAATTGATTGAGCTGAACGGAGACGATCTTCAAAAACGAGGCGTGATCGAACATGAAGTGGCCCCGAGAAGATCCACACTGAAGGATGATGTGATTCTCTCTCTCTCAGGTAAGAGTTTATTATCCGTGGATGCCAGTGATCGTGATCAACTGGACCTCTTGTCGGAACTGGTGCTCTCCTGGCGAGTGGATCACGTTTATGCTCACGGCGAATATGTGCTCCAACTGGCCGATGCCACCGGCTGGAACACCGAAAAATCAGCGCTTCGTGTCGGGAAAACCGATTCCGATTTCCAGATTCTGAGCAGTTTGGATTTGGGCGATCAACCCGTGGTGGGATCGGTGATCCGGGGAGACGTTCTGTATTTGGCTCAATCCAGCAATCAAAATATTGCCGTGCCGGTTGCCGAAAAAGAAGATGAACCCGCACCGGTTTATACGTTCACCATGAGGACTGTTGATTTGAGTCAACTGCCGGAAATAAGTGTTCTGAGTGAAGAGACTGTCCATTTGAAGGAACCGGTTGGCGGATCTGACATGAACGCACTATGGATCAATGATCAGACCCTTGTCTGGCAGTCTTCTCAGGAATACTGGTTCTGGAGATGGGGCGGACCTTTTATTGATGATGGTATTGCAGCCGACATCGCTCCCTGGCCAATGTCCTCGGGTGCCAAATTTATTGCTTTCGACACCGCTTCTTCTGATGACATTGAGTTTCTTTCCTTCTTTGATCTGGATGTCGATGAGGTCTGGAACTTTTCGGATGCTTTTGCAGCGGATGGAAAAATTTATGTCAGTTACCTGAAGAATGATTACGAGGAATGGTTGCCAGTGGACGCCTTAAGGCCTGTCCCGGTGAATCGCTGGGTTCAAAAACATTTTCTCTCCGTGATTGATTACGCGGATCCAGAACATCCGACACCTCGTCCCGCCATCAGTGTCCCGGGCACACTTCAAGGGATTTCTCACGAAGGCAGTGCGTTGATCACTCAGGGAATTCACTATGATCCCGAAACTTTGGCAACGGACAACAAAGAATGGCTCGATGCTCTGGCTTATGACGGAGTGGGGGCGCACCTGGTGGATTCGATCCCGTTTTCAGATCAGTGGCCGCATATCGCCAAAGTTACCCGTGACGGACTGGTCATTGCCGGTCAGGTGCGCCTGGATGAAAGGATCAATCAATCAAATCCTGTGCCGGAACTCTACACCATCAGTAACTGGGTGGTGAACCAATCCGGACAATTTGAACAGGTTGGGGACGTTTGGTCGCTGCCGTTTGCCACTTATCAATTCCACCTAAGCGGAGACTCGCTCTTGTTGAAACAAGGTCAGGATGTATGGAAATTCGATATCGGCCAGGACGGATCCATGGTTCTGAGCAGCATGTATGAGCCATTTGGTTGTTATGGATTCAACCTTCCCGGCACCTTGATTGACGAAGAGAATCACCTGTGGATACCTGCTTTTGACTACGGAGCCGATCGTTTGGCACCCCATGAAGTTCAGGCACCGGTTGTCCGGGTGGCCGGGGGTTCCTTTTTTGGTGAATGCCTGGGATATTGTGACAATTCCATCTATGTGGAACCAAACAGAACCGCGTTTGTGGCGATTGCCAGAGATGGTTCCTACCCTCCCTATAAGCAATACACTTACGGTGGATCTGATTGGAATGAGTTGTTGAGATTGATTGATTGGGAAACCTTTTCACAATTGCCGGAAACCATCGGTTGTCCCGATTGCGCGGATGGAGGAGGGGAATGGATCGAAGTTGCCATCTCAGGAAAGCGTCATCGTGTTACGTTTGAGTCTGGAGCCACGGTTGAATCCATTCAGCCACTGGTTGATTTGATGCGCACGATGAGAATCCGGTATGAAGCTCCTGAGCCCACAGTGAATTCCATTCGATACGTGCGAGTGGAGGACGACTGTGAAGGACTGTGCCATCGTGAGTTGAACATGAATGTGCGCAACACCAACTGGTATTTGCGAGATCCAGAGGGACAGGTAAGGTCCCGCAATCATTCAGAACGCACCACCAAAGCTGAATGGGAAACGGTGACAGGGCTCGTGGATTGGAGAGTTGTTCAAACCCTCGCTGCTCAGGAACTGGCCATTTGCCTGGAATGCCCAGGAACCGAATGGATCGAGATCAATGCCGTGGGACAAACATTCAGGATTCCCGCCTGGCAGGATGAAGTATCCGGACTGCGCGATGCGTTGTTCAAGACGCTGGATCGCTATGGTGTGGTTTCAAACGCCAGCGACGTGACTCATATCGGATATGGTAGCAGCTTCGGGTTTTGTATCGGGTATTGCGTCAAGGAATTGAGCGCTGCAAAGCAAACCATCATCCTTTCGGCCTCCAGTCGACAGGAAGAGCATCCTCCGATCAAGGAAACCATGGAGATCAGTCCTGATGAATGGGAACATCTGTTGCAGTTGGCCGAAGCATCTGAAATTGAAAGCTACAAGGAAGTCATCGGTTGCCCGGATTGTGCCGATGGAGGCGCTGAATGGGTGGCAATCACTCGTGGCGAGAAAGTATATAAAGTGACTTTCGATTTTGGAAGGCCTCCTGAATCCATGGCGGAAATGGTGGATATCATGCGTGGATGGATGGATTCACTACCAACGGATCCAACGCCGATCCCGACACCCCTGCCAGAATAAGATGACAATGATTTGAACCGATTCTGTCCATTTAACCGCACGACGCCAAACGGCCGTTTCCCCAAGATCGCTACACAACTTGGGGGACGGCCTCGTGCGTATAAATCCAAGCCAACACTTGGTGCTGAGGGGAGAAAAAAATTACGGTGGGGTTTTACCCTGGTCGAGTTGCTGACAGTTTTGGCTATTATTGGCATTCTTGCCACACTTTTGATGAGTGCTCTGTCCACAGCCAAAAAGAAGTCACGCATCGTGGGATCCATTTCCAACCTTAGGCAGATCGCCATCGCTTTCACCACTTATCAGGATGACTATGACCGCCGTCCGCGCACCTGGGATCAATTGCTGGCGGCGCGTTACCTGGGAAGCCCAAAGGTATTGAAATGCCTGGAAGACCGAAAGGGGAACTGGGGAAATCTCGTTCAGCCCAATATGACAGGACTGGAAGCGACCAATACGTATAGCTACCTTTATCCGCTGCCCTGGGATGACTGGGCTTGGAACCGCGTTGTAAAATCGGGTCCCCATGCCGGTTTGGCGGCCTGTCAACTGCACGGCATTGGCCGTCCGGACCCGGAAGTGCCTTCCATGCTGGACTATGAAGGGCTGGTGCTCCGCGCTCAACTCGATGGAGCCGTCGTGCGGCGTGAAGTTTTCTGGACACGTCCGGAAGAAGAGTCGGTCGAATTTGATTCAGCACCTGCCGCCTCCATAGCGGGGCCGGAAAGCCCCGGTTTTGCTCCCCCCATGGAATCCAGTGCTGACGATCAGTCATCCGCACGTGTCGCTTTCACCCCGGAATTTCCGTGGGCTTTGTTTATGGACAATCCATTAACAAATGAGAACCTTCCGCAAAGCCCATGACCGTACAGCGTAGACTATCCTTTTTTTATGGTTTGTTGTGGGCCGAATGGTTCGCTCACAGCCGTTTGCTGCTGGTCTTTCTGGTTCTCTGGCTCGGGGCTGCCTGGGTGGTTCCTTTGTTTGCTCACCCAGGGTGGGTGATGGTCATCTCGTTTCTCTATGCATTGGTGGCAGGGCCGGCTTACGGAGGATCGGATGCCGTGGATGATTGTGAGGAATTTACCTTTTCTTTGCCCGCCACCCGATCGGATCGTTATCTCGCACGACTGGCGGTTTCGGGATCGACCTTGCTGATGTTTGTCGGGCTGGATTTCATGGTGTTGGGATTGGACTGGCAGGCCACGTTGAAGCGGTTTTTCCTGGACGCTGGGTTGATGGAACCAGCCCCGGTTCTCAAACCCGGTTTGCTCTATGGGCTGGTGATGGCCCTGCCGTTCAATGTCTTTTGTATCTCCTTCGTCGTATCCAGTGTGGTACGACGTCGTTTCATCCTGTTCACCAGTTGGTTCTGGAGTCTCGTCTGCTCCATGGTCATCCTCTATGCGGGAGTGCTGGCGGAGGAGTGGTGGTGGCATGAAGCCAACGGTCATTTCAGCTTCCCGATGCTGGTCTTCAGCTCGCTGATCATCCTTTATCTCGGGCTCAGATTATATCGCCACAAGGAAGTCGGACACTATGGCGCGCCCGTCAGTTTGCCTCCCGGATTCTGGGGGTGGATTGTTTTGTCCATCGTGGCGCTGATTGCACTGGTGATGATCGCTGGAGCCCTGATGCAGCGGTTCCCTCAGTTTTTTGCCGGTTAATCTTCGGTTTCCCGTGTGATAGCGCGCCGCAGCTTGGGAATGTCGTCTTCCATCAAGTGTTCCAGTTTGCGGATGGAACGACTCATTGAAAAGAAATTGGGGATGTCCCGGGGCGAAACCACACTGAAAGTTTTGCGTGCCGTTTCCTTCAAACCGGACCACATGGCATTCAAGTCGGTTCGATCCTGCAAGGCCAACTCATTGCGAAAGGTGTCGGCGAACATTTGATCCAAGGTTCCAAATTCCTGTAGTTTGGCAACAAACTGTTTCAACAACCACCGTCCCCAGAACCAACATCCGGCCGTTCCCAACAAAAACACCGTGGCAACCGCCGAAGCGATTTCCCATCCGGGCCAGATTTGCATCGCTCCCCAGGTGCCCACGACCCCAAACAAAAATACGGCCAGGGAAATGCCCATCCATTTCACCTGTATTTTTCGGTAATCGAGACTGATGGTGTTACATAGCCTGGCATGCATGACCAAACGCTTGCCGGCATGGATCAAATCACTGACCACATTGTCGGCACGCCGCGTTGGTGTGCGCCGAATTTCTTCAATGACTTCCGATCGCGACGCATCAAAGTCCTGCAAGGGGATGCTGGAAATGCCGTGTTCACTGACCGATTTGCGGTTTTCCGGAAGGTAGATGTTGAATATGTGAGGGATGTCCTTGGTTCGAATGGCTTTTGACAGATTCCAACTCAAGGTCCCGTAGGTGCGGGCGAAATCCCTGATGTTTTGAAACAGATCCACCTTGTTCAGGATAATCAGAAGTTTGTATTCCAATCCAGCCAAGGTCTGGGTCAGGATACTGATCGTTTCTGCAGTGGTGCCAGGTTTGTCCGGATCAAAAAAGAACAGGATCAGATCCGCTTTCTCGGCAAAAAAACGAACACCGGAAGCGAAATCATATTCACGAGTGTTTGCCGCACCGATGGCGTCAATCATGCCCGGACTGTCAATCAAGGCGAATGACTTGAGCAATGGGTTTGGTAGTGTCTTGAGTTTGAGTTTGGATATAAAGGCTGGGCCAAGCCGATTCAGATTGCGGAGGGGAAGTGAAGGATGCGTCGTGACCGTTTGTCCGTCAAAGGTGTCTTTTTGATCTCCATGACAGAGGATCGTGAAACCGTCATCGGTCGGAGCCAGACCGGTTTTCTGGACATCTGTTTCGAGCAGGTGATTGATGAACGAAGATTTCCCTGAGGAATGATTCCCCAAAAAAAGCACATTCGGCAATCCTGGTGGCTCCTTGGCTCGAACAGGCAGTTCGAAGGCCAGCTTTTCAGCAAGGGGCCTCAGGTCCCGATCGTATATTTCCAACGCCTTGCGGCTGACTTCCCGCTCCACACTCATTGAGTTCCCGTATGATATCTTTTGGTTAAATGGACTTACTTCAAACGCACGGTTGCTTCAACCGGGTAATGGTCCGAGGGATACCGTCCGGCGTCTTGTGTATAATTGATGGCGGCATTGAGTGTCACGAAATCATCGGTATGCAGGATCCAATCGATACGTTTGCCATCGCGCCGGCCCACCCATGCGCCAAACGAACGTTCGTTGTCCGATCCTTCCGGATGGATCACACGAAAGGCATCCACGAGAGGTTTACCATTGAATCCTTCTGCATTGCACAGGGCGGCGTAAGGGGCCAGGTCCTCGGTGGTGTTGAAGTCGCCGGTGAGAATGATGGGGATGTCATTCATGATTTCTTCGGCCCGTTGACGAATTAACTTTGCTGATTCCAAGCGGGCTTGCTTGCCTCGATGATCAAAATGGGTGTTGGCAAAGACCAATTCCTTTTGATACCCGACCGCCTTCTTGTCCCGCAAGACCACCCAGGAAAGCATGCGGGTCAGTGATGAGTCCCAACTGATGCTTCCGGGAATTTCCGGTGTTTCGCTCAGCCAGAAGTGACCGGAATCCACCAGTTCAAATCGATCGGTCTTCCACATCAACGGCACATACTCTCCTTCTTCGGTCCCTTTGTCGCGTCCGATGCCGTGGAATCCGTATCCATCCAGATTCTGCTTCAGGAAATCGACCTGGAATTTGAGGGCTTCCTGGTATCCGATCAGGTCCGGACCATAGTTCTCAATCGTCTCCAACACCAGGTAATCCCGGTGTTTCCAGCTGTTTTCTCCATCATTGGCGGCTCCATAGCGGATATTGAAGCTCATGACCTTGATGGGAGCATTCCGGTCGGCCGCCTGAGTCTTCAAGCCTGTCACGGCGCCAAATAGCAAGGTCACCGCAAGTGCCCAGGTGGACAGTTTTCTTTTTGAAAGTTGATATTTCATACCTGCCAAACTCTCGACCAAATCCGGTAAAAGGCAAAGGAAAAATCGTTGGAAGGAATCACATGTTGAATGGAACAGGGCAATGGCCTAAACTTTTGTCATGCCCAAAAACGTTCACTTTTTCCACCTGAGAGGGACCATTGTCATGATCCTGCTCACTCTCCTCAACGCTCACATGTCAGTTCATGCCCAGTCAACATACTCTCAAGCAAGCTCTGAGGATCTGCTGACGGATATTCAGGAAAGAACGTTTCGTTGGTTCTGGGATTTTTCCAATGACAGGAACGGACTGACGCTCGACCGGGCCCCCAAACCGGACGCATTTGCCAGTATTGCGGCGGTCGGTTTTGCTTTGACCTCCTATCCGGTTGCTGTTGAACGAGGTTTTTTAAACCGTAACGACGCCGTCACCAAGACGCTTGCAACTCTGGAATTCTTCAAAAACTCAACACAATCGGATGCTCCTACCGACACCACAGGGTATAAGGGATTTTACTATCATTTCCTGAATCCAAACACCGGAGAACGCTTCCGTCAGGTGGAACTGTCGACGATTGATACCGCCCTGTTGATGGGGGGTGTTTTATTTTGCCTGGAATACTATGACCGGGACACGGAACTCGAGGCCCGCATCCGTGAGCTGGCGGATTTCCTTTATCGACGGGTGGAATGGGACTGGGCTCAGGTGAGGGGCGGCCTGGTCTCACACGGGTGGCGCCCGGAAAAAGGCATGCTGACACATGACTATAATGGTTACAACGAGGCCATGCTGCTTTACATTTTGGCATTGGGCAGTCCCACACACCCTGCACGGGACGATTCCTGGAAGTCGTTTGTGGAAACTTGCGAGTGGAATACCTTCTACGGGCAGCCTCACGTCAACTTTACCCCTTTGTTTGGACATCAATACTCACATATCTGGGTGGATTTCAGAGAGATACAGGACGCATACATCAAAGAACGGGGAATTGACTGGTTCGAAAATTCAAGGCGTGCGGCATATTCCCAACGTTCCTATGCCATGGATAATCCCATGCAGTGGGCCGATTATGGTGAAAATGTGTGGGGCCTCACAGCTTGCGATGGTCCGGTCAACATCGAAATGGAATACAAGGATGAACAACGTCGCTTCTGGACCTATACAGCCCGAGGGGCATCCGCGGTCAGGATTCGGGATGACGGAACCTTAGCTCCCACCGCCGCCGCCGGGAGTGTGGCTTTCGCTCCTGAAATTGTCATTCCCTGCCTGGAAAACATGATTCAACGTTATGGGGAACCACTATACAACAAATATGGATTTGTGGATGCCTTCAACCCATCCTTTCAGTTCAAGACCGTGCCTTTGAGACATGGCCAACTGGTCGAAGGCAAAGGCTGGTTTGATCGGGAACATCTGGGCATTGATCAGGGGCCAATTCTGTTGATGATCGAAAACCATCGTTCCGGTTTTGTGTGGGAGGTGATGAAACGCAGCCCTTACATTCGAAAAGGATTGGAACGGGCCGGTTTTGAAGGTGGATGGCTAAGTCGCTGATTTTGCCTATGTTTTATAGATGGATCTACGATTTGACTCGAATTTTGTAATGGATCTCAGTTTGTTACAACTTTAAGAAAACAGAATGATAAAGGCCCCAACTACCACGTGCTTGCAACGAAACCAGCCATTGAACTTCCTGATCTTTTGCTTGTTTGTGGCAATGACCCTCTTAGGTCATCAAGCCCATTCCCAGGACAATACCACGGCATCCGCATTTTACCAGAAAGCCAACCAGGAAGTCACTGCAGCAGGATTGCCCGATCTTGCCAAGCGATTTGAACCCAAAGCTGGTAACACATGGTATGCGGTCGTACCGTTGAACGACGAACTGGAGCAAATTGTGGGAAACCTGGAAAATGCTGTCGAGTTGGTGCGTCAAGCCAGTCGTATGCCATTGGGCAATCTGATCGGAGAAAACGATCCCGATCCCCTGATATTGCGCGAGATCAAATCGTCCTCCCGCAATATTATCACTCTGATGACCTTGCAATCTAGAGTTGAACTCCAAAACGGTCATCCAGAGCAGGCTGTGGATGATTTGTTAAGTTGCCTGGCGTTGTCGAATCATATCGGGCAAAATGCAGTGTCGATTACCAAACTGGTTGAAATAGCGGTTAATAAAATGGCAACCCAAGCTATTGCCCGAAGCATGCCAGATCTACCAGCCTCCGCGTTGCAGAGTTTTCTGGTCAAGTTGGGCAAATTACCCGTCAGTTCCAGCGCACCTGAGGTGTTCCTGAACGAACGAGCTTACGCCGCAAAACTGATGAATCAGCAGAAAGGAATCTACCCCGAGAAAAGTGTTCAAGGAGTGCTGAATTGTTACGAGGAATGGGCCGCGCTAATGAAATTGCCATGGGCGGATCAAATAGAGCAGATCGATGTACTGTCTAAAAAGTATGCCAACGATCCCATCGTCAGAGCCTCCTTGCCTATGTTGAGCAACATGCGAATCCAGATGCAATTGATCGATCTTAACCGTCAGATTTTGGAGGCGGGGGCGCAGGTTCTGGTGAAAGGGGAAGAGGCCTTGGATGCCATCAAAGATCCTTTTGATGAATCTTCCTTCGATTACTCAAAAACCCCAAACGGCTTTATCCTGAGAAGTCAGTTCGAGATCCGCGGAAATCCAGTCTCCCTGCAGTTCGGACTATGATCCAGTATCACCACGAAGAGCACGAAGAACTTTTTGGTTAATTGATTCTGAAAGTCTTTGTGCTTTTCTGACTTTGTTTCTACTTGTCCAGCAGCTTCGCATGCAACTCCTCACCCCAACCTTTGGTGAGGAATCGGAAGATCCATTTTTGTTTGGACTTGATGCGGTTATATGCTTCCCGAATGTCCAGGACCATGGTGATGCGTCTGTTGGGGCAATTCAATTCGCCCACATCATGTGTGGCAACCGGTTTGAATCCCATCACGCGGGTGTGGAACTCATAGGGACTGTGTTTTTCACCTTCAAAAATATCGGTCACGTAGTGGGAGTAATCCCGTTCCACCGTCTCCTGGCTGGCTGCCCGCATTAAGGCCGCCACCACGACGATGTAACGACGGTATTCCGGAAGGACGGCAAAACGTCCGATTTCCGCGATCCGGTTGTTTTTAACGAATTCTTCCACATCCAAACCGCTTTCCAGTTTTTGGAATCCGTATTCCTTATAAAGTTCCAGAGGTGGATTGTACATGACCCTCAGCACCCCGACAGGCAAGTCTTCCACCTGGCTGACAAACCAGGAAACATCATCGCGCTCCAAATCTTCGGTGGGGAAGAATTTGTCGGCGTCATAGATCCATTGCTTTTCCTGATCGTAAGTGCTTTTCAGCACCTGGACGGCTCTATCCCGGTCCTCGGCGTTTTGGACCTTGATCACGTTGACTTTGTTTGAAAGCGATAAACTCATTTTTTGCGTTGATGACGATTCCAGGTCTTTCCGGATAACCGGGAGATTGATGACATAATTTCGACGTGCCAGTCACGTACCTTCTTCAAAGAAGGTTTTCCCCCGTCCGTGTCGGGGACCAAAGGTTTGCCAAACTCCACCGAAAAGGGGATTCCTTCGGGGATGGGGCGCTGTTTGTCGTGCTGAGGGAATGAGATGCCTGCCGGCACCACCGGGATCCCCAAATTCAAAGACAACTGTGCGGCACCGGAATATCCCTTTAACAAGGTATCCGGGCTGCGGTTGGTCGTGCCTTCCGGAAAAATGCCGATTGAGCGTCCGGATTGAAGGGCTTCGATGGCTTGATCGAACGGGCCTTGACCTTTGATGAACAATGGTTTGAACACGTTTAAAAACCGGGGCCTGGCTGGTTTGCGGGCCACAGTGATGACTTCGCCGAAATGATAAAACAGCCAAATTCCTGGAACCAGACAAAAATTCCAGTCTGCCAAAAAGTGGATCAGCTTACCTTTGCGAAGAAAGTGGAGCAGGGCAGGGATGTAGATGGCTTCCAGTTTTTGGCTATGGTTCAGAGCTATGATGAAGGGGTCGAGTGAGGGATCAACGTTTTCCACTCCTTTGACCGATACTATTTTGCTGGATACCAGTGAAAGAGAAGCTTTGCTGAGCCATTTTGTCGGAGTCTGACGGTTCAATGGCATGGGGGCGGACCAGACCTGCCCCGCTGTCAATCCGGACCAGGGCACAACACTCCGGTCCGAAACCTCCAGCGAGTGTGATGAGGCATCAGGAGCGAATTTCCGGCGTGGATCCTGTTTCGGAGCCATTCCCTGCGACATGGCGCGGACCTTAACGCCGGGCTTTGGGGCGGTAAAGCGAAAAGGAGAACAGGATTAAGGCTTCACCCGCACAGGCTGGCCTTCGTTAAACGATTGCTCGGCCATGTCACAAAGCCTGTGACTCATCACGACATCTTCCTCAGAAATGGGCAGTTCCTTGCCATGTGTCACACAATCTTGAAAGACGCGCAATTCCTCGACATAAGCTTCCCGATACCTCGTGGGAAAAGAATGTTCAATGGTCGGTCGCGTGACACCCTCAGCCGATGAATGAACGGTGGATCGTGGCGATCGATTCTCCGCCTGCAACATGCCCTTGCTGCCAAACGCCTCGATGCGCTGATCGTATCCGTAGGAGGCAAATCGGTTCACATCGATGCTGGCCAACAGACCGCTGGCATATTTCAGGCTGACAAGGACGTTATCCAGATCCTTGAGTTCGCGTATCCCGTCCACAAAATTGCTCCCAATGGCGTAGACTTCCACCGGATCCTGCCCTGTGATGAATCTCAGCATGTCCAAATCATGCACAATACAATCATGAAATATCCCATGTGACGTTCGGATGTAATCCATGGTTGGCAAGGGCGAGTCCCTGGATGTCAATCGCATCAGCTGTGGGACGCCGATATCGCCTTGGCTGACTTGGCGTGCGAGCGAGGAGAAGGAAGGATCAAATCTTCGATTGAAACCCACAAACAGGGATCGATTGGCAGCGCGCGCCGCTTCATAGCAATCGGTGATGTCTGAAAGACCATTACCCAGGGGCTTTTCGGTGAAAACCGATTTACCAGCCTTCAATGCCGCCATGATTTGACTGTAATGATCTCCGGTAGGCGTTGCTACGATCACCGCATCAATCGAGACGTCAGACAGGGCAGGTTCGATGCTGGTCGCATGAGGACAGCCAAATGCAACTCCGGTCTCACGAGCCCGGTCTTCATCGATATCCACCACATGAGCCAATTGGATTTGTGGCAACTGTCGAATGCTCTGCAAATGGAAACGCCCCGCTCGCCCCAG
>CAYPZD010000061.1:0-7658 GCA_964415055.1 uncultured Verrucomicrobiota bacterium | reverse complement strand
GGATTTGTGGCAACTGTCGAATGCTCTGCAAATGGAAACGCCCCGCTCGCCCCAGCCCGAAAAGGGCAATTTTGAAAGGTTTGGTTGGTTTCATCGGTCAAGTAGGTTGTGGTTTACTCGAAAACCCGGTTCCAGGTGACGAAGATGCCGTGCGCGTCGTAGTCCAGAAAACCGGCGGCGAGCTCATCGCGATAACGGAAATAGGCGTATTGAATCCCAAGCGTATCGGATTCGCCCAGTTTTTTGCGCACATCGAAGCGCCAGGCATGTTGATCGAATTCGGAGCCCATCGGCAATCCGAGGGGCAAAGTCTGCCCGTAGTTCGCGTGATTGAAGGTGTAGCTGGATTGGAGCGTCGTGCTTGGGCTGTAAAGAAATGTCCATGAGGTGAACAGACTCAACAATTCGCCGTCATAAGGAGCAATCGAGGTGTTATCGTTCATGCTCGAAACGATGCGCATGTCCGTGTAGCTCGTGCTGCCGGTCCAATACCAACGTTGAGCCGGACTCAGTGTCGTGGTGAATCGATAGGTGTGACTGTCATAGTTCCCTGCCAAAGTCGATCCAGCGGGGTAGGGAACTCCGAACAGCGTCAGCGCATTGATGTCGGTGCGATAATCGGTTTGCTCACCTTCGTAGGCAAGCGAAGTCTTTAACCAACGAACCGGCTTCCATCCCACAGTCATTCCCCAATCCTGCCCTTCGGTTTCACGTTCTCTCAAAGCAGCTGGATAGCCGTTGCCCGGCTCCGGACCGCGGTCCGTGTCCAGCAGATGCTTGAAGTCATGATGTCGGCGCTTGTATCCGTAGTTCGGTTGAAACGTCCAGTTGTCCCAAGGGGATAGGGTGGTTCCAAGATCCCATCGGGCATGCCGTCCGGTGGCATCGGTGTCACGCATGAAATCATCTTGCGCATCGAAACCGTCGTTCAGGAGTCCGCTCTCTGATTGACCTATGGATTCCTGCTGAAGCCTCACATCGGTGTAAATGATGGTGTTGGGAAGGCTGGTGTTTCGAATGCCGAAGTTCTCTTCGATTTGAAAACGATCCGTGTTGGTGCCAAGTGTGGTTGGGACACCGAAAAAGGTGGTGTTTCCGGTCCCTTTGCGGCGTGTCCATTCCGTCTGGACCCCACCATAGGCCGTCCACTGTTTCCAGGGTCCTAGCAGACTGTTGACATTGACGATGTGCGACTCGGAACTAAGTTGAATGCCGCGTGAATCAAAGGGCAGGCCAGCCGCAGCAGGATTGCTCGGATCAAAGTTGCCCAGTGACAATTTGGCATCGCCACTCAGGTGAGAATAATAGTAACCGCCGCTGGCAAGCCACCAGGGTTTGAGTCGTTTTTCCACCGTGAGTGCGTTGGATCCTTGAAAATGATCGTAATCGTCCTGCTCCGTGGATACCGTTGCAGGCAGGGCGTCTCCGGCATTGATGAAATCTCCGGTTTGCAGGACGTTGTCCTGCTGGTAAAACTCACCTCTGAAATTGTCTTCAATCCGAAAACCATTCCAGTTGTGTTCCATATCCAGTGTGATGATGTGGGTTTCCTGATCCAGACGTTTCCAGGCAGGGTAAACATTATGGCCATTGAACGCCGCATCAAAGGCCGGCCCCCATTGTAGCATGGACTTGGCGCCGTCCCTCGATCGGTATTCGTATCCCAGGGTGACGCTGGGTTTGTCCGGGCGATCCAATCCCAATTCGAACCAGGCGCTCGAAAAATCCGTGTGCAGATCCCGATCAAGAGCCCATGGACCAAGCCCGAATGTAGGGGAATATCCTCCGTAAGGATCATCATAGAATCGGGACTGGTTCAATCCGAACCGAAAGAAGCCAAGATCTCTCTGCGCTATTTCAGCTTCAATGGCATATCGGTCATTTGGGGCCGTTACCTGTCCAGAACCACTGAATGATCTGCCTCCCTCCATGGTCTGCTTCCATTCGAAATGGCGCAGACCGCCGTTCACACCGTCACGCATCCAGTAATGTTCTCTGAAGGCGGCCTTGTTGCCATCCACGCCGATGAACCGGAATTCTGGAGTCACTTTGAAATAAAATGATTCCTCCGAGATGTCCTCAAAAACAACCCCTTGATCAATCCAGGCGCGCAGCAAACCGATTTGTTCATCGGACAACTTGTCGCCTTTGCCAATCGGGGGCATTTCCGAATCTTCTTCAAGATGGGCGACGAACTGGATCAATGTGCTTTCGGCGCTATTTCCAGGGATGATGTTGGCTCCATAGTCCCCCTCCTTCAAAAGAGCTTCCCTGGTGGTCATCCGGAAATCACCTTTGGCTTCCTCCGGACCATGACATTGAAAACAGGATTCCTTGAGGATCGGGAGAATGTCCGTCGTGAAATCAACCGTGCGATCCGCGGCAGGTGGCAACTCCTGTCCGAACCCCAGGTTCAAACCGGCGCTACCAAGCATCAGAGCGGTCAGTTGCAAACCAAAGGTTCTTCGGATGGAGCGCATGAAAAAAGGTCGTTGATGGAAAATCATAAGGGGCTCCTGATGTTAAAATCTTAGTTTTGGATCGACCATGGAACCATGGACCTGTGTGTGACAACCTGCGGTCCAGCAACCGCCCGCCTGCATATTGAAACCATGAGGTTCCTTGCCGATAAAAATATCCCCGGAACCGGCGAATTGAGTCTGGGCATGACATTTCAAACAGAGATTTGAATCACGCTGCACCAGCATCTTTGGATTCACCGAACCATGCGGATCATGACACTCCGTGCAACCCTCCCTCATGGCCTCATGTTCGAACACGAAATTGCGGGCCTGTTCCTGGTGGCATTCAGAGCAATTTTGATTCAACCGCGCAAAAGCAAGCCCACTCGAGGAGGACGGTTTGAAGATGTCGCGTCCGTGTGGATCATGGCAGTCCACACAATTCAATTGGTCCTCCATCACCGGATGATGGTTCGGGAGGCTGAACTTCGCATGAATTTCCAGGTGACACTCCAGGCAGGAATCCGGGCCTCTACCCGGATTATGAATGAATACCCCTTTGCCCCCGCCGGCTTTGACATGGAGACTGCCGGCGCCGTGACAGGACTCGCATCCGGACTCTCCTGAATGATTGGCCTCAGCAAGGTGAAACCGTGCGTGAGGGCTTGCAGGAAAAGTATCAACAATATTTGTATGACAATCCGAACAAGCGGCATTGCCCACAAAAGCAGCCCCCTCAATCTGGGGAAGTCGAACCACAGCCCTTTGATGAACGGTTCCGCAGGACGTGCCTCCAAAACCTGCCCAAACCACCAGGGAGGCAACACATAGCCCACCCCACAATGGATTTAATTTTAAAAACCTCATGGCGTCATTTCTGATGAATGCCGGAGACTAAAACTCCAAACAAAAAGGCGCAATCTTAAACATGTGAACGTCATTTTCCGGCATAGAATCTTACTTGGCGGACGATGGCTCTCGCGCTAACTGCATCGCATGGAAAAGCGTGTCAGCAAATTTGCCTCCTTTCGTGAAGCTGAAGAAGCTGATAACGCCTATTATCGCAGTCTTACTCCTGTCCAACGAATGGATATTCTGCTTGGGTTAACCGCTTTTGGGAATACGAACTAAAATGAAACTCAGCCAAGACTTGAGAGAGTTTATCGCATTGTTGAACTCTCACAAAGTTGAGTTCCTCATCGTAGGCCGCACGCCCTGGCCTGGCCTGGCGTGGTCTTCCGCGTTACACGAAGGATATCGATTTTTACATTAACCCATCTCCTGAAAACGCGGGAACAATCGTCAATGTGTTGGAAAAGGTTAGCCCAAAAAAGGATTCTTCCAATCCAGCCCCTTGAAGCGGGCGAAGTCTCCGTCATTCGAACAGAGGGTCGCTCGGTGCTCGATGGCATATGATGCCAGAATGGCATCGGATAAAACGGCTCCAGTTGCCATCGCGGATTCCATCAATTGCATGACTCTCGGAAAGTGGCTGCCGGATGGAGTCAAAACTCGCACCTGAGGCAAGACCATCCAGGATTCCACCACCTCTTTGGCCTTGGCCAAAGTTACGCGGGCTTCACCGAGTTTTTGATGTGTTGCAATTCGTATAAACCCAAAAACAACTTCCAATGGCAGACCGATCAGCTCATCACCGTTACAACTCTCAAACCACCACTTTTGCGCCACCGGATACTGAGGTATGGATGGATTGTATGCATAGAGCAAAAGATTGATGTCTGGTATGATCACGTTGAAAGCTCCTGCAGGGTATCTTCATCCTCCCATTCATTGGACAAATGATTGAAATTTGCCTGATCCAAAGCAGGGGGGAAGGGTTTGGAAAACAGTGGTTTCACATCAAATTTGCCAAGCGGTTTTCCCAAAGCCTTTTTCACAGCTTGGTTGAGCACTACCTTGAATGATTGTCCTGTCCGAGTGACTTCCGCTTTCAGAAGAGCCTCTGTATCAGGATCAATGGTAACTGTTGTTCGCATAATGCAACTATGACTGCAAATACATTGCTGTCAAGACAGCAGATTTGTGTGAGGAGTTTATCGTAGGGTGCTTTCTCGGATCATCTCATGCTGGGGGATGGGTTTACTGCAGTTTTTCTCACACAAAGTCACGAAGCCACAAAGATAGGTTGATCCATCATGAACAATGGATGCTCGCACATAAAAACTTGGTGACTTACTGCATTTGTGTGAGAAAAAAGCGATTCCTCATGCAAAACCATAAACGTCTCGACCTCTGATATGCTTGTGGTAGTCTCTCGGAACTCATTGACACCATGAAAAGCAAAAATCTGTTTAATGTACTGTTTCTGATGCTGGTGACCTGCCTGTTGCAGGCCCAGGATAAGCGTCCGAATATCCTGTTTGTCTTCACGGATGATCATGCCCCTCATGCCATTGGGGCCTACAACGGCTGGTTGAAATCAGTAAACCCCACGCCCAATATCGATCAATTGGCTTCTCAAGGGATGCTTTTTGAAAACAGTTTTTGCTCCAACTCCATCTGCGGCCCCAGCCGGGCGGTGATTCTCTCCGGGAAGCACAGTCATAAGAATGGTTTCATGAATAATGGGAACAGCTTTGACTGGAACCAGCAGATTTTCCCCAAAATTCTGCGGAAGGCCGGTTATCAAACCGCCATTTACGGGAAGAGTCACCTCAAGGGAAGTCCTCAGGGATTCGATGACTGGGCAGTGCTCCCGGGGCAGGGGCTTTACTACAATCCGGACATGATCTTTCCAGACGGTCGTCGTCGAATTGACGGTTACTGCACGGACATCGTCACGGATCTGGCTGTGGACTGGTTGAAGGAAAAGCGCGATGCCGACCGTCCTTTCATGATGATGGTTCAGCACAAAGCACCTCATCGTAACTGGATGCCCGCTTTACGGCATTTGAATCTTTACGATGACGTGAAAATCCCCGAACCAGCCACTCTGTTTGATCGCTACGAAGACAACGCTCCTCCCGCACGCCACCAGGAGCTGGAGATCGATCGTCACATGGATTTGAATTATGATCTGTTTGTGGACCTGACGCCTGATTTCAGCCAGCCTCCTTCTCAAAAACGTCAGGACCGATCCGCCTGGAACAACATGAAACGCATGTCACCCGAGCAGCTCCGTGCATGGAGAGCTGCCTACGGCCCAAAGGACGCTGCATTTCATGCCGCCAATCTGGAAGGAAAAGACCTGGTCCGATGGAAATTTCAACGTTATGCCAAAAATTATCTGCGCTGTATCAAGGGTGTGGATGAAAGCATCGGTCGTCTGAGAGACACCTTGAAAGAACTCGGTTTGGACGACAATACCGTGGTGATTTACAGCTCGGATCAGGGTTTCTACATCGGTGATCACGGCTGGTATGACAAACGTTGGATGTATGAGGAATCCCTGAAGATGCCATTTATTGCCTACTGGCCCGGTGTGACCCAAGCTGGTTCGAGAAACACCAAGATGATCCAGAATCTGGATTATGCGGAAACTTTTCTCGATATGGCCGGAGCAACCATTCCGGCGGACATGCAGGGAGCCTCACTCGTCCCATTGCTTCAGGGCAAGACTCCGGCCAACTGGCGTAAAAGTATCTACTATCATTACTACGAATACCCCAGTGTTCATATGGTTCCACGGCATTACGGAATTCGGACAGAGCGTTACAAGCTGATGCACTTCTATCAATTTGGTGAAGAGTGGGAACTCTACGATTTGGAAACTGATCCGGACGAACTCAGCAATCTTTACGGGCGAAACGAATACTCCCAGTTGACCTTCGACCTGAAAAATCAACTGACCGCTCTCCAAATCCACTACGAAGACGACAGCGACGTCACTGAAAAACCCGATTCCTGGAAAGCCGAAATGCGTAAGTAGCCGCGCTTGCAAAAGTGTGGCCCGCCGACGTTTCCAATTCACCTGAGTTTTTTTTAGACAGGATTGACTGGATGGGTTTGGTCGGGAACGTAGCCGTCCCGCCCTGCGGGATGGCCAAGCCACCGTTTCCGTTTCCACTGGTGCTTTTTGCTGAAGACTGCAGCCCCTGTTTGACAGACTGCCGGGGTTCGGTCATATAATTGCCTTTTGGTTTAGTTATATGAATTCGAATCCTCATGTTGCCATTGTGGGCGCCTCCGGTGCGGTGGGCGTCGAAATGATCAAAACCCTTGAACGTCGATCCTTTCCGGTCGGCAAGCTGACTCTGTTGGCGTCCAAACGTTCTGCCGGCAAGAAACTTTCATACAAGGGCGAAGAAGTAACGATTGAGGAATTGACCGAACAATCATTTGAGGGGGTGGATATCGCCTTGTTCAGTGCCGGCGGCGGGATTTCCAAGCAATTTGGCCCTTGTGCGGTGAAGGCAGGAGCGGTGGTTGTGGACAATTCAAGCGCCTTTCGCATGGATCCCACGGTGCCATTGGTGGTGCCTGAAATTAATCCGGAGGATGCCAAAAAACATCAAGGCATTATTGCAAATCCCAATTGCACAACCGCCATTACACTGATGGCCCTTCATCCATTGCACCAGGCATTTGGTGTGAAAAGAGTGTTTGCCTCAACCTATCAGGCTGTGTCCGGCACAGGAGCCCAGGCGATCGTGGAATTGGAAAACCAGGTCAAGCAGATTGCAGGTAATGAATCGGTAACCCGTGAGGTTTACCCGCATCAGATTGCATTCAATGTGTTGCCGCATGTTGATAGCTTCCTCGATTCCGGTTATACCCGCGAGGAAATGAAGCTGGAAAACGAGGGACGCAAGATCATGCATCACGATGCCTTCCGTGCGAGTGTGACGTGTGTGCGCGTTCCTGTTTATCGAGCCCATTCCGTCGCAGTGAGTGCGGAATTTGAGAAACCGGTGACGCTGGCAGCTGCCCAGGAAGTTCTTTCCAAAGCTCCGGGGCTCGACGTGGTGGATGATACGGCCAACAACGTTTATCCGTTGCCGCTCAACGCATCCGGCAAGGACAATTGTGAAGTTGGTCGTCTCCGTTTGGATTGCGCCTTGGACAACGGATTGTGTTTCTGGGTGGCTGGTGACCAATTGCTCAAAGGAGCTGCCTTGAATGCAGTTCAGATTGCGGAACTGTTGATTTGATTCATCCTCATCCTTGACTCCCGGGCTTTCCCTCGTAAGATGCCCGCTTTGTTGTTACGCAAAAAGATCCCTAATATGAGCACTA
>CAYPZD010000060.1:0-31985 GCA_964415055.1 uncultured Verrucomicrobiota bacterium | reverse complement strand
AGTTACGTGTGCTAAATGTTGAATGTTGAGACGTGACCCCACATGCACTTCAGATGCTTCCTCAAGCGTATTCGGCTCAATATTTGAATCCGATTTGGGTGATTCTGGAGGGCAACATCAAACAGGCCGAAAGATCCACTGTCGATTGATGATTCAGTAACACACATTGGCAATTACGATGTTCGGTGTGCGTTAGCATTTTCCTAGGCTGCCAATCTTCGCACAAGCTCGCATTGAGTTTAATGCCGGGGAATAGCAAGTCCATCGTACACATTGGGAGAAATGTACCTTAGTTTTCGTTTTCGATCGCCTTCTGGAACGGAATCTCTTAACGCTTTGAATTCCTCATAAAACCTTAAATGATGGCAGGACAACCATAAAGCACCCGACACAGCTGCAGCAAATTCCACGGATTCGATTGGGCTCAGTTTCAATACTTGCCTCAATCTATCTATTGCGCGCGGATCTCTTGGTGCAATTGATGTCAACAGTTGAACTCCAACTTTTTTGTCATCTCTCCTCTTTGATTCAAGGTCCTCAATTGCTATTTTGAAAAGCTTATTGATGTCACTACTTGTGGTGAAATAAATGGCACCTGCGAGCATCATTCTTCCACCGGCAGGAGAGCTCCAAGTTCGCTTTTCCAGGAAATCTTCTAACTTGGATTCGATCGTCCTCGGAATTTTTCCATCAAGCATTCGAAAGATCCCCGCCGCTTGCCAGAGCCTTTCTTCAGGATTAGTAAATCCATCCAGTGAAATACTGCCATATTCAATTTCCGAACCGACGATCAAGCAAGCCAACGCAAATTCTGCAAGTTGTGCCGCATTCTCATGGGCTGCATTCCGCCAGGCCAATTTCACGGGATCCTCCGGTACTTCAGGATCACTCCACTCGCCCCCTCGTAACAGCCACTCGCTTCCGGAAGCTCCGGCTATCTGGATTAAGTCAATTCGCTTTGAAGCCTTTTTCGATAAAGCATCTTGACCAATCAAAACTCCCAATAGAAACAAATATGCGAAGGTTGCCAATTTGGGCGGATTTTGAATGTTGAATGATTTATTCGCATTCTTTCTAAAGGGTAAGCAGTTCTCCATGAGTAACCTAAAGCTCACAACGTTGCAGAGTAGATTTAGTGATACCTTCAGATCTCTCCATGCATGGTTCATTCAATTACCCTTCTCATCTTTTAACCGGACAATGGTCCATCCCATGTAGGCCAGGAAGATCGCAACGATGGGGGTCAGCCAGTTCAGAAAAGCATAGGGAAGGTAAGCCATCGGGGAAACAGCCAGAGTACCTGCCATGAAGGCTCCGCAGGAGTTCCAGGCGACCAGGGGGGAACTCAGTGTCCCGGCATCTTCCAGGGTACGTGACAGGTTCTTGGGATGCAGTCCGCGTTTGCGGTATTCCTCGCGATACATCCGGCCCGGAACAATGATCGACAGGTATTGATCCGGAGCCAGGATGTTCATCCCCATACAGGTGGCGACTGTCGCAGCGACCAGTGATCCGGTGGACTTGGCCAATTTCAAAATCGAACCTGCCAGGACACTCAACATGCCGGTGCTTTCCATCACTCCTCCAAATGTGAGAGCGCATAGAATGAGCGAAACGGTGTTCATCATGCTGTCCAATCCACCGTGGGTCAAAAGGGCATCGACCGCCTCGTTGCCGGTCTCTGAGGTGAATCCATAATGGGCGATATTGAATACTTTCCCTACCCCAACGCCTTGAATCCAGACAGCCAACACTCCACCCAACAAGGCAGCCAACAACAAGGCCGGCAGAGCCTGCCAACGAAAGAATACCATCGCGATGACAAACATGGGAGGCAGCAGCAAGATGGGACTTAATGTGAATTGTTGTCCAAGAGCGGTCGTGATGGCGTCCACCTGAGCCGTATCCACCGCGCCCTCAAATCCCCTCATCCCGAGAATGGCATAAAGCACCAGCGAGATCACCAAAGCTGGCAGCGTGGTGTAAAGCATGTGCCGAATGTGTTCGAAGAGTTCGGATCCTGCAACGGCGGGTGCGAGGTTGGTGGCATCGGAAAGCGGAGACATTTTATCCCCAAAATAAGCACCGGATATCACCGCTCCAGCAGCCATGGCCGGAGGCACGTTCAATCCGGTCGCCACCCCCATCAAAGCAATGCCCACCGTGCTGGCCGTGGTCCATGAGCTACCCGTTGCCAGGGAAACCACCGCACAAATCAAACAGGCCGCCACCAGGAAGATTCCCGGGGAAAGTATCTGAAGTCCGTAATAGATAAGAATAGGCACCACACCGGCCGCAATCCACGTACCGATCATGACACCGATCACGCAGAGGATCAGGATGGCTTTCATCCCGATCTGGATTCCACGAAGAATGCCATCTTCAATGGTTTCCCAGGTATGCCCAATAGCCCATCCAACCACCACGGCCACCGCGGAAGCAAGCACCAGCGGGATGTGCGCTTCGCCCCCAAACTTCAGCAATGTGACGGCAATCAGTCCGACCAGGGCCACCACTGGAATCAGGGCGTGCCACAGTCGAACGTCAATGTGTTTGGATGGATCGGATGCGTTCGGCATAGATTTTTATCGGGTTTAATCTGTGCCGAAGGATGGGGAAGAACCCCGATGAATTCAACACTGATTCACTCAACACCCGAAAGACACTGTGGATATGGCTATCTTTAGGTTTACATCAATGTTCATGATCGTGCTCGTGTTCCGAGTGACCACAAATACAGGCATATTCATGCAGTTGGCAATCCGGGCAAGTGGCCATGTCCAAATGAAACCGTTCAAAAACGGAATCTTCATTGCCACCACCGCTGATCTGGAGAACGATTGCCAAATCAGGATCCTCAGGGAGTGCCACATCAGACAATAAAACGTTCTCCTTTTGTGTAAATGAAATCTCTAAAGGATCCGTTCGATCTCCTGTGACAAGCGAGATGGAGAGATCGACCGGTGGAATGGGTTCAATGTCATCATTCACGAAAGTAATCCGTGCATACCGATCAGGTTGAACAAAAAATTCAAGGTGCGGCTCCACACCTACCACCAATCGACCACCATTGGGACCGGGAACACCTGAATGATGCCCCGCATCACCACCATCATGCGTATGGGCCCCATCGGTCCCGTGAGAATGTTCTGCGGTCTCACCCACGTGCTGATGGGCGGCATCGTCGTGATGAGTGGCGTGATCGCCCGCAGGCCCGCAACCCGTCCAGAATGTCAACGCTGCGATTGCCATCAAGATACAAGTCCATTGTTTTTTATTTTTCATCATACAAGTCACTATAGGTTTAATGTTTATTTACCAATCTCAAAGTCTCAAATGTAAGTAGCCTCATCATACTTCCATGCATGTTCAAGCCGAAGCAGGCGCTTTCTTTTCCACCGCGTCCTCGGCGTATTTCTTACCAAACGCATAAAACACGGCAGGAGTCACACCCAGCCCCAACAAAGTCGAGGTCACCAACCCGCCTACGATGACGATGGCAACCGGTCTTAATATTTCCTTACCCGGCTCATCTGCCGCCAACACCAGCGGAATGAGGGCGATACCAGCCGACAAAGCGGTCATCAGCACAGGCACCAGACGTTCCAATGTCCCCCGCTCCACCATGGCTCGACTGAAAGGTTCATTCTCGTGTCGCATCAGGTGCAGGTAATGGGAAATCAACATCACACTGTTTCTTGCCGCGACACCTGCCACAGCGATGAAACCGACAAGCGTGGCAATACTGACGTTGTTGGTAAGAATGTAGGTCAGGAACAATCCACCGATGAGGGCCAACGGAATATCCAGAATCACCTGCAAGGCGAACATCGGTGTCCCAAAGTAGCCATATAACAGAACCGCCATGACACCGAAAACCAGGATACTCAGGAACAGGATGCGGCGCGCCGCTTCTTGTTGCGCCTTGAATTCACCTTCAAAGCTGACGAAATAACCCTTCGGAACCTTGACTTCTTCAGAAACACGACGCTGCAACTCGAGGACCTTCGAATTGAGATCTCGCTCGGTTGGATTGATGCTGACCACAAAGCGGCGTTGGGTGTTTTCCCGTTGAATGACATTTGGCCCCTTCGCCGGACGCACATCCGCGACCAGATGCAGGGGAATCCGCAACTCACTTTCCGTATCGATATACATGTTTCGCAATCGATCGGGAGATTCCCTCCAATGCTGAGGCAAACGCACCAGCAGGTCCACCGTGCGGGCACCTTCAAAAAGTTGCTCCACACGCTCACCTCCGATCAGGACCGAAAGCTGTTCATTCAAGGATCCGGGGGTGACCCCATAAGCCTGGGCACGATCACGATCGATCTCGATGCGCAACTGAGGAATGGGGGCCTGTTGCTCAATCCGGGCATCCTGAAAACCGGGGATGTCCTTGGCTATCTCCTGAATGGATGAACCGATGCGCCGGATCTCATCCAGATCCGGACCAAACACCTTGATGGCGACCTTGGCCGAAACGCCACTCAACATATGCCCGACACGATCCGCCAGAGGACCGCTCAAAGCGCTGAATGTCCCGGGAATACTGCGCATGGTCAGTCGAATATCCTCCAGCACTTCGGCGCGTGATCGTTCACTGGTTTCGAAGTCGATATCAAACTCCACCGTTGAAACAGGCACCACATGATCACCACGCTCGGCGCGTCCATGACGGCGTCCCACCTTCCTGACTTCGGGAATCTCCAACAGAAGTCGGTCGGCAATATCCGCAATTTGGGCAGTCTGTTGCAAGGATGTCCCCGGTGCCGTCGTCAGCGCAACCAAAGCCGTTTCCTCTTCGAACGCCGGCAGAAAATCCTTTCCCATCATCGGATACAAAGTCAGCGCACTCGCCAAAAGAGCACAGGCCAGACTCAGCACGGCAAAAGGACGATCCAAAGCCAATCTGAGCCAGGTGGCACGCAAAAGCCATTTCAGCAAGCGAACGACCACACCATCCTTGTGTTCCTTATTTTCTTTGGGGTGCAGCAACAACGAACACAACACCGGAATCACGGTGAGCGAAATGAAAAACGAAGCCGCCATACTGACCATCGTCGCCATGGCAATGGGAGCGAACAATCGCCCTTCCACGCCCGACAAGCCAAGCAATGGCAGGAACACAAGAATGATAAAAATGGTGGCATAGAAGATGGAGTTTCGCACCTCAGCTGAGGCGGATGCGATGACCCTGGTTCTTGGCTGTGGTTTTGAACTTGTGGCATTCTCCTTGAGTCTTCGAAAAACGTTTTCCACATCTACGATCGCGTCATCGACCACCATCCCAATCGCAACCGCAAGCCCCCCCAGTGTCATCGAATTGACACTTAACTCCCACCAGTAAAACACCAGCAAGGTCGTCGCAAAGGACAAGGGAATGGCCATCAGTGTGATGGCTGTTGTCCTGACGTTCAGCAGGAACAAAAACAACACGATGGACACCATGATCGCTCCATCACGAATGGCTTCCTGCAAATTGCCGACTGCGTGTTCGATAAAATCAGACTGGCGGAACAACGGCTCCAACCGCACACCATCCGGCATGGATTCCTGAAGTTCAACCAGCGCACGTTCGACGTTTTCCGTCAGGGTGATCGTGTCAAATCCCGGTGCTTTGGTCACACTAAGGATCACACCGTATATACCATTCACGGCGGCATCACCTCGCATGGGCTCGATATCCCAAACCACATTGGCGACATCGTGAATGATCACTGGACGGTCATTGATTTGCTTGATGATGGTGGCGCCGATGGCCTCCAGATCCGTTGTCATGGCCAGATGCCGCACCATGATTTCCTGTGCGGCCCCGGTCAGGAATCCTCCGGTGGTGTTCCCCGCTGCTTCATGGGCGGCATGGAGTAGTTCATCAAAACTCACTTCCATGGCCCGCATGCGGTCGGGATCCGGTTGAATATGGATCTGTTTGACACCTCCCCCCATGGCGAGCACTTCGGCAATCCCGGGAATGCTTTGCAGCCGCCTTCGGACGGTCCAGTCCGCCAATGTTCTCAGATCACGGGGATCAACATTTCCATCCGGATGATGCATCCCCACCAGCATAATTTCCCCCATCAAGGAAGCCACGGGTGTCATGTAGGGGAACACCCCTTCGGGCATATTGGGGATGGCGGATTGCAGGCGTTCCTGGACATATTGGCGTGCGGTGGTGATATCCGTCCCCCAGTCAAATTCAACATAGATAAGGGAAAGCGAGACATCCGAAGTGGTGCGCAAACGGGTCACGCCGGATACTCCCATCAGGGCGCTTTCCAGAGGAATGGTGATGCGTGTCTCAACTTCCTCCGGGGCCAGACCGGGGGCTTCGGTCAGGATGGTGACGGTGGGTTTGGTCAGATCCGGAAGCACCTCAACCGGCAACCTACGACCCAATTGAACTCCCACAGCCAACAGAATGACTGCCGCAGTGAGGATCACCACGCGATGCCTGAGGGAAAACTGGATGAGTGAATTGAGCATGAGTCACAAGTGCGGTTAAGCGGTTTCCCCGCCCCTATTTTTACCCCGTAATAAAAGGAGAATCCACTGTCCTACACAAAGAACCCCCAAAAACCAGGTCAACGGCCCTGCATTCCCTCCCCCTTCAGCAGAGTTGCTGGCAGCGGCATTGGCGGCCTTCTGTTCCGCAGTCATTTCCGAACCGTCCTCGTTATGCTCATGACCATGCGCTGCGTCCAAGGCCTCTTTCAAACTGATGCCACCGCTCCCGGCGAAAGCGAGTGGATAAGCGCCCTTGGTCACCACCTGGTCTCCGGGAAACAATCCGTTGAGAATCTCAACATGTGTTGTGTTGCGCGCACCGGTTCGTACCGGCGCTTTGAGAAAGGCATTGGGCAAATCAAAGTCCCTTACAAAAACAAACGGTTGAAAATGATCTCCCTGCAACGCTTCAACCGGCACCGACATCACCTGTTTGCGTGTATCGATGTGCAAGGTGAACTCCGTTCGCATTTCCGGTCTGATTTTGCCGGAAGGATCGGAGATCAAAAAATAAGCATCCAGTGTGGCATTCGAGGCATCTGCCATGGTGCCAAACCGTTCCCAGGTTCCGGTGAACAAGGTGTCCGGATAGGCGGCCACCCTGATTTCCGCACGCGTATCAGGCTTGATCAAGGAAACCTTGTCTTCGGGAACTTTGGCAACGGCATACATTTCCTTGAGATTGATCACTTCCAGGATGGGTTTCTCCGGGACCACCGGTTCTCCGAGATGCATAAAACTCTTGACCACCAGGCCATCGATGGGGGCATAGAAAGTCTGGGAGGGAGGTGGATTACCCGGTTGAAGACTTTCCACCACAACCATCCGATCCCCTTTCTTCACGTAATCCCCTTCGTGCGCCATGATGTCCACAAGTCTTCCCGGGATGCGTGACGTCACATAGGCATGTCCGCCGGGTTTGGAATGTAAACGCCCCAGGGCAAACAATGTTTCATCAAAGTCCCGACGCGTCACCACTTCCGTTTCGATCCCAAGATTACGAACGCCCAATTCATCCAGAATGACAAGGTCGCTCTCCCTGTCGCTCAAGCAATTGATGTGACTTGCCAGGATACAAACGGCACTCAACCAAAAACTGTGATAGCGGATTAATTTCAATCTAATATTCATGAGGGTCGGTATATTCACCTGTCGCGGACAGGTATTTGACACGGTTGGCATGGAACGATTCCAATGCATCCACTTCTGCCAATCGCAATTCGAGCAGTCGCTCCCTCGCTTTCAGCAGAGATTCAAAAGGAGTCAGGCCCTGACGATGTGATGCTTCCAAATCTTTCAGATACACATTTCGTCGAGGCAACAATTGTTTGTTGATTTGTTGATAAACGGCCAGTTGTTCAATCATGGCTGTGTAAGCGGCATCCACCTGATTCAGGATGGCAATCTTCTGTGCCTTCAAAGAAGATTCCAATCGGCTTAATTCCGACATGACCTCCCCTATCCGGCCTTCATTGCGATTCCAAAACGGAAGCGGCACGGAAAGCTGCAGGCCATACTGACGTTCCGCTTCGATGCCGATGGGGGCATCCTCTTCACGATTCCATTGGTGCACGAGTCCCAGTCGGAAATCCTCCACCCGATTGGCACGCTCCAATTTCAAAGTTTCCTGCATCGTGTCAATCTGCCGATGGATCCATTGTATTTCGGGTCGTTTTTCAAACTGCATTTCTCCAGCAACGGGCAGCTTAGCCGTGGACAAAGCGCCTTCCATCTGCAACACCACATCAGGCTCCAAGCCCAGCAAAGTCCGGAGTTCACTTTTTATCAATTTGGTTCTGGTTTGAAGTGGACGCAGTTCAAGTTTGAGTTCATCCACCAACAGAGCGGCGTGCATGGCGTCCAGCGGGGAAACTTCGGCCCGTTCGGATTGTATTTTCAGAAACATGGCCAATTCCTCAGCCAAGCGGATTTGATCTTTCAACACGTCTTGACGATGCTGGATCCCCAGCAGAAGCACGCCAAATTCGAGTGCCGACTCAATCCGTCGACGGGCAACCGTTGCCACCTCGGCCTGTGCTTCCTGAATCTGGTGTCGAGCCACATTTTTTTCCAACCGCAATCGGGCTGTTACCGGAAAGGACTGTTGAATGCCAAAACCAACAGAACGTTCCGATGTCTGGATATTGTCCTGAAAGGTGGTCTGTATGCTTGGATTGCTCAGTCGTCCTGACTGCATCAGGCGGTTTCGGGCCGATTCAATGGTCCAGCGGGCGGTTTGTAAGTCCGGATTCCGCTCGATCATTTCCTGCGGAATGGATTCAAGCGTCAATGCAACGGAATCAGGACTCAAGGACGCCTCCAAAGACGCCGCCCCCAATAGGCAGCCATGCGAAAACACAAGCACAGCACCACAGAGAAATCCCTTAAGTGATAAGGTTGTCATGTTGATCATTTACCGGCGCAGGATGGCGCCCATGTTCATCGGAATCATCTCCGATATGTTGAAACAAAATTTTAAAGACAGAGAACCGGCGTTCACCGTTCACAAAACGCGAAACGCCCGAGTAGAAGATGGAGCCTTTTGCAAGGGCCCTACGAAGGGGAGCAATCAATCAAATCAAGAATCGCTGAAGCAAGACGAGCGTTTCCCTGCCAGATGGTTTGGGCACACCCGAGAGCAAAGGTAGAACACCAGAAGTGCGCCTGCAGAGGTCAAAAACTGAGACGGTTGTCCTGGAAGCATTACGGTCCAGCGATTTGTCCAGCAATGGTGTCTGGATTTCATAAAAAACCACCTCGCGGTCGGCATCTCCCTGATGAGAACAACAGTGGTGGTGATGGTGTGAATCACAAAGGTGAGGCGCGGAAATCTCATGATGAGAATCCTGATGCTCATCATGCGACATGCCAAGGCACCAAGTGCTGCACAAACACCCGGGAAAGGTGAGCAGCACCATCAGAAGCCATGTCAACGAACCTTGCACGCCGAGCAACATAGGGTAGAAGATGGTTGGGATCAACTTTTTATCGCCTAAAGCTGAGCCACTGGGCGCAGTTTAGTTTTTCCAACATGGAGGGATCGGTTCCACCCGGTTCCCAAATTTCCTCCTCAAGCCACCCCTGACCAAATGACGTGGAACGCGGGAAGCCAATGGTGTTCGAGATGCTGCAGCGTTTCCATTGCAGCCTGATAACGATTCGAATGTTTTGAGGTTTGAAGTGGGCGCAAGGCGGCGCTTACCCCTCCGAATTTGGGTTTCTGTTTTTGGCCTGCGCTATTGGTTGCCGCTTTCTACTACCAGTCACTTAGCTTTTTGGCCAGAGAACGAATCGCGTCCATGCATTGATCCATCTCTTCAGCGGATCCGATGGTGATGCGCAGTCGATCCTTGAACGCGCTACTGCTGAACCATCGGACCAGGATCTTCTTTTTTCGGAGGCCTTCATACCATTTGGCGGCCTCGGCTCCGGGCGGTTTGACGAAGAGGAAATTGGTTTGGCTGGGGAGTACATCGAACCCGAGCTGTTCCAGTTCGGAACCCACTTCAGTTCGGAGGCGAATGATTTTCTTAAAGTTGGCCCGGTAATAGGAACGATGTTTCAGCGTTTCCAGTGCCGCCACCTGGCCGATCCCGTTTACATTGTAACTATCCCGGATGCTGTCTAGAGCACGAATCAAATGAGGATGCCCGACAAAGTATCCCATACGTTGAAAGCAGAGAGAATAAGCTTTGGAGAATGTGCGTGAAATCAGCACATTGGGAAATTCCGCCGCAAGGGACATGGCATTTTCTTCTGCGAAATCCACATAAGCTTCATCCAGAATCACAATCCCATCCTGCGCCCGACAAAGAGCGCGAAGTTCTTTATTGGAATAGCCTCGCCCCGTGGGTGCATTGGGCGTGGTCACATAGGTCAAGGCAGCCTTGAAATGCCATTTGCCTTCCGACTTTAATTTGGCCACGGAGGGCATTCCGAAATCAGGTTTCAAAGGCACTTCATTGCGAATCGCGCCATGGATATCGGAAAGCACCGGATAAAGCGAATAACTGGGCACCCAATACTGAACGACCGAGCGACCGGAAGCATCCTTGCGCTTGGAGGCTGGTTCGACAAAGGCCCGGGTGGCCAAGGCCAATAATTCATCCGACCCGTTTCCCACAATGACCCGATCCCGATCCACACCGTGCAAATCCGCCAGTTTATCTCTCAGCTGCTGGGCGGTAGGATTAGGGTATAGGCGAAATCGTCCATCCACGGCATCACGCACGGATTTGAGCACCTTGGGCGATGGTGGATATGGGTTCTCATTGGTGTTCAACTTCACCAACCCCTTCACTTTGGGCTGTTCACCCGGGGTATACGGATGCAGGTCCCTGACAAGTGGGCGAATCCAATCAGACTTGGGATATTTTGACTTGGGCATAAAAAGTTCCTTGGATCATGAAGCTTCATCCGCACGAATGGAAGCCGACAGACCATGGGCATCCAGGCCTTCCATACCGGCAAATGCACTGACGGCGGGCAATGCTCGTGTAAGAGCCGCCTGATCGTATTCCACCACGCTGGTGCGACGTTGAAACTGGTCCACGGTCAAGCCCGGGAAAGAAGCCCCCGCCCCGCCGGTTGGCAACACGTGACTTGGGCCCGCCACATAGTCTCCGAGCACCGTGGGAGAGTGATTCCCCAAAAAGATGGCTCCGGCAGTGACGACGCCTTTGGACACATTCCGGGCATTCTCCGTCATGATCTCGCAATGTTCTGGCGCGAATTGGTTGGTCAGGTCGACCGCTTCATCCAAGTTTTTCACCTGAATGATCCAGCCGTTTTTCTCCAGAACACTTCGAATGAAATCAGCCCGGCTGAGTTGTTTGAGCTGTTTGTCCACTTGCTTAATAACATCCTTTGCCAGCTTGGCGCTGGTGGTCAATACGCACACACGCTCTTTCCCTGATCCATGCTCCGCCTGAGCCAACATGTCGGCGGCAACGAAAGAGGCCTTGGCCGTTTTATCGGCGATGATCAACACTTCACTGGGACCGGGCAATAGATCGATGGAAACGTGCCCCACGGCCAGACGTTTGGCCGCGACGACGTATGCGTTGCCGGGTCCAAAAATTTTGTCAACCTTGGGAACCGTGCGTGTTCCGAATGCCATCGCAGCCACCGCTTGAGCACCGCCCAGTTTAAAAATCTGTGTCGCTCCGGCGTATTTCAAGGCGTAGAGCAGATCCGGATTGACCTCGCCTTCTTTGTTGCAGGGGGTGCAAACGACAATGTCCTTGCATCCCGCCACCTTGGCCAATCCAACGGTCATCAACACAGTGGAAGCCAAAGGAGCAGTCCCTCCGGGCACATAGAGCCCCACCCGACGGAAGGGATCATATTTTTCCCCCACTTTTGCTCTGTGTGAATTGCGACCATTCCATGCCGTGCGTTTGGATTGCTTGCCAAACGATTGGATATTGGCGAAAGCTTCTTTGATCGCGGCGCGTGCTGTTTTGCTGACTTTTTTTGCCGCCTCATTCAGTTCGTCCTGAGTCACGGCCAGTTTCCTGGCGGTCAGCTTCGCGCCATCGAATTGTTCGGAGAACTTCAATAAAGCCTTGTCTCCCTGCCGGGCCACTTCGTCCATGATGGAACGCACCCGTTCATCCACCACCGGATCAAACAGGCTGGATGTTGACATGACCTTTTTCCATTTGCTGCCAAACCTGGCATCTGAAGAAACTGCGACATTCATAAGAAGATACTGATACGACCAAGACACACCTCTTGGCAAACGACAAATCAAGAAACATGATGCTTGGGGAAGGTTTTAGATGGAAACATTCCATCACCCGCAGGATCCATCCCATCAAAAACTCCCCACCCGCTGAAGGCTCAATGCTTCAATAATCCAAGCTTTGAGGGAATTTTCCCGGACTGAATGGAAGCCCAAGTGGGAGACATCTCACGCAAGCGCTCAACGCAACTCACCAGAATATCCAGCGCCTGCAGGATTTCGGGTTCCCGGGTCAGGGCATGCCATGATAACAGGAGACTGGACGTGAAACATTCCCTGGGTAAACCGATGGCCTCGCTGATACGGTCATTGGCAAGATGCCGACTGACACAAGAGACACCGGTATGACATTCGATCCCCCGCACGTTACACATCAAGATGAGCCCTTCTCCTTCGACCCCTTCGATCACCAGATTCAGTTGATTGCAGATGCGCCCCTTATCCGGGGCAACCCCAAGCAGACCGACGGAAGGAATACGTTCCTGTATCTGCTTCCAAAGCAAATCCTGAAAGTGAGTCGCCTGTTTAATCCTCTCGCCCGCTTCGCGCTTGAGCAGTTCACACGCCTTCCCCGCCCCGACGATGCCGGCCACATGTTCTGCTCCGGCACGCCAGCCGGATTCCTGATTCCCGCCATGGATCAGAGGTTCCAACACAACTCCCTTCCTGCGATAAAGTATCCCCATCCCCTTGGGGCCATGAAAGCGATGGGGAGAAAAGCTCATCAGGGCAGGTTTCAGCGATGAAACCTTCACATCCGACCAGCCACCCCAGGCAGTTCCATCCACGAAAAACGCCTTTCCGGCTTCCATCAGTGCCTCCCCGATACCGGCCAGTGATTGATTCACTCCAAGCTCAGGCACGCACAGGGGAGCGCTGGCAAGCAGCGTTTTTTCCTGAATGGTGGATAGAAACTTGGAGTCATCCAACTGTCCCATTGAGTCAACACCCGCCACATCCCGGTCAAAGCCCAGAGATTCCAGAAAATTTAATGAAAGCTGTACGGAAGGATGATCCAGCACGGTCCCCAACAAATGATTACCAAATTGTTTCAGAGCCAATGCCGCCCCCTTGACGGCCAGATTATTGGCTTCGGTGCCGGAACTGGTGAAGATGATTTCCTCAGATGATTCCGCCCCAATGCATTCAGCAACCTGCTCACGGGCTCTTTCGATGGCTTTACGACAGGTTTTGGCTGAGAGGTATGCTGAAGCCGGAAGACTTTGGTGTTCCGTTAAAAAGGGCTGCATGGCATCCAATACTTCCGGATGCATCGGGGTCGTCGACTGGGCATCTAAGAATATACGGCTCATACAGATGGGATAGAATGCACCTCAATCAAGTTTCCAGGCACTCTTCCAGGCGTTCAAAGAGTGGCACTTGAGATTGTTTTACCAATTCACCTGCTTCTGCTCTGGGAAAGAATTCAATGCGATCCATTTCCGGCACTTCCATCCATTGCTGGGAACCGGGAGGCCACTCCACACTCACCAGCTGGCTTTCCGGCTCGGGCAAGGGATCCCATGGGCAGCAAACACCCCAGGCACGCACATGCTTCCCACCCTTTTGCACGATGCTTCCAAGATCGATAAACTCCGAATCAGCAGGCACTTTCAACCCTGTTTCCTCTTTAAACTCGCGCAATGCTGCCTCCAGATCCGATTCATGGGATTCCTTTCCACCTTTGGGAATCGTCCAGTGACCGGCATCTTTATGGGCATATTTCGGCCCGCCGGGATGTGAAATCAAGATTTCCAGGCCCTGATCACCAAACCGATACATCACCAATCCAAAACTGATCCTCTTCGCTGCCATATCCAGCCCCTGTCTTAACTGACAAAATCCAAAAAGACCAGCTTCGTGCTGATAGAACGATTTTCCATGTTTGACCTGTTGACGTGCTTTCCCTAGATTGTCATGCCTTTGATGAAGATGAAAGTATTGATCTGTGATCCAATTTCCCCCAAGGGAATCGAATTTTTCAAACAACAAACCGAACTGGAAGTCGTTGTCCTGGACGCACGTCCCAGCGAATCCGACCTGATCGCCATGGCGTCCGATGTCTGTGCCTATGTCGTGCGATCCGAAACCAAGATTACCTCCAAGGTCATTGAAAACTCTCCCAACCTGAAAGTGGTGGGACGAGCCGGAGTGGGTGTCGATAACGTGGATGTCGAGGCAGCGACCCAACGCGGCATCGTGGTCATGAACACTCCCGGGGGCAACACCATCTCAACCGCCGAACTGACCTTTGCGATGCTCATGTCCCTGGCTCGCAAAATCCCGCAGGCCCACATGTCCATGTCCAACAAGGAATGGAACCGCAAGGCGTTTCAGGGAACCGAACTTTTCAACAAAACCCTGGCCATTCTTGGACTGGGGCGCATCGGCACCGAAGTGGCAAAACGAGCCCAGGCCTTCGGAATGAGCGTTTTGGCATACGATCCATACCTCTCCCCCTCCCGCGCCAAATCGATGCAGGTGGAAATCGCCACGCTGGATGAGATCTATGCAAAAGCTGACTTCATCACCGTCCACATGCCGAAAACCGATGAAACAAGCGGCATGATCAACAAGGATGCCTTTGCCAAAATGAAAAAAGGCATGCGCATCCTGAACTGTGCACGAGGTGGCATTGTTCAGGAAGACGACCTGCTTGAGGCCATTCAAAATGGCATTGTGGCCGGAGCGGCGCTTGACGTCTACGCGAAAGAACCCCTCGCCGAGGATCACCCGTTCCGCAACACACCGGAAATCATCACCACACCGCATCTGGGTGCGAGCACCAAGGAAGCACAACAAAATGTCGGCATCGAAATCGCGGAATCAATCAGTTCTTATTTGCTGACCGGAGCGATTCAAAATGCCGTCAACATGCCCAGTCTGGACGCCAAGACCTATGCCAAGGTCAAACCCTACCTCACATTGGGACAAAAACTTGGCCGACTGGTCTCCCAACTCGCCCCTCAACAGAACGATCGTCTGGTGATCACCATTGGCGGCAAAGCCACCGAAATTCCGAGTGACCCCATCGCACGATTTGTCCTGACCGGATTTCTTGCCAGCGCCGGCGGCGAAGATGTCAACCAGATTAACGCCAAATCCATGGCCGAATCACTCGGCATCCTGGTCGAGCTCGTCAAATCCTCCGAGGAAACGGATTTCAATGAATGGCTCCATGTTGCCGCTTACAGCGGAGAGGAAAAAACATCCGCAGGCGGCACCTTCTTCGGAGCGCAAATGAATCCACGAATCGTACGCCTCAACAGCCAGCCGGTGGAAATCGATCCGCGAGGTGTTTTGTGCCTGATCACCAACAAAGATCGTCCGGGCATTGTGGGCCACCTCGGTTCCATCCTGGCCAAACACGAGATCAACATCGCCAACATGAGTCTGCACCGCGATCGTGAAGGCGGTCATGCATTGACCGTGCTGTGTCTGGACAGCGTGCCTGAAAAAACGGTGCTGGAGGAAATCCGGGGAGATGCCGACATCAGCAGCATTCGCATTGTGAAATTGTCATGAACACCAAGTCATTCAAATCCTTGTTGGCAGGAGCGATTTTAACCGGATGCCTGGCTTCGACCGGCGCGAAGGGCCAGCCGGCTTCCGGAGCACAGATTGACCTCTCCAGCCTGTTCAAAGACAACGTCGTCGCCAAAGGAAAAGGATTTGAAATCAGCCAATCCGAACTGGACAAAGCGGTCATCACGACCAAGGCAAACCGGGTGTCACAGGGCAATCCCATCCCCCCCGCACTGAATGACGAGGTGGAAGCTCAAATTCTGGACAAACTGATCACGACCAAGATTCTCCTTTTGAAAGCGACCACAGAGCAACGGCGCAAAGGAGAGGCCAATGCGGCACAGTTCATCCAGGACATCATTCGGCAACATCCATCAGAGGAGGTTTTCAAACGGCAACTGCTCACAACCGGCATGGATCTGGACTATTTCACCGCCCAGATCAAGGAGCAAGCCATCGTCAAGGAAGTCATCGACACGGATTTGAAAGCCGGATATATCGTTCCCGATGAAAAAGCACGCTCCTTTTATCAGGAAAACAAGGAGCGGTTTGCGATTCCCGAACGTGCCAGACTGCAGAACATATTCATCCCCATCCTCAGCATCCCGGAAGGCACCCCCCTTCCGTTGGAAGAACAAACCAAACGCCTGACCAAGGCAAAAGAAGCTCAGAAGAAGGCGGCAAGTGGAGAAGACTTTGCGACCTTGGTCAAAACCTATTCACTGGACGCTTTGACCAAACAACAAAACGGGGAAGTCACGATTGCACGTGACACAAACGATCCCACCCTGGAAGGGACCATCTTCAAGATGAAAGCTGGACAAGTATCGGATGTCATCAAGACCCATACCGGATACCACATTGTCAAAATTCTGGAGATCACTCCCAGGGAATACCAGACATTCGAGGAGGTCTCCGAACCGATCAAGGCCCAACTGGAAGCCGAATACGTTCAAAAGCTGCTACCGGATTACCTGTCGAAATTGAAGAAGGAAGCCGAAGTGGAAATCACGCTGGATTGAGCATTCCAGTGATCGGCACAGCAGAAAATCCGCCCAGCCTTCCCCTTCATCATGCCCACCTTTTACGAATGCCAGCGTTGCACGGCATGCTGTCGTTGGCCTGGGCAGGTCAAACTGACCGAGACGGAGATAGCAAAGATCGCCGAATTCCTGGATGTTTCCGAAGAATCATTCATCCAGACCCACACCCGCATCAATACGGCAAGATCGGGGCTCGCATTGATGGACAAGCCCAATGGGGAATGCATCTTCCTGGAAGGCGACCTGTGCCGCATTCAACCCGTCAAACCACAGCAATGCCGCGATTTCCCCAACCTGTGGAACTTTCCCGGATTCGAGAAATCATGTCGATCCATTCCTGTCGAACTGGACGAAGCAACCTATCTAAAGCGAATCAAAGAGGCGACCGGCCGCGAGTTGGATTAAACACCAAACAATCCATCATCCTCAATAGGGTGGAACACGTCGAATGTACTTTTGGAGTGCGGGGAGTCATCACCGCTTTGGATACGGTACGCAAACTCAAGCCGGATTCAAAAACACAACGGTGAACCAATACGTCCAAGTTTCGCTGTAATGAGGAACGGAAGCCGTGTTGGCATTAGAAAGCCCTGGACGTTTCCCCAGCGTATCCAAAGCGGTATCAAGCTACCGCAGTCCAGAGTGCCCCTGCCTCATTCAAACACTCTCGAAAACAAATGTTGTGATGCGTCGTGTTCTACCTCTTCTCCAGCGGAACATAAAGCCGTTCTGTGGCCCCCGTATAGATTTGGCGGGGCCGGTGTATTTTCTGTTTCGGGTTGGCAGCCAGTTCACGCCAGTGAGCAATCCACCCCGGCATACGGCCGATCGCAAAGATAACGGTGAACATTTCCAACGGAATCCCAATGGCCCGCAGGATGATGCCGCTGTAGAAATCCACATTCGGATAAAGTTTACGCTCGATGAAATACTCATCTTTCAGAGCGGCGTCCTCCAGATTTTTGGCAATATCCAGCAACGGATCAGAAGCTTCCATCTTTGCAAACAATTTCTCCGCCCGTGTGCGCAGCAGGCGACTCCGTGGATCAAAATTCTTATAAACACGGTGACCGAATCCCATCAGTCGTTGTTTGCCGTTTTTGGCGGCGGCAATGAATCTGGAACCATCATCACCGTCATCATGGATTTGCTGCAGCATCTTCACCACTTCCATGTTGGCACCGCCGTGTAACGGGCCCCAAAGTGCGGAAACACCTCCGACCACCGATGCAAACAGATTAGCGCCACTACTGGCAATCATTCGCACGGTGGAAGTACTGCAGTTCTGCTCGTGATCGGCATGCAACAAGAGGATCAGATCGAGCGCCTCAATCACCTCTTCACGAGGCACGAAATCCTGATAGGGTTCCGAAAACATCATGTGCAGGAAGTTCTGGCAGTATCGGAAACTGGGTTTGGAATACATCCAGGGTTTGCCTTCCTTCATGCGATAGGTCAGTGCGGCAATGGTGCGCACTTTGGCAAGCAAGAGCGTGGAAGCCCAGTCAAAGTGATCGAGATCCTGCTCGCGGTTGTTGGAAGCCATTTCAGAATAATGACATCCGATCGCATTCAACATCACTGACAAGATGGCCATGGGATGGGAGTCATCCGGAAAATGATCCAGAATCCGCAGCATCCCTTCGTGAAGATTGGCATTGCCGGAGATACGGCCCCTGAACCGTCTCAATTCATCCTCGGAGGGCAGTTCACCATAAATGATCAGGTAAGCGGACTCGACAAAATCCGAATGTTCGGCCAGTTCCTGAATCGGATAGCCCCGATAACGCAAAATGCCTTTTTCTCCATCGATATAGGTGATTGCGCTTTTACAGGAACCGGTGTTCCCATAGCCGTCATCATAAGTGACGTAGCCGGTCTCGCCGCGGAGCTTACTGACATCAATCGCCTTTTCCTGTTCACTTCCAATAATCGTGGGACAATCAAATTGCCGCTCGCCGATGCGAATAACTGCCTTGTCTTCCATACTACCCTTTCTTCTTTTTCCGGTTCGTGATGATCTTCACATACACTATCCGATAGGAGCTTGAAGAGTCAATTACGACCTGCCATTTTGCAAACCCTTGCCCACTGAAGCATGTGTGTTAGCCTTGTCACCATGCGTATACACCTCTACAGTATCCATGGATTGTTTCGCGGGGAAAACCTGGAAATTGGAAAGGACTCGGATAACGGCGGCCAGATCATCTACGTCATGGAACTGGCCAAAGAACTAAGCCAGCGCCCGGAGGTCGAACATGTCCACCTGTTCACCCGCCGCATCGAGGACAAACAATTGTCACCGGATTACGCGGTTGAAATAGAGCCGGTCAATGACAAGTTTGACATACGCCGCATTCCTTGTGGGGGTAAAAAGTATCTCCCAAAGGAAAAATTGTGGGATTCCCTGGATGAATTTGTTTCAAACACTCTGAAACACATCAAATCCAAAAACATCTTCCCAAGCTGGCTCCATAGTCACTACGCCGACGCCGGATAAGTCGTATCCGAACTCTCAAGGTACCTGAATGTGCCTTACGTCCATTCCGCACACTCCCTGGGCATGCCAAAACTGCACAAACTCGTGGAAGCCGGAATGACCGAGGAAGAAGCCTACGACAGATACCGGTTCCAAAACAGATTTGATGCCGAAGAACAGACCCTTGCCTCAGCAGAGTTCATCGTGACCTCCACTGAAAATGAAATCAATCTGTTTGAAGATTACGAAAACTTCAACCTGACCGAGTTCCATGTTGTATCCCCCGGCATCAACCTCCAGCGGTTCTGGCCCTATTATGAAGAGGAATTTGATGGGCAACCTCTCACTGACCAGCAGAAGCAGGCTCGCATGATGGCCAAGGCCCGCATCGACAAGTTCCTGAGTCAACCTGATAAACCGTTTATTCTGGCCATCTGCAGACCGGATCGTAAAAAGAACATCGCGGGACTGATCCACGCCTACGGGACCGACCATGAACTTCAATCCATCGCCAACCTGGTGATCTATGCAGGCATTCGCAGCGACATTGACCACCTTCCGGCAGGAGAACAGGCGGTATTGACGGAAATTCTGCTTCTCATGGACAAATACAACCTGTATGGCAAGCTGGCGATCCCCAAGAAACACGACACGGACTTGGAGGTGCCCGAAATCTACCGTCTCTGCGCGCGGCAGAAAGGAGTTTTCTCAAACGTGGCACTGACGGAGCAATTTGGCTTAACTATTCTGGAGGCCACCAGTTGCGGCTGCCCGGTTGTGGCGACCAATCATGGAGGTCCGGCTGAAATTGTCCCAACCTGCCAAAATGGTTATGTGGTGGATCCATATAATACCGATGAGATTCGTGCGGCATTGAAAAAAGCGCTCATCAACGATGAACAATGGATGGAATTGTCAAACCAGGGAATCCAAAACATTCACCAGCATTACAGCTGGAAATCGCATGTGGACAAATACCTGCAGTTGGTCAAATCAACCATGGAGGACTCGGAAAGAGGCGGCATCAAACAAATGGCAAACAACAATCAGATCCAAAAACGACTGGTCACCGCCAATAAGATGTTGATTTCCGACATCGACGGCACCCTGATCAGCGAAACGGGCAACTATGATGGACTGGATGAGTTGCGGGAACTTCTGGAAAACCGGGAGAATCGGTTCGTCTTTGGAGTGGCAACGGGTCGTTCCCTGGAAAAAGTGCAGGAAGTGCTGACCGAATATAACATGCCGACACCCGACGTCATCATCAGTTCCGTCGGTTCCTACATTTATTACGGCCTCAATAAAACAAACATCGACAAGGGATGGCACCAGCACATCCACTATCGATGGAACCGCGAAAAAATCGTGGAAGCCGTGTCTTCGGTCCAGGGGGTGAAAGAACAGGAACCGGAAAACCAAAATCCCTTCAAAATTTCCTATTACATCGAAGAAGATGGTTACGATGAGCAATCCCTGGAGGCAGCACTGGCCCCGTTCTAACGGGGCATCAACGTCATGATCACCCGGGGAGCGTATCTTGACATTTTACCACGGCGTGGCTCCAAGGGCCGGGCTGTTCGTTATATCAGTCAAAAGTGGGCGATCCCCCTCAGTCAAACCCTCGTATGCGGAGACTCCGGAAACGATCTGGACATGATTGCCAACACATCCAAGGCCATTGTGGTTGGAAATCATTCAAAAGAACTCGAACACCTCAGAGAAAACAGAAAAGTCTACTTCGCCGCCAAGGAAAGTTCAGCAGGAATGCTTGAAGGATTGAACCATTATGGGTTTTAATCCCCAAAACAACTTCGAGTTTTCAACATCCGGACAAAAAACCAGGTAAAATCAACAACACCATCTATCAATATGTACTCAGGACGCGGTTTCAGGGAATGGGAAATTGGAGACATCGATGTCATCAAAGTGGGCGATACGTATCACCTTTTTCATTTGGTGTTGCCCAATCATGACTACATCGCTCATGCGGTTTCGAAGGATTGCATTCAATGGAAACGTGTGAAAAACGCGTTGTTCGTCGGGGACCCGGGAGAGTGGGATGACGATATGCTTTGGACCATGCATGTGACCAGGCAGGATGCCAGTTCGTGATGCATTACACCGGTTTGAGCCAGGAAGAAAAAGGACATTACCAGCGCATCGGCAGAGCAGTTTCGAAGGACTTGATCCATTGGGAAAAGGATAACTCCTCCCCCTTTCCTATCGATCCCAATGATCCATACGAATCAAAAATCGACAACGTCCGGCAATGGGTCAGCTTCCGCGATCCCTATCTCTACTCCGAGAACGATCGGCGTTTCCTGCTCGTTTGCGCGCGAATCAAATCAGGCTCCATCTCCCGACGCGGCTGTGTGGGTCTGGTTGAATTGACCGAAGACGGGCACCAGTTGCATGATCCCCTGTTCGTTCCATTCGTGTATGATGATGTGGAATGCCCCTGTCTGGTCAAAATAAGGGGTACGTATTACCTGATCGGATCCATCCGTGAAGACATCAAGGTGCACTATTGGTACAGCAAGCAGTTCCAGGGTGAATACCACGCCTACCACAACAATGTGCTCATGCCAAAAGGCAACTACGCCGCACGTATCACCTACGACGAGGGACACCTGTTGTTGTATTCCTTTTATGTTTCCGGAAAAGATGTGGAAACCGCACATCGAACCTTTTGCCCTCCCAAGGAACTGGATGTCGACATTCACGGCAAACTGGTCTTGAAAAGTTTCTACCGCTGGGGTGACAAAATCAAAAACACACTGGAATACACCCAGTTTCCGGAGTTCAAGGCCGTTCTCAACAACCCAAGCGGCTGGCATAAAAAAGCCGAGTTCTTTCATGAATTTGCCTGTGTGAGTGGGTATGAAGTGTTTTGTTTTAAAAACCCCTCACAAGATTTTCTGTGGAGAGGTAAAATCAAAATTGTCGGGTTGGGCAAATGCGGTCTGGTATTTGACGCCAATGAAGATGGGGATGCCTATTACATTTCATTGGATACGGTGCAAGGGCTCGTTCAGATTCGTCGTTGGCGAAAAAAGCCGGAAGATATCTACAAGGACTACGAGTTTGAAAACCTGCAAACGAACAATTTCAAACCCAGCACCACGCTGGATTACGCGTTTGAATTGATTCGATACGGTCACTATATCGAATTGTCGATAGACGGAGTCGTCTGCCTTTCTCTGGTTGACCGTAGACTGGACGGAGATTTTATCGGGCTGTATTGCGAAAGCGCGGAAGTATCCCTGCACGAAAGTTCCCTCATGGAACTCAACGACCACCGCGAAGATCATCTGACTCAAACACTCGCGTAACCGACAGCTCTGGGGTGGACTTTTCCTGAAATCCAGCGGATACTCTGCGCAACCATGAAACGTCTCTTCACCAAATATGCCCGTGAGGGCTTGTTAAGCATCCTGACGGTTATTTCACCTGTGGGGCTGACTACCCTGCAGGCAGCTACGCCGGAGACCGGCGGTCTGACATCACCGGTCAGCGATCACCTGACGAGTTGGTTGAAACTTTACCGGGAATTGCACAGCCATCCGGAGCTTTCGTATCACGAGAAGGAAACCGCCGGGAAACTGGCTTCACACCTGAAGCGTCTTGGCTTTGAAGTCACCACAAGCCTGGGGGGGCATGGCATCGGCGGCGTCCTTAAGAACGGGAATGGCCCGACCATTCTCATGCGCACGGACCTGGACGCGCTCCCAGTCGTAGAAGAGACAGGGCTTCCTTATGCCAGCACCGTCAAAACAAAGGACGATGCGGGAACCGAAGTCGGAGTCATGCACGCCTGCGGACATGATGTCCACATGACCGTTTGGACCGGAACCACGCAGTTGATGGCTGAAATGAAGGACCAATGGAAAGGCACCCTCATTGCCATTGGTCAACCGGCGGAAGAAAAAGGCGCTGGCGCAAAGGCCATGTTGGATGATGGTTTGTATGAGAAATTCCCGGTGCCGGATGCTGCCGTTGCCCTGCATGTCAACGCGCAGACACCTGCCGGCACCGTAGGCTATGTCAGCGGATTCGCTCTGGCCAATGTTGATTCTGTCAACATCACCCTTCGCGGTGTGGGCGGGCATGGCGCTTATCCACATACAACGCGTGATCCCGTGGTCCTGGCGGCGCAAGTCGTCATGGCGCTCCAGACAATTGTCAGCCGCGAAGTGGAAGCAACCCAACCTGCCGTTGTCACCGTGGGTTCCATCCATGGAGGCACCAAACACAACATCATCCCGAATGAGGTCAAACTCCAGTTAACCCTCAGATCCTATACGGATGAAGTGCGCCACACCCTCATCGAATCCATCAAACGCATCGTGAAAGGCCAGGCGGAAGCGGCCGGCATCCCCGAAGATCTCATGCCCATTGTGGAACTGGACGATGTCTTCACTCCGGCAACCTACAATGATCCGGACCTGATGAGCCAAGTGGTTCAAAGTCTGAAGAAGGCCATTGGAGATGAAAATGTGCAGGAATTGAATCCTGTCATGGGAGGTGAGGATTTTGGCCGATATGGACGCACCGAACACCAGGTCCCTGTTTGCATGTTATGGCTGGGTGCGGTGGCTCCAAAACAACACGAACGGTTCCTCAATGGAGAGATTGAACTCCCTTCTTTACATTCAAGCCAGTTCGCTCCCCTGCCCGAACCCACGATCCGGACAGGCGTCACCGCCATGACTCAAACCCTCCTGGATCTTTTTAATTCCAAACCATGAAAACCACATTACTCCTCACCTCGCTTTTAACAGGACTGAGCCTCGGCATCTTTGCTCAGGATCAGGATGCTCCCAAGCCCCCCGCACGCAACATCGTGATGTTCGTCGTGGACGATCAGGGCAGGGATGCCGGTTGTTACGGCAACCCCGTCATTCAAACGCCCAATCTGGATGCTCTGGCAAAGGATGGCACACGGTTTGACTACGCCTTTTGCACCACCGCCAGTTGCAGTGCCAGTCGATCCGTCATCCTGACCGGTCTTCACAATCACACCAACGGTCAATACGGTCATCAACACAGTTATCACCGCTTTCATACCAAGGACACCGTGGTCAGTCTCCCGGTTTGGTTGTCCAAAGCGGGTTATCGCACCGCACGGATCGGAAAGTACCATGTCGCTCCGGAAGAAATCTACGCGTTTGATCGACACATCACGGGGAATCAGGGTGGATCACGCAATCCGGTCAGCATGGCGGAAAAATGCCGAGATTGGATCGAGACCAATAAAGAAACCCCCTTCTTCCTCTATTTTTGCACCTCCGATCCTCATCGAGGTGGAGGCTATGGTGAAAACTTACCCTATCGTCCCAATCTCTTCGGCAATAACCAGGCCTATGACGGAGTGGAAGAGGTGACGTATGATCCTGACGATGTCATCGTTCCGTCCTATCTGCCTGATTCACCCGAATGCCGTGCGGAACTGGCGCAGTATTATCAGAGCGTTTCACGCATTGACCAGGGTTTGGGGCGATTGGTGAAGATCCTGAAAGATGCCAACCAATACGAAAACACCCTGATCCTTTATCTTTCAGATAACGGCATCGCCTTTCCTGGCGCGAAGACCACTCTCTACGAACCCGGCATGCGCCTGCCCCTCATCGTGCGCAGCCCCGATCAAACAAAACGCGGACTCGCCACAGATGCCATGGTCTCCTGGACGGATCTGACTCCCTCCCTGCTGGCATTTGCCGGGTTGGAACCTGAAGCATTGAAAACGAAGACCAACAACGGACGTATGGTGGATTACACCTTCCATGGGCGATCCTTTCTTGGAGCTTTGGACAAGGAACACCCCAAAGGATGGGATGCGGTTTTTGCCTCCCACACTTTTCATGAGATCACCATGTATTATCCCATGCGTGTCATTCGTACACGCCAATACAAATTACTGTTGAACCTGGCGCATCAACTCCCCTACCCGTTTGCCTCGGATTTATACTCATCCCCAACCTGGCAAGCGGCCATCCGGCAGGGTGAAGACGGGCTGTATGGAAAACGGCGCATCAAAGACTATATCCAGCGCCCGCGTCACGAGCTCTACAATATGGAAGCTGATTCGCATGAAATCAGTAATCTGGCTGAAAACCCTGAGTTTGCCAAAACATTGAAAGGATTACAGGATCGGCTGAAGGTATTCCAGGAAGAGACGGGAGATCCTTGGGTGGTGAAGTATAAGTATGAGTAACCTGTCTTTTTTTTTGGGGGGGGATTAAGATTAAGAGTAAGAGTAAGATTAGGATTGAGGGGGGTCTTTTGAGGTTGATCTGAGTCTTCGCTTTTTTTGTATATGAGAACATCCATACCATTGATCTTGCTTTGCTTTGGGATCTTTTTTGTTTCCAGGCAAGTCAGCGCGGGAGATTCCCCGAATGTTGTTGTGATCATGGCCGACGATCTGGGTTACCAGGATTTGGGTTGTTATGGACACCCTGAAATCAAGACTCCTGTGCTTGATCAACTTGCAAAAACCGGCGTCCGGCTCACCAGCTTTTACTGTGGCGCCACGGTTTGCACTCCATCCCGCATGGCCTTGATGACTGGAGCCTACCCACCCCGGCTTGGTTGGACCAAAGGCGTGGTGGGTTACATGATCAACACCCGACAAGGTTTATCTCCCCAAGCCTTGACGATGGCGGAAGTGTTCAAGTCGGCCGGATATGCCACGTGTATTTCAGGCAAATGGCATCTGGGCGATGCCGAACCATTTCGGCCGCACCGACAGGGTTTTGACCGGACCTATTACACCAACAAAAGCAACAACCAGACCACCCAGCTCTGGCGAGGAGACGAAGTTGCGGAAGATCCCTTTGACAACCGGCGATTGACCGCACAATTCACTCGCGAAGCCATCCGGTTCATCGACAAGCACCATCGGGAACCATTCTTTCTTTATGTGCCCTATACCGCTCCACATTTTCCGGTGGAAGCACATCCTGATTTTGAAGGACATTCGACCTTTGGCGTCTACGGTGATGTCGTTGAGGAATTGGATGCGCGCATTGGCAGTATTCTGGGAAAACTGGAGGAAAAAGACCTGACTAAAAAAACCATCGTGGTTTTCCTCTCCGACAACGGACCACAACCCGGCGAACAAGCCCTGGCAAATCCCTATCGGGGTATGAAATGGGACGCACTGGAGGGAGGCACCCGCGTTCCATGCATCGTTTCATGGCCCGGAGTATTGCCTGCCGGCCGGGAATCAGATGCCTTGATCGCAGCGATCGACTTACTTCCTACTTTGAGCAAAGTCTGCGGAGTGGATCTGCATGAATTGACACAAAACATTCCGCACATGGACGGGGTCGATGTCTGGGACACACTTTTGGGCAAACATGAAAGTGAACACCCTCGCAAAGATCTCATGTATTGGCATGGATCCAAAGGATTTCAAGCCATCCGCGTAGGCGACTGGAAATTGTTTCCGGAGGCAAAAAACGCAAAATTACCCGGAGGCTCGGAGGGGCCCGCATTGTTTCATTTGAAGAAGGATCCTTCCGAGACCGTGAATCTGGCATCGCAATATCCTGATCGTGTCAAACAAATGCAGGCCCTGGCCAAACAACAACTGGATGCGATCATGGGACAAAAAATCTCTCTGGGTGAATCACTTCCCTGATTCCAAACAGAAGACGCATTGACAACTTGGTTTGGAAGCTTACATTTTCCGGCGCTGTTACAAGGAGCAGAATACATGAACACCATTCGATCATTCAACTATTGGGCCCTCGCATTCATTGCAGGCATTTGCATCGCAAGTTTCAACACGGCGGAAGCGGCCAAGTTTGGCTTTGGAAAGAAAAAGGACAAGCCAACGATGGAGGAACAAATCAAAGCAGCCATGGAACGCTTCAAGGAAAAAGACCCCAGCCTTGAGAAACGATTCAAGGAATCGGTGGGTTATGCAATCTTCCCCAAAGTTTATAAAGCCGGCATCGGTTTTGGCGGCGCGATCGGTAATGGACAGGTCATTGAAAAAGGCAAGCACGTCGGTGACACCTCGCTCAAGCAGGCCACCGTTGGATTTCAATTGGGTGGACAAGCTTACAGTGAGGTCATTTTTTTCCATGACCAGAAAGCACTGGACACATTTAAATCCGGCAACTTCGAATTCGGCGCTCAAGTTTCGGCCGTCGCAGCCGATGCCGGAGCTTCGGATGATGCCTCTTTCGACCAGGGCATGATGGTCTTCACGGTTGAAATCGGTGGTCTGATGTATGAAGCCACTGTCGGAGGCCAAAAATTCAGCTACAAAGAAGTCAAATAATCGTCGAGATTTCATCTTGTCCCAAGGGTGGCTTTGCCGAATGATGGACGCATGCACCACCCAGGCTCGAATCAGATTGAATCAATCAGATCCTTCACAAAAAAGTGTCTGGTTCGATGGAGCCATCGGACGTTTGTTTTCTTTGTTATCGCTTCCTCCTTTTGCCGGGGGGAAGCGATTGATTTTTCAAGCAACATCCACCCCATCCTGGAACAGCATTGTTTCGAGTGCCACGACGCAAACAAATCCAAAGCCTCCCTCAGACTGGACACCACAGACGGATGGGATTTGGGAGGGGATTCCGGAGAACCCCTGATTCAACCTGGCCAGCCTCAATCAAGCCTGCTGCTCCAACGCATCACTCACGCCGATCCGTCTGAACGAATGCCGCCCGAAGGCAAAGGCTTGTCCATGGCGGAAATCGAAGTCATCCGCAAATGGATCCTGACCGGCGCCCCGCTTTCCAAGGGGAATTCCTCGGACAACTCTTTTTATCAGACCGACCACTGGGCCTTTCAGCCCATCAAACGACCGGAGGTTCCTCACGCATCCTCCGAAGTGACACAACACCCCATCGACGCTTTTGTGGCCCGGAGTCTGACGGCAAAGGAACTTTCCTTTTCAGCGGAGGCGGATCGTTTCACGATGCTCAGACGCTTGTCCCTGATCGTCAGGGGCATCCCGCCCACACCAGAGGAACTCCAGAGATTCAAAGAGGATCAAACCCCCTATGCCTGGGAAAAATGGGTGGATCTAACCTTGTCCAATCCTCAATACGGCGAAAAGTGGGCGCGACATTGGCTGGATGTCGTGCGTTATGCGGACTCCAACGGTTTTGAAACCAACCGGGAGCGTAAAACCGCCTGGCACTATCGCGACTACGTCATCAATGCCTTCAATACCGACAAGCCCTACGACCAGTTTGTCCACGAACAATTGGCAGGTGATTATTTCGGCGTGGAAGCGGCAACGGGATTCCTCGTCGCAGGCCCGGTGGACATCGTCAAAAGCCCGGATATCAACCTCACACTGATGCAGCGTCAAAATGAACTGGACGACATGATCAATACAACCGGAACTGCTTTCCTGGGATTGACCGTCGGTTGCGCGCGCTGTCACAGTCACAAGTTTGACCCCATTCATCAGAAGGAGTACTACGGACTCCAGGCCGTCTTTGCCGGGGTTCAACATGGCGAACGACCTTTACAAAAAAACTTCCCCCCGGATCAGCAACGCAAAATCGAATCCTTGCAATCTCAATTGGCTTCCATCGAAAAAGAAATCAGCCAATGGAAACAGAAAGCGGAAACCTCCCAACAACCGGACAAGGCAGGCACCCGCCCGCCGGTCAATGCACAGTTGAACGAAGAAACATTCGATCCTCTGCAAGCCCGCTCGGTCCGCTTCACCATTCTGGCAACTTCATCCGGCGAACCTTGCCTGGATGAACTGGAAATCTACGATCAGGAAGGAAACAATGTGGCACTGAATTCGACCGGAGCCACACCATCCGCATCCGGTAGTCTTCCCGGCTATGAGATTCATCAATTGAAACACATCCACGATGGAAAGCATGGCAACCAACACAGCTGGATCTCCAACAGCCCCGGATCCGGTTGGGTGCAAATCGACTTTCCAAGCCCCCGGACGATTCAAAAGGTCATCTGGAGCCGGGATCGAAACGAACAATTCAAGGATCGTCTGGCAACACGCTATTTCATCGAGGCAAAAACTCCGGAAGACACTTGGATCCGAATAGCGGATTCCGAGGACCGCATGCCGTACAATGGCAAACCAGATCCGAATGCATTCCTCAGTCTCCTGTCCGCAGAGGATCGGCAACAGGCCGAAAGTTTGCTCCAACAACGCGAGGATCTGAAATCAAGCATCCGGCAGGCTTCCAAAACCGAACGGGTCTGGGCAGGAACATTCAGCCAGCCTGAAGCCACACACCGTCTTTATCGCGGTGACCCCATGCAGAAAAGAGAAGCCGTCCCTCCCGGCACGCTCAAGATCATCCGGCCGGTATCCATGAACTCCAATGAACCTGAACAAACACGTCGGCTCAAGTTGGCCGAATGGATCACCGCTTCAGACAACCCTCTCACAGCTCGTGTCATGGTCAATCGTATCTGGCATTACATATTCGGCCGGGGCATCGTGGGTACTCCCAGTGATTTTGGTGCAAACGGCCTCCTCCCCACTCATCCGGAACTTCTGGATTGGCTGGCGGACGAATTCATCCGAAGCGGTTGGTCGGTGAAACACATCCAACGACTCATCCTCACTTCCCACACCTTCCGCCAATCCAGTCACCCCAATCCGACCGGACTGGCCAGGGACGCCGAGGGCCTGTATCTCTGGCGTTTCACACCCAGACGCTTATCAGCAGAACCCATTCGAGACAGTATCCTTGCCACTTCCGGAGTGCTGGATCCACGTATGGGCGGCCCAGGATTCTATCTGCTCGACGTGCAGGTGGAAAATGTGATGCATTATTTCCCCAAGGAAACCTTCGGACCTCCGGAGTTTCGTCGTATGGTTTACATGGCACGCATCCGCCAGGAACAGGACGCCATCTTCGGGGCTTTTGATTGTCCGGACGGCAACCAGGTCACCCCAAACCGTTCAAGATCCAACACACCGATCCAGGCGCTCAACCTGTTCAACAGCCCATTCATCCAGCAACAATCAAAAATCCTGGCCGATCGACTCGTGGAAACCTGCGGCATGGAGGTCAACGACCAAATCACTCAGGCCTTTTTGTTGCTGCACGCCAGAAACCCCGACGAGACCGAAAGACAGATGTCCAGGGAATTGATCCAATCAGAAGGACTCGAATCCTTCTGTCGCGCACTCTACAACTCCAGTCGGTTCCTCTTTGTTTTTTAATTCATCCGGTCATGAAGCAATTACCTGAAAAAACCCATCCATTACTGGATCGCCGGCAATTTCTTTCACACAGCGGCACCGCATTGAGCAGCATGGCGCTGACTCACCTGCTGCGTAGGGACGGTCTGCTGGCGGCCGGGAACGATGTGATCAGCGGGAAAGTCTCCCCCCTTCGCCCCAACATTGATCCGGCACACCCAAACGCCCCTCGCAAGCCCCACTTCGAAGCCCGTGCGAAACAGGTGCTCATGATCTTTTGCTCAGGTGCTGTCAGTCAACTCGACACCTTTGATTACAAACCCGAACTCTGGCGACGGCACGGACAACCCATGCCCGGAGGCAAGGATCTCATCACCTTTCAAGGCGAACAAGGCAACCTTGCCAAAAGTCCCTGGTCTTTTCGCCCACGCGGACAGAGCGGAAAAATGATCTCAGACCTGGTGCCACGTCTCGGTGGTTTGGCGGATGATCTGTGCTTCATCCATTCCCTCACCAGTGAAACCAACACCCATGGTCCCGGCGAAAACTTCATGTGCACAGGGTTCACCCTGGATGGTTTCCCCAGCGTCGGAGCATGGACAACATACGCCCTGGGAAGCGAAACCGAGTCCCTGCCCGCTTATGTGGCCATACCGGACCCAAGGGGCACTCCCCAATCCAGCGTCAATTGCTGGGGCCCCGGCTTTCTCCCCGCCGCCTTTCAGGGAACGGACTTCAATGCCACCAGCCCCCTGCGAAACCTGCACCCACCCGCAGGCATCACCCCGGAACAGGATCTCAAAACTCGTTCCTTTCTGGCGAAATTGAATCGTCATCAGATGAAGGAATATCCCGGTGACAGTGAACTTGCGGCACGCATCTCCAGCTACGAACTGGCCGCGAGCATGCAGCTGTCCGTCCCGGAAATCAGCGATCTCTCCGCCGAACCCGGGCACATTCTCAAAATGTATGGAGCCGACGCCGCCGGCAACAGCACACAAGACTTGAAAGCCGCCTATGCCAAAAATTGCATCCTTGCCCGCCGCCTGGTGGAAAAAGGAGTCCGCTTTGTCCAGCTCTTCAACGGAGCCTACCAAACCGGAGGAGAAGGCGTCAGCAACTGGGACGGCCACAAAACCCTGGAAAAACAATACAAGATACACGGCGAAATCCTGGATCAACCCACTGCAGCCCTCTTGACCGACCTGAAACAACGCGGCCTGCTTGAAAACACCCTGGTCGTCTGGTGCACGGAATTCGGGCGCATGCCAACCTTCCAAAAAGGAGCCAGCGGACGGGATCACAACCCCAAAGGATTCACCGCTTTCATGACCGGCGCAGGCGTCAAAGCCCCCTTCAGCTACGGAGCCACCGATCCATTCGGTTACCAGGCGGTCGAAAACGTGGTCACCACCCATGATTTCCACGCCACCCTCCTGCACCTCATGGGACTCGACCACGAACGCCTCAGCTACTACCACAACGGAATCGAACGCCGCCTCACCAATGTGGAAGGTC
>CAYPZD010000059.1:0-32226 GCA_964415055.1 uncultured Verrucomicrobiota bacterium | reverse complement strand
CCCACTTCAAACCTCAGTGCTTTGGAAAACTTTTCAAGCTGCAATGGAAACAGCACAGTCCTTAGATTAACAATAGTCTCCCCGCGTTCCATTCTTTTTGCTCAGAAACTTTCCCCTCCGTTGCCTAAAAAATGAACAGTGCCCAGCATCCATGAAATTGATCACTATTTTTATGCTAAATTCTCATCAGCTCATCATAGCCAAAGGCGCACTTCCCCGAGATGGTTCAAACCCGTCGAACAAAGAAATCCGAAGAAGCATTGAACACCTTACCATTTCCCTCTAGATTCTGATTCAAACCACACCATGAAAATGATCGAAAGAATAAAATCCCTCGTGCTGGGAGCACTGTTGCTTTTGTCAATGAGTTCTGCGCTGGCAAAGCCGAATATCGTATTTGTGATGACCGACGACCAGGGCTATGGCGACCTCGCTTGCCATGGGCATCCCTATGTCCGGACTCCGCACATCGACAACCTGGCATCGGAAGCCGTCTGCCTTGACGACTATCATGTCGCTCCCACGTGCTCCCCCACGCGCTCGGCGCTTCTGACCGGTCACTGGACAAATCGCACGGGCGTTTGGCACACCATCAACGGCCGCTCCATGCTGCGCGAAAACGAAATCACGCTCGGACAACTCCTGAAAGATGCGGGATACGAGACGGGGATGTTCGGCAAATGGCACTTGGGGGACAATTACCCATACCGTCCGGAGGATCGGGGGTTTACGGAAGTCTATCGACATGGAGGTGGCGGGGTCGGGCAGACGCCAGATGTCTGGGACAACGCTTATTTTGACGGCGGCTATTTTCACAATGGCGAGATCGTGAAAGCAGAAGGATTTTGCACGGACGTCTTTTTTCAGCAGGCACATCGCTTCATCAAGAAAAACGTTCAGGCGAAAAAGCCCTTCTTTGCCTACATCGCAACCAACGCGCCCCACGGTCCCATGCATGCGCCGCAGTCCTATGTCGACATGTATCAAGGCAAAGCCGCCCCGGCCTTTTACGGCATGATCTCCAATATCGACGATAATGTGGGGAAAACACGCCAACTCCTGAACGAACTCGGTGTGACTGATGATACCATTTTCATTTTTACAACAGACAATGGAACCTCCAGCGGAAGCCGCATCTTCAACGCCGGCATGCGAGGAGCCAAAGGCAGCGAATATGATGGCGGCCATCGGGTGCCCTTCTTCGTACATTGGCCCAATGGAGGCATGAAGGATAAGCGAGTCGTCAAAACTCTTACTCACGCCGTCGATGTCGTGCCGACCTTGACTGAGATTTGCGGCGCGACAACTCCAGCTGGATTGAAGTTCGACGGTAAATCGATCTGGTCGCTTTTGAAGAAAGGAGATCACGAAGATTGGGCTGATCGTTATCTGGTGACCGATTCACAGCGAGTTGTTGATCCTGTGAAATGGCGCAAATCCTCGGTCATGTCACAAGGCTGGCGGCTGGTCAATGGCACGGAACTTTATAACATGACGCTCGATGCCGGACAGCAAACGAACGTGGCAAAGGATCACCCGGATCGTCTGGCAAACATGCGCGCCTTTTATGAAAAATGGTGGGCGGAACTGGAACCCACCTTTTCGCAAACAACCGAAATTCAAATCGGCCACCCCAATCATCCACGGGTCAGCATGACCTCACATGACTGGATCACCCGCCAATCCGTACCATGGAACCAGGGACATATTCGCAATGCGAAGGATGTGAAAACCTTTGAAGGCTTCTGGGCGGTCAAAGTCCTGAAAACAGATCATTACACATTCCAACTTCGCCGCTGGCCCGTGGAATCAAACACCCCCATCAACGCAGCACTCCCCGCGGGCAAACAAGTACCGGGCACATCCAAAGCCTTTCGAACCAACCCAGGCAAAGCCGTTGCGGCGAAAACGGCAGTCTTGAACATCGACGGCAAAGAAGTGGCGCAATCCACCGTCCAGGGAAACGCCAGACAAATCACATTCACCACGGAATTGAAAAAAGGTTCCCACAAACTGAGTCCCTACTTCATCCTGGAAAACGGCAACCAAATGGGCGCTTATTATCTTGTGGTGGAAAAGGCGCCTTAATGGCGTGATTGCCGAGAGGCTTGATTTGCCCAATACTTTCTAAAGAATCTTTTCATTTTCCATGAATATCATGCGCTTTTTTTGGTCGGTTAGTTTTCTTTGTAGTCTGGGTTTATCAAAAGCTGCTCTGGCGGCGGAACCTCGTATTGTGGAACTCACCAGTTCCATGGCCTTGTTTCCCCGAGGAGCGGAGGTGCGTGAGCTTGCCTCCGATTTGGTCTTCACCGAAGGACCTGTTTGGGTGGGGGATCGAAAAGGTCACCTGATTTTTAGCGATATTCCCGCCAACAAACTCTATCGATGGGACGAGGATCAGGGCCTGAGTGTTTTTCGTGATCCCAGCCAGAAGGTCAACGGAAATTCCTTGGACCTCCAGGGCCGCTTGCTGAGTTGCGAGCATTGGGGAAGAAAAGTCTCCCTCACGACTGTAGATGGTTCCTCCCTACCAGTGGTCACGGAATTCCAAGGCAAGCAACTCAACTCACCGAATGATATTCTAATGAAATCAGATGGCTCCATCTGGTTTACGGATCCCGACTACGGTCTGGAAGGAAGAACCAAAGAGCAGGAAGGCAACTTTGTCTATCGACTGGACCCCTTGACCAATCGACTGAACCCGGTGGTGAAGGATTTTGTCAAACCCAATGGACTGTGTTTTTCTCCCGATGAATCCATCCTTTACGTGGCTGATTCAGGTACGCCCCGCCATATCCGGTCTTTCCCTGTCTTGCCCGACGGGACATTGGGCGAAGGATCGGTCTTTGCCGCGATCGACAAAGGCGGTCCGGATGGAATCCGCTGTGATCGTCATGGCAATGTTTGGTCCAGCTCGGGGGATGGGGTGCAGGTCTTCAATGCTTCAGGCTCACTTATGGCTCGAGTTCTCCTTCCCAAAGGCGCTGCCAACCTTTGTTTCGGAGGTGCGGATGGGCGCACTTTGTTCATCACAGCACGCAATTACTTGTTTTCAGTGGAAACCCTGGTGACGGATGCCGCCACTCATTTAAGATCGAATGCTCGTCAGCCGGCTCAAGCGCCACGGTCGGCAATGGCACACCCCGATTCCAGCGGATGGGAATCCTTGTTTGATGAAGATCTTTCCAACGCCATTTATCCGGAAGGCATTTGGACCAGTGAGGATGGTGTTTTCACGGCAAGTGAAGACCAGTCTCTATGGACGCAGCGTGATTATGAAAACTTCGTATTGGATCTCGAGTTCAAGAATGGCCCTGAAGCAAACAGCGGTGTTGTTGTCTATTGCACCGACCTGGAAAATTGGATTCCCAATTCGGTGGAAATTCAGATTGCCGATGATCATGCCGAAAAATGGGCCAAGTCACCTGCCAGTTGGCAGTGCGGCGCGGTATTCGGACATCTGCCAGCCTCTGCCAGCTACGTCAACAAACCGGGCGAGTGGAATCGATATACGATCCGCTGCGCCGGACAGCAGATCGATATCGTGTTGAATGGGCAACATGTCACCTCGATGGATATGAGCCTCTGGACATCGGCGAAGACCAATCCGGATGGAAGCGAAATTCCATCCTGGCTGAACAATCCGTTCAGCACATTGCCAACCAAAGGAAGGATCGGTTTCCAGGGAAAACATGGTGGCGCCCCCATTTGGTTCCGCAACATTCGTATCAAAGAACTCTAGGGAACTTTTTAACAGCTCCGATCAGTCATGGTAATGGTAGCAAGCACGTAGAAAAGATCACGGGAAAGTCTTGGAATATTTTGTTATCCGAGCAAGATTCATTCGTTGCCCGGAACGACCATCCCCTGATCGAAGGAAGACAGGGTGCGGCCGTTACCTAAACCACGCTTACCCAGAACCATGAAAGCACGCGTCTTATCATCTCTTTTGCTGGGCCTCCATACAGGAGTCATCGCCACCCTGCATGCCGAGGTTCGCCTTCCAAGAATCTTTGGCGACAACATGATTCTTCAGCAACTAACTCGTAACACCATCTGGGGATGGGCCGAGCCAGGCGAAAGAGTGAAAGTATCCGCCAGTTGGGGAAAATCTGCAACGGTGGCTGCCAATTCCCAAGGGCGCTGGAAATTGCTTATCGAAACGCCTATTTATGGCACTGGACACTCATTGACCGTCTCCGGAAACAATACGATTCGCATAGAGAATGTAGCTGTCGGTGAAGTGTGGCTTTGTGCAGGCCAGTCCAACATGGGATGGTCTACAGGGAATTCATTTGAAGCTGAGAAGGAAGCGAATGTTGACTTGCCAAACTTTCGCATCTTCAAATCCCAACGCGAGCACTGGCATGAGCCTCTGGAAGCGTCCCGGGACCGCCTTCAACAATGGAAACCATGTCATCCCGAATCCTCCGCGGAAACTTCAGCGGTGTCCTACTATTTTGGAAAGACATTGCACCAGAAATTAGGCGTGCCTGTGGGGGTTATTGTGCAGGCCTATGCGGGCACGCCGATCGAAGGTTGGATGCCATGGGACATTCAAAAGAACGATCCTCGCGCCATCGAACACAAGCAGGCACTGGACGCCATTGCCAAACGAAGAATCGCTCGAGGTGAAACCATCGAAATCGCTCTTGCAACTTTTGAAAAGGAACTCGCCGCCTACAACACAAAAATCAATAACGGCGAAACGATGAAGAACGCATTCAGGGCACTGCAACCACCGTTCATCACCAAGCCGGCATCGCTTGGCCATCAGTACCCGGCGCACATTTTCAATGCGATGATTCATCCAATTCGACCCTATGGCATCCGGGGCATGATCTGGTATCAAGGCGAACGCAATTCCAAAAACGTGCCTCAGGCCGTTCATTACCGCCATCAATTGGCAAACTTAATCCGTTATTACCGCTCTTCATGGCATGAACTTTCGGACGGTAATGTTTCTGACAAGTTTCCATTCCAATTTACCCAACTTCCGAGTTGGGGCGCACATCAGACAATACCGGTCGAAAACCTGGAAGCACCTTGGGCTGCCAATCGGGAATCAATGAGATTGGTTGAAAAGGATGTTGTTTCCACCGGCATGGTTGTTTCAGTTGACACCGGCGACGCCATTCAACTCCATCCCAAAAACAAAAAACCTTTGGGAATTCGGCACGCCTTACTGGCTTTGGAGCAAACATACGGAAAGACCATTGTAGGTCGCGGCCCTCGCTACAAAAGTCATATACGACGTAAGACAGCAATCATTCTTGATTTCGAATCAGTGGGATCGGGATTAATGCCGGCAAAATCAGGAATGCTTGATGCCTTTGCCATCGCCGGAGAGGATCGGGTTTGGCACTGGGCTAAAGTCGTCATTCTGGGTGGAAAGGTGTTGGTTACTTCTAGTGACGTTCCAAAGCCGATCGCAGTTCGTTATGCCTGGGGCATGAATCCTTCGGGAAGAAATCTCCTGTACAATAAAGAAGGTCTTCCCGCATCCCCCTTCAGGACAGACGACTGGCCGCTCTTTGATCCCAATGCAGATTTGGTAGAAGTAATCAAACCAGATAAACCCGAAAATTACACTCCCGTGGACTGGATAAGACCTGCGATGAAAGAAGCATTAGGCCGCTAGTTGATCATCCTGAAAATCCCAGCAGGTTCGAGTACTGGTGATGGGTCGATTGGAATGAGATCGGGGATCGAGTTTTGGTTTCTGACTCAGGTCAAGCAACAAAGGCATCCAACCCTCGGATTCGATTTTCAAGGTCAATTCCAGGTCTTTCTCCAGATTGGACCACCTTGGTAACGGTTACCAACTTCGTAACGCGGGTTCGGTTCAAACTCTTGTTTCATCAGCTCGATCATTTTGAACAGGACGTCTGGGTGAAGCGCGGCCACATCGCTGGTTTCCGCCCAATCCACGCTCAAATCATAGAGCTGTATCGGATTGTCCTGACCAAAGCGAATGCCCTTCCAGGGACCTATTCGGACAGCCTGATCATACCGATCGCGACCGTGTCCATAATCCCAGTAAAGAGGCGTGGTTCGTTCCGGTAAATCAGCCTCCTTAAAAGCGGCCAGAACAGAGTGCCCATCCATCTTTTCATGCATGTTCGCTCGGGCCAGTTCCGCGAACGTGGGCATCATATCTTGAAAGGCAATAACGGCCCCATTGACAGAGTTGGGCCGAATCATCCCCGGCCAACTGGCAATGAAGGGAACTCGTATGCCGCCTTCATATAGAGAGCGCTTGTAACCTCGCAAGGGACCGTTTGTGTTGAATCCTTTCCACACATCCTGATGGCCGCCGTTATCACTCGTGAATATGATGAGTGTGTTTTCCCTGAGACCGAGTTCATTCAACAACCCTACAATCTTTCCCACACCTTGATCGAGCCGATGAACCATGGCCGCATATTTTTTTGATTTTTCGCTCCAGTGTTCATTCGTGTATGGCTCTGTGGACGGCACGGCAAATTTGTCCTCGTCCTCATCCGTAGATGAATAGTGTGGCAGCGTGAATGCGCCATAGAAGAAAAATGGAGCTTCCTTTGCATTCCGCATGAACTCAAGCGCACGATCGATCAACAGATCGTGACTGTAATGTTTCCTTGTGCGACTGTTGTTCTCCAGAACGAGGCGATCCTCGTCGTCATCCAGGTATTCCGGGTAGTAGTAATGGGCATGATCCTGATTGAGATACCCAAACCAATGATCGAATCCCTGGTTGGTGGCGCGTCCCACCGTTCCAGCGTCACCTAGCGACCACTTCCCAACACCGGCGCATTGATAACCCGCATTTTTCAGCATCTCCGCCATTGTGATGTCTTTTTCCTGCAAGTAGGTGTGGTAGTGGGGAATATTATCCCGGGCCGGAGTATGACCGCCGTGCAGCCCGGTCATCAAAACACTTCGGGAAGAAGTGCAGACCGGTCCGCCAGCGTAGGCCTGGGTAAACCGCATCCCTTCAAGAGCGAGCTGATCCAGATGAGGCGTGTCTATCATCTCTCCCCCATAAGAGCCAAGGTCGCCATACCCCAGATCATCAGCCAACAGGAAAACAATGTTGGGCTTGTCTGCACCCAGCACACCCAGATTGAACGAAACAAACAAAATGAGTGGAAAAATCGCACAAGAGAATCTGCCGAAGCCTCGGGATGTTGGTTCTTTGGTCATGTTTTAAGCAGCTTTTCTTTGATAAATGCTAAGTCTTGGGATCAAACGAAGGATTGGTCAAAGAAATTCAGGCCCTGTGTCAACCGCCCATTCCTTGGGATGTCGAACTGGCCAAGTGGTTTGACAGCCCATTAGAGCTTCGGCGCAAAAACAATGGAGGTTTCCATCCAGGAACCACAGCTACAGCCACCGCCACCTTCAGGGGAAAGCAGCAATCCGGCGGCAGGTATGGTGCTTAGCCAACAATCGGGGCGGAGGCGATTCCAACTGGTTAATTGACCCTGTTTCGTGTCCCACATCGTCACGTTGCCCGATCTGAAAAACAGCGCATTTTCCGTGGCAGCGTACGTGCCGCAACCGCCTCCGGGCATTTCAATATCCAAAATGCTGCCGTCTGCCATAGAAAGCGCTTTCGGTCGCACATACAGGGTGTCGCCAACAATGGCCGGCCGGGCCATATGTCCACCATGATGATCTTGCGGCCACTTGATGTCCACATTCCAGTCCATGCCCCCGTCCGTGTCCTTGAAAGCGTAGGTATGATAAGAGCCGCTACCGGATGAAACCAAAACGAGCTTGCCTTCGCCGTGAGCCATGTAGAGGGCCACTTCTCCTGGAACAATCTTCAAGGCCGAGGACCACAGTCTTTGACCCGACTCCAGATCCAGGCAGACGAGGTATTGATCTTTCCAGAATAGGCTTCCGCCCAATTGACGAGTTTTCGCTTCCATCATATCCGGGTTGCGCGCCTCCACTAACCAGACTTTGCCTTCTGCCATGGTGATGGTGCTGTTCACAATGAGTCCTCCCCGGTAAAGCCAGAGTAATTTTCCGTCATAAGAATCCAGGGCGAACAGGTTCTCACTACAAACTTTCTGTGTCACTTCCCCGCTATTGGCGTCATACCATCCGGCGCTTCCACCTCCCCAGAAGTTGATGAATGCCGATCCCTGAACCACCGAGCTTCCGATGATGCGTTCCTGATGTGGAGACAAGTAGGACCAATCCAAAGGCTGAGCTGATTCCATCTGAGGTGGAACTGGAAATCGATTAAGAAGTTTCCCGGTATCGGCATCCCATTTCCAACATTCCCCGTCCACCGCAGTAAACAGAAACTCGCGATTGGCAGACCAGTTACTGCTGTCTCGTGGCATATTGAAGCGTTGTAAACGTGGAAGTTCTTTCGACCACAGGACAAAGCCGTTGTAAGCGTCCAGGGCAATGATGCGATTCAGTCCCTGAACAAACAATCTTCCGCCGGTGGACAAGGGAGCAGGCTTTCTTCCGTTGCGATCGGGTTGAGCACGAGGCCCGGGTCGACCGATCCACTGGACTTCGAGATCTTCGGTTTTGGAGGTTCCAGACAAAGTTTCTCCACCAAACGCTGCATTCGATGCGTTGCCGTATTGATGTGACCACTCTCCTGAACCTTCAAGAGGGCCACGTATCAGTTTTATCCCGGAAGCTTTCTGTTCAATATCCAAGTCATGTGTAGCAGCCAATTTTTTCAATGTAGCAAACAGAGAAGAAGTCCCGAATGACTCCAAGTCATGCCCCTTGGGCAATGGGAAATAGGCAACTCCACCATCAGGTCTCAACCAATGCGCCACCTTGTCCATCAAGACTGAAAGGTTTGGACGGTCCTGTAAGAAGGAAGCCTGAACAACCATCAAATTGGCAAACATGCCGGGTAAGGGTAGCGGGTTCGAGGTGTCCAATTCATGAACGGCAATTCGAGAACCATAGCTTCCGGCAGATGTCAGCAGGTCTCGAGCAGTTTTTATCTTTGTCTTATCGGCCTCCAGACTGATGATGCGCAGTCGACTTTCTGCCGCAATGGCATGTGCCAGGGTTTCCTGGTTGCTTCCCAGCAGGACACAGACACCTTGGTGAACGCCTGTTTGTTTCAAAATGTCAGCTACCGATTGATGAATTGAACCATCGACGTGTTTTGAATCCAAAGTTGAAACGCTCGGCATCGCGAAATTGAACAGCGTATCGCACTCAAATTCCGGACTGGTCATCAGGACGCCATGCCCATCCAAAGCTTCGATGGTAAAGGTGTAAACACGGCTGTGAGCCAGCGAAGGCAGAGTGACCTGATGTTGCGTTTTCAGTTGATCGTCCAAGATGGTTTGGGTTTCCCCATGGTCATCCAGCAAAACCAATCGAGTCGGGCTGGGTTGCGATGTCTCATACCACACTTCGGCTTCGGTTCGGGAAACAAATTCGAGGGTGGGTCCCGAAGCCAATTCCAAAACGGGCGCCGGCGGTTCAGGCAACGGGAAGTCAGCAGCATCGGTATGCTCCTTGATTTCCGCCCGACTCAGGACACGGTGATAGACACGGACTTCATGCACCATTCCCTTGCTGAAGTAATGTTCATCCTGATCATGGTAGGCACCGATTTCATAAAAAGCCCTGTCAGGATATTGAATGTCACCCGATTGCTGTTTTGATGTGGCGCTCACTTTTCCATTGATATGGAGCGTCATGGTTGCTCCGTCATAAGTAGCGGCTAGATGATACCACTGCCCCGTGACGAAATCATCATCCGCTTTCATGTAGTTGAGCCTGTCGGGGCCGTTTTTTCCGTTCAGAGCAAAACAGAATTTCTGATCGATAAAACCCAACAACCATCCTTTTTCAAAGGCCCCATTGTCCTGAATGGCGCCAATGATACCGCCCCAGGACAATGGCTCATCAATGCGCGCCCAAGCCTCCACAGTGAACTGCTTTTCGGGCATTTCCGAATGGGATAAATCACCTTCGATCAGGGCGCTGGTTGCACCGTCCAACACCAGCGCTTGCATGTCGTCGATTCGTTCCAATTTGGGAGTTCCAACCAATTGCGCCGAAAGTTCTCCTGCCAAATTTCGAATCACTTTCCCGTCTCTGGCGTCCTGATGGAACACCCAGCGACTGACCAATGAATCATCCTCTACCTTTTGAATCGGTGTGAGTGGAGGCAACTTTTCGGGTGCTTTATCGTTGGATGATTCAACAAGGGTGAATGGAGTGTCGGCAGTGGGTCTGAAGCTGAGGATTTTGCCCTGATCGGTGCTGGCATACAAAGAGTCATTCGCAACAACCAAACCATAGACCCTGCCTTCTATGGAGGATTCCCATAGAAGACTTCCCGTTGTCGAATCAAAGGCAGCCAACTGGTCGATGCCTCCGGCAAACAATGTTTTTCCAGCCTTGATGAGAGAATGTGAAAAACTGTTCTCCCTGCTCCATAAAGATTCCTTGGTGCCGCGGTTCATCGCGGTCAGAGTTTTCTGGGTTAATAGATAAGCTACGTCGCCATCAACGATCATGGCATTGGCGTTGGGATAAGTGGCGTAGGCGGTTCGATTGCTGCGATTGCTGTCGGTGATCCATCCGGTTTTATTACCCGGGCCGTGCAGGATACCTGCATCTGGGGTCAGCATCACAAAACATCCGCCACCACCTTTGAGTCCGCCCAGCAATGATCCATTGGTCCGGTTGTATATCAACGGAGAAACCCTTCCCTGAGGCGCTACCAGATGTTCATGCGAAGCCAGAAGAGCTCCTTCAAATGTGGCGTTGTCAATTTTCTTGATGAAGTGGTTCTTTCCGGTCAAAGCCCCGGTATCAGCATCAATGGCGCAAAGGTAAGATTCCTTCCACGGTAATAGGCTGGCTGCAAAATAAGCAGTGTCATCGTGAATCAAAACTCCCGTGCGGACGGGCCAAAACGGTATCAATCGCCCGTTGTTCAGAATCAATTTCTCCAGAGGTACCGGGCGAAACGACCAGATCAACTCCCCCTTGTCAGCGTCGAGACACCGGACCATGCCGTCATCCGAACCAAAATAGATCCTATTGTTATAAAAAGTCGGAGCGATTCGTATGGGGCCATCCGTATGAAAAATCCATCGTTGCTCCCCTGTTGAAGCATCCAGACATCGGACTGAATCATCAACAGTAGATCCAAAGTAAACGCTGTCTCCCACAGCGATGACATGGAAGACCGGATCGTAATTCCTCATGGACTTGAGCCCCCGAATCCCAGCATAGGCATCCCATTTGGCAGGACCGGGCCAAGCCGGTTGAGGCGGATGCGCCGATTGCCATGTCCAGGATGGTTCCAACAAGGGTGCCGAAATTTCCTCGGCAGTTTTAGCACTCCGAAAAGGATCATGCTGATATACCGGCCAATCCTCCGCAAAGAGACTGCCCTCTAAACTGAGGGCTACTACCACTAACGGCGTTATACGCCGGCATCGCGACAACCTGCGTCGGAACTGAAAATGGAGTTTTAGGAGAAGAGTCATAAATATTCTGATCACCTCGATGGTGAATGAGATAGTCGTTCCAATGTGTTATGGACCTGAATATGTTGCTATGGGCAAAAAAAGGAAAGGAAATCCGTCAAAAAGAAAGCCTGGCGATTTGCATCTCGAAGCATTGTTTGGATTTTTGGGACTAGATCCTCATTGTTTTCCAAAGAGGAGTTTAACTGAATGTTTATATGCTTGATTCCCCAAAAATCAACCGGCAGCGGTCTACTTTCACATTGATTCGCGTCTTGGCGCCCTGGCGTCTTGGCGAAAAAATGTCGGCACACAGCGTAAACTTTATAGCCACTTAAAGGTTCGATTCTATTTCCTTCAACGCGACCAACCTCTTTACTGAATTTGATGGTCGATATTGAATCAGCACCCCTCAACCCTTTTTCTCGCAAAGACGCTAAGATCGCCAGGAGCGCAAAGATTTCTTTGGGTAACAAACCACAAGAGAATTCAGGCAGTGAAACTACTTCTCCGATTTGGAGTACCGCTTCCAATGCTTCTCGATCATGTCCACTTCAGCCACATCCGAAGTCACCAGGTAGCGATAACTGGAAACGTATGGCTCTCCAGGGGCGATCTGAAAAGAGCCACCCACCATGGGGGCAAAGCAGAAGTAAGGTTTGTTTGGGTGAATACGAACGTGCTGTGGCGCACGGAAATTTTTTGGACTACAGAACACAGCCGCTGAAACATCCTGACTATCAATTTTGCCGGTGAAAGCAACCCAGTTAGGTCGGGAATGATTTCCTTCCCAACGATCCTTCCCTTCGCTTGTCAAATACTGAACATCACCAGGATGGATACTGTGATCTTCTTTTTCCTTCAACCACTGATAATTGCCACGAATCGCCATGCCGCCATAATGGTATTCGGCGAGGTTCAATGGTTTGTCGGAGGCACAGTGCTGAACGCTGATAATGTCGAAAAGAAAATGATCGGCAGGTGTCTGGTGAACGGTAACGGTCCATACCTCGTGAAGGGCATCCATCCACTTGTCGTCAACCTTTACCTTGAATGCGTGTTTCACACTGAAGGACACCTTGCGCTCCTCGCGAGTCAAGTGCACCACTTCGCGAAATTCGATGCTCCCGAGATCCTTCGCCTGATTCCAAAAATCAACTCTCTGACCATTGAATCCGGCCTTCGTCCAAGCAAAGAACAACGCGTGTTGATGGGCATGATCGGCAGGAAAATCGCCGGTGAGTTCCTGTCCGGTAGGCGTGTAAACAGGATGGATGTAACCACTACGACTAAAGTGAGGTTCGACACCATCGGGCACAGGTTTCTCGGTCTTGATGTATTCCAGCACGGGTTGACCGCGCAAGGTCACCCGAATCACTTCGGGTGTTTCCGTGAGCTTCAATTCCCGGCCCAATAGGTTTGTTGAACTAATGCAGATGAACAGTAGAATGAGGATGCTTGTTTTCATGGTTAATTTCCTAAATTTTCAATTTCTTTTTGCTCCATTGCTTGGGTGGATAGGCCGGATCGACGAATGTTTTTCATCACAAACATGAGTGTCATCTTCATTCACGGTGCAAATTGGTTTGTGTGATCGGCACATTTTTTTCCAGCATAAGTCAAAGCCTTAATTGGATGCAGGCGATACGCAACGGAGCATGCGTTGTGCGAAATCTTTCAGGAATTCTTTCCGCCATCGATTGACCGTCCTGGCGCCACTGTGTGATCCTTCGGCTGCCTCTTGAGACAGATCATCCGTCCACCAATGTGGAAGACGATTTGCCACGACTCGCGCTACGTTCTCTGACGGAAGGTATGCGGTGATGCCGCCTCTCTGTCCATTCAATGCAGGGTCATTACTCTGAATGACAAAATCAAATCCCTTCGGACTTTTCGGAGAGAACCGAAATCGTATGTTCCCGTCGTCAGTCACATGCCCCGGTAAGCGTTGGTTATCCACGATCAGGAAACCCTCCGGCTTTTCGGGAAGAGAATCCCCCAGGGGCAGGACCAGTTCAAGGATTCCGAAAATCTCCATTCGATCCTTTTTGGTGGGCAATCGATCCATCACCTGATGCGGTCGTTCCCATGCCCGCACATATCGCCCCCCCCAACCCGGTCGGGATGGATCTTCTGGAACTCCTTTCAACAACCTTCCTAATGAAGGGGTATCCCCCATTTTGACATCATCTTTCTGATGGACAAAGAAATCACCCAAGGCTCCTTTTCCAGCAATATGCCTGGAAACAAACATTTGGTTACCCCATTCCCCCGATTGATCTCCCCCTGTGAACCAGCCACGGTAGGATGAGTTGGACTCGATCATCCAAAGTCTTGGATGATTTTCCACGATGTATTGATAGGCATCAGGCGACCATTTCTTATTGGGACCACCAATCCAGTAAACGCGCATAGCGGGCAGAATTTCCGGAGCATCGTGAAGCGCCTGTGCCAGATCTTCCAAACCTCCCCAAACGAGAACATGCAGAGGGCGCTCATCATTTTGTTTGGCACATCGGATGATCCAATCCGATCCTTCAGTGGCATCACTCACACCTGCGTAAGGTGCCCGGTCGGTTTCGCCCTGCCTGGTTATCTTTCGCAATGCATCCGGGCTTGGATATGAATTTGAATAAGTCTTGAGATACGGGTAATCCTGCTCATAACAATCGATCACCTTGAGAATATCAGCCTTGCGCCCCTCCCCATAAGGAGATGCCACCAGACCTTCGATATCCAGCACATCGGCATAAACCAACAGATGGACCATCGACTGAAAATCATCCGGATCCGTCCCGCCAATATCCGAAGACACCAGCACCCGGGGCCGCACCCTGGAAAGAGCGTCTGCACCTTCAGCGCTGACACTCATTGCTATCAAAGAAACGAGAGCCCACAGCAAACCAACCCTGGAATATTGGAGATCAAAAATCACGTTTGACCGTATGGCACAATGAGTATCCTTGTCCAGATCTATGCAGGCACGAACAGGCCAGATTGAAATATGGTTTACTTAAACACATCCGCCCATCCCCCATCGCGTCATATTTTCCCCGTAGAGGTCTGCGGACAAAGCCCAGTTACGTGAGAAAAGTATGATCAGACATTGACCTGAGGCATCCAAAGCGGCGCCGAGTCGCGCGCACTCCATATAGCTCTCGACTCATACTTACATCCATAGGCTTAAATGAGAGGCCTCCCTGTGTGATTCAAAGAAACTCTTTTGATCATGCTGATCACTTCCAATGACTCGATGGCAAGAATCCCATTGATGTCTGGAGCGAGAAATGACAGACACACCCGGCGCTGGCTTCGGGGATGAGAACAAGGCCGCCGGCAGGGATGATATTGATCCAACACCCCGTTCGACTCGGAGAAAGTTTGGTGGGTAAGTTTCCGTTTTGGAGATTCTCTGAGAGATCCAATGCTGTGGGATTTGTCGCGCGAAAAAACAGGCAATCACCGCCTGCGGACAAAGTTCCGCAACTATGCCCGGGACGCTGGAGCGTCCATGGCTCGGATGCGTCGAGCATATTCACAGGTTTCCCATCGGATAATTGATAGATAACTGGCTCGGTAATGAGATAGGGATCCATGATAACCGGATGATGTAATTGCTCGCCGTGAAAGGATTCTCCGGGTTTGCCTTTATCATGCGATGCCTCCCAGACGACACGCCCTTCGTCAGCATCAAGGCAGGCAACCAGGTAAGTGGAATCAGATTGCTCGTTCAAGAAGGAACCACAAATCACCAAACGATCTTTCCATGTGGAAAGATAAACAATATTACGCGACCGCTTCAAAGAATCCGGCACGGGTCGCTTCCACATGACTTCACCGGTTTCAAGGGATAGAGCAATGATTTCACCTCCATCGACCAGGCAGTTTTCCAACGGAATACGACCGGTGGGATTTTCCATCGCCTGGCTGCTTTTAGTTTCCACGAAAAAGAGTGTCGATTCAGACATGGTCAAGGTTGGATTCAGAATCTCACCGCCTTCATATTTCCAAACCATGTGTCCTGTTTTCGGATTCAGGCGAAACAGGGATTCACTGGTCACGATCGGTTGACCGTTTCGATAATCCTGATCGATCTGCGCATACCCCGGCGAAGTGCGGGATGCCGAATCTTTCTGAACGGAACCAATCAGCTGATCATCATGCAAAACGACATATCCCCAATGTTTGCGGTCGGGATTACCTGGCAAGCGTAACACCTTCATGCGTTTACCAGAGTCAGCATCCACCATCCAACACGCATCATTCACTGCAATGGCCAGGGAACCATTCGACAAACTCATATACCCTGCGTCATAAGGCATGGAATAACGTTGTGAGGAAGGCAGATCCAATTGCCATAGTTCCCCACCATGATAGGGATCCACCCCGATGAGAACATTTTCGCCGGGAATGATCATCACGCCATTCTCAAACAGGGGAGCCGGCCCTCGCAAATGCCGGTCCACCATACGCCTTGGCCCCGGACCGCCGAACCATTGAAGCTTCAGGTCATCGTCCGTCCAGACGTCACCGCTGTGACTCGTGTTACCTGGATTGCCATACAAATGAGTCCATGCCCCCTCCCCTGACAGGCCTCCTCTTTCATAGAGAACCGCTCCATCATGAGACACAAACTTCCCTCCATGCGGACGAAGCAAGCGCCGGAGTTCTTCCCTTGCATAAAGAGTCTCACTCCCTGCCATCCACCTAATTTCATTGAAGATGAAATGAGTGAACGGAAAAGGGCCTGCCGGAATGTGATGAGCCACAATACGGGAACCGTAGATCCCCTTACTTTGGCATAATTGTCTTAAAAGTTGGATGGGCGCATCATCTGAACCAACCACCACCCATTGTATTTCCTTTTGCTCAACCAGTTCCCCCAACACTTGTTCCGATGGAATACCAAGGATCAGTCCGAATTTTTTCGAGTGGACTGTTTCCACCGGCTCGTTCACATGCGTGGGACCTTCGAGCGTTACGGGTTCGCTTAGTTCACCAAAACAGAGTATTCGACCTCGATCGTCCACTGCATACAGGCGTCCATAGGAAAAAGCCAAACCCAATATCGTTCCATCAACCTCATGTGTAAAAATTCTGGAACCGTTGCTGACATCGTAAATATCGATGGCTCCCGAACGCCCCACAATGATCTTTTGGTTGGAAGCCAGCATGGATGTACTGGGACCCATTTCAGTTTTCAAAAGAAGACAATCCAGCAGCTGCCCTTTGGTCGCATCCAGTTGTTGTGCCAGTTCAACGGCACGAGTTCTCAGAGCGTGAGATGTCGTGTCTTCCGGTTTGAGGGATTTTAACTGACGATTCACCGAGCTCATTTCCGTGTTCAATCGTTGAATCGCACGGTTTAATTGAAAGTGTTTCTTCCGATCAATGACCGTTAGATTTGGTTCATCATAAAACACCGAAGTTTGTGCGGTGATCGCGAGTTGGGTTCCTTTGATTTGAACCATCCGTTCACCCGACGTGGCATCTGAAACTTCCAATGTTCCATCATTTCCGCGACCGGCCAGCAAAGCGCCATCGCTCACCACAGCAAATGCCCCACCAACACCTTTGAATTGTTTTCGAACCTCACCTGTTGCAAGATCCAACGCAACCGGGTTACCGCGTCCAGTCGGCACATACAGCATTTCTTTCGAGGCAAGCAAATAACCCTGCGGCGAAACATCCAGCGGCTGTTTCCAATTCAAATCACCGGACGCCGCATTCAACGAAGCGGCCCAGGCTCCCTGTTGCGGGAACATTCCCGCTGTTACGAAGACCGAACCATCTTGAACAACACACCCCGTGCGAACAGGCCAGGCGGAGATCAATCGTCCATTGCCAGGTATGCGTCGATCCTCACCAGCAATGCGTCGACTCCAACGAACCTTCCCATTCCTGGGATTCAAGCAATAAAGGTTACCGTCATCACTGCCGAAATAAACGCCCTCATCCGTAACGAAAGGAGCAAATCGAATTGGGCCATCGGAACAAAAGGACCAGATTTGTTTCCCTGAAGTGGCACTTAAGCAATACAAATGGTCATCCGCAGAAGAACCAAAATACACCCTTCCGTTGGCGATCACAGGTTGAAAGGTCGCGTCATCATTCACCCGGGGTAAAATGTTTTCCAGACCTTGCCAATAGCTCCTTCGAGCCGGAGCAGGCCATGCCGGACGTGGCACAGCACTGGGAGTATGCACCCAAAGGAGAACATAACGTTCCGCAATACTATCCGGCACAAACCCATGTCGTTCACTACCGCCTCGATAAGTTGGCCAATCGGCAGCCCTCGCCTGCGAAACCGACTGCTCGAATCCCAACAGGCAACCGACGCCAAAGAGCAGCCCCAGTATGCGCATGGAGTTAAAAAGATTTTTTTGGCTCATAGTGTTTGTTCGGCATAACCCGATGTTTGCACCAACAAGGTGCCTGCCGGGGAATACTCAATCATTTCTCAAAGAAAGTAAACATTCCTGAAGAAACAAGAAACATATCCCCTCCCTTTTATTCGACTGTTGATCTGAGCGTATCATCCCTGCATTAATGTCGTCAGAGACTGCCTTGGGCTATGAACATCACTGAATCTGATTACACGCAAAAAACGGGGACACACCTATGTTGGGTCATCCTACCTCTTCTCGTTTTCATCACACACACAGACTCCGCATTAGCTCAAGAGGGGCAAACTCTGAAAATCGATCCATCTGTTCGATTGTCGGCGGACTCACTTGATGGTCACGTATTCCATATCGATGAAACGGAGGATTTAAAAAACTGGCATCCCTTCATCATTGCCCATGATCAACTCGATACGTTTCAAGATCCCAGAGCTTTTGATGGTGGAAATCGTTTTTTTCGACTGCATACCAGCCCCAGGGCATCCGATGATGATTGGAAACACCAGGTTCAGTCCCTCAATGATTCCTTTCTATCCCCTCCCCCTCAGGATCAGAAAGCATCACGATGGATCAAGTTCCTGATTGAATTGGATACCCCTTACCGCGTGCTTTTCCAGGACAGCACCAAATACCCTTTTCATTTCGACTTTGCCAGCAAACGGATCGAAACATTCCAGGGAATCCATCCGGCCGAATTCGATCAACTCACCTTGCACGCATCAGATCAAAAAGCAGTCCTGGGTGCTCTCATATTTCCACCAACACCCGATATCAATGAAATCGGCATCCAGTTTGCAGGCAATGATCCCTTTGCTGTGGACAGGATCATCGAATGGTTTCAATGGGTACAATCATCGGTTGCCGCCCCCGCGGATACGCGTTTCCTGTATTTTCCTTCCTTTGAACAAACAGCCGTCACTCAGGAAAATCTGTCGCGATTTCAAGACCATCGGATTGAAGTTGATTCCCCAGCCAGGTGGTTGGAATCCGATCAGTGTTACAGTGAGGGTTGGGCATTCGGACGTCTGGTCTTTGTTCCTTCGAACGAAATCGACGCCGCGTATACCGAGGGACGCCTTCTTCACACTGATATTTTAATGACCGATACGGTTCCAGCCGAAATCCCATCAGTGGCCGGGGTCATCACCACCACACCCGCTACGCCCAACTCGCATGTTGCCATCCTATCCAAATCTTTCCGGATTCCTTTCGTATACTTGGCGAGAGAAGACGCCCGGGAACGGATGCGATCGTGGGATGGCCAGGAAGTCATGCTGATGGGGGAAACACTTTCCAATCGTTGTTTAGTCAATACGTTCAACCTGGAAGGACGTCTATCGGAAGCTCAACGCTTACGACTGATCGAAGCAAAACAAACGCCACCACTGAGTGTGACTCCCATAAAAGCGGCAGGGAATTGGAGTCTTTCGACCGACACGCTGACTCCCGACGATATTCCGTATGTGGGGGGCAAAGCCGCACATTTGGGCATTTTGAGGCGCGCTATCCCCGAACACAGTCCCACCCCGGCCATAGCATTTACATTTGATCTTTGGACGGCTTACCTGGATCAAGGTTTGGAAGAAGGTCTGACATTGAGAGAAGCGATTGCCTCCAAACTGGATCAATATTCATATCCTCCCGAGAATGTCGCTGCTTTGAAATCGGATTTAAATGAGATCCGCGATTGGTTCAAAAATAAAACTGATTTTTCAACATCGCAAAAATCCATCATTGTGGAAGCACTCGCACCATTTGATCCGCATCAGAAGATTCGATTCAGAAGTTCCACCAATGTGGAAGACAGCGATGTCTTTGTCGGAGCTGGTCTGTATGATTCCTTCAGCGGTTGTTTAATGGATGATTTGGATGCGGATGAAAACGGCCCCAGCCATTGCGATCCAACAAAAACCAAGGAACGCGGCGTCTTTCGAGCCTTACGCAAAGTGTATGCCAGTTTTTACAACGACAACGCCTACCTGGAACGACTTCGATATGAAGTGAACGAGGATACCGTTGGCATGGCCGTTCTGGTGCATCCTTCTTTTCCCGATGACATTGAATTGGCCAATGGTGTCGCCACGCTACGGGTTGTCTCATCCGACAATGGGACGACTTACACGCTGGCCGGCAGCTTGGTCAGTCAGGCCGGTGCAGCATCCATTGCAAATCCGGACAGCAACGCTCTACCAGAAGTCATTACCCTGGAAAAACAGATGGATCAGGAAGCTGAATTACATATCGACCAATCCTCAAGCCTGGTTCCTTTAGGCGATACTGTCATGAACTGGGAAGATGACTACCAAACACTGATCGGACTGCTTGAATCAGCAACGAAGGGTTACCTCGAATCAAAGTCCGATCACCGAGAACTCCTACTGGACTTTGAATACAAAAAAGTGGCTCCCGGCGAACTCGTGGTGAAACAGATCAGGGAAATTCCCCTTCCCGTTGATGCCAACGATCAAGCTCCGTTTGTGTTGAACAACATTGGGCGCCTTGAGGTGTTTCAACATCATGGCAAGGATCTGTTCGCCAACTACAGGTTGAAATCTATCTGGGATTTCCAGGCTTTACAGATCGAAGGTGAAACATTGGGCGATGCTTTCGATTTTGTCACACGATTTCAGTATCATGACGGACAAACCATCCAGACCTTTGAAGGTTCGATGAGTGATCTGCCGGAATCCACCATTGCTTTCGCGGGAGACAAACTGACCTACACTTGGAGTTTGGGACAAGAAGAGAGCAAGAACAGCTACACCCTGACATTCAACTTTCCTGGCCGAATCAATCAAAACAATCCCATCGCACTCAACCAGGCGATCCTGATCGAACTATCCGCCCGATATGCCACTCCCAAGCCACGATTGACATCTACATTTGAACCGACCATTGAAAAAATCCGATCCGAAACGACCCGCATGATCCCGCTGGACCACGTGATCGACCGCACTATGACACGCAGACGCCAGTTCAAAGTGAAGGAGATCACTGTCACCACCACCTATGAACTTGGTTTTTTCAAATTTCCGGCGCCCGGAATCGGCATCTTTGACGGAAAAAGTTTTCCTCTCGTTCGCTGGAGCAGCCCCACGCGTATTGAAGGCCTGACGCGGGAACCATTTGAACTCAACAACACCTTTTCACGCACCTACGATTCCAATCGCCACAACTTTCTCGAGGTGTTTTTGCTCGTCCCCCATCTCGACCCCGACGTTTCCCAGGAAACGCTCCAACAACTCAGAGAGCAAAACATCCAGGGCATCCTTGTTTCCCAATGGACCGCCGACAGTCGAAGCAGCCCCAACATCTACCTCTGGGGATTTGACGACAGCCTAAGAAAACAGTGAAATCACAAAATCAAAGGCAACTTATGGAAACAAGTAACACAGGGTGTAAGGTTCAATCATTACAATCATGTCATACCAGATCATTGATTGTGATCGCGGTCATGGCACTTGCATGGATGACCACTATGCCAATGGTAACAGCAGCCGAGACAGGCACACTGAAGATCATCAATTGGAATGTTCTCTACGGATTCAATCACCATCAATCCACGGAAGAGGCAAGTCGTTGGTTGACCACGCAACACGCCGGTGTCGTGGCTTTTCAAGAGTTGAATGGAATCTCCGAGGAAGGACTTGGTGAGCTTGCCCGTCATTGGAATCACTCGTATGCCGTGACGCACAAGGAGAATGGTTTTCCAGTGGGCTTGACTTCAAAGGAACCCATCGAAGTCATCGCACGCGAAGTCGAAGCTTATCACCACGGATTCCTGCACTGTAAAACCTACGGCATTCATTTCTTCGTCGTCCACTTTTGGCCTGGGAAGGCCATCGAAGTGGAACGTATTCTCAAGCGAATCGAACCACTCCAAAGACAAGGAGAAAAAGTGATCATTCTGGGTGACTTCAACGGTTGTTCACGAAAAGATGAGGCATTCCTCATTGCCCATGCAAAACTCAGAGAACGGGACTACACATTCGTCGATCTGGTCGAATCCAGCGGCTTCATCGACATCGTCCACAAACACGATCCCGCCGCCAAGATATCCTGTCCCTCGTCGATCACCATCCCCAAATGGAGCAAGGACATGGAAGAGTTGAACCAAAAGCGCTATCGCATTGATTTCGTATTTGCAAACGCACCGCTCGCCAAACATTCCAAATCAGGAACCATTTCCCTCGCCAGGGAACTGGAAACCATCTCGGATCACTACCCGCTGATCGTCGAATTCTCAAGCGATTGAATGGGTGATCGACACCTGCACGAACAATAGGGGGCGAGTCGTTGCAGTTGACCACGAAGCCATGTTCAGGTTCGCCGGAAGCCCTGTTATTGACAATCTTCGTGACATCAGCAATGGCCCGACTGTTTTCCCCCATGCCGAGAAAGTCGTCGAAAGCAGGAGAAGCTTCTCCGTTTTCAATGGAAACACTTGCAGTGCCATAATTGCTTTCAACCGTCCAAGGGGCGAGCATTTGGTGCACGGTATATGGATCATCTGAATCGGCATTTATGAAGATTCGGGCGAGAAACTGTTTCAAATATGTTTGAATGAGATACGAACTGATCTGCCCACCCCACAAATGTCCGCTACACAAGACAAGCCTGCATGGCTGGAATGAAATGTTCAATGGGTGGGGTTTGCTTCTGCGGATCTTTGGCAAGGTCATCCCATTTGCGAAGTTCCAACGCTTCGCGATACAAAGGCTCTTGTTCGAATGCCGTCCATTCTTCCTCACTCATCGGGCCTCCCTGATCATGATAGCTTTTTCGGGAGGTCGGAGAGAGTTCATCTTCGTAGTGAGGATATTTGGTACAAAGATATCGCTTGGCGACAACGTGCAAGCGAATCGGATCGGCAACGACCTTTCCAAAATGCTCCTTCAACCAGGCGTTGGCAACAAACTCATGCTTGTCATCCAGATTTTCTTCGCAGGACAAAGGAAGCGCGTCGTCCTGAAAGATGTGGCCGATGTCATGCAACAAGGCAGCCACGACCAACGATTCAGGCGCGCCGGATTCCTGGGCGAGCAGACCGCTCTGCAAGGCATGCTGCAATTGGGTGACGGCCTCGGTTCCATACTGATCCGATCCACGTTGATTGAAAATTTCGGTAATACGTTCGATAGCTGGGTGCATGGTTTTATTTTCTATGGTTGATGTGAGAAGTGAGATTCGGGAATAGGGACCATTCGATTTCCTGGCGGAGCCCAAAGCAGGGCCAAACTCTGGCCTTCGTAATCCTCAAAGTACTGCAATTTAAAAGGATGCCAACCAGCTTTCAGCGCCACTTTTCCTCGAACGGTTTTAACAGAGTGTGAACCATCGTTGTCGGCCACCAGTTGGTTTCCAATCCACAACCGGCTGCCATCATCCGAAATGAGTCGAAAATCATAAACGCCATCAACGGGTGCATTCAATAAACCGGAAAATTGAATAGCAAAATGATCCTCTCGTGTCCGCACTGCTTCCAGTGACGGGCTTGAAACTATTCCGGACCATTCGGGAGGATATGCTGAAAAGTCAGGAAGTTTTTCAAAATGCCCCTCAAGGTAAACAGCCCTCAATCCCGGCATCAAAGCCTTTGGTTGAAGACTTGGCAGGGACGTGAGTTGTTGAAATTGCCGTTCAAACACGGTTGTCCAACGTGTTTCGTCTTCTTCAAAAAATGCGGCCTTGAGTGTGCATGATTTCTGAATATCGAGAGGTCCATCATACAATCGGGAGGAGGCATTTGGCTCGGATCCATCCAGGGTGTAGCGAACATGCAAATGAGTGTCATCATGCTGAATTTGCACTTTCTGTTGCTGATGAAAGTGTTGGTCGCCTTGAATGCTCATGGTCGGCTTGAGTTCGTGAAGGTTGACCCGGTAAGCCAATTCAAGTTGTTTGCTAAGAGCATTCCAAACCTGAAACATCAGGTGTGCCGGAGAATGAGAATCGTCCTCCCACTGGATATCGATCAACGCCAAACTGTGAACGGAGGCAGCCACCGGGGAAACGCGCCAGGTGTTGAATTCCGGATCTTCGATCTGGTTGATGCCCGAAAATTGAAGTTCGATGGCATCGTATCGCAGAGCGCGAGGCAAGCGTGCCACTTCTCCGTAATGTTGATCTCCGGTCAAGAACACCACCCCTTCGGCTCCGGTCCGGCGTATGGTTTCAAATAGCCGTTCCTTGGCCTGGGGAAACTTCCCCCAGGTCTCGGATTTGGAATCACCATCCAGAAGTATTTGAAAACCCGACACCACCAAACGCAGGTCGGCTTTTAATTTCAGTTGCTCCTCAAGCCACTTCCATTGATCTTCTCCAAGAGTGTCTCCATCCGTGTCAGGAGGATCACGATGGTAGCGTGGATCCAGCATAATGACTTGAAGTGTATGCCCCTCATGCACGTATCGTTTGGCATAATAAACACCTTCACGTTCCATCGGTATTTCGTTTTCCAGTTCCCAAAAATTTCTAAAAATCCTCCGGCTGGATTCCTTGAGAGGATACTCCTTACCGGCATTGTTCAGACCAAAATCATGATCATCCCAGGTCGCCATGTGAAGCCCGATGGATCGTAGTTGTTGAAAGGCAGGTTTGGCTGCCAGCACCTCGTAGTTCCTCGTTAATAAAGAAACGTCCTCGGTGGTATCTGAGTATATGTTATCTCCGATCCAAAGACAGAGATCAGGCTCACTTTCAACGTAACTCACCAGGGCAGGGGCCGGCTCCAATTGCTTGTGGCAACCAAGAATCGCGATGCGTTCAACTGACTGCGCACGTTGCTGAAAGGAACATGCCAAGAAGAGTAAAACACCGGTGGAGATTTGCCATCGCATAAACCTATTATTCAATAACCCGGAGACATCAGGTCAAGGATTGAAATGTGAAGATTTTATCAAATTCCTCATCTAATTTCACAAATCCCGCCACAGAATCGTAACGTTTCGCGTTCAGAAAAGAGTGGTTGGATCTTATCGCATCCAACACACTGTTTCACACACATCAGATCATCACATGCATTCATCGAACACAACTCAACCCAAACCCCGCCCTGGCGCCGGATCCTGGTCGCCGCATGGAACGCCTTTTGCAATATGGTGCATGGTGGCTGCCTTCGGCGCGTATTTCTGTATGTATGGAATCCGCAAGCCTTTTACTTCGACCAGCTATGAGGGCATGCAGGCGTTTGGCATGGATCTTAAATCGGTGTTGGTCATCGTGCAGGTCGTTGGATACATGCTGTCCAAATTCATCGGAATTAAAGTCATCGCCGAGATGCCGCCTCAGAAGCGAGTGCGGGGCATCTTGTTCCTCACCTCGATTGCGTTACTGTGCCTGCTTGGCTTTGCCATCGTCCCCATCCCCTATTCCATTGTTTTCCTTTTTGGGAATGGACTGATGCTGGGCATGGTTTTTGGTTTGGTGCTCGGTTTTCTGGAGGGACGCCGAATGACGGAACTCTTGGCGGCAGGCTTGTGCGCCAGTTTCATCCTGGCAGATGGTGTCACCAAATCCGTGGGAGCATGGCTCATTACAAAGGGCGTCACGGAAACCTTGATGCCCTTCTGTGCCGGTGCTCTGTTCATGGCTCCCTTGCTTTGTTTTCTCTGGATGCTGCAACGCATCCCTTTGCCCGATCATGAAGATCAGAAAGAACGTCAGGAACGGGTCCTGATGAATGGCGTTGATCGACGCCGTTATTTCATGCACTACGCACCGGGCTTATTGGCCATTATCTTTGCCTACCTCCTGATCACACTCATCCGTAGCTTAAGAGGAGATTTTGCTCCTGAAATCTGGAAGGGATTGGGTGTCGAAACGACCCCGGAAATTTTCTCCACCTCGGAAATGTGGATCGCTTTGGGCATCATGGTATGCAGCGGATTCTTTTCACTCTATAGGAACAATCGACTGGCCCTGTTTCACGCATTGATGGTCTGCATGTTGGGATTGGGACTGCTGCCTGCGAATTTGCTCGCACTGAAATATCAATGGGTCTCTCCGTATTGGTTCATGGTGTTGATCGGACTTGGACTTTACCTGCCTTATGTTCTGGTGCATACCACGCTATTTGAACGCATAATGGCGGTCACTCCCGACAAAGGGAATATTGGTTATTTGATGTATTTGGCTGATTCGATGGGCTACCTGGGTTATGTCGTATTGATGTTGCTCAAAAACAAAATCCCCGGACCGGAAGATCCCCTCTCCTTCTTCCGGATGCTCTGCTGGCTCGTTGGCATACTGGGAGTGAGCACGTTTGCTTTGGGTTTATGCTACTTTTATCTGAAATTAAAAGCTAAGGTCCCGGCGAATCAAACCACTTCATGAATCAGAATCCTAAACATAAATTTACCGGTCGAGTCGCCTTGTTTCACGGACCGGATGCCGCTGTCGAGTTGATACCCACCACATGGCCACATCCAACCGGAGAAGAGATATTGGTTCGAATATCCCATTGCGCGATTTGCCGCAGCGATGTCCACACCATGTGTGGTCGAAGGCACGTGGCGACACCAACAGTGTTGGGACATGAAATCATCGGGAACATCGTAGCCGTTGGAGAGAATGCTTCACGAACGGATATCCGGAGCCAGAACCTGAACGTTGGGGATCGAATCACGTGGGCCATTTATGCTCATTGCGGAGAATGTTTTTTCTGTCGTCAGGGATTGCCACAAAAGTGTGATCATTTATTCAAATACGGCCATGAACCCGTCTCACCGACCGGAGAGGGATCCAGCGGCGGCATGGCCGATTACATTCTCCTGCGTCCCGGAACTCCCGTTCTGAAACTACCCGACACCATACCAGCGCATCCTGCAACGCCCCTTAACTGTGCCGTGTCCACTGCCGTGGCCATGCTCAGAGAAACCGATTTAAACTTTAATCTCCAAACCAAGCTGGTTGTCATGGGGGGAGGTTATGCCGGTTTGTGTGCGGTGGCGTTGGCAAAATCCCAAGGGTGTGGGCAGGTCATTGTCTTCGAACCCAATGAAGATTTCCATGCCCGTGCTGTTGCGTTTGGTGCGGATGAAGTATGGCATCCGGATACGTTCTCCAGAATGCTCGCTGATGACAAAACCTTGAGTCAACGCTCGTTTGATGCGGCTCTTGAACTGGCGGGTTCGACGCAGGCCGCGTCCCTGGGGCTACAACTGCTCCGCACCGGCGGACGCCTCATTTTAGGGGGAACCGTTTTTCCATCACCGCCTTTAACGATGGATCCCGACCAGATCGTGCGACGATGCCTGACGATTCGTGGCAATCACAACTATTGGCCAGAAGACCTGGTGAATGCCACCCGATTCATGCTCGAACATGGAAAAGATTTACCATGGAATGAACTGATCGGGGCGGAGTTCGAAATGACCGATGCCGAGGAAGCCATCGCATTTGCCAAATCACACCCCGGTCAACGCGCCATTCTGCATATGGATCAAAAATAAGCAGCCGGATCTTCAGGGCTGCTTTTCATTTGCCTGCTTGTAACGAGAGTGTGAAAAAATCCTGCGATCAAGGTTCCCGGTCAATTGTTAAAAGACCGCTATCGATTAACTTGAGTGCGGAAGAAAAGCTTTCGTCCACATAGTAGAGAGCCCAGACTTCTTTGTCATCCTGGTCGTTCTCTTCCCGTTTGGGGTAGCCCGTCAGTTCGAGTAATTGAAAAGCGCGGGGATCGGTGTTGTCGATTTTCACCTCGTAGACGAGTGAGGGTTGATGGTCGTTGGGCTGGTCTATTTCGACCAATAGACGATAGGGCATTGGAATGTCATCGGTGGAGGGAAGTATGTAGTCCGCGGGATCAAAGGAACTGTTTTGAGTCGCGCCGGTAATGGCGTCGACTTCGAGTTCTTCTCCCAGATCCTTGCCGGAGGCTTCGGCCTGACGTTTGGCTTCCTCCCAGCCTCGCCTCTTGAAATCCCAATAAGGCAACGCGGCACGACCTTTGACCGTGTCCTTCGGTTCGTGCAGCGTTACAATGTGATAAAACGAGGCGTTCTCAAGCCAGATGGCAACATGCGGTGGTGAGTCGATGTCGAACTCCTTTCCGGCACGAACGTTTAGCGTCATCCGGTAATGCGGAGCGGGATGGTAGTGATAGATCAGGCCTTCATTGGTGACATCAAACTGGTCCAGCGCGGGGCCCAGATTTTGACTCAATTCCAACACTCGACGAACAGGTTTCGGTTGCCAAAGAAACAGCCCACTCAGCATGAAGGTGACACCGAGCGTTATCCAGATGGACTTGCTGCGGAGATAACGTTTGAGATGATCGACGTTGTTCATCACATGCAGCGCAATCAACCCGACAAACACGAATCCCATCAAGGCATGAAGCCCGACCACCTGAATAGAAAACGGGCGGGCGAACGCCAGGATGCCGCTCACCGCGAGCACAAGGAAACACAACGCGGTGAGAAGCGAGATGTAACTGCGTTTGCTGGTTTTCATGAACAATCAGATCGAGAAACAAGATATCCGGCACAAGGACCCCAGACCGAATGAAGCAGAAAAGAGAGGACTTCCTTTATCCACTAAGTCCGGTTTGGAATGATCTGACCGTGCTTGCGTAGCAGTGAGCGGATGTCGTCCAAGGGAACCTTCAGTGGTGTCGTTCCCTCCTTGGCAGCCAAAGCGGCGGCCACACCGGCGGCTTGCCCCATCCCCATGCACGATGCCTGGACGCGCAGTCCAGAGTTCGCCAGACGATCACTACTGACACAGCGACCGGCGACGATGATGTTCCGGCTGCCTTTTGGAATCAAGGCCCGCAAAGGAATCGTGGGAACCTTGCCTCGCGTCAATGGTTTCGGTTTGACGCCGGTCTTGGTATGAAGATCGACCGGATAAAATGCGTAACTGATCGCGTCGTCAAACACACGGCCCGAGGTGTAGTCATTCACCGTGATCAAGGTTTCACCCAGGATACGATAGGTCTCGCGAACTCCCGTCTCGGGTTGCAGATGCATCAGTCGTTGTTTTTGCTGACGCACTTTTGCCAGGATCGTTTTACGTCCGGTCAAGTTGGCCTCGGTCGCCGTACGGGAATTTGATGAGTCAGCGCCATGCACGTAGAGGCGATGGATCTGGTTCCGACCGGGTTCATGCTGTTCCCCCATCATGTAGAGATAGGACCCCGGTTGACGCTCCTCCTCCCGCAATCGCGCCAAACCAAGCATACCGACCACTTCCGCGCCTCCCGTGCAATCGATGATCTGTTTGCAGCGCACCCTTCGCTTGGTACCAAATCCCACACAATCCACCTGCCAACCGTCGGCGGTCTCGGTCACTGTCTGAGGGAATTCATAATACGCAATTTCCACGCCTGCCTGGCCACATTTTTCCTCTGCCAAAACGGCATATAGAAATTGATTGGTATATACCTGGTTTTGCCAATGACGCTGTGGCACCTTGGCAAAGTTTGGAAACTCTCCCCCATCCAGTTCGACACTCTCCTTCACCAATTCCCAACCAATGCCTGCGATCACCTGTTTGCCCCAGGCATCAAAAAGCCCCGGAAAAGCCACACCGCCGGTGGTTGTGGTGCCGCCAAGTTGGCTATTGCGCTCAACAATCAAGGTCTTCGCCCCCGCACGCCCGGACTGAATCGCCGCAACATGCCCGGCGGTACCGCCTCCGACCACAAGAACATCCACGTCGTTGGTGATCTCCGTCTCAGTCGCACCGGTGACCGCCTGCGCGGTGACATGTGAAGTCGAGGCAATCGTCAACCCGGCCGCTGCCGCCCCCACAACGGATTGCTGTAGAAAGTCGCGCCGATCAGTTTTGGGTGATTTCATAATCGCTTGTTTGTAATAAGAATGGTTTTGAGTCTTGGTTTGCATTGTAGCTGGCCCGCGAAAGGGCGCAATGTTGGACCCAAACTTTTCCACAATCTGTGGGGAATACCAATATCACTTTGTTTATACTGATTGACAAAAGTATTTGCGTATATGAGCCCGCCGATGCTTCTTATTCTCACGCCCGCTGCGCTAGAGACGCAGTGACGCTGAGTTTTTCTGAACTTTCTTTTGGCAAACGTTATCGTTGCAACTATTGCAATTTGGCTCTGAAAAAACGAGGGGAAAACCGTCCTGACTCAGTGGAGTCCAATCGAATCTGAGTGCTGGTTTCCTGATTGCGAAACCGTTTGTAGGTCCACCATGGACCATTGAGAGTAGGCGCTGATTCCATAACAATTTGACCATTCTCCAAGCCCCAACTGATTTCCAAAATATTTTCAACACGTTTAAATCGCAACACAATGTCCGGTGGAAGCGCTATTTCAACGTTGGCGATTTCCCCGACAAGGAGATAAGGATCACGATTGGCTGAAACGATCTTTCCGTTTCCAAAGGCAAGTTTACCAAATTGGAGTGTTGAATCATTGCTTTGATAAATCGACCATTCACTGGCATCCTTCGAAAACGCCAGATTCCCCGATTCACCGACCAACACCCATTGATTGTCGACAAACATGAGATCGCCAAAATACGGTAGTTTAATGTCGGTCTTATCCCATTGATATCCATCCTCAGAAGTAAAGGTGGATTGCCCGACGGCCACCCATTGATCCCTCCCCCATTCCAAATTGAAAATGCCGCCACGTCCGTCAAGCAACACCTTGGTCCACGATTGGGCATCTTCAGAAACAAATATGTCGTGACTGGTCCCACCGCTAACAATGAATTTCCCATTGCGGTATGACATCCTTACCCCTAATGCATCGACCGATTTTTGATCCCATTCAACACCGTCTGAACTGGTCAATATGTGGGCCTGTCCACTTAAAATCACACTGCCGTCAGGTTGCCCTGCTGACGTGACGCGGGAAGTATAAGCGATAAACTTTCCATCGACCGCAATCAACGACCTTGGATACAGGGGAGCAAAGCGGTCAGGTAATCCTTCAGGTGCGGTGAAGGATTTGGTCACCCTCCAGGAAATCGTATCCGAAGAGTCTAAATAAACATAAGCCCCATCATCAGACCGGATGCATGAGATCAACCATGTGCCGTTCTCATAGGCAAGACTCAAGGGTTGAAAGCTTGATTCCATCTCGATGGACGCCTCGGTCCATTGAAGAGCGTCCGCAGAAGAAATGATGCGGCCTTGACTGGCGGCGATCCATCTTCCTCCCTTATACCACACTTCATCCCATATGCTGTCGTCGCAGTGGAGTCCGACCAACGTGGCGCTTCCGACTAATCCTGCCGAATGAATCCAGTTATCACTCGTCCACTGACGGCGCGCCCGCAATTCCAACCACGTCTCAGGTCCTCCGATCACATCGATGAGCGCACAGCCCCCCCATAACTGATGGTTGTTGGTCCAAGCAACGCCATTGGGAGAGGTCCATAGTAATCGGGTTTCACCAATAAATGTTTGATTGTGGTAAGAAATGGCGAGCCAACCGTCGGGGCCGTGTCGCACTTTGATAAAACCAGTCTCTGGCACGGGAACCCAATCGACGCCATTCGTGGAAGTCCATGTTTCATAGATGCGGGCACTGAAACGACCATCGCCGCTACCGGCAACAATCACCCATCTCCCGTCACCGAAATCACCGTCCACTCCCGCAACTTCGAATCGACCGCTTGTTTTTGTCTGAGTCCAGGTCTGGCCATCAGAAGAATACATCATGAACATGCGAAAACCGCTCCACCAAGCCCCGGAACTCCCAATCACAACAAACCCATCGTTGCCGAAAAGCACCTTTTGGAAATGCACCTCATCTCCATCCGGAACCGGATGTTCAGCAGGTTCCCAGTTCACACCATCAGCGGAGTAAAGAATGCGACCTGATTCAACTCCCACCCAGATATCATTTCCATAATCGATCGACTCGAAATGAAACGCGTTTGCGTGTTGTTGCCAATTCTCACCATCTAGGGAAGTCAACATGACCTGCGGTCCAGCCGCGAGCCATTGACCGCCGCCATAGCTAACCATTTCAAGATTGCCGGAACCTGTTCCCTCCAAAATCTGCCAGGCCAAACCATTGCCCGACGTCAAAACTTGTCCATCATCCCCCACAGCCACCCAAACACCATTTTCCCAATGAGCGCTGTGCAAAGCGCCGGCTGCTTGTTGGGGACCGGTCTTCTGCCAATCCGAAGGAAATAGAAACGATTCTCCAAGGCATAACCACTGTCCCAATAGAAGAGAGATAAACAGACACAGAATCCATTTTCCATTTGTGATCATACTCTGATGATGGGTTAGAGTTTGCCTTCGAACGTTGATAATGCAATGAGCATACGGCGTAAACTGGGGCATTTGGAGCACGCAATCTCCAGATCCCAATACTTATTCACAAAATCCGCCAGGGTTGAGTTGTAAGCCGG
>CAYPZD010000058.1:0-32490 GCA_964415055.1 uncultured Verrucomicrobiota bacterium | reverse complement strand
TACGTTGCCCAATCCCCTGCATCCATCTCGTTTGCGCAAACTGGCACCTTCTGGCGAAGGCGCCTACAAAGTATATGAATCCTGTTCATCCCTTGCGTTTCAGGATTTGTTCAATGGCCCATTGGGCGTGTTCGGCGATCAGAGGTTCAGGGTCCATCAGGGCTTTTTCAAGTGATGGCAGGGCTTGTTCGTCCCCGACGTTGCCCAATGCCACACAGACATTGCGTAATAAGCCACGCCGCTTGCTTCGCATCATCGGTGTGCCCTGGAATGTTTTTTTGAATTGCTCAGCATCCATCGCGAGCATTGCAATAAGGTCCAATTGTTCCAAATCGTCCCTTCGAGCAGATCGCATCAGCTTTCCTTCACGGGCAAAGCGATTCCAGGGACAAACCGCCAGACAGTCGTCACAGCCAAATATGCGATCCCCGATAGCTGATCTCAATTCGTCAGGAATCGATCCCTTCAATTCAATGGTCAGATATGAAATACACCGACGGGCATCGAGCTTGAAAGGTTCCACAATCGCATCGGTCGGACAGGCATGAAGGCAGCGTGTACAGGTTCCACAACGATTTTTTTCCGGTACATCCGGTTTCAAATCAAGTGTCGTAAGGATTTCTCCCAGGAAAAACCAGTTACCAAGATCCCTGCTGATCACATTGGCGTGCTTCCCCACAAAACCCAAGCCGCTGCGTTGCGCCAGATCACGTTCCATGATCGGACCGGTATCCATGTAATAGAGGTGGCTCTCATCCGGACCGACCATCGTCTGGATATCTTTTACCAGACGCACCAAAGCCGGTTTAAGAACATCATGGTAGTCTTCATACCTGGCATATCGGGCAACCGTTCCCTTGGTTCTGACTTGGCCCCCCCCGAGCCCATTGCTTCCAGAATCTCCCTGCACATAGGAAACAGCCAAGGTGATCACGCTCTTAACCTGAGGAAGTACTTTCGATAAATCAGCTTTTTTTTCGGAATGACGGGCAAGGTATTCCATTTTGCCATGCATCCCGGCATCAATCCATGCCTGATAACTTGGCCAGGAATCGGGGATGCTTGCATGTGTCATGCGACAAAGATCAAACCCCAGGTCGAGGGCCGTTTGCCGGATGCGATCTTCAAGCGTTTCCGTCTCAGAAAAGCTCATGCTCTCCTTTTATTTCTTGTCCCCAGGTTCTCTCCTCAAGGCCTGACGGAACTGACGCACAATAATCTGGCTGATCTGGCGCATGGGGCGCGTCTCGGTGTTGATCATCAGGTCGGCTGCCTGATAAAACGCCTTTCGCTCCGATAACAGGTTGGTGATCGTTCCTAAAGGATCTTCCGTTTGAAGCAATGGACGATGCGATTGACGTTTCACACGGTCAAAAATCGTTTGGGGCGAAGCCCACAGGCACACCACAAAGGCATGTTGTTTCAAGTGATCGATGTTATCTTCAAATGTCACAAGCCCGCCGCCCGTTGAAATGACCGCCCGATCCCAGGATTTCATTTCCATCACCAGATCCCGTTCCAACCGACGGAAATAAGCTTCGCCGTGCTCTTCGAAAATCTGTGAAATGCTGGTTTTTTGGCGTTGCTCGATCAACTCATCAGTGTCAACGAACTGAAAATTGAGGAAATCTGCCAAGTGACGTCCCATCGTGGATTTACCGACTCCCATGAAGCCGATCAAAGCAAGATTGCGAATGTGACGTTCTGATAACACTCCCCTTGCTTACATTAGTTTGAGATCGGAACCAAGGCGTAAATGAGAGCAACTTGGGCAAGTTCTTGGGAAGAAGGAGTGGCCGGGGAGGATGGAGGAGTCCCGGCCACTCTGAGCCTGAATACATATGTGTGATCCGAAGAACCCCACCGAGGAAAGGCCATCAGAGCGACCGGGTTAGAAGCTCCATTGGTTGCACCCTACTTGAAGCAATAAAGTGAAGACCCGGTCGCCCATTAGCCTGATAACAGTGAGTGGATCACCCGTTGAAAAGATGCATCACCCACCCCGATTCGTCAACAGGTAAATTTTCACTAACAACTTATTACCATAAGTTAACAGTGTTTTCTAATGTCGGATTTTCGACTTTTTGTCGCGTTTCCATAATTCGAATTATGCCTTTTGTCGGATTTTCGATACTTCCGTAACAAAGTTCCGCATTTTGAGGGTCTTCGAAAGGACTGCAAAAAAATTGGATTTTTTTTGTTTTCCTCGAAATTAAACGAACCAATTTCCCCGCAGATGCGTCTTTTTCGCTTTGAATGACTGCTTTTGGATCTCGTCATCAAGAAGAACTCTTGACCGCCAAGCCATTTTGTGAGGGACTTATCCGCAATCCCAATCGCATTCAAATCATGATTACGTTCTTAGCTCAAGCAACCGCGGCAAGCAGCATCTCCATGTGGCCGTTCGCCATTCTGGCCATCTGCGTCGTTTTCATTGTAGTGGCCATCACTGTCCTTAGGGTACATGCGTTCCTGGCCTTGATCCTCGCAGCCTTTCTCGCGGGTATCCTGACCGGGGATCTTCCCAACCCGACAGAACTGAACAAAGGCACGTTCCATACCAGGGAAGCGCTCGACATGAGCGACCTGAAAGGAAACAACCTCACCAAAGCCATCAGTTGGTCTTTGATGGGATTCGGAGATACGGCAGGAGGGATCGGTCTGGTCATCGCACTCGCCGCCATCATCGGTACTTGCATGATGGGCAGTGGTGCCGCCGATCGGATTGTGCGAGCTTTGTTGAAGGGATTTGGTGAAAAACGAGCGGGTATCGTGCTGCTCCTCAGTGGTTTTCTGCTATCGATTCCGGTATTCTTTGATACCGTCTTTTTCCTACTGATCCCCCTCGCACGGGCTCTCAGTCTCAGAACAGGGAAAAGTTACACTTTGTACGTGATGGCCATGGCGGGAGCCGGTGCGATCACGCATTCCATGGTCCCCCCCACGCCCGGCCCCTTGATGATTGCCGATCAACTGAAAATTGAGTTGGGGATCGCCATGATGGCCGGTCTGGCGGCCAGCATTCTTCCAGCATGGCTGGTATTGTTCATGTCCAAAAAGTTCGATACCAAATTCAACATCCCCATGCGGGACACCCCCGGCACATCGAGTGAAGATTTGCAAAACATTGTCAACAAAAAGGACAGCGAACTTCCAAGTTTACTCATGGCCTCCATTCCGGTCGGTTTCCCGGTGGTGGTCATCTCACTCGTTTCCATTCTGAAGTTATTTGAGGTAACTGATAATGCACTGTTTCCATATTTGGAATTTGTCGGTCATAGCAATGTTGCAATGTTGATTGCTGCTGGTTTTGCTTTTTACACCTACGCTCGGCAATTGATCATTACGACACCTTCCCTGAAAGGAAACCTTGCCCGCACACTCAGTGAAAAAATGGAAGCTCCTCTGATGACCGCCGGTGTGATCATCATGATCACTGGTGCGGGTGGTGCCTTTGGAGGCATGATTCGCCTGGCGGGTGTGGGTGAAGCCATTGAAGCACTGGCCAACAAGTTCAATTTTTCCTATATCTTGTTGGCTTGGTTGGCGACGGCGATCGTTCGTGTAGCACAGGGATCGGCCACGGTGGCGATGATCACCGGAGTGGGATTGATGTCGGCGGTCATAGGAGATGGCAGCACATTAGCCTATCACCCGCTCTACATTTTCCTCGCGATCGGATTTGGCTCCATCACCATGTCCTGGATGAACGACAGTGGTTTCTGGGTGGTTCAACGTTTGAGCGGCTTCACCGAAAAGGAAACCCTCAAGACCTGGACGGTGCTCCTGACGGGTATCGCGGTCCTGGGATTGATCGAAACCTTGATTTTTTCAAAGATCCTGCCTTTGGCAGGGTAAGGATTTCAGGACGATCCGACGGACATCCGCTTGATCTACGACGCCCATTTACACCTGCAAGACAGCAGGCTCGATCCGATCCGATCCGATCTGCCAAACTGGTTTCTCGAAAATCGGGTGGATCGCATCGTGGTCAATGGAACCCGAGCAGCTGACTGGTTCATGGTTGAGCAATTGGCTGAACAATTGCCTCAAGTCATTCCTTCCTTCGGACTGCATCCCTGGTGGATCGAAGAAAGACCCGAGGATTGGTTCAACAAACTTGAGTCCAGTCTTGAATCCTCTCCCAGCGTCATCGGGGAAATCGGACTGGACAAGTGGTTCAAAAAGGAAAATATCAAAGATCAGGTATCGGTCTTTCTCGAGCAATGGCATCTGGCCAATGAACGAAAACTGCCCGTGACCATCCACTGCCTCAAAGCCTGGGGCACCCTTTTGGACCTTATTCGAAAACACCCCCACCAGGGACCGGGTTTCCTGCTGCATTCCTACAGCGGCCCATTGGAGATGGTGGATCAATGGGTCGAACTAGGTGCCCGATTTTCAATTTCAGGTCACTTTGCGCATCCGCGAAAAGCATCACGGCGTGAGGTATTTCAACGCATCCCACTGAATCGTATCCTGATCGAAACAGACGCACCCGACATGCCTCCCCCTGAAGAATGGACGGAGTTTTCAATACATTCGAATACCGAACAAAAACCAGTCAACCACCCGGGAAACCTCACCAGCATTTACCAATTTGCAGCCAAGTGGCTGGAAATTCCGCAAGATGAGTTTGAATGCATCATCGAGCTCAATTTCAGGGAAATGTTTGGAATGATGATGTGATCTCACACCAAGGCACCAAGGCACAAAGAAACGAAGTGGTGGTAAAAATTCATCACCCGTCTCCATTGCAAACCATTCAATATCTTCGTGCCTTGGTGTGAGACAAAAACAATTCCAACAACAAAAAACTAATCATCAATGGCCTGCCCGATCAACTGGCGAGCCTTCCATCCGGTGGGTTCGCCGATTTGTTGGGTTTGTTTCATAAGGACTCCGATGACATTTTCCTGTGGATCAGCAAAGTATTGGGTGTTGAAATAGCCTCCCCAGTCGAAGGTTCCCGGACTGCCCAAACCACCCCGAGCCTGCCCTTCCTCGGTCACGACTCCGAAGGCCAGTCCATAATGCTTGTCTACGCCTCCAAACAGATCGCCCGTTTGGTTATGCATCATGGTGTCGATGGTGGTTCGGCTCAGAATCCGAACGCCATTCAGTTCACCTTTATTCAGGTACATCTGCAAAAACGTGGCGTAGTCTTTTGCTGTGCTGGACAAACCTGCCCCGCCGGAGAAAAAGGTTTTGGCGCCTTTGATCGGGTAGTCCGGATCATAAAACGTCACAGGAAAACGCACCCATTCGCCATCCTTTTTGGTCTGTACGCTCACCAGTCGACTCGCTTTGGACGCGGGTTGATAGAAGCCCGTGTCATGCATTCCCAGAGGTTCAAAAAGTCGTTCCTTTAAAAAGGCTTCGAACGTCATGCCGGAAACGATTTCGATGAAGTAACCCAGTACGTCCAACCCCTCGCTGTAGGTGAATTTCTCGCCCGGGTGGTGATGCAGAGGCAATTTGGCAAGTTTACGGACACTTTCGCCGATAGTGACGGGTTCGGTGGTGAAAAGATCAGTCACACCCGCCTTGGCATACATCTTCTTGAATCGATCATCCCCATCAATCACTCCGTAACCCAAGCCGGAAGTATGTGTCAGGAGGTGTCGTATGGTGATGGGAGTTTTGACAGGTTCTGTCGTCCAGGTCACCGAATCTTTGTCGAATGTTTTCAGCACACCGGTATCCTTGAATTCTGGAATCCAGTTTGAAATGGGGTCATCCAGTTGAAAATGCCCCTCTTCCCAGAGCATCATCACAGCGGTGGAAGTAATGGCCTTGGTTTGCGAAGCGATTCGAAAGATGTCATCGGTTCGGAGAGCACGTTGTGTCTGGTGATCCGACATGCCATAGGCTCGCAGGAAAACGATTTTCCCTTTGCGGGCGACCAAAGCGACCGCGCCCGGTATCTGCTGTTCATCCACGGCTTCACGGAGCATTCGATCGATGCGTTCCAGACGCTCGGGAGACATACCCACCGATTCAGGTGAAGATTCCAACAAGGGTGAGGAATACGAAGCGCGACTGGGAGTTTGAGCAAGGCTCGTCACCGCCACCGTAGCACAGAGAAGGAGGCAAGCTGAAAGATACGAAATTTTTCTGATGGCCACAGCCACGGTACAAGATGGATAACCAGGATTCATGCAGCGGATTATGTCCTGTTGAGAAGAAAAAACAATCCTCAAGACTGCCCCGTTCAAAAGTCCTTGAAACAAATTCCCCAGGGTAGGTGTAGAGGTAAATGTATGTTCCCTTGCACCATGAAAGATAGAATATTCAAACAACAACTCACCAGCCTGGTGGTGGCGACCGGTTTGTTGACCGGCCTGTTGTATCACCAGCATGCCAGTGCCGCCTCAGCGAAACCGGAAAACGTTCTCCCCAGCAACGCGATCTTGCACGCTCAAATCGACAGCGCACTGGACATGATCCATCAGGTCGAATCCTTTGCAAAAAACACCATTCCGGAAAAACTGGCACCCCCGCCGGTCGCGGAAATGCTTCAACAGGAACACCCCTTGCTGGCTATGCTCGGCATGCAAATGCAGGGATCTCCGCTGGATGCGGAAGCGTTCGGGCAACAAATCGGTCTGGATGTGAAAGCACCCATCACTGTTTCGGTTTACCCCGGAGATCCGAGCAAGTTTTTCATTCTCAGCCTCGGTATTTCCAATGAAGAAGCATTGACCCAGTTCCTCACTTCGGATCAGGGACCGCTCAAAGGAGACACCACCTCCATTGGCGGACATGACATGGTTCAATTCTCAGTTGGCAACGGACCTCTGAAAAGGGTGTTTGGCCTGATGCACGAAGGCCGTATTTACATGTCAGGAGAACCCTCCCTGCTGTTGCTGTTAAAAGACACCGGGGGTTACACCAGATTGTCCGAAGATCCCCATATGGCGGACGTCATCACCAAGGTGAACGATCTGGACGTATTCGTTTCCGTGCACCCTGGACTGGCCAAGCCCTTATTCGGTCAAATCGGATTTTTCAAATATCTCCCCATTTCGTTGCTCAGTCAGCAAAAGGAAGCGTTTTTGAAGCAGATCGGCGACAATGAACGCCAGGTGATCGACGCCCAAATTCGGATGCAACTTCCCGTCAGCGGTCTGGATGAACTGCTGGACTATGCGGAATGCGTCGTATCAGCCATCTACCAATCTACGGTCGACAGTTTGCTGGAGGGAGCCAATTCATTTGAAGGGGTCACTCTGGGCATCCGGGCAAAATCTGAAACTCCCGGTTTGACCGTGATGGTGCACAGGGGCGAACAAGACGATGCCAACATCACCCGCTCCATCCCCATGGACGCGCTAAAAAACACCCTGGCACGTTTTCCCGGCGACATAAGTCAGTGGTCAGTAACGGGACGCCAGCCCGCTAACCTGCCTTCCGCCTGGATTTCCGGCACCATGGAGAAAATGCATCATTTGATGGAAGCGAAAGGATTGCGAACCGAGTGGTTGGAAAAGATCCAACGTGTTCACGCCAACCAGGCCCGGCTCCAACCCATGGAATCTCAATCTGACTGGACACTGAACGTCGGGGCAAAAGTGAAGGAACTCCCCTCCCCGGACAACTACGACTCCCTGCAGGATTTCTTCATGGATTGGGTGGAAGACCAATACCAACCCGCTTACCGACAAGTCACCATTGTCCCGGGTCAAGGTCCACATCTTCTTTCGGAACACCTCGTCCAGCAAAAGCATGTTCTGGAGCAAAACCAGGAACAGATCAAAGAACTGCTTCAGCCCATGCAGCGACAGGGTGGTTGGATTGAGCAACTTTATCGGGTGGATGCCAATCGTCGCGGTCCGAATGTTTCGGAATTCACCTGGGAAAACATCTGGAAGAGCAAGAGTGGGTTATTCGGGTTCAACGAACATGAACTGATCCATCGCAAAATCTACCTCGCTCGCAAAGTGGATCCGTTCCTGGTGTATCATCAGGACAGCGGTGATCATGCCTGGCTGGAGGATTTTAAATGGGAACCGGACGCCCAATTACCGGCGAGCACAGAGACCTTGATCAACATGGTTCCGGAAGGTTCCCACGACATCCAGTTCATCAAAATCAACGGAGCCCTTCCAACACTGATTCATGGTCTCGCCGATGTTGAGTCACTCGCGCATCGTGATATCCAAGCTTTTCTGGATCAAGCCAGCCGACAGCTCTCCGGCATAGACACCTCGGATAGTGATGCGGTGAAGTCCGCCCTATCCAGGATTCCGTTCTCCCCATTGCTGGCAAGCATCAATCGGAATCCCGAGTCAGGTGACGTCTACGGATTACTCCCCGGAAACATTGCTTTTCCCCGCCCCAAGCTCGCTCCCTTGTTGGAGGAACTGATTGCAGCATACGAGGCGAAAGTCCCTGACGTCGGAGGCATCATCACTTATGCAAAGCACCACGATACCACGTGTGAATTCGGCATCATTCATCACACAGGCGGACTGAGTTCACTGGTCAAGATCGTTGGAAACACCGTGGCTGAAAAGTATCTGAAAAATCCGGAAGGTATGCAGACATTGATGCAGAGCGCCATGTCTCCGCTGGACATGAATCCGGAGAAAGCCAACCAGGTGCTGGCCAAGAATCCGCGATGGCTCTTCCTGGACAACATTCAGCGCAGCCAACGTGCAGTTGTCACACAATCCGCAGGCCCCAAGGCAGCGGCGGAGCCTCAAAACGCCATACCTGAACGTGAAGATTCCGCTCCGGACACATGTATCGATCTTAGCTACTACTATAATGCGGCCCTGGAGGACGATTTCCACAAAGGTGGGCTGGAGGGCAACAACCTGGCCGGTTTCCCTGCGGGCAGTCAGACTTTCGCAGGTGTCACCTTTGATACCAGAGGATTGATTCACTTGAACGGCAGGCAAGTCCGGGCCATCTCGAGCATCGGTTACCCAAAAGCGGTCACCGACATCCTGGTCGGCAAGAAAGCCTCCAAACTACATTTCCTGCATGGAGCAGGATGGCAGGCTGATCAGGGTGAAACGATTGGGCAATGGATTCTTTATTACAATGACGGAACCGAAATGGTGATTCCCATTCGTTATGGTATCGAGGTTGCCGATTGGTGGACATCCCCTTCAGCGGATCCATTGGATGGATCGGAAGTGGCTTGGGAAGGTGACAATGAAGCAAGCCGGGATTCAGAGATGAAACTCAGACTCTACAAAACAACCTGGAGCAACCCCCACCCCGGAAAAACCATCAGTGCCTTGGATTTTCGATCCACCATGACGGATAGTTCACCGTTCCTGATTGCTATCTCGACGGAACCTTAAGTCCCGTCCAACCCGAATTGTTCAAAGTGGGGTATCAGGCGGCGGATGTGATCAACTTGGCCCGAAAGGCAGAGTTGGTTGCAATCCGCCGCCTCTTTTCGTTAGGATGGCTTTGAGCAATGGGTTTAACCGTCGAACAATTCAGCAACGAAATCGAGACAGCGCTGGCTGTATACGACAAATACGTGGTATGCCTCGAAAAAACGCCCGATGAATGCCGGGAATCTCTGGAAAGCCTGACCAAACGGGCCATCAAAGTGTTTGAAAACAGAGGTCCGAACCTTCGCCACGGCATTGCGTTGGACAAACATGTGACCGTCATGCTGAGTCAGGCGAACAGAGAAATCCCCCTATGCGCCATTTACTTCAACCTTTGCTCTCCCTACCACAAGGAAAAAGCAAAGGAAGAAGAAGTCAGCCCAGAGCCCTCGTCGGACGAATCATAATTCCTATGTTCATCTGAAGCATTTCCTGAATGTCCTGTAAGCGGACATATCCCGTGACTCACTTTTGGACTGCGGGGATCAATCCTTCTTTTTCTTACTGCCACTGACGCTTTTGTCATCCTGGAACTGCTTCCATTTGTTCCAGTAATTGAGTGCTGTCTTCACCGAATCTGGCACCAGTTCCATGGCAGCATCACGAGAAGTCATGCCTAGCCCGGACCAATCGATCGCCTGAGCCTCTCTACCGCATGCGGGACACGTGCTTGCGGTAGCTTGATTGCCGGTTCCTTTGGGCAGACAGGCCTCGCAAAACAGATGAAAACAGTGTTCACACTCGTAGGCGGCGCGCTGATCCTGATGTTTCAGGCAACTGTAGCTACCGTCATTGAGCTGAACCGATTCCAGATGTTCCACCGAAGCCGTGGCACCCCCATCGTCAGTGCCCAGCACTTTGATCATGAATGTTCCCAAATGAATGATTTGCCCGGCCCCCACCACACATGCGTCCACCGGAGCTCCATCCACATAGACTCCCGAAACGGATCCGGCATCCTGAATTCGCATCGTGCCCCCCTGCTCGACCGTCAACACACAATGCTCTCCCGATACCGCAAGTTCATCGATGACAATGTCATTGCCGGCATTGCGTCCCACTCGATATCGTCCGGGTTTCAAATCAACGGACACTTTTTGGTCATCCCAGGTATGGTATTGCAATTGGAACATCATCTGGTTTGAGATTTTAAACGAATCTCAAGCTCTTTGAAATATGAAAAAGATTGTGAGAAATAACATCTTGCGATAGTGGTTGGGGGTTCATGCAATATTTGGTGTTCAGTATCATAGGAGTCATCAGCGGCGTCACGAGCGGTTTGTTCGGGGTTGGCGGTGGGATTATTATTGTGCCCGCACTGACATATTTTCTGGATATCCCCATCAAAACCGCCATTGGCACCTCCCTGGCAGTCATTGTGCCAACCGCCATCATGGGCGCCAGCAAGCATTATCATCAGGGGAACATCGACTGGAAAATCATGGCTGCCATTGCCCCGCTCGCCATTGCCGGAGGCTATCTCGGAGCATGGATGACCCAGCACCTGAAGCCAGGTCAGTTGCAAAAAGGATTCGCAGTGCTCATGGTTTACGTTGGCATACGATTATTTTTCAAATGAAGATCCACCGCATGCAACTTGCAAGATTTGCTCAAAACACATGGCTCATTTTATTGATTGGATGTCTGACGGCGTCCCTTTGCACCACTGCTTCCGCGGAGAAAGTAAAGTTGTTTCTCAAGGGCAACTCGATTCTCGAAGGCGATCTGCTTGCGGAAAAACGTGACCAGTTGGTCATGGACATGGGCTATACCGTTCTGCTTGTCCCCAGATCACAAGTAGCGCGTATCAATAAGGAAACCAAAGAACCAGCCGAAGGTTCAAGCTCGGTTCCTACCGAAAAACCCGTTGATCAGACGATCGAAAAGGCCGGGCTCTATTCCATCGCCAAAGACCAGCTTCCCGACCAATCGGTCCCAGAACTGACACAGAAGCTGGGAGGCGCCGTCGTGCAAGTACGCACCCCTTCAGGCATCGGATCCGGATTCATCATCCACCCGGACGGTTACCTCATCACCAACTATCATGTGATCGAAGGTGAAACAGAAATCATCATTGAGGTGTATCAGGAGGAAAAGGGAGCACTGAAGCGTGTTGCATTTGAAAAAACACGCATCGTTGCCCTGGATAAATTCGCCGACCTGGCATTATTGAAAATGGAAACAGAAACGAGTCCAACAAAACCGTTCCCGACCGTTCTCCTGGGAGACATTCGCTCGGTGCATGTCGGTCAGCCCGCTTTCGCCATCGGTAGTCCGCTTGGTTTGGAACGAACCGTCACGGAGGGCATCGTCAGCACCAAGACTCGCGCTTTTGAAGGACGCCTTTTCCTGCAGACAACGACCCAGATCAATCCCGGAAACAGCGGAGGTCCGCTCTTCAGCCATCGCGGCGAAGTGATCGGAGTCACCAACATGAAACTCAATTTCAGTGAAGGTCTCGGATTTGCCATTCCGGTGGACCGATTAAGATATTTTTTGGACAACAGGGAGGCATTCGCCTATGACCAGCACAATCCGAGTAGTCCCTACCGGTACCTGCCCGCACCCGAAATAGTCAACGTTTCCCGGTCCGAACGAAGCAACAAGCCTGAGGGTGGAACTCAAAACAACAACAACTAAGAAACATCAATGATTGATATGTTAAAAATGAAACAAGGCGCCAAAACAATGCTCCACCTGACGTGGGCACTTCTTTTGGGCATCCACCAACTCACTCTCCTTCAGGCGGAGACGCCGGCCCCACAACAGTTGGTTCCTGACAACGCATGGGCCGTCCTGACAATCCCAAGTTACAACGGCGCCAAAACGGCGTGGAATGACACACTATACATGCAATTCTGGAATGATCCGTCCATGGCGGGCTTCCGCGAACATGCTGAGAAATCCTTTGAGGCCAAAGTGTCTGAGGAACTTGAGAAAAAGACCGGTTTTTCGTTGAGTTCACTCAGCCAACTCATCAAAGGGCAAGCGACGTTGGCTATCTTTCCAAAGCCACCTGAAAGCAGGTCAGGCATCGACATTTTGGCCATCATGGACTCCGGAGATCAGGCTGCAAAAATCACCGAATTGATCGAACTGGCTCGCAACAAATCACAGGAAGCAGGGAATCCCCTCAAGCCGGTCACCATCCAGAATCTTCCGTTTTACACGACTGAACTCGACGCTGACTTTTCCCAGTTTGGTCCGGCTTCAGGAAACGAAAGGGAAGGTAAAAAAGCATCCCTGACTTTTGGTCAGATCGACTCCGTGTTTCTGGCCAGCAGCTCGACGATTCATTTGGAACAAACCATCCAGCGCATTCGGGGAGGAGGCGGCAAATCCATTGCATCACAAGCTTCGTTCAATCAGTTCTATCAAAAGAAATTCCGGAACGCTGCAGCTTACGGTTACATACAGTTCCAACCGATCTATGCATTGATTAAAAAATTCATCACCGAAAACGCACCCAAGCCTGGCGCTTCGCAAGATCCTATGCTCGCCATGATGCCAAAGCCCGAGGCCGTTTTGAAAGCACTCGGTTTGGAAGGCATCGAAGGATTGGGCTTTTCCTGGACCTCCGACAAGGAAGGTTCCATCTGGGATTTCGCCGTCCAGGTGCCCGCCAGTAAGCGCACCGGACTACTAGGCCTGGTCGAATTTGAAAACAAAGACGCATCGCCGCCCGCATTTGTCACGGATGATGTCTCAACCTTCCAACGCATTCGATTCGACGCCCGTAAAAGCTGGCAAAAACTCGAAGCCATGCTCGGCCAGATTTCCCCTCAAATTGCCGGAGTGCTTCAGATGACCATGGGGCTGATCGGTAAAGACCGCGATCCGAACTTTGACTTCAGAAGAAACTTTATCGAAAACCTCGGCGACGATTTCATTGTGGCCCAGTGGCCCCCAGCTTCGACAGAATTGATGGAAGTCATGAACCCGCCCGAAATCTTCCTCATTGGCAGTCCCAATCCCGAGCCGCTGGTCAAAGCCTTTATCGCGGCAAGCGGACTGCTTCCCGGCGGAAACAGTGTTCTGAAGGATCGATCCTTCCTCGGTCGCACGATCTATTCCATCAATGTCCCAAGCGGCACGCCTGCCCCGGGCGCGAAACCCGGCGAAATGGCCACCATGGGCATTCATTTTGTCGCCAGCGGTATGTATGTGGCGCTTTCAACAGATGAAGACATGATTGAATCCTATTTGCGATCCGGCAGCCGGTCGGGTCGCCCATTGAAAAGTAATCCTGAATTCCAGCAAGCAGCCAATGCTGTCGGAGGATTTCAATCAGGCTACATCAATTACCAGAGCTTCGCATCCATCATCCAGCTCTACTACGAAACCTTCCGCACCAATCCCGACTCGGCAATGAGCGGCGTGCTGGGAGCTATCCTCGGGGAAACCGTCCCTGAAACGGAAGGATCCAAAGAAGACGCATTGGTCGATTTTAAAAAGCTGCCACCCTATGATCAGGTGAAAAAATACTTCCATTTCAACGTCACGGGCAACAGTAGTGATGAGACCATGTTCAACATGATTTCCATTTCTCCAATACCTTCCCAGTTAAAACGTTAATTCACATTGACTCGCCACTGGGGCGATGATATCACAGACTAAATGTCGGCCTCCCGGTTGGGGGGGGCCACATTTGGCTCAAGTGATTGACGACTATGGAATCTTCAGGCGTTCAGGCTGAAAAAGGATCCGGGTATGGCGCATTGTGTCGCTGGATATCTGAACGTTCCCCTGAGTCCTCCTACTTATCCATTCCAGACGACTCCAGCCTGGAAGCCACCCAAACGTCCGCGCCTTTTCCCGGAGCAATCGGGGTGTATTCATCCGGCACCACCGGTAAGCCGAAACTGGTTTGGAAAGACATCCATCGTCTGGAAAAAGACTGCATCAAACATCCCAAACATGAGGCATGCACCTGGGCTACCTGCTTTTACCCTTCCAGTTTTGCGGGGGCACAGGTGGCTGTTCAAGCGGTGGCATCAGGCGGATCCGTTTTACCCTTGAGCAAAAAGTGGGCAATCAATCATCAACTACTCCTTCAATCCAAACCCGAAATACTGACAGCGACACCCACCTTTCTTGATTGGCTCGCGCACACTTTGAAGGATTCCCCAGCCAGGCAATGGCAACCGCGACAAATCACTCTCGGTGGAGAACCGATACGCCCGACAACCGAAGCCATCATTCGAAATCATTTTCCGAAGAGCCGCATCACGCTCATCTATGCGTCGGCCGAAGCGGGTATCATCGCGAAGTCCCACCGTGCAGACGGATGGTTTCCATTCCACTCTCTGGAAAAGCGTTTTGACGGATGGCGGCTGAATAACGGAGAACTTCAACTCCTCAGAAACGATACTTGGATACAGACGGGAGATCATTGTAAAATCAAGAAGGATCACTTCCGGATCACAGGAAGAATGGATCGGGTGATCAACGTTGGTGGATTCAAGGTGAGTTTGGACGATATTGAAACCAAAGCGGAAGCCTTCCCCGAAGTCGCTCGAGCCCTGGCTTTCGCCAAAGAGAACCCACTGACAGGACACGTTGTCGCCCTGATTCTCGAGTCCTCCACCCCGCTGCGCAATCAAGTCTTGTTGGACAAAATTTTGCACAGTATGCGCGAACAACTCCCCAAACCTGCTTGGCCTCGCTGGATTGCTTGGGGAAAAGTCCGTGAATGGAACAACGGAAAACGCAATCTCTATCCAAATCTCTGACGCCAAGTGACATCATTCGAAGGACAACGCATACTTGTGACAGGAGGATCCCGCGGTCTTGGAAAAGACATCTGCGAAATGCTACTGAAATCGGAAGCATCGGTCATCACCACCGCTCGCAATGCTTCTCCTGGCATCAAGGAATTGATCCAGCGATTCGGGAAGCGTTTTGAATTCATTCCGTGCGATTTATCGGACAAGAAACAACTCGAACACTTTTTAAATGAAGCCGGGTTGTTGCAGCATCCGGTCGATGGATTGGTGGCCAATGCCGCCATAGGCACTGAAGGCCTGCTCACCATGCTGTCCACGGATGAAATTCAGCATTCGCTTCAGTTGAACCTTCATGCGACCATTTTAGTAGCACAGGCAGTGCTGAAAGGCATGCTGGCACATGAACGATCGGGTAGCCTGGTATTTATTTCATCGGTATGCGCCCATCAAGGATTCAAGGGATTGAGTGTCTATGCGGCCGCCAAGGCAGGGTTGTGTGGTTTTTCCAAAGGTATCGCCCGTGAATATGGTTCCAGAGGCATTCGCAGCAATGCGATCCTGCCAGGTTTTCTGCAGACCGAAATGACACAAAGCTTGAACGCTTCCCAGTTGGAATCCATCCGCAAACGAACATCCCTGAAACGACTCGGCAAGACCAGCGATGTCACTCAAACGGTATTACACTTATTGTCCGATGAGTCTCGCTATATCACGGGATCCGAAATCGTAATCGATGGGGGATTAACGAATTGAGTTACGGAGCAAAAAAAACACCTCACACCTTAAGCACAGTGACCACCATGCAAAATCCCCCAAAAACCTTCGGTCCTGGGCGACTCATTGACGAAGAGTTACTGAAAAACCACTTTCAAAAGACAGGCCGGCAAGTCAGGATCTTTGAAGGCTCACGAATCGATCATCCCGATAGAATCACCATCGGAAACCATACGCAGATCGATGAAGGTGTCTTTCTGTTTGCCGGACAGGGCGTTCAAATCGGCAATCATGTTCATTTTGCTTTTGGCTCATCGATATCAGGTGGAGGCACTTGTTCCATCGGACACTATGTCAGCATTGGCGCGGCGGTGCGCATTGTCACCGGTACAGAAAACGTCGAAGCGGGATTGACCAATCCCACGGTACCGACAACCTCGCGCACACCCATTCGTTCCTCGATTGTCATTGAAGATCATGCCGTCATCTTCACGGGAGCCATTCTTTTTCCGGGAGTACGCATCGGAGAAGGAGCCGTTGTTTCCGCCGGATCGCTGGTGCATCACAACCTGAAACCCTGGACCATTTATGGAGGCCACCCCCTGATTCCCATTAAGAAAAGGGAAAAAGGAAAGGTCACAGGACCTCAGTCTTGAAATCAACTTGAACCATTGGCGGTGGTTTCCTGGTTCAGCACATCAGATTCAATTTCCTTCGACATCTGCGAAAATCGGCGCCAACTCGTAGATCCCGCGACTGCGGAGGTGCGGACAAACAAAATAAAAACAGTCCCCCCTGGCATCCATCAACGACTCCTGCCACTATCGTGAATCTGCCAGAAGGCCTGCTCAAGTTCTTTCGCCACATGCTGGTTTTGATCGATCACATTGCGACGCTCTTCGATGTCTGAATCCAAATCAAACAATTGGTAGGGTTTTTCGAAAGGCCGCCCCCTGGGTGCTTGGCGCCCCCCGGAACCATTCCCCAAAACCAATTTCCAATGCCCGCTACGAATGGCAAACATGCCGCCGCTGGAATGGTTGATGACCGGTGCCCGGTTATAGGTGGAGTGCTCCGTCTCTTCAAGTAGCGGCAACAGACTAAAACTGTCTTCCGCAGCATTCTCAGGGATATTGCGTCCCAGTAAATCCGCAACCGTGGCATAATAATCAGTCAGGCAAACGGGTGCATCACAAACACTCCCGGGAGCAATTTTCCCCGGGTAACGGACCATGAATGGAACCCTGTGTCCTGCTTCCCAAACGTCGGCCTTCGTTCCCCGGAACGGTCCATTGGCTCGATGTCGATCGGATCTGAACGCCTGAATGGTTTCGTCATCCACGTGATCCTCTTGATCGGCTCCGTCCAGTCGCCGCATGAATGAACCGTTGTCACTGGTAAAAACCACCATCGTATTCGAACCGAGTCCGAGGGAATCCAGACTCTTCAACACACGCCCAACCACGGCATCACATTGAACGATGAAATCACCGTATGGTCCCAGGTCGGTTTTACCCCGGAACCTGGAATGTGGCAGCACGGGTTTATGTGGAGCGGTCATGGGGAAATAAAGGAAGAAGGGTTGTTCGGAATGGCTGTTGCGCTCAAGGAATCCCACCACTTCATCGGTCAGGCGGTCCAAACAGTCTTCCATGATAAAATCAGTTCCAATAGGTCCTTCACGCAAGTAAGCCGGAAAACCTTCCTTGGGCTGAATCGTTTCGGGCACCGTCGTTATCTGTTGATTCTTGATGTAGACATAGGGAGGGAAATCCAGGGATGCCGGGATAACAAAACTCTCGTTAAACCCAAAATCATTGGGTCCCCAACGCACCGGCATTTTATAATCAATGCTGGTATGAGTTTCCAACCTTTTGAAATCCAGTCCCAAGTGCCATTTCCCCACCACTCCTGTGTGATATCCCTGCCCCTTCAGGAAACGAGCCAAAGTCAACCGATCCTCCTGAATCAGGTGATCACTGTAGCCATTCAACACGCCGCGTTTGAGACGGGAACGCCAACAATAACGCCCGGTCATCAACCCGTAACGCGTCGGGGTGCAAACGGCGGAGGGTGTATGGGCATCGGTGAAGCGCATCCCCTCTTCGGCCAGACGATCCAGATGGGGTGTCGGAATGGTCGATTCCGGTTGGTTCGCTTGAACATCCCCGTATCCCATATCGTCGGCCAAAATCAACACCAGGTTCGGCGGGGCTTCACCTTGAACTTTACTGACGCTGACAGCAAAAAACGCGGCAAGCAACAGACAAGATAACACGCGCAAAGCAATTGCTTTGGAAACTCGAAAGAAACTCATACCAGGACCTCAGGCTCAATTAGGCGATAATATCATGACAGACCGCACCACTGACATCGGTCAGGCGAAAATCCCTGCCTGAATAACGATACGTCAACTGCTCATGATCCAACCCCATCAAGTGAAGAAGCGTGGCATGCAGATCATGGACATGCATCGGATTTTCAGTGGCCACCATTCCGAGTTCATCGGAATTGCCATACGCCATCCCGCCTTTCACTCCACCACCTGCCAGAAGCATGGAGAAAGCAGTGTGGTGATGATCGCGACCTGCAGGTTTTTTATCTCCATTACGCGTTTCAGAATATGGAGTACGCCCAAACTCACCACCCCATATCACCAGGGTGTCATCCAGCAAACCGCGTTGCTTCAAATCCTTGATCAATGCCGCGGTGGCCTGATCGCTATCGGCACACAATTTGGTATGCCCGGCATTGTGATTCGTGTGCGTATCCCAGGGTTGATTTCCCTTGTTGGTATAGTAGACCGTGACACAACGCACACCCGATTCCACCAGTCGACGGGCCATCAGACAGGATTGGGCAAAAGTCGAATTCCCATACATCTCACGAGTGGACTTTGATTCTTTTTCGAGGTCCAGCGTATCAAAGGCCTGCATCTGCATGCGATAGGCGGTTTCCATGGACTTGATCTGTGCGTCCAATTCCGAATCCCCTTCTCTGGCCTTCATGTGCTTGCGATTCAAGGCCTGCACCAGATCCAACTGTTCGCGCTGTTCCTTCAATGAATATCTGGGGTTACGAATGTGCCGGATCAATTGATCAATCTTCAGGTCCGAGGTCAGGATGCTGGTTGCCTGGTATTTTGCCGGTAAAAAACTATTGGACCAAAGCGCCGGCCCCACCACGATGTTGGGACTGGGCCTCAGCACCACGTATCCAGGCAGATTTTGATTTTCGGTACCCAAACCGTAAAGCAACCATGATCCAAAAGCTGGTCGAATAGGTTGAATGTTCCCGGTGTGCATCTGCAACAATGCCGGTTCATGGTTCGGCACATCGGTGTGCATGGATCGCAGAATACAGCATTCATCGATCACTTCCGCCAATTTAGGCAGGGACTCGCTTACTTGAATCCCGCTCTGTCCATGCCGGGAAAACTTGAATGGAGAAGGCATGAAACCGGACGTTTTCGGTTTCTTATAAAGATCTCCCGTCGGTTGACTGCCTTCGAGCCGAGCCAGCGCCGGCTTGGGATCGAAGGTATCCACATGAGACGGGCCACCGTTCATGAACAAAAAGATCACGCGCTTGGCTCGTGGCTTGATCACGGTGTGCTGACGAACCGGGTCGGACAATGTCTCCGCGTTACCCTTTTGCACGGTCATTCCGAGCAGCCCCAGCATCCCAAAACCTGTGGCGGTTTGCTCCAGCATGGCGCGCCTGGACAAGGGTGCATTCAAACCATGAGTGTCGATGGGTAAATAAGGTTTCATGTTTCAGTCAAGGTAGAGCATTTCGTTGGAAATCATCAGAGCCTGTGCCAGCATCCCCAGCCTTTTCTCAGACGTTGAGTCGTCATTTGATGGTTTCAGGAAGTCCATCGCCATCGTTTGTTCGGTTGGGTCAGGGTTTCTCGCATAAATTCTCTGATACAATTGTCTCACGAGATCCTGACGAGGTTGATCCAGGTCCAGGCGTTTCAAAAGGGCGTCTGACTGATGCATCATAAACGGACTATTCATGGCATACAGTTTCTGTAATGGGGTGGTGGTACTGCTACGGGAGGCAGCATGGACATTGGCATCCGGATAATCCATCTGAATCAAAAGATCATTCAACTTGAGCCGACTGATCCGTGCATAAACCGTACGACGCACATTCCGGGGATCATCCAATTCCAGAGAAGCCCCTCCTTTTTGTTGAAGCGTTCCCGCAACAGCCAAAATGGAATCCCGCCACATCTCGACTCCCATTCGCCTTCTGGGCATGCGCGTGAGCCAACGATTATCCGGATCCTGCTCGGCAATGGTGTTATCGGCGACCGAATCCTGACGATAAGCCGCTGACAAGACCATTTCTCTTACCAGGCGTTTGGTGGAACTCCCTTGCTTAAAGAATCTCACCGCCAAATCATCCAGCAATTCGGGGTGGGATGGTTGCTCCCCCAGCGCTCCGAAGTTGCTCAGCGTCGGCACCAATCCCTTTCCGAAATAGAGCGACCAGATTCGATTGACATAGACGCGTGTGGTCAGGGGATTGTCCGGTGAAGCAATGTGATCCGCCAATTCCCGGCGTCCGCTTTCCTCGGTCTCGAATGCCTGGGGGTTACCATGACTCAACCAGGTCAGAAAACGACGTGGCACCACTTCCCCTTTTTGATCCACATTGCCACGTTGAAAAACGTGAAGATCCTCTACTTTTCCATCCTTGATGATGTGAGCAGTGCCCTTGTGAGCCTTCATGTCTTCTTCGGATATCTGATCGACCGGTTTATCATAGGCTACGTTGACCAGATCCGTGCTGGCAAACACACCGGCAAGACCGTAGTAGTCTTCCATGGTGATGGGATCAAATTTGTGATCATGACACCGCGCACACCCAACAGTCAGCCCCTGAAAGGTGCGCATCACGGTATCCACCTGATCCGCCCATTCCACTGCTTTGACATCCAATCTACCCCGGTTGTAATACTTGGGACCCAGCCCGATAAAACCGGTGGCAACCAGATCGTCATGCGAAGTGTTGTCATAAAGATCGCCCGCCAATTGAAGCTTGATGAAATCGTCATACCCAAGGTCACGGTTGAACGCATCGATCACCCAACGACGATAATGATAGGCATTGGGATAAAAATGTTTGGTATCACTTCCAACCTGGTGGGCCTGATCCTCGGCATAACGTGCCAGGTTCAACCACATACTTGCCATGCGTTCACCGAAACGAGGGGATTCCAACAAACGATCAACGCGTTGCTCGTAGGCATCGGGAGCAGAATCACCGATGAACGCCTGCAATTCATCAAAAGTCGGAGGCAAACCGGTCAAATCAAAAGAGAGACGCCGCAACAACGTTGAGCGCGAGGCTTCGGGGGCAGGACGGAGCCCTTGATCTTCCATGGCTGCCAGCAAATGAAAATCGATGGTTTGCCGTGGCCAGGTTTCAAGGGAAACCTCGGGACGTTCCACCGCCTGTGGAGCTTGCACCGACCAGAAATCGTCCGCTTCCTGCCAATCAATGGCATCGGCCGACTGAACAGAGGAAACACTGCCATGGGCCATGGCGAACAAACAAAGCACAACCCATGTTCTTCGAAAGCAGCCCAAGGACTCCGAATGGCACAATAAGTATCGTATCAAGTTGAAAACATGCATACCGGGTTTCGGTATAGCATACTACACAGCCCCCCCCTGACAAGAGCGGAGATCAGTCTGGTAAAAAGACATTTCCCTGATCTTGTGAAGGGTGATATGGCCGAAAAACACTCTGGACTGCGGTGGTCACAACACCGCTCTGGATACGCCAGGGAAACGTTGGTGTTTACGAATATCAGTCACACCTCCCCTTCCTATGGTGGTATCCAGCGCAACCATTCATGCTTGCAGCATTTGAACCCGATTCGCACATACGAACCGTATCCAGAGCGGTGCTGCACACCGCAGTCCAGAGACGTGTTTTTCTCCATTGGACACATCTCCAGAATACGCCTGCAGGATGACTTTCCCCCCCTTTCAGGAAACAGCTCTTCAAACAACAACACTAAAAACGGGCATTGGATTCTTCACCTGACTTCCGGTATAGTCCATGTCGTGACCGGCACCATCATCAATGCAACAGCCATCGTTTTGGGAAGCGGACTGGCGATGCTTTCCCGTAAAGATCTTTCCGAATCAAAACAGCAAAAGATCAAACTGGCTCTGGGATGTTTTGCCATGGTGGTGGGAACGCATCTTATCTGGACTTCCATGCACGGAGGTGTGTTGAGACATGGCAAACAGATGTTGATACTTTTTGCGGCGATCACCCTCGGCAACATCCTCGGCATGATCCTTGGGATTCAGAAGACATTGAATCGATTGGCCGAATACGCCAAGAACCAGTTCGAAAGACCGGATCAGGCCAACGCATTCAAACTGACCTCGGCGCTTTTCTGCTTAACACCATTTGCCATCATCGGGGCCGCCTTGGACGGCATTTCAGGCAATTACAGTGTGTTGTTGATTAAAGCTGTCATGGATGGCGTCGCGGCGCACTCCTTCACCCGCATATTCGGAAAATCCGTCATCTTGTCAGCAATACCGGTGCTTGCCCTTCAGGGGAATCTTGCGTTGTTTGGCCGTTGGTTGGGCAATGCCCATCTTTCCACTCACATGATCGAGGGGATCACCGGGGCTTGTGGCATCATGGTGTTCACTTCATTGGTTCTCATCGTAGGCGTCGGGAAACCGCGTCTCGCCGATTACCTGCCCTCCATCGTGGTCGCAGCCTTTCTGGCACATTGGTTCTGGTAGATTACCATCCAAATTCATCAATCGAACCGTCCAACAACCCGGCTCCCTTTCCATGAATTCCCCGTCTCAGAAACAACGTGTCATTCTCCACGTGGACATGGATGCCTTCTTTGCCTCGGTCGAACAACGGGATCACCCGCATCTGAAGGGAAAACCTGTTATTGTAGGATCGCCCGCAGATCAGCGAGGCGTGGTGTGCGCTGCCAGTTATGAAGCCCGTGCCTTCGGCGTGCGCTCGGCCATGCCCAGTCGAACCGCCAAAAAGCTATGTCCGAATGGCATCTTTGTCCCCCCGGATATCGCACGCTATAAGGAAGAGTCCGGACGCATCATGAACATCATTCGCCCCTACGCGGACACCATCGAGCAAATGTCGATCGATGAAGCTTATCTGGACATCACCGGACGCTGTGAAGGAAACGATCAGGAGCATCGATTGATGGCGGCATTGCCCATGGCAAAATCCCTGAAAATGGTCATCCACAAGGAACGCGGACTTCACATCAGTGTCGGCATCGCCAGCAATAAAATGTTGGCCAAGATCGCCAGCGATTATGATAAACCGAACGGATTGATCCTGATACCCGAAAGAGACAAGGTCGCATTTCTGGGCAACCTGCCGGTACGATCCATCCACGGCGTTGGCAAGGTATCCGAAGGCATTTTACTTAAATCCGGACTGACAAACATCAAAGATATCCAGAACTATCCGGGACGTCTGGAATCACTATTGGGGAGTTTCGGTCCGACTTTGAAAGCCTATGCCCTGGGGCAGGATGATCGCCCGGTGGAAACCAGCGAAGGTGTCAAAAGCATCAGCAGCGAAACAACATTTTTGGAGGATACCGAAGATCGCACGATTTTGAAACGGGCATTGCATGAACAGGCGGAAGAGATTTCCGAGAAACTGGTTCGACACGGCCTGCTCGCCAAAACCGTGCAGGTCAAGGTACGGTATAGCGATTTCACCACCTTATCCCGGCAAACAACCATGCTCGACGGCGTACAGGAAACAAAAACCATCTACCGCACGGCGTGCCAATTGCTGGCAAAAGAAAAATTGGTTTCCCGCCCACTGCGCCTGATCGGTATAGGGGCCTCCAAATTCATCCCCCGGGAACGTGAACAATTAATTCTGCCCCTGGTCTATTCCTGACCAAAGCTCCAAGGTTGTCTCATCGGAAGCTTTCCTCTACGATCACGCCACTTTTGAATTGGAATGCAATTGTTTCCCCATGGACTTTATCTGATGTGTGGATTGGGAGCCGGTTTTGCCACCTGGCTCGCCATGCGCTGGTGGCTGCCCTGGTGTCTCAAGCACGGTTGGATGGACCAGCCGGGGCATCGTAAGATACATCATCAGCCCATCGCTCTTGCGGGTGGGCTGGCAGTGGGCACTTCCCTGGCCCTGGTATTCATCGGAAGCCTGTTGCTCATTCAATTGCCCATCCTGCCGGAAAAGGTTCTTGGTTACCTTCAGTATGGGTTTCAACAGAGGGGTATCCAGGTCATTGGATTGCTTGGGGGCATGACGATCATGCTTGGCATCGGGCTTTGGGATGACAAACACCTCCCCAAACCCGGTCCAAAATTCATCGCTCAAACCGTCGCTGCTCTCCTGGTGGCGGCGTGCGGCATCCGCATCACGCTCTTTGTGGACAATCCATTCTTCAGCTATTTCGTGACCTGGTTCTGGATTCTGCTGGTCGTAAATGCCTGCAATTTTGTCGACAACATGAACGGGCTTTGCGCCGGTCTGGGAGCCATCAGCGCATTGTTTTTCGGCATTCATTCCGCCATGCACACACACTATCTGGTGGCCAGCCTTGCCTTCACCGTTAGCGGTGGCCTGGCCGGATTTCTGCCGTTCAATTATCCAAAGGCCAAATCTTTTCTGGGGGATTCCGGCAGTCACTTGACTGGATTCCTGATGGCGGTGTTATCCATCCTGCCGCATTTCTACCATGAAGGGCAGCCCAATCGTTGGGCCGTCATCAGTCCACTTCCCATTTTAGGGGTGTTCCTCATTGATTTCACCTGGGTGGTGCTTTACCGACTGCGCATCGGGCAACCCATTTACCAGGGTGATAACAATCATTTGTCCCATAAACTGGTGCAAAATGGAAACAGCCAGAGTCGCGCTGTGGCGATGCTCTGGCTGTTGCAAATCGTATTGGGTTTGATGTCTCTGGGATTTGTCAGGCCATGATCTGATGGATCGGCTGGGCCCCTTCGACCCCCACCAGACGCTGATCCAATCCAGCATAGAAATACGTCAGGTCCATCGGATTCAGTCCCATCAGGTTCAGCACGGTTGAGTGCAGGTGTTTCACGTGAAACTTATTGGTGACCGCCTGGCTGCCGAGTTCATCGGTTTCGCCAACGCTTTGGCCACCTTTGATACCGCCTCCGGCCATCCACATGGTGAAGCCGTAAGCATTGTGGTCACGCCCGGTGCCTTCTGCATATTCCGCGGTGGGTTGGCGCCCGAATTCACCACCCCAAATGATCAGGGTTTCATCGAGCAATCCACGCTGTTTCAAGTCCTCCAATAATCCGGCAATGGGTTTGTCGGTGTTACCGGCGTGCCAGTCATGGTTCTTTTTAAGATCCCCGTGGGCGTCCCAATTCTGGTCATTGTGAGCCCCACCAGAGTAAATCTGAATAAACCTCACCCCGCGTTCAACCAGTCGACGCGCCAACAAACATTTCTTACCAAAGTCCTCCGTGCGATCGTGGTTGATGCCATACATGTTCTTGATATGCTCCGGTTCACCGTCCACATCGACGGCTTCGGGGGCGGTGGATTGCATTTTGTAAGCCAGTTCGTAACTGGCAATGCGGGCAGCCAGATTACTGTTGTCAACACGATCCGACAAATGCCCCTGGTTGAAGTGGTTGAGATGCTTCAACAGGACCTGCTGCTCACTGGCGTCCATGTTCCGCGCGTTTTTGAGGTCCAGAATCGGCGTTCCCTTTGGACGAAACACGGTGCCCTGATACGTGGCAGGCATGTAACCGCTGGTCCAGTTCTTGGCGCCGCTGATCGGTCCCCCGGATTGATCCAGCATGACAACGTAACCGGGCAGGTTCTGGTTGGCTGTCCCCAAACCGTAGTTCACCCAGGATCCCAGTGACGGACGTCCGCTGAGAATTTGACCACTGTTCATCATGAGCATCGCAGAACCATGAATGGGTGAATCAGCAGTCATGGAATGAATGAAAGCAATGTCATCCACGTGATGAGCCAGATTAGGGAAAAGATCCGACACCCATTTTCCACTTTGACCATACTGTTTGAACTTCCACTTTGGCCCGACCACGCGGCCTTCATTTTTGTGCCCCCCGCGTCCGAAGGTTTTCACCTGAATCGTTTTGCCATCCAGCGGATACAATTTCGGTTTATAATCGAACGTATCCACATGGCTGGGTCCGCCATACATGAACAGAAAGATGACATTCTTGGCTTTCGGTGCAAAATGAGGCGATTTGGGCATCATCGGACTTTTCCAGTCGGTATGTCCGTCCGCAGCAAGCGTCTGCTGGGAAAGAAATCCATCCTTGGCCAACATGCCGGTCAAAGCAAGAGAAGTAAATCCACCTCCGATGTTGTGCAGAAACTCACGACGGGTTCGGCGACAAAAACTGTTATGTGGTTTCATGGAATGGTGTTTGGTGTTCATGGTTGCAATCTTTCGGTTCACGGTTGTGTCTTAATCCAGGTAGACAAATTCATTCATGTTCAACACCAGCAGGCAAAATCTTTGCAGGGCCTGGTGTGAACTCATTTTGAGTTCCTTGACAAGTTCGTCCATCATCTGAACGCCTTGTTGAACTTCTTTGTTTTCGGGCTCGCGGGAAGTGGCCAATCGCAAGGCCAACGCGATCCGCTCCCTTGTATCCGAAGCATCCCGCTCCAGGCGTTTGGCAAAGGACTCGGCCTGATCGTTCAGGAACTCACTGTTCAACATGGTCAATGCCTGGGTGGGCACCGTTGTCACAAAACGCACGGCACAGGCTGAGTCCGTGTCGGCAAGATCAAAGGTCTTCAACAGCGGTTCGTGCAGGGATCGCTTGATGTAGACGTAGATGCTGCGCCGGTTTTGCTGGTCTTCCGGTGATTTGCCCCACGCGGCATCCGGCCGGGATGCGGTTGCCAGAATCACTTCCGGAACCGGAGTGTAGATGCTGGGTCCCCCCATCTGCAAATTCAGTTTTCCACTTAAATGAATAATGGAGTCCCGGATCTCTTCAGCCGTAAGCCGCCGCATATCAAAACGCCAGAACAGATTATTCTCCGGATCCTTCGCGAGGGCCTTGTCTTGGGCGCGCGAGGACATTTGGTAGGCTTTGGATAGCATGATTTGTTTATGCAGCTTTTTGAGGCTCCAACCCTGGTCCATCAGATAGCTCGCCAACCAGTCCAGGAGAACCGGATGGGTGGGCCTTTCACCATTTTGCCCGAAATTACTTGGTGACCGGCAAATGCCGCGCCCGAAATGAAATTGCCAGACTCGATTGGCCATCACCCGAGCAGTGAGCGGGTTGTCCTTTCGCACCAACCATTCAGCCAGGGCTCGACGCCGACCGCTGGTTTGAGCGCCGGCCTCGGGTTCGGGAATCACGGGATCTTCAAAACCAAGCACCGTAGGGAAACCCGGTTGAACCTCCGCCCCTCTGGAATGAGCGTTTCCCCTCAAAAGGACGTATGTCTTTGGTGCAACGGGTCCATTTTCCTTGATCGAAAGCGCTTTCGCCAGTTCGGGAAGTCTTCTCCTCCGCAATTGCTTCAACTCCTCCTCAATGGCCAGGTAATCTTCCAACTCCTCCTTGCCCAGCACATCCTTACGCTTGTTGGCGATCATGGTTCGCCGGGTGCGCTGGTCTTTGGCGTCTTCTTTTTCCGGATTGGAAAAGGTCGCAAAAACTTTCAACTCATAATGGTCGACCTGCTTTTGCAGCTCTTTGACCTGATCATCCAGAGCCTTCTTCAGGGCATTGTGCTTATTCACTTCCTCTTCGGATGCAATGACCGTCGTGGTATTCAGGGAGAACGCAGATTTCTTGAAACGCCCTTCTTGAATATTGTTATAGGTGTTGTGGAAAAAAGCCAGTAGCCGGTAATAATCCTCCTGAGGCATCGGATCGATCTTATGCTCATGACACCTGGCACACCCAACAGTCAGGCCCATGAATGTCTGCCCTGCCGTGGCCAGCACATCGTCCAACCCGTCATAGAAAGCCTGATCGGCATCCACCGGCTCATCATCCCAGATCCCCAATCGTTGGAACCCGGTCGCAATGATGGAATCCGTGGTCACGTGGTCCAATTCATCCCCGGCAATCTGCTCTTTCACAAACTGGTCATAGGGTTTGTCACTGTTGAAACTACGGATCACATAGTCACGATATCGCCAGGCATCCGGTTTGGGATTGTCACGTTCGTATCCGTTGGTCTCGGCATACCGAACCAGGTCCAACCAGTGACGTCCCCATTTCTCACCATAACGATCGGAAGCCAACAAATGATCGATCACTTTTTCGTAAGCTTTGTCGGAGCGATCTTTTTCAAAGGCCTCCACATCTTCCGGCGTAGGCGGCAATCCGGTCAGATCGTAGTAAGCGCGGCGTATCCATTCCTGCCGACTGGCCGGACCGTTTGGGGACAGGTCCTGTTGTTTCAAGCGATCCAGGATGAAGGCATCGATTGGATTTTGGCTCCATTCCGGATCATCGACTTCAGGCGCTACAGGATGGATAACGGGACGAAAGGCCCACCAATTACGCGTTTTTTCATTGATGGAATTATCGTAGAACTGTCCTTCGGATTCGATCGATTCCAATTTGGCGGCCACGGCTTCTTCATCAAAAACAAGTCCACCCTTGACCCATTCTTCCAAAGCACCGATGGCTGCAGGCGAAAGTTTCCCCTTGTCGGGCGGCATTTCATGGTCGGCGTCCCTGTAAGAAACCATGTCGAGCAGAAAACTTTTTTCAGGCGCGTCCAAATCAACGGTCGGACCGGAATCCCCGCCTTTCAGAACAGCTTCACGGCTGGCGAGATCCAAGCCTCCTTTGGCCTTGCCTTCAGCACCGTGACACTTGAAACAGTGCTCATCCAGTACGGGTAAAACGCGAGTTCGAAAATGCTCCCCGGCGTCGGCAGACAAGGCGGCATTGGCGAAGAAAAGCATCCCACTCCCGATCCCGAGCATCCCGAGGAGATGCGCATGTCGGACGCGAGCAAATCCCAATTTTTTCAATGGCATGAACATTGTGAATACCTTACCCAAGCAAATGGTAACGATCAACCCTGATTACTCCTTGTGTAAGCGATTCGGCTCAGGGTATAAGCACGTTTATGATAATCCACACCATTCCATTCCGGCCGATGATTCACGCTTTCAGCCTGGCTCTATGCCTGGCCATCACCATTCATTCAGAAGCCGAAGGTTTTAGACTGGTTCACCACCAGGATGGGGAATTGGATATTCAGGAAGACGGCAAACTCGTCGGGCGGTATATGTTCGCCCACGACAGGTCCACCCCTGAGGCACAGCACGCCACCTATAAACCCTACCTGCACATCATTGATCCGGCAACTGGCACTCCCATCACCAAAGGCCCCGGCGGCCAATTCACCCACCATCGAGGCATTTATCTGGGGTGGAACCGTTTAACCACCGAACGAGGTCGTTTTGATTTCTGGCACATGAATGGATGTTTTCAGGTTCATCAGGATTTCAGCAGCCAATTGGTCAATGACCAACAAACGCAATTCACATCACAGATCAACTGGATCGATAAGGAAGGTATAACGGTGATCCATGAATGGAGGACCATGTCCTTTTGCCGGACAAGCAGTCCGGAAACCATTGCGATCGTGGATGTTTCCACCAATCTGGTGCCGACTGAGGACATGAAACTGAACGGAGATCCGGAGCATTCAGGGGTCCAGTACCGTCCGGCCAACGATGTTAAGAAAGAGGCCACTCAATACTTGTTCCCGAAAGAAGGTCAGGATCCACGAAAAGATTTGGATTTGCCGTGGGTGGGAGAACAATACGAAATTGAAAGCGGGACATACTCGGTCATCCACATGAATCACCCGCAAAATCCAAAGCAAACAAAGTATTCAGCATACAGGAATTACGGACGCTTCGGAGCCTTTTTCACCCAGTCATTGAAAAAAGAGGAACCATTCGACATTCACTACCGGATCATCATCCTGAAGGGCGACATCCCTGAAAGGTCCGCCATTGAAAAACTCTACCAGGAGTGGAGCCAACGGGATTGACCGTCAGACATCGTCAACATATTCCTTCGTGATAGCCACTTCACGACGCAGCAAGTCGTGCAGTGTCACGATACCGATCAGACGTTTGCCTCCGGGGTCGAGGAGTCCGACCAGTCCCGATTTGGATTCGATCAATGAAAACTGAAGTTCCCGGATGCTTTGGGAGGGACTACAGGTGACCAATGGCGTCAATTCCGGCTCGCGATCCTCTTCCAGCGCTTCCAAAGCTTCTTCGCGGGACAAAACGCCCTGAATTTCGCGATCGATGACAACCGGAAATCGTAAATATGGATACGTATCAATCAGGTCCTGAATCGATTCTTTGGTTGTATCCTTGAGAATGATCGGGGAGAAGTTCGCTATCGCTGATACTGGCAACTGTTGCCAGCTTTTCAAATCGCGCGGAGGAATCACGTGCTCCAACTGGTGGCCGTCCTGTTCCAGAAGTTCCTCATAAAAGTTGGCTTTGCAGAATTTTCGGCTGATGGCGGTGCTGATGAGGGCTCCCAGCATCAGGGCCGGCACCAGATAAAACTCGTTGGTCATCTCAAAAACGATCAAAATACCGGTTACCGGTGCCCGGACGACCGCTCCCAGGCATGCACTCATTCCAACCACCGCCAGAGTAATCTGAGCTTCGGTATGGAGATCAAAAAAGAATCCGAAGAGCCCGGTCAACAACACCCCGGTCATCCCCCCCAAAAACAAAGTGGGAGAAAAAATCCCCCCGCATCCGCCAAAGCCGTAACAGGCCACGGTTGCAATCAATTTTCCAATCAACAAAAGTCCGGCCACTTTCCAGTTGAATGCACTGGTCAAAGCCGCATTCAGATCCGCATACCCCACCCCAAACACACCCAAATGTCCCTGCCCGGTCTGTTCCTTGGTGAAGACAAAGATCCAGACAGCAGCCCCCCATGCGATTAAAGCCCCCACTGCCGGCAACAACCATCCCGGTATTTTGGTCGTTTTTTTGCATCCGCTTCTCAGTTTGAGGCTGGATTTCTGAAACAACACACCGACCAAAGCCGCGGCAGCTGCGACCACAGGTGTCAGCAGGTAAATCCGCCAATCAGGAGCCCCAACCGCGGAAATCTCGAGAGCGGGATGCTTTTCAGCCAGCGAATGAACGACAAAGGCACCTAAAACAGAAGCCAGGAGCACACTTCCCAGGAAACGGCTGTTCAAATCCTGAACGATTTCTTCCAACACAAAGGTGATGGCAGCCAGGGGAGTATTGAACGCAGCAGCCAATCCCGCCGCCGCCCCTGCGGCCGCTGCATGACGACGGTTTTGCTTGGGTTCGCCCAGGAGCCCCGCCACATTGGACGCCACACCACTGGCCAGCTGCACACTCGGCCCTTCACGCCCCATACTGCAGCCTCCCCCGATGCTCAAGACACCCGCTACGAATTTCACCCAGGCCACACGCCAGGGCACGTAACCAAAATCACTCCAAAAAGCCAGTTTAAGCTGTGGAATGCCACTCCCCGCCGCCTCTTTACAGAACCGGTTTAACAAAAATCCAACAATCAGGGATGCCCCAATGATGCTGCAGAAACTGCCGATGAGGAAGGATTTGATGGAAAAACTGGAAAACAGAATAATCGTGAAGTGAAAGACGTATTGAATGGCTTTGTGAAAAGCCACCGCCGCCAGCCCCGCGGTCACCCCATAGATACAAGTCAACACAATGGATCGTGTTTTCTTGGGGAGTTTTCGCAGGTACCGCGCGAGTATTTTCGTCATTTCAGGCCGGGCATCATCGAAAATTTGACCTTTTAATTCAAGAATCGAGTTTCATTTATTTTAAAGCAAGGGGATTGCAAGCTTGCGAAAAGCCGAATATTTGCTTACCAAAGGAGATCCTTGCAGGTAGCAAGCCCAGGAACCACATCACCAAAAGGGGACCGAACGAACATCTAATCGACAAGATTCAACAAGGAAAACAGACTGCCTCAAAGGACGGAACACCTGTTATGAACCTCTTCCCCATCGCGAAACCCTTTTCGAAAGTGATTCAGCTGTCAGGGCTGTCGCTTCTGATCATGCTGCAGAGCCTGCTGACTTTCAACTCGCAGGCACAATCCACGCCCACCGACCTGACGCTGCTTGGAATCGAGGACATTCTGGCAAGGCGTATCATTCCACACGACAAAGCCACCGGCAAACCTCTACCACCGGAGAGGTGGTCTTTTGGATATAATTTTGTCACGGCTCACTTCAAGGAGTATCAGACGGGCACCCGAACCATCCCCACAGCGCAAATGCAGGCACTCTTCCCCGTTCTCCCATCGAAATCATTCAGCGCGCCCATTTGCTGAATGTGGGATACCAAGTCACCGACCGATTATTCCTTGATTTGCAGTTGTCTTATGTGCAGCAGGAAACCTGTCATATCAGTGTGGTTCCCGGATTCGACGAGTTCATCATCAAGTCCCATGGTGTAGGCGATACATCGATCGGTTTGAACTACATGCTCTGGAGTGATGAGAATGAATCCCTCTACGTGGGAGCGGCGCTGAGCATTCCCACAGGGGATATCAACAAAAAAGGTTCTTCGATAATTCCAGTGGAATTAACTTAAGCCGGGATTCTGAGTTTACCGG
>CAYPZD010000057.1:0-32771 GCA_964415055.1 uncultured Verrucomicrobiota bacterium | reverse complement strand
GCAGGATTTGCAGAGGAACACTGCGTCTTCGCTGGTAGTGACTGGCCAGAGCCATAAATAGTCCCAACCAGAAGGCCAGAACCAACCACAAGACCACCGCCGCACCACCAAAAATGTTGAGAAAGAACCGCAGTTGCCATCCATAGATCAACACGCCCATCAAGATCCCCCGATAGAAATTCTTACGGCCGCATCCGTGTTGACTTGCCTGGATCAGGCAGAAAAAGAAAACAATCATCATCGGCGCCAACCACTTATTTGCGCTCGCCAGATGGAACGTAACAACAGCCCCCAAACACCACAGCATGGGTGCTTTCTCTGAGGAATGGTTTTGTTTGTTGGCCGATGACATGTTCCTGTCTGATTCGATGTCCGGAGATGGTTTTTTATTCCGAATCCACCCATGCACCTTGAGGCGAATTGGCCATGGTCTGGTATGCAAATATTGTTGCAGACAGACCAATAAGCGTAGGGGAACCATGCTTGAATGTTTGAGTATTAAGCTTAAGCTTGCTTCGACCAATGACTGTTATGACCCATCGTATTCCACGCAATGATGCACTCATGAGGAATTACCTGATTGCCTTCCTGATGTTGGCTGGTTCGTCGTTTCTTTCGGGCTTGTCGGCGAGTGAAGTCAGTTTCAATCGAGACATACGCCCCCTTCTTTCCGATCGCTGCTTTCATTGTCATGGTCCTGATGAGGCTCAGCGCAAAGGTGATCTGCGTCTTGATACTTCCGAGGGGGCCATGCTCGATCATGACGGAGTGCGGGCCGTTGTTCCCGGTGATCCGGATCAAAGCGAATTGATTCAGCGCATTTTTACCAATGATCCCGATGACGTGATGCCTCCACCGGATTCGGATGCCAGTTTGTCAGACGCTGAAAAGGCATTGTTCCGTGCCTGGATTCAAAAGGGAGCCGAATATGAAACGCATTGGTCCTTTGTTCCTCCGGTGCAAGCAGACATCCCTGAAGTCAAACTCCAAAATTGGGTGCGTCAGCCGATTGATGCCTTTGTCTTCAAGCGACTCGAAGATGAGGGTTTGTCTCCTTCCGAACAGGCGACCAGAGAAAACCTGATCCGTCGTGTAACGCTGGATCTGACCGGACTTCCTCCCACACCGCTAGAGGTGGATGCTTTCCTCCGGGATCATTCCACTGACGCCTACGAACAATTGGTCGATCGATTGCTTCAATCCAATCGGTATGGTGAGCGCATGGCATTGGATTGGTTGAATGCAGCAAGATACGCCGACACCAATGGATACCAGAACGATCAGGAACGTCAGATGTGGATCTGGCGGAATTGGGTGATTGATGCCTACAACCAGAACAAACCCTTTGACCAATTCACCATTGAGCAGATCGCCGGAGACATGCTTCCGGACGCGACCATCGATCAGATCATTGCATCCGGTTTCAATCGTAACCATCGCATCAATGGAGAAGGGGGAGTCATACCCGAAGAGTATCGTGTGGAGTATGTGATTGACCGGGTAGAAACCACCGGGGCTATCTGGATGGGACTTTCTGTCGGGTGTGGACGTTGTCACAGTCATAAATTTGATCCCATCAGTCAGAAGGAATTTTACTCCCTGTTTGCCTACTTCAACAACGTTCCGGAAAATGGGCGCGATGGCAATCGAGGCAACGCTACACCCACGATCTCGGTGCCGGTGCCGGGAATGGAGATCAAAGTTTCCGCAGCTGAAAAACAAGTCGAAGAACTGGAAACCACCCTGGCTTTGAACACTCCGGAATTTCTCGAGGCATTTGAATCCTGGAAGAAACAGGCTCGTGCCGATATCCAGTCACAGCAATTACACCCAGTCTGGCAGGCTGCCAGCGTGTTGGATGTTGAATCAACCGGGGGGGTAACTTTTCAACTGCTCAACGATGGTTCCCGTTTGGCGACGGGACCCAATCCATCGAATCCCAGTTATACCGTAACGCTCCAACCGGGACAAGGGACCTTGACCGGCATACGTTTGGAAACATTGACGCACCCGGATTTGACCGACAACGGACTTGCCCGCTCGGTGAACGGTAATTTTGTGCTCACTGAGTTCGAGGTGTTGGAAAAGAAACCGGACATTGAAAAACCAAGGTCATTGAACATTGCTTCCGCTCAAGCTTCTTATTCACAAGGGAATTATCCCATCGAAAACGCCATCGACGGAAAATCCAATACAGGGTGGGCTGTTTATGGGCGGCCTAAAATAGAGGATACCACAGCGGTGTTTACCTTGGCCGACCCTCTGGATGTGGCCGAAGGGACGCAGCTCGTGGTTCGCTTGCACCATGGTGCGGGTTTCAATCGACATGCGATCGGTCGGTTTCGCTTGTCCCTGACTTCCGCTCGGAAACCGACGCTGGACGGCAAAGAGGGATTTTCCGAAGCCATGATAGCGGCTTTGAACGCAGGGGACCAAGGCACGGATGAACAGCATCAACTCTTGATCGAACATTACCGTCAAATGTCCCCGGTCTATGCTCCATTGCGGGAACAATTGGCCACGGCTAAAAAGGAACTGGATCAAGTGCGCAAAAGGGCAACAACCACCGTCATGGTGATGGAGGAAATGGAAAAGCGGCGGCCGGCTTATTTCCTGAATCGTGGACAATATGATCAGCAGCGCGAAGAGGTGTTTCCCGGGATTCCTGTCAGTTTGGGTAAACTGCCCGAAGGTGCCCCGAACAATCGACTTGGGCTGGCCCAATGGCTGGTGGCTCCTGATCATCCGCTGACGGCTCGTGTCACGGTGAACCGATACTGGCAGATGTATTTCGGCACAGGATTGGTCAAGACAGTGGATGATTTTGGAGCTCAAGGAGAATTTCCAAGCCATCCCGAATTACTCGACTTTTTGGCAACGGAGTTCATTCGCAGCGGATGGGATGTCAAGGCAATGCAACGCATGATCGTGACCAGTGCGACCTATCGTCAATCTTCTGCCGTTTCCGAATCCCTATTGAAATTGGATCCCGAAAACCGTTTGTTGGCGCGAGGCCCGCGGTTTCGGTTGCGTGCCGAGGCAATACGTGACCAGGCCTTGGCGATCAGTGGTTTGTTGGAAGAAAAACTAGGCGGCCCCAGTGTCAAACCTTACCAACCGGCCGGGCTTTGGGAAGAAGTAGCCTATGACAAGAAGATGAAATACGTGCGAGGCGCGGGGGATGATCTTTATCGGCGCAGTATGTATACCTTTTGGAAACGTGCCGTCGCGCCACCCACCATGGTGATCTTTGACGCCGGTGGTCGTGAGCGTTGCGATGTGGCGCGCAGAGCGACCAACACCCCGCTGCAGGCCTTGGCGACTTTGAATGATGTGCAGTTCGTGGAAGCGGCGAGGTTTTTTGGCGAACGGATGATGCGTGAAGGTGGAAATAGCGATGTGGAACGATTGACCTACGGTTGGCGCCTGGCAGTGACTCGACAACCCGATGCCATGGAATTGGACATCATGCAGAAGAGCCTGTCCAAACATCTCGAACACTATCGTAAGCATCCACAGGAGGCTGAGGCCCTGATCCAGATTGGTGAGAAAAAGTCCGGATCGGACGACTCGGTCAAACTCGCCGCTTACACCGCCATTGCCAACGTGTTACTCAACCTCGACGAAACGATCACCCGCGAATGAACCAATTTTTCACCATACCTTTCGGTAGGGCCCCGCTGCCGCGGGGCCGCGATCGCGCTGAATATATTCAGATGTCCGTGGCGTCAACGAACGCGTCAGCAAGCGTGCTGCAGCACATCACTCCCCATTTTTTTACTTTATGAATTCTTCATCTGATCCAAATCAAAACATTGAATCCCGCATGGACATGACGCGTCGGTATTTCTTCCAGCGCGCCGGATTGGGCATTGGTTCCGCTGCATTGGGTTCCTTGATGAAATCCGATCTGAAGGGTGCCGAATCCAGAAACAAACAGGGAGGTCTGCCCGGGCTTCCGCATTTTGCGCCCAAAGCAAAGCGCGTCATCTATCTGTTCCAAAGTGGCGCTCCTTCGCAATTGGATTTGTTCGATCCCAAACCGGGTTTGGACAAGTTGTTCGATACGGACCTTCCAGAATCTGTGCGACAAGGCCAACGTTTGACCACCATGACGTCAGGTCAGACCCGTTTTCCGCTAGCTCCTTCCAAATACAAATTTAAACGTCATGGAGACAGCGGGGCCTGGATCAGTGAGTTGATGCCTCACCTTCCTGAGGTGGCGGACGATCTTTGCTTCATCAAATCCATGCACACCGAACAGATCAATCACGATCCCGCGATTACCTTCTTTCAAACCGGTTTTCAATTGGCCGGACGTCCCAGCATGGGATCCTGGGTGAGTTACGGATTGGGTTCCGCAAACAAAGATCTGCCTGGTTTTGTCGTGATGGTGTCGCGAGGCACCGGACGCCCCAGTTGCCAGCCACTTTATGATCGGCTCTGGGGGGCGGGTATGTTGCCGTCACGGTATCAAGGCGTGAAGTTTTTGTCTGTCGGCGATCCGGTATTGTATTTGTCCAACCCCAACGGAATCGATCGCAACACGCGCCGCCGTCAACTGGATGATCTGGCTTTGCTCAATCAACATCGGCACGAGCAAATCGGTGATCCGGAAATCTCCACACGCATTGCCCAGTACGAATTGGCCTATCGAATGCAGATGTCCGTACCCGACCTGACCGATACATCCGATGAACCAAAATCCGTCCTCGATATGTATGGTCCGGACGTGCACACGCGTGGCACCTATGCGAACAATTGTCTGTTGGCCCGCCGTCTGGCCGAGCGTGATGTGCGGTTTATTCAGCTTTACCACATGGGATGGGATCAGCACTTCACCTTACCCAAACAGATCAGTGGCCAATGTCGGGACACCGATCAACCCACCACTGCTCTGTTGCGTGATCTCAAACAACGCGGGATGTTGGATGACACGCTGGTGATCTGGGCGGGTGAGTTCGGTAGAACTGTCTATTGCCAGGGAACCTTGACCCGCGAGAACTACGGGCGCGATCATCATCCAAGGTGTTTTACCCTTTGGCTGGCCGGTGGGGGCATCAAGCCCGGGATGAGTTATGGCAAGACAGATGATTTCAGCTACAACATCGTCGAAAACCCCGTCCACGTGAACGACCTCAATGCCACCATCCTCACCACGCTTGGGATCAATCATCAGGCTCTTTCTGTTCCGTTTCAGGGCTTGGATCTGAGGCTGACCGGTGTGGAGGGACACGACACCGTGCGGGATATTCTCCTTTAATTGGAAGCTTTCCCGAGGTGGGCTATTTGGGGTAGCTTGGGGCCATGACAAAATTGATATGGTTGCTGGTGGTGGCGTTTTTCGTTGGCGTGCATCAGAGCCAAGCTGATCGCAAACAACCTAACATTCTGGTCATTCTCGCAGACGACATGGGGTATGGAGATCTAGGGGTGACCGGAAGTGTCCACTTGAGAACACCGCACCTGGATTCCCTGGTGAAGTCGGGCGTTTTCTGTCGTCAGGGTTATGTTTGCAGTCCTGTTTGTTCTCCATCGCGGGCGGGATTGTTTACCGGGCGCGATCCGAGACGTTTCGGTTACCAGGCCAACCTCAATCAGGGAGCGGCCGCCTACGATACGCGTCCCGAGCTTCTGGGGCTTCCCCCCGGAGAACATACATTGGGTGATCATCTGCGTTCTGCCGGATATGCCACGGCCCTCATCGGTAAATGGCACATGGGGATGGGGGAGGCCTTTCATCCTTTAAAGCGGGGGTTTGATTATTTTTGCGGGATGCTGACAGGGAGTCATACGTACTTTCCAAAAGCGAAACAACACCGGATTGAGCGAAACGGTCAACCGGTTCAGGAGTTTTCAAATCCTTATCTTACGGATTTCTTTACCGACGAAGCATTGAGTTGGCTTGATCATCGTCAGAACAAAGAGCAACCCTGGTTTTTGTTCCTGAGTTATAATGCCCCTCATGGACCGATGGAAGCAACGGATGAAGACCTTGCGTTGTTTGCGCATATTGAAAATCCGAGACGGCGAACATATGCCGCGATGATGTTTGCCCTGGATCGGTCGGTCGGTCGTCTGCGGCAATACTTGAAAGAGCGAGGGGCCCATCAAGATACCCTGATCGTGTTCTTTTCCGACAACGGAGGAGCCACCAACAATGCCAGCTGGAATGCCGATTTATCCGGCGCAAAAGGATGCCTTCGGGAAGGCGGTGTGCGGGTGCCGATGGTTTACAGTTGGCCGGGTGTTTTGCCTGCCGGCGAGTTCTACGAGCAAGCTGCCTCCAGCCTGGATCTGTTGCCGACATTCATGGCTGCTGCTCAGGCGAGTCCGCTTCCCCTGCGAAAACCATTGTCCCATGAGGATAAGAATAATTTTAGAAAGGGTATCGAAGAGTATGGCGCCTACGACGGCATCAATCTGTTGCCTTATTTGAAAGGCGAACAAACAGCGACTCCTAGGAAATTGTTCTGGCGCTTGCAAGGTCAGGCGAGCGTATTGCATGGTGATGAAAAACTGATCCGTCTTTCCCATCGTCCCGCACAACTCTTTCGGCCTGCATCAGACAGAGGCGAGGCCCATGATCTTTCGCTCAGAGAACCTGGCGCGTTTCAATCATTGTTCCAGGAGTTGAGCAAGTGGGAAAGCATGCTGCCCACGGTTCCTCTATGGGGATCGTCACCCTATTGGATGGGGCAAAGCGCCAAGATCTACGATACCTATGAACCAAAATCCGAGCCAGAATAAGGTGTTTGGGGAAGTTGACTCCATTGCCTGTCTGTGTATCATTATTCCATGAAAATTAAGGTCATTGTTGAGAGTGGGGAGGATGGTTACTTTGTTGCACGTTGCCCTGCCTTGAAATCCTGCTGGTCTCAAGGGAAAACCAGAGAAGAAGCCCTTAACAATGTCAGGGAAGCCGTAGAACTATACCTTGAACCTGATCCCAGACTTCTCAAACAGGATGGCGGGCAGGAAGTTGTTGAGCTGGTGTGAAACTGCCGCTTTTATCAGGAAAACAAGTTTACAAGGCGCTATGCCGACTCGACTTTGTTGAAATACATAGAAAAGGTAGCCATGTAAAAATGGAACATCCCGACGGACGTAGAATAGTATTCCCATTTCATTCCGAGATCGATCGCTATACCTTGAAGGGAGCATTGCATGATGCATCTATCGACGAAGCAGAGTTTCTTGAACAATTGAGATAAAGAGATGCATAAGTCTTCTAAGCATTTTACAACACTGCTCTCCCTCATCCTTCGAACACGCCTGTTCTTTGCTTTAGTTTGCTTGCTTGTAGTGAAGGCAGCTTGTCAATGGTCTGCCTGCGCTCAAAATGAGACTCAGTCTTTGGAATCCTTGTTCGAAGATCAGGTTCTTCCGTTCATGAATCGTTATTGCCTGGATTGCCACAGTGGGGATAAGCCCAAGGCCAAGTTTGATGTCAGTCCTTACCGGCAAACGAGTGATGTGATTGCTGATTTCGGTCATTGGGAGCTGATCCTGGACATGCTTGAAAACAAAGAGATGCCTCCCGAAGACGAGGAACTTCAGCCCAGTGAAGAAGATCGTAAACAGGTGATCGATTGGGTCCAGGACATAAAGCGCGAGGAAGCCGAGAAAAACGCGGGAGATCCGGGCGTGATACTTGCCCGCCGCTTCAGCAATGCCGAATACAATTACACCATCCGGGATTTGACCGGCGTGGACATTCAACCGACCCGTGAGTTTCCGGTGGATCCAGCCAATGAGGAGGGGTTTGATAACACCGGTGAATCCCTCACCTTGTCGCCCGCCTTGTTGAAGAAATATCTGGAAGCTGCCCGAACAGTTTCTGAATACCTGGTTTTAAAACCGGAAGGTTTCGAATTCGCACCCCATCCGGTACTGACTGAAACCGATCGGGACAAGTATTGCGTCAATCGCATCATTGAGTTTTACCAACAGCAGAATACGGATTTGGGAGATTACTTCCTTGCGGCGTGGGATGTTAAGAATAAGAGGATCCGTTCATTGCCCGATGCTTCCCTTGAAGAAGCTGCCATCACTCATCAGGTAAGCTCCAAGTATCTGATGTCGATCTGGAATTTACTTGAAGATGGGCAACAGCATTGGGGACCTGTTGCCCGATTGAGATCGTTTTGGAATAAGGCATGTAAGGAGCAGGACAGTGAACTTGTTTCAGCGAAGATTCAGGCCATGGTTGATTATGCAAAGGAAGCGCGTGCGGCGTTGACCTTTGATATCCCGCATATTCGTGTTCGGGGCATTCACAACGGGTGTCAGGCATTCGTGCTCTGGCGTAATCGGGAAAAAGCCGATCACCGCATGTCGGGAGATATTCAACGATTGATCGAACATCCCAGAGAATCCGATGAAGCATTGGGATTGAAATTGCCTCCCCCCGGTAGGGCCCCGCTGCCGCGGGGCCGCGATGCGCGCGAGATGGATCATTTGCCTGAAAATGAAAACGTTCTCATCACCCAAGCCAAAACAGCCATTGAACGATTCTGCGCGATCATTCCCGACGCTTTCTACATATCCGAGCGAGGCCGTGAATTTCTCGATCCAGATAAGAACCGTCAGAATGCTGAAAAGGGGCGATTGTTGAGCGCCGGTTTTCACAGCATGATGGGTTACTTTCGCGATGACCGACCTCTCTACGAATTAGTCCTCACTCCAGAACAACAAACAGAGCTGGATGCGTTGTGGCAGGAGCTGGATTTCATTGCTTTCGCGCCCATGCGTCAGCATCAGGGATTGGTCTGGTTCGAGCGGACCGATTCGAGGTTCATGCGCAGTGAGGAATTTGATTTCGCACGCGCGGAAGACAAAGACGTGACTTCCGAAGAAAAAATCAAACGCCTGTCCGAGGTATACCTTGCCAAGGCATTGGCAATGGGGGCGGACGCCTTGGCTGCTCAGGCCATTACCGAACATTTCGACTTGATCAACCAAAGTGTGCGTTGGGTGGAAAAGACCCGACTTCAGGCACGGCCTTCGCATTTGAGATCCTTGATCGAATTTGCAAGGCGTGCCTATCGGCGACCGCTCACGGCATCCGAAACGCAGGACATGATCTCCTTTTACAGTCAGCTCATGGCGGAAGGGAATTTGAGTCACGAAGACGCCATCAGAGATTGTGTGATGAGCATTTTGGTGTCGCCTCATTTTTGGTATCGGTTTGACATTCCCTCCTCACAATCCGGACTGAGTCCTCTTCCGGATATCGCATTGGCGAATCGTTTGAGCTACTTCCTATGGTCTAGCATGCCGGATGAAACATTGCTCCGAGATGCGGAACAAGGGCAGCTACATGAACGCAGCGTCCTCCTTGGTCACGTCCGGCGCATGACGAGGGATGATCGTTTCCGGGGACTGGCGGTGGAGTTTGCCGGGAACTGGTTGGATTTTCGTCGGTTTCAGACTCACAACAGCGTGGATCGTCAGCGGTTTCCCCAATTCACTGATGCGCTGCGACAGTCCATGTTTGAAGAACCTCTTCACTTTTTTATGGATGTCGCTCGGAAAGATCGTTCCATATTGGATTTTCTTTACAGCGACCATACCTGGGTGAATCCCTTGTTGGCTGAACATTACGGCATTGCCTTGGAGACTAACGATGATGGTTCGGATTGGCAGCGAGTCCACGCAAAGGAAGATGGTCGTGGCGGACTTTTGCCCATGGCGGTTTTTCAAACAGTCAATGCCCCCGGACTCCGCACCAGTCCGGTGAAGCGGGGGTATTGGATTGTGCGACAGGTTTTGGGAGAGCACATCCCGCCGCCACCACCCAATGTGCCCGAGTTGCCACCCGACGAAAGTTCCATGGAACTTCCATTGGCCAAGATGTTGGCCCGGCATCGCGAAGTGGAAGATTGCGCCACTTGCCATGAGAAATTCGATTCCATTGGTCTGGCCTTTGAAGGCTACGGTCCGGTGGGTGAGCGGCGTGAACTGGACCTGGCCGGACGTCCCGTTGAGAACCGTGCCGTCTTCCCGAGGGGTGAAGAAGGAACTGGACTTGATGGCTTGAAGGAGTATCTTGCTCAACATCGTCAACCCGAGTTTGTGAATCAACTTTGCCGCAAATTATTTGCATACGCTTTGGGGCGAACATTGATTCCTTCAGATGGACCCATACTGGAAACCATGCAGGCACGTCTGGCAGAAAACGGATATCGTTTCCAGGTAATGTTGGAAAGCATTGTGACGAGCCCGCAATTTTTGAATCAACGAGGCATGGAAACAATCGTCCTGAACAAAGAGTGATGAAACACAAGAACTCACGCAAACAACAGGTCCTCCGCGAGACCGGATTTTCCCGCCGACGTTTTCTTCGGGGAACCGGTGTGGTCATGGCGCTGCCCTGGCTGGAGTCGATTCCCGTATGGGGAAACGAATCGGAACCGTCAGAAAAAGTTCAACCTTACCCCAAACGCTTCGCCGCGCTTTTCATGGCCAACGGAGTCAACAAACATCATTTCTGGGCCAAACAAGGCGAAGATGGACTCGAACTCGGCAAGAGTCTTGAGCCGCTGGTTCCCTTCAAACAGAAACTGAATTACATCTCCGGACTGTTCAATAAAAACGCCACCGGTGTGGGCATTCACCCCGGACAAACCGGTAACCTGCTGTCCGGCGCCGCCCTGAAGAAAGGCTCCGAACTGCGGGGCGACATCAGCATGGACCAGGTGCTGGCCAATCATATCGGACAGCAAACCGTTCAACCCTGCATGGTGCTTGGCTGTGAACAACCGGTGACCGGCTACCACGAAACGAATTTTTCCATGGCTTACGGTTCTCATATCTCCTGGCAGAACGAATCCTCGCCGGTACCCATGGAAGTGTATCCTTCACTCGCCTTCGACAGCCTATACGAAAACAAGGGCAACATGCGCAACTTGAGCATCCTGGATCGCGTGATGGATCAGGCCGGGGATTTGAGTCGCAAGGTCAGTCGCGCAGACAAGGCCAAACTGGACGAATACCTGACCAGTGTGCGTGAAGTGGAAAAACGCATCGAATCCCTTCGTCAACTCAAGGACAAGGCGGATGGCGTGGTTCTGGAAAAACCAACCAAGCTGTTCACCATAGAACGACCTGAAAACGGTTTGCCCGAAGATATCCGTGAGCACATGCGCTTGATGTGTGACATCATTGCATTGGCCTTTCAGACCGACAAGACACGCGTGGCGACCCTGTTGTTGTGCCGCGATATTTCGGGTTTGTTTTATCCGTTTCTGGATGCCCGCAACGCGCACCACTCCGCATCGCATCATGACGAATCCGACGAGTTCGAACGCATCACCCGTTATTACGTCAGTCAGATGGCGCATCTCGCTCAACGCCTCGATGCCATGCCGGAAGGCGAGGGGACAGTGCTGGATCATTCCTGCCTGATCTGGATTTCCAACATGTGGTCCGGCAGTAAGCATGATTCCACCAAGGTGCCTTTGCTGACCTTGGGTGGCTTGGGCGATACCTTGGAAACGGGGCGTGTCCTGAACTACCTGGACAAGTCAGACGAAGACCGCAAGCTTTGTAGTTTCTACCTATCCATCATGGATCGCATGGGGGTGAAGCTGGAACATTTCGGAGATTCCGATACTCGTTTGGCTGGCATTTAACATTGGGTAGAAATCATGTTGAAAGTCTGGATAAGGGTGTTGGTGGGAGTTTTCCTCGTAACAGAAACTTTTTCACATGTCCGATCAGACACGCGTCCCAATATTCTTTTTATTGCGGTTGATGATCTGAATGACTGGATCGGTTGCCTCGGCGGTCATCCTCAAGCGATCACTCCCAACTTTGACCGCTTGGCGAAGCGAGGTGTGTTGTTCACGAATGCACATTGTGTGGCGCCCGCATGCCGGCCTTCGCGCACGGCCATATTCACCGGTAAAGCGCCGCAACAAACCGGTGCCTGGTCGAATGACAGTCAGGACGTCATCAAGGATCAGCCAAAAGGTTCTTTGATGCCGCATTATTTTGCCGATCATGGCTACGCAACCTTCGGCACCGGCAAACTGTTCCATGGCGGCGGCGGTGAAAATTTTCAACATACCTTCAAAACCGAACAACGCTGGAGTCCTTTCACCGGCAAACAGGCTAGTTACACTCCAGAGGAATTGCCGACCAAAGGTACGGATCAACCCAGGCATGTGATTGAAAAAGGACCTGGCGGACACGATTACGTGCTCCCCTTGAATGGACTGCGCAGCGAGCGGAATCCAAAAAAGGCGTCTGCGGAATCCTTTGACTGGGGCCCGTTCGATGTTGAAGACGACGAAATGGGAGACACGCGCATAGCCAACTGGGCGCTTGAACAATTAGGGAAATCGCACGAACAACCCTTCTTTCTGGGAGTCGGTTTTTATCGTCCCCATATTCCTTTGTTCGCGCCACGGCTGGATTTTGAGGTTTACCCTTCTGTAAGAGATATCCAATTACCGCGTGTGTTGACGGGAGATCTTGGCGACTTGGGAGAATCAGCGAAACGTTGGGCGCTGGAACCGATCACCGCCGGTTCGCACCAAATCGTGGAAGCATCCGGTCAATGGCGCCAGGCTGTCCGGGCCTACCTTGCCTGTGTGACCTTTGTGGATCGACAGTTGGGACGTCTATTGGATGGTCTCGATCAATCAGTTCATGCCGAAAACACCTGGATCGTCCTGTGGGGGGATCACGGTTGGCACCTTGGAGAAAAGCAACATTGGGGGAAATGGACAGGCTGGCGCGAATCCACCCGCGTTCCCCTGATGATCATCCCGCCCGAAAGCGATGCCGAAGCCCTGCGTGGAAAGGAATGCGCTGAACCTGTCAGCTTGCTGGATCTTTATCCCACCTTGGTGGAATTGTCCGAATTGCCCGAAAAAACAGACCTTGAGGGAACCTCACTGTTACCCTGGATGCGCCATCCCAAGCTCCAGACCGGGCGTTATGTGCGAACGATGTTCAATCCTGGCAACGTGGCAATCTCGGAGCGTGATTGGCGATACATACGCTATGCGGATGGCGCGGAAGAATTGTATCACATCGCAGAAGACCCTTACGAATGGCACAACCATGCCAGTTCCGAGGAACATGCCCCGGTGCTCGATCGTTTTCGCAATCGATGGACATCATCTGATTTGAATTAGACATGAAAGAATACCGACCATTCCTCAAAGAAATGCACGACTGGTTCGGGACCCCGGACTGGGCTATGGAACCATGATTTTGTTGAGTGCACCACCGCAGTCGCGCGATCTCTAAGATGATCGCGGGTGGGAGCCGTTCAAAAATTAGAAATCCATTATCGGAGGGGTAAGCTCCGTCTTACACCCACTTCAAACTCAGTGCTATGGAACCCTTTTCAGGCGGCAATGGAAACGCCACAGTCATTCGATTGACGATAGTCTCCCCGCGCTCCATTCCTTTTGCTCAGAAACGTTTTAAATGCGCATCTGAGAGATCATGGTTTCTGGAGTTCCTTAAGTGTTGTGGACACTGATCTTTCAGCGTTCCTTGATGGGCCAATGTTCCGACGGGGTGCGTTCGTGATTCAGGAAGCGGGTTAGTTTGGCGGCTACTTGGGGGTATTGTTTGGCCAAGTTATATTGTTCTCCGGCGTCGCCGGTGAGATGAAACAGTTGGAGAGGATCTTTCGTTCCTTGTCGGACTCCTTTCCAGTTGCCCCAGCGGACGGCCTGTTTGAAGCCGCGTTCATGGAATTCCCAGTAGAGCATGCGGTCGGACAGGTCTTGTGGCTGTCCCATGAGGGTTGGTCTGATGCTGACTCCGTCCAGAGCAGCGGGTGCGTCGATGCCTGCCAAATCGGCTGCGGTTGGGAGAAAGTCTGCGAAATACCATGCGGTGTCATTAACCTCTCCGGCTCGGACCTGATGCGGCCATCGGACGATCATAGGGACCCGGATGCCGCCGTCATGCATGGAGCGTTTGATGCCTTGCAGGGGGCCGTTGGAGTCGTTGAAATCCGGATCGTTGCCGCCTTCCCGGTGCGGTCCGTTGTCCGAGGTGAAGAAGACGATGGTGTGATCGTCGATGTTCAGTTCTTTGAGCAAGGCAAAGATGCGTCCGATGTCTCCGTCCATTCGACTGATCATTGCTCCATGCCCTTTTTGTGGTTCGGGCCAGTCAAGATCGGCATAATCTCCCAGGTCCGGCACTTCCATGCCTTTGTTCCTGGCTTCGTTGTTGGCGTGCGGGATTGTGAAGGCGAGATAGAGGAAGAAGGGATGATCCGCATTTTTTCGAATGTAAGTCAATGCTTCCTCGGCCACCAGGTCATGACTGTAATCCAGTTTATTGTCAGAGACACCGCCCCCGACGGCGTCTTCATTCGGGACGGTGTTGCGGAGCATGACCTTCTCATGGTTGCGCCATAGATGCGTTGGGTAGTAGTTGTGGGCGTGGCGTTGATTGAGATAGCCGTAAAAGTAGTCGAATCCCTGTTGGTTGGGATGTCCTGTCGTTTCCGGTTCGCCCAGGCCCCATTTTCCAATGAGGGCGGTGCGATAGTCTTTTTGTTTCAGGACTTCGGCAACGGTCACATCTTCGGGGAGCAGGGGAACTCTGGCGTTGCCACGCACGCGGGTGTGGCCGGTGTGGAGTCCGGTCATCAGCACGGAACGAGACGGCGCACAGACAGTCGAGCCTGCATACACCTGCGTGAAACGCATTCCTTCGGACGCCATGTTGTCCAGGTTGGGTGTTTGAATGCGTTTCTGACCGTAACAACCCAAATCACCCCAGCCCAAATCATCCGCCATGATGTAGATGATATTGGGTCGGTCGCTGACGGTGGCCGCGACAGTTGAGTGCACGCATGCAAAACCTAATAACAAGGCTGCCAAGGCGTACGATTGCCTGATGGTTTGAACGGAGAACATGAGGCGACTCTAAGGAGTTTTTCTATGAAAAACAACTCAAGACTGGGAAGGGGCGGGCGAGTGGGGCGATTCAGGGTATTGGGATGCCTCATTCATTTCGGTAGGGCTGAGCTGCTGCTCGGCTGTGGCGCGTTTATCGTCTTCGGAGCCTGTTAACCTCTCTTCCCGTTCGCGGACGCGCGGCAGCGCGTCCCTACCTTTTGGGTTTTGCGATATTATCGGGAGAGCTGGCCCCTCCAGGGTTACTAAAATGGAGGGACGAGCTTCGACGCGTCTCTTGCTTTGGCCTCAATGCGTCCATGAGCAAGTGACGTGGAACGTGGGGAGGCTGTTGGTATTCGAATGCCTGAGGTGTTTCCTTCGTGCACGTTTTGGTTTTCGTGCTCCTCAAGGTTTGAAGTGGGGCAAGGTGGAACTGGCCCCTCCTGGAAATTTTTTGAGTCAGTTTTCTGGTTGATTCCAGAGTCGGTAGGGATCATTGAGACGACGCATTTCGGTCAGAAGTTGGTTTTCCATTTCCGCCAGTTTTTGACCGTAGCGGGGATCGTTTGCGAGATTTCGTTGATTGTCTTGCGGTGCGTGGCCGGTCAGGTTTGCAACGTCGTTTTTGTGGTGTTGTGCAATGAACTCATGGGGGTTGTCAGCCAGGTTGAAGAGTTGGGTTATTGCAACACCGTCTTTGGGGGAGGCGTATTTGAGGAGTTTCCAATCGCCTTGTTTTACGGTGCGGATGCCGGGTTTGGCTCCTCCGCTGTAGGCTGCGTAGAGGGTTTCACGGACCATGTCTTTTTTGCCGTCCAGTACCGGTTTGAAGCTGATGCCTTCATTGGTGGTCGGTGGGGTAATGCCCGCAATGTCGCACAGGGTGCCCAGGACATCCAGCAGATAGATGTTGCCGGTGACCCGTTTTCCGGCGGTGATGCCGGGGCCTTTCACGATGAAGGGGACTCTGAAGGTGTGTTCGTAGAGGTTTTGTTTGCCTTGAAGTCCGTGGCGTCCAATGGCCATGCCGTGATCGGCTGTGTAGAAGATGTAGGTGTTGTCGAGTTCTCCCATTGTTTCCAGTTTTTCCAGAACGCGTCCTATCTGGATGTCGATGTTTTCGCTGCAGGCGAATTCGCGCCCCAGCTCGTTGCGGATGGTTTGTTCATCACGATTCTTCCAGACTCCGCTGACATTCACTTCGTCCCGGACACTCATATGTGTGTTGTCGAACGGATGCGCAGGGAGATAGTTGATGGGTAACGCGGGTTGCTTAGGATTTGCTGAGGGTAAGGTGTTTTTGTCCTTGTGGTTCACCGCGCCGTATTTGGCCAATAACTCAGGTTTGCCGTCGCGGGTGTCATGGGGGTGTGAGAATCCGAAGTAGATCAGAAACGGATCGGTATCCTTTGCCGTTTCCCTTTCGTTCAGGTAATCCAGCACCTGTTCAGCATGCCAGGCGCTGCCTTTTTCATCCGTGCCACCACGACGGGTTGCGTCACGGCGAACGGTGAACAGTTTGTTGGCGGCTTCATAGCTGTTGCCGTTTTTGCAGGTTCGCATGGTGTCGTAGCCTGCTCGGTTGAATACCGCCGGTAGAGTGTATTGCGCCAGATCCGGTGGGACCAGTTTGGGATTGTTGACGTTTGGGTTCTGGGTTTGGCGCGGCTTGGTCGGTATGTGCCACAGGGTGCGTCCGGACATGATCATGTGTCGCGATGCGGTGCAAACGCCCCCGGTCCATGAACCCATCTGGTGAGCTCCGTCGAAAACGATGCCTTGCGACGCGAGGCGATCAATATTCGGGGTTTGCAGGATGGATTCAGGATTGTAGGCCTTCAGGTCAAACGGTGATTGGTCATCGACAATGATGAAAAGAATGTTTGGGCGTTTGGCAGCGATGGCGGTTTGTTGTCCCCATGTCAAAACAAAGGGGATGGTGAGGATCCATGTCAGCAGTTTCATAACGTTGTCTTGTTGTCCAATGAACATCCGCATCCCATTCACCTTCCAGATTATTCTGGAGGGCAATTCCCCATTTTCCCTGAGTGTTGGTCGTGCTATTTGCCTGCGCTCCATCCTCCGTCGATGAGGAATGGGGTGCCGGTGACAAAAGCCGATTCATCGCAGGCCAGGTAAAGCGCTGCCGATGCGATTTCTTCCGGCTTGGCCATTCTTCCCAGCGCCTGGGTGGATGCCATTTCTTTGTAGGCTTTTTCCGGATCGGGGTATTCTTTCAATCTTGCCGATACGAAAGGGGTTTCCACGCGTCCCGGGCAGATGCAGTTGCAGCGGATGCCTTCCGCGGCGTGATCCAGGGCAATGCATTTGGTGAATCCCACAACGGCAAATTTGGTGGTGCAATAGGCCAGACGATCTCTGACCGCCACCACGCCGCCAATGGAGGCCAGGTTGATGATGTTGCCTTTCCCGCTGCCGATCATGTCCGTCAACACCGCTTTGGTCATGTTGAACACGCCGCGCACATTGACGGAATACATGCGATCCATATCTTCGCCTTCGGTTTCAAGAAGGGTGCCCACATGGCCGATGCCGGCGTTGTTGACGAGGATGTCGATATGACCGAATTCTTCTTGTATGGATTCTGTGACATCGACGCATTTCTCCTCATCCGTAATATCCAGATGAATGGCCTTTGCCTGACCGCCCTGTTCGGTGATGGTCTGGGCTGTCTTTTGTGCTGCCGCTTCGTCCTGATCAATGACCCCAACAAAAGCACCGGCTTTGGCAAACAGGATGGCAATGGCTTCCCCAATACCGGATCCGGCTCCGGTGACCAGCGTGATTTTGTTGTCCAGACGAAACATATCAGTTGAACTTAAGGAGTTCTTCGACGGTCCACATGTCTTCACGACCGGGGTATTGATCGCGGATGGCTTTGACTTCCCCGGGATCCACCGGGCTTGCCGTGTGGCCCCATTCGCGGCGGACGTAAGTCATGATCGAGGAGAGTTGTTCGTCATCGAAAACGGCCAACCCGGGCATCACGAGTTCCCACTTTTTGCCCTGGATTTCGATGGGCCCCTGCAATCCATGCAGTACGATGCGAATCATGCGTTCTTTGGAACCTGTGGACCAATCCGAATCTTTCAAAGGTGGTGCCAACCCTTCCTGTCCCATGCCATGAGGTTGGTGGCAGGCCCCGCAACTGATCAGGAACAGGTCGCGTCCGGTCTCAAAGCGTTTTTGTTGTTCTGCCGTCAGCGGTTCAACTGCCGCTGTGTTGATGACCAGATCTGCTTTGCCCGGCCAACTGAATGCGTCATAAAGCGCTTTGGCCAGTGCGGATAGTTTTGCGTCCGGTGAGGATGCCAGCGTGGTGAGGGAATGGAGAGGGGAATCCAATCGAATGGGTTCGCCCGCAGGAACCCACTCGCCCTGGGAACGTTTGAAGGCTGCGTCGCGGAATCCGGTCAGCAGGCTGGTGGCTTCGTGTGTTCTCAATTCAGAAGCTGTTTCCACCGTTGATTTGATGGATGGAATATCGCGTGAGCGCATGATGCAGCTGGCCAATTCCGTGAAGATGGTGTCCGCTGCTTCCGGGTTTTGCTGGCTCCACCAGGGTGACTGTGCCAGGACGCTGTCCAGCAATGCGGCTTCCCGACCTTCGACTCCTGAAAGAACGGCGCTCCGGATGTATTCATTTCCGGCGTTTCGTGTCAGGATGGATGCCAGTGTGTCCAAAGCGTCTTTGCTGTCGGTTTCACCCAAAGTCAGGGCCAGTTGCATTTGAACTTCCGGCACATCAAACTCATGGCTCAGCAGTTGTTCCAGGACAACCGGTTTCCGGGTGCTTGTCAGGTGTTGTTCCGACAAACGGATGGCAGCTGAACGGACTTTGGGGTGACTGGATTGAAGCGCTTCCTTCAATACGGCCCATTCCACACCGCCCATACCATCCAGCGTCCAGAGGGCGTGCAACTGGGCCAGGGGATTCCGGTCTGACGCAGCCATTTCGGCCAGCAGGGGAAGCAGGTTGGGATCGTTTTGCTCCACCAGCAGGCGTTGGGCTGTGCTGCGCGTCCATCCGTTCGGGTGGTTGAATTGCTGGGCCAATTCGGAGGGGCTCATTTTCGACATTTTAGCGCCCGAGACGGCGTCTTTGCCTTTGTAGACGACTTTGTAAATGCGTCCTAATCCGATGGGTTCGTAGAGTCCGCGGTCTTCAATCTGCTTGCGCAAAAAGGAGGTCAGATAAATCCGGTGCTGAATCAAGCCTCGATACAGATCCACAATGTAAAGTGCTCCGTCGGGTCCGTTGTAGGCATTGACCGGTCGAAAACGTTCGTCGGTGGAAGTCAGAAACTCCATCTCATGGTAGGCATTCTTGGCGTCCAGGATGCCGTTGGATTCGGTCAGGATGTTGCGGCGGACGAAATTGCCGGTGGGTTCACAGACGAAGGCATTTCCGACATATTCGGATGGGAATTGGTTGCCTCGGTAGATGACCGGACCACAGGCTCCCGTGTATCGGGCCAGGGTTCCATCTTCCCGAAGCGTCCCGCGTCGGTAACCGCGGTTCACCCCGGGATTGATGCGTGACGGCCAAACGGTCTGGTCTCTGGCGATGCGGACACTTGCGCCTCTGGCTCCACGGTAGTTTTTATTGCGGCCCAGGTAGGCAGCGGGCAGGAGATCTCCGCGGAGTTGATCGCTGTTGGAGTTGTAGATGATGCGGCCGAAATTGTCCTGACTGATGCCCCATTGTCCGCGTGAATGGGTTTGTTCGCGCAGCCATTCGCCTCCTGTGTAACGAAACTGGGTGGTGTGGTTGGCGCTGTAAATCCAGTTGTCCAGCGCCCACATCAATCCGTTGGATGCGTGTTCGGGGTTGGATCGCATGCCGTGTTTCGGGTCGTTTTGTGTGGCGTAATCGTCGGCGATTTCGGTGCGTTCGTCGCATTTCAGGTCGCCGTTTGTATCTTTGCAGTACCAGAGTCGGGGTGGTTCGGCCACAACGACGCCTCCGTCGATGAGTGCGATGGCGCGTGGCATGACCAATCCGTCGAGAAAGACGGTTGATTTGTCCATTTTGCCATCCTGGTCGGTGTCTTCCAGCACGACGATACGGCCCACGGGTTGATCTTCGTTGGTTCCCTCGATATTGGGCATGTATCCGCGCATCTCCACGACCCAAATACGTCCGTCCGGATCAAATTCCATGGCAACCGGGTCGCCGACAAGAGGCTCGGACGCAACCAGTTGGATGTCGAATTCAGGGGGGAGTTTGAATGAAGCGAGTGCATCCTCCGGGGTGAGAGGAGGTGATGGCGGCAATTTGAGGTGATCCGGCAATGGGGCCTGGTTTTCACCGGCTTTGTCTCCGTTCTGGGCCATGGCGATCCATGGCAACGCGCTGATCAAAGTGATGGCAATAAACTTCATGATGTACTAAGATTGGACGTAACCTAACGATCTCCATTCAACATGGCAATCCTAAGGAATGAACAAATTGGGCTTAGGACCGTTTTGGGCTAAAAAAATATGGAATATTTGGTGACCCGGCCACTCTGGTTCTTTGTTGCCTGTCGTGATGAGGCCAGATTGGATGGCCTGTCTGACGATGGAACGATGGACACCTTTTTCACCATAAGAAATGACTGCAGCGATCAAATCTGAAAGGACATTTGAAGAGATTGTCCAACAATACTACGAGGCATTGTATCGATTTGCTCATAGTTTGTCGCGTAATGCCAACGATGCGTGTGATTTAACGCAGCAGACCTTTTTGTTGTGGGCCAGCAAGGGGCATCAGTTGCGGGACAAGAGCAAAGTGAAATCCTGGCTTTTCACCACTTTGTATCGCGAGTTTTTGGGAATTCGACGCAAACAAACCCGTTTTCCGCAGGTCGAAGTGGAGCAGGTGGAGCACGTGATGCCCAGTATTTCACCCAACATGGTCAATGAACTGGATGGAGATACCGTGGTGGATTTGTTGCACGGGATTGATGATACGTATCGGGCACCTCTGACATTATTCTACCTTCAACAGCATTCATATCTCGAAATCGCGGAAATCCTGAATATTCCCATTGGAACTGTGATGTCCCGTCTTTCCCGTGGTAAGTCCCAGTTGCGCAAGTTGATACAGTCGCATGACTCGGGGGCATTTAAAAAAAAGATCGTTCCCATGAATCCTGAAGCCAATCAAAGTCTGAAAACAGGGAACGGACATTAATTTTCAACAGCACGAACATGACACACGAAGAAGCCAAGTTTCTTTTAAGAGCCTATCGTCCTGATGGGCAGGATGCCGGTCTGCCGGAGTTTGCCAAGGCGCTCGAAATGGTGGATCAGGACCCGGAACTCAAAGCGTGGTTCGAATCTGAAAACGCTTTTGATCGCGCCATGCTAGCGAAATTAAATGAAGAAAAGGTTCCCGAAGATTTGCTCGCCAGCATCCTGGTCGCCAACAAGGTGGCCCGGCCGCATCGTTCGGCCTGGACCATGGATGGGATCAAATGGGCGGTGGCCCTGCTCTTTGTCGGCGTCATTTTGATGACCGCTCTAAAGGGGCGGGGAAATGATCATCTGGCGAGGTATCGCAGTGATGTCATGGCCCACCTGAAGGTGCCCGGACATCGCTTTGACTTTCAGTCCAAGGATTTTACGGAGTTGAAATCATGGATGGACACTCAGAATATGAAGATGGACGTCGGTTCCATCGATCATCTGACGTCTCTGCCCACACATGGGTGCAAGATCATGGATTGGGAGGGACAGAAAGTGACCTTGATCTGTTTTGAACTGCCGGACCGCCGTAACGTTCATTTGTTTGTGTTTCATCAAATGCAGATGGCAGATCCCGGTGGATTGAAGGAGCCGCTTTGGCAGGAAGAGGAGGGATGGACCACCGTTGGTTGGACGGCTGGAGAGGATCTGTTCATGCTCGCTGGGCAAATCCCGAAACAGGAATTGCGGCAGTATCTTTGATTTTTTTCGACAGCCTCCGTCGTCGTGGGATCTACGGGATGCGTGGTTATCTGATAAACACTCTTCGCGTACTTTTAATGGCACCCGAGGCCAAGGGGCGCGATTATTTCCACGGGGTAAACCTATCAAAACCACAGAGGACACAGAGCTCACAGAGAGTTGCAATAAGTTAGTGTAAAAAATGTTACCTCTGTGCTCTCTGTGTCCTCCGTGGTTAACAAAAAATTCATTCCCCCCGCACATTTAATCGCACCCGAGGCCAAGGGTTCCTGTTCAGGTTTGTTGACGGTGGAGGGGGACTGGCATAGGTTGCTTTCATGTTTGATTTGGAGGCACCTTTTCCACCTGCGGGGGATCAACCGGAAGCGATCCGGAAGTTGAGTGGTGGATTGAAGAAAGGTAATCCGCATCAGGTACTGTTGGGGGTGACCGGTTCGGGAAAGACTTACACCATCGCCAATGTCATTGCCGAGATTCAGCGCCCGACCTTGATCATTTCTCATAACAAAACCCTGGCGGCTCAATTGTACTCCGAGTTTAAAGGCTTTTTTCCCAGAAATGCGGTTGAGTATTTTGTCAGCTACTTTGATTACTACCAGCCCGAGGCTTACCTTCCCCAGACCGATACTTTCATCGAAAAGGATTCGAGCATTAATGATGAAATCGAACGATTGAGGTTGTCGACCACGAGTTCACTGGTGTCCCGACGTGATGTGATCGTGGTGGCCAGTGTGTCGTGTATTTACGGGTTGGGAAGCAAGGAGGATTACGAAGCGATGATGATTCCGCTGAAGGTGGGGGATGACCTGACTCGGGAGCAGTTTCTTCATCGCCTGGTCGACCTTCAATACGAACGCAATGACGTGGCACTCACACCAGGGAAATTTCGCGTCCGGGGCGATACGGTGGAAGTGGCTCCGGCCTATATGGAGGAGGGGATTCGTCTCGAGTTTTTCGGAGATGAATTGGATCGAATCACACAATTCGAAATACTGACCGGGCACCGGATCGATTCGCTGGAGTATGCCACCATTTACCCAAGCAAACAGTTCGTTACACCGCGTGAAAAAATGAAGCGCGCCATCCTTTCCATTCGGGAAGAGCTGACCGGTCGTATTGCGGAATTTGAAAAGGACGGAAAGTTGCTGGAAGCGCAGCGCATCAAGATGCGCACGGAGTATGATCTCGAGATGATGGAAGAAATGGGCTTCTGTTCCGGAATTGAAAACTATTCCCGTCACATTTCCGGTCGTCCTCCCGGTTCGAAACCATATACTTTGTTGGATTTTTTCCCTGAAGATTTTCTGCTGGTGATCGATGAATCGCATGCAACGGTTCCCCAGGTGGGGGGCATGTATGCCGGGGATCGATCGCGGAAAACAGTGCTGGTGGACCATGGATTTCGATTGCCCAGCGCCTTGGACAACCGTCCTTTGAATTTTGAAGAATTTCAGGGACATCAGCATCAGACCATCTATGTCAGCGCCACCCCCGCAGATAGAGAATTGGAATGGGCCAGGAATCAGGTGGTGGAACAAATCGTTCGACCGACCGGGCTGGTGGATCCCGAGATCATCGTGCGTCCGTTGAAAGGGCAGATTGATGACCTGATCGATGAAGCGCGCAAACGGGTGGATCTCAAGGAACGCGTATTGGTGACCACCCTCACCAAGCGAACCGCCGAGGAATTGACCGACTACCTGAATGATATCGGCATTGAAGTGCGATATTTGCACAGTGAAATCGATGCCATAGAGCGTGTGGAAATCCTAAGAGCATTGCGTCAGGGAGAATTTGATGTGCTGGTGGGGATCAATCTATTGCGTGAAGGATTGGATCTTCCGGAAGTCTCCATGGTGGCCATTCTGGATGCGGACAAAGAAGGATATCTACGTTCCACGACCAGCCTGGTTCAAACCGCCGGCCGTGCGGCGCGTCATTTGAATGGTAAAGTTTATCTCTATGCGGATGTGATGACTAAAAGCATTCGGGAGTTTCTGGCCATCTCCAAATACCGCCGTGAAAAGCAACTGGAACACAATCGGAAAAACGGCATCACACCACGAAGTGTTTCCCGCGCTGTAGAGGATGGTTTGTCCTATCAATTGCGAGGGCGGAAAGAAGCGGACATGGTGCTGCGGGAAACTTCGGAAAATCAGGATGTCACCGACACCATCAAAGAACTCGAATCCGAAATGCAGGAAGCCTCATCCCGACTAGAGTTTGAAAAAGCCGCTTTGATTAGGGATCAGATTCGAGAGTTGAAACGGAGCGCGGGCATGGAAGTTGCCCCGCGTCAGAAGGCCACGCCAACCAAAGTCAGTTACCAGACAAAAAACAAAAAGCGCCGCTCAGTTCAGCTCAAGAAAACCACTCGAAATTCGAGAAAATAGCTTGATGGTTGTTTCGGGTTAGAAAACTATTCGAGTATGATTTTCAAAAAAGATGGCGTTTACGAAACTGAGACTCATCAGTCGGAAAATATTCAGGCGGTAGAATCAGGGAAGCATCATGGTATCATCAGGAGAGGTGTGAAGACGGCAGAGTTACGCCCTTTGCAAAGAGGTTCAGCACTTAAAAGCGGTTGTTGGCTGGCCCCTGACTTCAATGATACGCCCGAGGATTTTCAGGAGTATATGTGATTTAAGGGACTGGCTTCTGTCAGGCAGCGTATCAGGCTTTGGGTGGCTCCACATTCACCCCGTTCATTCCAGAGATAACCGATCGAATATGCAGGTCGCGTTGAGGAAAGGGGATTTCGATGCCTTCCTGATTGAATCGTTCATGGATGCGGGTGTGCAACTCGTGAATGGTGGCCAGTCGTTTGTCCAGATTGGGAAGATAGCAGCGAAGGACGATGTTCAGGGCGCTGTCTCCAAACTGATCAAATGCAGCGATTGGGGCCGGATCATCCATGATTTCCGGATGCTGGTTGGCAATTTCCAAGAGCAGATTCCTTGCTTTCTCCGTATCACATCCGTAAGCGACTCCAACAGTCACAGTGATGCGGTTGACTGTGTTGGTCAATGTCCAGTTGAGGATTCGACCCGTGATGAACTCTTTGTTGGGGACGATGAACTCCTGGCGATCCCAGTTCATGATGGTGGTGGCCCGGATTTGAATGCGGGTGACCATGCCGGAGACATCGGATACGGTTACAATGTCTCCCACGCGAATCGGACGTTCCAGGAAGAGCAGCAGACCGCAGACAAAATTGGCCACGATCTCCTGTAGACCAAAACCAAGGCCCACACTCAGCGCGGCAAGAATCCATCCAAACTGGCTCCATTCAATCCCAAAGAAACTGAGCGCCCATACGACGCCGACTGAAACGATGAGATATTGGCAGATGGTGGTGATGGCATAGCGGTTTCCTGATTGCAGAGGAAGGTTCTGAAGGATAGCGATCTCCAGAACACCCGGGATGTTTCTGGCGGCGGCGACGGTCAGCAGACTGACGATCAAAAACTGAACCAGGTTGAGTAAGGTGGTTTCCTGAATCGTCTTGATGCCGTCGATGACCACTTCAGTATCCCACACCACAAATGTGTTGAGAAAGTTGAGAGCTGGCACGACACCAGACCAGACCATCCAGAAACTTGCCAAAATGAGACAGCCAACCAGCGTGCGCAGCAATCGGCGGGGTTGTTCTTTCACCGCGGATAAATCCACATCCGGATCCTCAACGGAAGGCAGAGCCATTTCGTCCTGAGCCGTGGGGGATTCTTCCTGGGCTGCGCGTCTTTTTTCGAGAGCTTGCTCCAGGGCTATTTTTCTTTCCTGGACATGGAAGTAGCGCAATCCCCAGTCGTGGAGGACCATGATGAAAATCACCAAACCAAAGGATGCTATCAACCGCATGCCCAGATGAACCGCAGCGTAGTAGTAACCGAAGATGGCGAGCAATATCAGGATCAGGGGGATAGCGAGTGTCAGTTTGATCCAGAAACCTGAGGTGCGTGACAACCAGGCTTTCGGATGATCCACAATCGCCTTGGCAAAAATGCCCGTCTCAGCATTCAGGATGTTTCGCAGGAACAAGGTGGTGGCTCCCATCGCGATGATGAAAGCCAGTCGTCCCAGTGAATCTTTGTATGATGCTTCAGCCTGGGATTCCATCATGACCGCAATCCATCCCATCAAACTGATCAGGCTGAGGAACCAGACCATATGACGACGGATCAGGTTGATGGTTGTGTCCTGCCAGCGGAAATGGAGTTCGGCGATGCCTTTCGGTCGACAAAGTTCCATCAGGAAACTGAGAGCGAACATATTGCAACTCACGAAGAGCAGTCCCGCGCCGAGAGCCTGGGAAAACTCGAGTTCCAGAGCCGTCTGGGTGAGCGCATATCCAATGTAGGCGATGGGAAGTGAAAAAATGAGTGACTGGAGCAACACAGCGACCATGGATTGGCTCGTGTGCCAGAAGGAATCCGACGAAATGCGTCGTGTCATCATGGACCACGCTTCCGTCTTTTGACGGATTCGACGGCGAAAGACCAACAATCCGCCGGATAACAATAAAACAAAAGCCGATTGAACAGGGGATTCTTGGGTGGCTTCCTTAATGGCTGAACCTGCTTCTTTCCAATGCTTCGGGTGGCAAAGCCACTTTGCCGCATCTATCCAAGGCGCTTTGATCCACCCAAGGATCGTGGTCGAAGTCGGAACCCACATCAGTTTCGCATCCAGAAAATTACGATAATCTTTCACGGAGAGAATGTAGCTTTCGTAATCGAAATGATACTTGTCCAGCCGGTCGAGGAGCGAATCGTAGTCTTCATTGAGTTGATTCAGGTAGTCCTGTTGTGCCGTGAGCAACTTTTCGGTTTCCGCCAGGAGATCAGGGTATTGATCGCTGTTTTGGATGTCGGAATCTCCGGCAGTTAATAATGCTTCAGGCGTGCTAAAATTGTCCATGGCTTCGTCTGCCTGAAAGTCTGAAAGACGGTAATTCCTGATGGTCAATTCGAGAACTCGATTGGTCTTTTCGAGTGCGTTCAATGGTGGAAGACGTCTCCTCTGGACTAAAAGCAGATCAACCAGGGTGCGATCGATTCCCAGAACTTCTATTTTGTTGCTGATGCTGGTGAATGCCTCTGCCGTACTGGTTAGTTTTTCGGTCAACGCCTCCTGCTCGGGGGTGAGTTTACCTAGTTTTTCGGCTACTTGAGATAGGTCGCTTGCCAATGTGGCGTTCTGGTCGGCAATCAATCTGATGACTGCGTGTTTGTTGATCGCTTCTCGTTTGACACGTTCGGCCTCTTTCTTGGCCTCCGCTGCTTCTTCCTGCCGGCGTTGATTGGCCCGGTCTTCCAATTCTTTTACCCTGGCTTCCAACAAGGCAACCTGACGCATATTTAAATCTCGGGTAGCCCTACGCAGGTTGAGGCGTGTGTCGTGACTGAGGGACTCCTGTTCCAGGCGGGTGATTTCATTCAGTCTGGACTGACGGCGTGCCTCCAAAAGCGCGAGGCGAGCTTTGGCTTCCAATGGGGTTTCTCCTTCTGGCGGAGCCGCAGCCAATGCTGTGGTGGCTTCGGCCAGTTTCTTTTTGGCCTCTTCTAATTCAGTCCGGTTTTTCTCCGGACGCGCAGATTGAGTTTGAACTTCCCCTTCAATCGTATTGAGTTGGTTCTTAAGGTCAGCAAGGCGCGCCTTTTCCGTCGTTAAAACCTGGTCCAGATCCTTGGAACTAGCTGAAGAATCGATGTCGCTGAGGTGGTTGGTTTGTGCGTTGGCGCCACTGATGGCGGGCAATGCTTCGAGTTGATTTTTCAGTGACTTGATTGCGTCTGGGCCCGTAGTGATCGATTGTCGAAATTGATCGGCTTCCGTTTTGAAGGTTGTCGCCTGTGTGAACCTTTCCAGCGCCAGCTTGAACTGGTCCGTCAGGTTTTTCTTCAGGGGCTCCTCCAGATCCTGATTGGCCTCCAGTTGACTCAGTTCGGATTTGATCTGATCGGCTGACCAGGTTGTCGTTGGTTTTTGTGGGGCTGGTTCGGTGGCGGTTTCAGTGTTCTGGGCTATCAGGGACAGGTAGCCCAAAACAAAACTCAGTAAGAACCAGTCATAGAATCTTGGCTTGGTATACATGAAAAGGATGTTGGAATGTGATCAGACATCATTCCTGTTTTGGGCTGGTCGCTTGTTGGTATCACCCGGGTCACCCGGATTGGTTCTCAATATTCTTCAATTCCCCGAAACTGCAAGTCGGAAAATTTAGGGATCGTGATTTGATGGATGTACTGGATTGGTTATTCTTCGAAGAAATTCAGTTTTCCATTTGAAGCTGCCGACCAGCAACACAGTTTGTAAAGGATTCTTGCACCGACGTTAGCATCCCATTCGTCATCGCCCGGGGCCACTTCGTTCAGGTCGAAACCGATGATTTGACGTCCGCTTTTGACCACTTCGCGGATCAGGCTGACAGCTTCATGGAATGCGAGTCCTCCGGGAACGGGGGTGCCAGTGTGGGGGCAAAGCTTGGGATCGAGACCATCGATATCAAAGCTGATATAAACCTTGTCCGGTAAGGTTTCCACGATGTGTTGTGTCGTTGTTTTCCACGTTTGGCCCTCATGCAGAGTGTCCTTGAGCTGCTCGTCAAAGAACGTATGAATGCGGTTGGGTTGGGAGCGTATCAGGTCCAGTTCCTGTTGGCACAAATCACGAATACCAACCTGAACCAAACGTGAAACTTCCTGAGTTTTCAAGGCATTCCACATGATGCTGGCATGTGAATATTCAAATCCTTCATACGCTGGACGCAGGTCCGCATGGGCGTCGATCTGCAGGATGCCGAACGTGCCATGATGTTCCGCCATGGCCTCCATCAGTCCCAGAGGGGTGCTGTGGTCGCCGCCGACCAATCCCACCAGCTTGCCTGCCTGAAGGTGTGTCAGCGCCTCATTCTTTAACGCGTTTTTGAGTTGTTCTGCCGCCTGGTTGGCTTCCTGAACCACCGGGTGCCCCTCGTCCGGGGCGCTGCCTTCTTCCAGTGAGATAATGTAATCGCCTGTCTTTTGCCGGAGTGCATCACTCGTGGTTTGAATCGAGGGATCCCAATCTCTCAGGTAGTAAGCTGCTTCCCAGGCACGATCGAATTCCGGATCCGCCAGATCCAGTTGGGCCGAGGCATCAAGGATGGCTTTGGGACCTGACGCAGTGCCCGCTCCATAAGACACGGTGACTTCCCATGGCACCGGGAGCAATATGACGGATGCCTTCTGTTCATCGGCAGGCAAACCAAAAAGGGTTCCCTTGATGCCGACACCGTTTGGATCAAATGGTATGGATGACATTTTAATCTGCAAATCTTGAAAGAGTTGAAACTATCATTCCTTAAGGGAGACGGCTTCCCAAAGCTGCTTCCGTGAGTCGATACCACTGGTCACGTGATAATTTGATGTTGCAGGCCTGCATGGCCTGGCGAATACGCTCCGGGTGCGTGGAGCCAATGACCGGCATGATTTCGGCGGGATGTCTCAATAACCAGGCTAATGTGATAGTGCTTCGGTTTGTCCCTAGTTCGTCTGCAATCTCGTCCACTTTTTCAAGTAACCCAGAAGCGGAATCCGAAGTCTGGTGTTCAAAGTCAGGGCGAAGTCCGTCTCCCAGTATGCCTCTGGAAAGAGGGCTCCAGGCCATGGGCGTGATTTGATGTTGCTGGCATTGGTCCAGTCGTCCGTCCGAAATAGCTTGATGTGAAACCAGGCTGATCTCGATCTGATGCACGGCAATGTTCGCACCCGCCTGATGATACATTTCGATCTGGGAAGGTGAAAAGTTGCTGGCTCCGAATAGTCGGATCATTCCTTTGGATTGAAGGTGATCAACGGCTTCCGCCACTTCATTCGGGTTTCCCAGGAAGTCCGGCCGATGCAACATGAGGATATCCAGATGATCGGTTCCCAGACGTTTGAGCGATCCTTCGCAGGATTGAATGATGTGGTCCTTTGAAAAGTCATAGCGGTAAGGTGACAGGGAATCCGGTTGACCGGCGAATCGGATGCCGCATTTGCTGGCGATGAGGATCTTGTCCCTGAGACCAGGTTGTTTCTTGAGCGTTTCCCCGAACAATCTTTCGGCTTCCCCATCGCAATAGATGTCGGCGTGATCGAATAACGTAAACCCGGATTCAACCGCGGTCATGACGGCGGTTTCGGCCTGTTTCGATTTTTCTTCATCGATTGCCGAGGCATCCCAGGTGCCAGCCAGTCGCCAGCAACCATAAGCCATCCTGCCCGGGGAGATGGGGAGTTGATTTAAGGGGTGTTGCCTCTTTGTTTGAGATGATGCCGTTGGCTCCATAAGTGAATCGTGTGAGCTTGGCTCGGACAAATCAAGTCAGATCAGTGATGAATCAATATCCGACCGCACATCCGTCCTTGCGGGGGTCGGAACCTCCGAAGTATCTCAATGGATCGTCCATGCGCCAGATACTTTGATAACCCCCAAAGGCACCTGTTCCGGACCGTATGGTATGGCCCATTTCGGCAAGTTTTTCTTTGACGGAAGATTCAATCATATGTTCGCAGCCCACAGATCCGGGGCCGGTAGACCGTTCACCCTTGGGAGTGGAGCTTTCGAAATGGGCTACGCGGGGCTGTTCGCCTGCCTGTTGGGGCGACATGCCGAAATCGATCATGTTCATCAGCACCTGAGCGTGTCCCTGGGGTTGAAAATCGCCTCCCATGACACCGAAGGACATCACGGGTTCATGGTCCTTGGTGAGGAAACCCGGAATAATGGTGTGGAAAGGACGCTTTTTCGGTTCGAGTTTGTTCAGGTCATTTGGATTGAGTGAGAAAAGTTCTCCTCGGTTTTGCAGTGCAAATCCCATTCCGTCCGGTACCCACTTGGATCCCCATCCGTGGTAGATGCTTTGGATGAACGAAATCATGTTGCCGTGTCGGTCCGCTGCCGTGAGGTAAATGGTGTCAGAGGGGCCGGTCAAGCGGCCTGCGGCGACTTTCTGAGCGGCGGCTGCGGGGTTGATCCCTTTGACACGTTCCGCCGCGTATTCCTTTGAGATCAGTTGTTGCAACGGAACTTTTGCAAAATCCATGTCGGCGTAATAGACAGCGCGATCTTCAAAGGCCAGTTTCTTTGCTTCGAGGAACAAGTGCAGGTGTTCGGCTGAATTCGGTGTCATCGATCCTATGTCAAAGTGTTCCAGCAGATTCAGAATTTGAAGCGCCGCGATGCCTTGTCCGTTGGGTGGAAGTTCCCAAACGTCAAATCCGCGGTAATTTGTCGAAACGGGATCCACCCAGTCACAAGTGTGCTGCTTGAAATCCTCCCATGCGAAACGACCGCCCACTTTTTCGGAGTAGGCGACCATGCGCTCGGCCAACTCTCCTTCGTAGAATGAGCGTGGACCTTGTTGGGCGAGTGTTTTGAAAAAATTGGCCAAATCCGGATTTTTGACCCAGTCACCGAATTGCGGCTTTTTTCCATTCGGACAGAATGTCTTGTATAAATTTTCGAAAGAAGCTGAAGAAGATCCAACCCACCCGTTGGCGATGATGGGGGACAATGGCCAGCCTTCCTTTGCGTAATAAATGGCAGGGTCCATCAGTTCCGCAAACTTCAATGCGCCAAATCGCTCGGAAAGCGCTTCCCATCCGCTGACACATCCGGGGATGCTCCAAGAAAGAGGGGAGTAGGGATCAATCGTCTTGAGTCCCAGATCCTTGGCTTCATCCAGGTTCCAGTTGGCGGGGGATCGTCCGCTGGCGTTTAATCCGTGCAGTTTTTTGTTCGCCTGATTCCAATAAATGGCAAACAGATCGCCGCCCGGACCATTGCTCATGGGTTCAACCACACTGAGTACGGCATTCGCTGCAATGGCCGCATCAACGGCATTGCCACCTTTCTTCAGCACATCCAGCCCTGCCTGAGCGGCAAGCGGTTGACTGGTTGCCACCAATCCCTGGGAGCAGGCCAGGGTCGAACGGTTTTGATTTCGGGTCCCGATCCCGCTTTTTTGGAAGGGGACTTGTTGATGGGCGTTTAGTTGCATTGATTCGGAGGACATCCATCCGGCTGACAATACAGATCCAAATTTAAGAAAATCTCTGCGATCCATCATGCGGTCATTCAATCCCTTTCATGAAAGAATCGCAAGCAAGGATCTTGATTGTTGTCGGTTGACAAAAAAAGGAAGGCGAGTCTGAAAACAGACCCGCCTTAATGAAACTTGGTTGCTTGGTTGTTTGAAACGGTGGTTACTTTTTCTTGCGGGTGGCCTTTTTCTTTGGCTTGGCTGCCTTCTTGGCCGCACCCTTGAGAGAGTAAATCTGTCCGTCTTTGATAAACTGCTTGTTGGTGTAGAGCGCCGCGGACAAAGAGTTCAATGGGTTGTTTGTGGAAAACTGATAGCCCATTCCCTGAACGGCTTCCAGAATTTCATGACGACTCTTGGGGCCGTTTTCAAGCGCTTTGCTGATCGCCTGTTTCAGGTTGATTTCGTTCTTGGGACGACGACGTTTCTGTCCAATCACGAAAGTTGGAGGAGCTCCTGCATTGCCCAGCAGCTGATCAATCTCTCGGATTTTCTCCACAATCTTGGCTCTGGTTTGAAGCAGACTGTCCCGCTTTTCCAAAAAGTTTTTTAGTTTCTCTTGCATAACTTAGATTTGAGTTGGTCTACTCAAAGTAGACGACGAGTATAAACTGGATAAATGGGAATGCAAACAAAAATGGATAATTATAGCAGTTGTAACAATCGGAAACTTGTCACGTTTTTGTCATGTTTGAGTTTAGATTTGTGCTTAGTTTGATAGGTAAGTGATTTGGGGTAATTGGTTAATCATAATTTATAAGGATGATTTAATTGTTTGTATTTGTGTTTAGATCATGCGGGTCGACTTGTCAATGTCATTTAGCTAAGCTTCACCCGTTTTGACCGCAACGGGTTATGCGGGCAGC
>CAYPZD010000056.1:1701-32787 GCA_964415055.1 uncultured Verrucomicrobiota bacterium | reverse complement strand
GGGGATTCTCCTCGTATTCGAGGGATAAGGCACCGTCGGCAGGAAAGCCGACTTTCTTCATGGCTTTGAAGACGCCTTCGACGTCCAAGTGTCCTCTTCCAAGGATAACGCCTTCGGTGTTTTTCTTTTGCTCGGCGAAATCTTTGAGATGGACGCCGTAAAGCCGATCCCCAAGTTGATAGACTACTTCAACCGGGTCCACTCCGGACCGTATATAATGTCCCAAATCGGCGCAGAATCCAATGCGTTTGTCGAAACCCGCGACGGCTTTCATGGCATCCAGTGGCGCGTCGTAAAGAGCACCAGGCCCATGGTTATGAATAGCGATGCGGATATCATATTCAGCCACCAACCTGTTCAGGCTTTCAAACGAGTCAGGTTCAGGGTTGGCACTGATGTTCCGGATACCTGCTTTCTTGGCAAATTCGAAAAAGGCTCGGTTCTGGTTGTGATTATTTGTAAACGATTGAACACCATGGGCCGTGATGGTGATGTCATGCTTGGCCAATTTGGCATTCATTTCTCCAATTTTCTCCGGATCGGGAATGGGTGGATAATGCATGCGAAACATCTCGGTGTAATGCAGTTCCAATTCCTCGATCTTCTCCAGTGCGCCGTCCACACCAAATCCGCGCAGGGAATAGCTTTGAATCCCCATGGGAAAACCACCGTATTTCTTGAATGATTCCTCGCGTGTGTCGGCAAGGATGGCCGGTACGTCAAACCAGGTGGCGCCAGCCGCAGCAGCAGCTGAGAGAGTGCGATTCAAAAACGTTCTGCGATGCATCATAATGTCTTGGTGTTAAATGGTGGATTCGTTTTGGTTCTTTCGGGTTACTGGATGACCAGATTAACGAGTTTTCCGGGAACGACGATTACTTTTTTCACGGATTTACCTTCCTTGAAAGAGGCTATCTTTTCAGAAGCCAGAGCCAACTCCTCAATAGCGGCCCGGTCGGCCTCCCGCGGAACTTTGATTCGGTCACGTAGCTTGCCATTCACCTGAACCGGCATTTCAATGCTGTCCTCAACGAGCAGTGCCGGATCAAACACAGGCCAGGGTTCATAGGCGATGACCACATTCGAATCACCTTCCAGCATCCCGTAAAGTTCCTCGGCCAAGTGAGGTGCGAATGGCTGCAACAGCAACAGGAAGGTCTTCATGCACTCGGTCGGACGCACTTCCCAATTCATGGCATCGTTCACGAAAACCATCATGGCGGAGATGGCGGTATTGAACCGCATGCCATCGAGATCTTCCGTCACTTTCTTGATGCAGGTGTGGAGTGATTTTAGCTGCTCGGGCGTGGGTGTCGCGTCGTTCCGGAGGGCGGCATGCAATTTCAACTTGGAAAGACTGGATGTCCCCTTCTCTGCATCAGCTGCCAGATGCTGTTCAAAATCCACTTCACTCTGCTCATCGATCAGCATGCGCCAAACACGTCCCAGGAAGCGGTAAACACCTTCCACCCCCTTGGTGTTCCATGGTTTGGACATTTCCAATGGTCCCATGAACATTTCGTAAAGCCTGAATGCGTCCGCCCCGAAAGATTGGACAATTTCATCTGGGTTGACCACGTTACCGCGAGATTTGGACATCTTCTGGCCGTCCTCCCCAAGGATCAGTCCCTGATTGACCAGTTTATAAAAAGGTTCGGTCGAAGTGGTTAATTCCAGATCATGCAACACTTTGTGCCAGAATCGCGCATAAAGCAGGTGCAACACTGCGTGCTCGGTTCCTCCAACATAAAGATCGACTCCTGGATTGGCTGACTCGGATTCCGATCCCATCCAATAGGATTCAGCCTCTTCACCACAAAAGCGCTCCTTGTTGCGGGCGTCCAGATAACGCAGATAATACCAACAACTTCCAGCCCACTGAGGCATGGTGTTGGTTTCGCGAATGGAGCCGTCGGACAAACTCGTCCAATCCTTTGCCCTGGCCAAAGGTGGTTCTCCATCGGGAGTGGGTTTAAAATCGGACAAATCGGGAGGCATTACCGGAAGCTCATGCTCACCGACCGATCGATGCTGTCCATCCTTCCACAATATCGGAAACGGTTCGCCCCAGAAGCGTTGACGGCTAAATAACCAATCACGCAACTTGAAATTAATACGGCGCTTGCCAACCTTCTGCTCTTCCAACCATTCGATCATGGTCTGTTTGGCTTCTGGTGTGGTCAGTTCGTTCAAAAACCCGGAGTTAACGCTGGTTCCCTCTCCTACGAAACCAATGGAATCCTGACCCTCCGGTGCCTGAACCACCTTAAGCACAGGAAGATTAAACTTTTCGGCAAACTCCAAATCACGTGCATCGTGGGCAGGAACTGCCATGATCGCACCTGTTCCGTATGTAGAAAGCACGTAATCGGCGATCCAGATCGGAATACGTTCCTGATTGACCGGATTGATGGCATGGGTTCCGATGAAAACACCCGTCTTCTCCTTAGCCAATTCCGTACGTTCCAGATCGCTCTTGCGTGATGCATACTCACGGTATTCCTCGACTGCCTGCTTTTGTTCTTCAGTCGTCAGCTTATCCACCAGGGCATGCTCCGGAGCCAACACCATATAGGTTGCACCAAACAAGGTGTCGGGACGTGTGGTGAACACGGTGATGGTTTCATCATGGTCCGCCGCTTTGAAATGCACTTCGGCGCCTTCAGAACGTCCGATCCAGTTGCGCTGCATTTCTTTGAGGGAATCGCTCCACTCGATGTCATTCAATCCCTCCAGCAGTTTTTCAGCAAAGGCGGTAATACGAAGCATCCACTGCCGCATGGGTTTGCGAACAACTGGAAAACCACCCACTTCGCTTTTACCATCCACAACTTCTTCGTTGGCCAACACTGTCCCCAGTTCTGGGCACCAATTGACGGGTGCCTCCGCCACGAAGGCAAGCCGGTGATCATCCCGAAATGCGGCTCGCTCTTTTTCATCAGTCAAGCTTTCCGGAACCTTCAGCGTCTCAATGGGCTCCGCCTTCGTGCTATCTGGGTTATACCATGAGTGATAGAGCTTTAGAAAAATCCATTGCGTCCAACGGAAATAGTCCGGATCGGTGGTATCAATTTCCCGGGACCAGTCGTAGCTGAATCCGAGCGACTTGATTTGCCGTTTAAAATTACCGATGTTGGCCTCGGTGGTGATGCGAGGATGTTGGCCTGTCTTGATTGCATATTGTTCGGCAGGCAACCCAAATGCATCCCATCCGATCGGGTGCAACACGTTAAACCCCTTTGAACGACGATATCGAGCCAGGATGTCGGTAGCCGTGTAGCCTTCCGGGTGTCCCACATGAAGCCCGGAACCCGATGGATATGGAAACATATCCAAAATGTAATACTTTGGAGGAAGTTGAGAGGCCGCCACCGCCCCTGTCAGGCCATGCCGTTGGGAAAAGGGGTGATCCTCAGGGATGGATTCTCCAGGGTTCCATGCCCGGAATGCCTCGGATTCATCCCAGATGCGTTGACGTTTGGATTCGATCAGGTCGAATGGATACTGCTTACGCATATCGTCTATGGTTCAGAAATAAGAATTGGATATTGTTAAAATGGGCACAAAGCCTGTTGGGTATCGCACCCGGTCAAGCTGATTTCAGCAAGCCACCCGCGTACAACAAGCTTTATTCACGTGAGAAAGGACTAATCTGCCGGAAATTACTTCTTATTCAGAATGGTTCCGAGAATAACGCCTCCAAGCGCGGCGATTCCGATGGATTGATAAGGATAACGGCGCACCATCTGATCCACCGCTTCCACACCTGCATAGGTTTGTTCATCGATCCGGTGACAGGACTTTTTAAGGCGCTCCAGTCGTTCAAGGATTTCGGATTTGGATTTTTCGGGAAGGTCTTCGGCAGTGTTCTTGATGAGCCCCTCCGCCTCCTCAATCAACTTCCGTATATCCTGAAGCAATTGTTTGCGACCACCGTCGTTGGTCGTCAGATTGTTGAAATATGTTTCCATCTTAGTGTTTGCTTTGTCAGCCCCTGAGCACCACACCAACTCGTTGGATGGCCTCAGGACCCTTGTTTATGCTCCGAAAAGATCAATTCTTCAAGAATTAGGTGGAGGAAATCTTGCAGGCTAAAAATGAGAAGATGCCGGAACGATCCGGTTGAACAACACCTCCTCCAAGCACCTGAGACCCGACTTTAAGCATTGAAATACCCCCTCTCCATCCTTCATGATCAACTACATGATTTCCAATCGTATCACACAAACCGCATGTATGGTCCTTTTCGGGGCATCCATGGCTCAATCACCGCTCATGGCCGAGGAATGGGAAACCCTGTTCAACGGAAACGGCACCGAAGCGTTCAGGGGGTATCAGATGGACTCATTCCCATCCGATGGCTGGACCGTTAAAGACGGCACCCTGCGCACCAATCCGGAAGGAACCGTCAAAGACATCGTCACCAAAAAACAATACCGCAACTTCGAACTCGTCTTCGAATGGAAGGCGACGCCGGGCGCCAATAGCGGCGTGATGTATCGCGTTCAGGAAAACAGCGACAGTCCCTGGCATACGGGACCTGAATATCAGGTATTGGACGACTCCAAACACGCCGATGGCGCCAATCCGCTGACGGCGGCCGGTTCCCTCTATGCTTTGGTCAGTGCCGAGAGGAAAACACTGAAACCGGTTGGTTCCTTCAACGAATCCCGCATTATACTTCAGGGCAACCAACTGGAACACTGGTTGAACGGAGATAAAGTCGTCGCTTGTGAACTGGATTCATATGGCATTCAGACATTGATTGCCAACAGCAAGTTCGCCCCCCACAAGAACTTTGCCAAAGAGCGCAACGGTCACATTGTGTTTCAGCACCATCACGATGAGGTATGGTTCAGGAACATCAAGGTGCGTTCACTGCCGGAGCCCGAAGCATTGCCGGAAGCGCGCCGTGCAAACCTTCTCAGCAAAGCAGCTCGCGAGGCCGGATGGCGCAATCTTTTCAACGGCAAGAACACCGACCAGTGGCGCGGATTCAAAAAAGAAGCCTTTCCCGACAAAGGCTGGGTCATTGAAAACGATTGCATCAAGCACATCAGCAAAGGCGGCGGTGGGGACATCATCACCAGGCAGAAATATGGTCAATTCGATTTCCAATGGGAATGGAAAGTCGCCCCGGGAGCCAATAGTGGCGTCAAATACTTCATCATGGAAGAACGCGGCGGCGCCATTGGCCATGAGTATCAGGTCATCGACGACTCCAAACACCCGGATGCCCTTCGCGGCCCCAAGTGGCAGACGGCTGCATTCTACGACGTTTTCCCAGCCAACAACCGGGTATTACAACCAGTTGGCTCTTTCAACAAGAGCCGCGTGCTGATCAAAGGACAAAAGGTCGAGCACTGGCTCAACGGGGTAATGGTATTGCACTACACCCTGGGAAGCCAGGAAGTGTTGGATGCGGTGGCAAACAGCAAATTCAAGAAAGTCGACAAATTCGGCTATCGCCACCAGGGACACATCCTACTTCAAGACCACCAGGATGAAGTGCACTACCGCAATCTGAAAATCAAACGCCTCGGGCAGAAGAAAAAGAAATAACATATCCTCCCAACCCGATTTGCGAACGCTCGGACCTCAAAGTCCGGGCGTTTCTTTTTTGGCGATGGCCAGTGCGGCTGCGGCATCGTCCGGCAGAGGACGCACTTCCACATTTTTGTAATGAACCACGCTGCCCGGATCATGCTGCTGGACGGCCAGGTGACCTTCGGTGTGGGTGTTCTTTTCGTCCACATAATCCACAACAATCTTGTCATTCACCTTGATAATAATCCGATTGCCGATCGCAATCACGTGCTGCGTCCACCAGGTGTCGTCTTCGATCAACTGCTCGCCGATTTTGACAAAGTTGTAGAGCGAACCGGTTCGCTGTGGATCCGAGCTGGTGTTTTCAACCTGTGACTCATAACCCTTGGGCCATCCCTCACCCAGTTGGGCACGGAAATACATTCCACTGTTCCCCTCGTGATTCAGTTTCACGGTGGCTCGGTATTCCATGTTTCGATAGGTATTTGGACTGAACAAATGGCTGCGGTTACCCACTCCAACCAGTTCCCCTTTATCATTGATGCTCCAGGCATGCGGATCGAAGGTCATCCACCCACTCAGGGTTTTACCGTCAAACAGCTGAATCCATCCATCCTTGTCGGGAACGAGTGGTGTGGGTTTTCCTGCGACGGTCTGGGCCTTGCAGGCTGAAGAAAAAGTGAGGGAAGCGCTCAAGGCGCCGGCGAAGATAAGTTGTTTCAGTGTGATCATCTGGTTGCAGAAACTAATCCAATTGGCGCAAGTTGACAATAGGATTGCATCAGGCTGATTTTCCCGCACTAATGGTTCGAAATGCAGCAAATCCGCAGCGTAAAGGTCATGCAACGATGGGCGCTTGAAATGAAGCGCAACGGAACAACCGTGGCCCTCGTTCCAACAATGGGCTACCTGCACCGAGGCCACACCAGCCTCATTCAACGCGCACGCAGGAAAGTTGGCAAGGCAGGCAAGGTCGTGGTCAGCATTTACGTCAATCCCACTCAATTCGGACCAAACGAGGATTTTGGAGCCTATCCCCGGGATTTGAAACGTGATCTGGATGCCTGCCGGAACGAAGGGGCGGATGTCGTTTTCCTCCCTGATGATGCTTCCATGTATCCCAACAGGGAAACCGGTCAGTTTTCGACCTATGTGGAAGAATCCACATTATCCCGGGCCATGGAAGGTGAAACACGCCCGACCCATTTCAAAGGCGTGACCACCATTGTCTGCAAACTCTTCATGTTGACACTGCCTGATATCGCCCTTTTTGGAGCCAAAGACTATCAACAATCTGCCGTCATCCGACGCATGACGAAGGATCTCAACTTGCCTGTCAACATCATCGTCGCCCCTACGGTCAGGGAACAGGATGGCCTGGCCATGAGTTCACGCAATGCCTACCTAAGCCCGGAACAACGTTCACAAGCCACCGTCCTGATCCAAACCCTGAAGCTTGCGAAAAAGAAGGTTCGATCCACAACAACACAAACGGGCATAAGAGCGAACGCATTGAAAAAACAACTGGAACGAGTGATTCAACAATCCTCCCTCGCTCGTCTTGATTACGTTGCTTTTTTTGATCCGGACACCCTTGAGCCATTGACACACATTCGACCGGGAGCGCACATGGCTCTGGCTGTGTATTTCGGAACAACCCGACTCATCGACAATCTTCGCCTGTAGCACTCGTCATGGAACCAAATAAACAACAACTTTCCTATGATTTCATCGTTCTTGGCAGCGGAATCGCCGGCCTGACATTTGCTTTGAAAGCGGCTCAACAAGGCCGGGTGGCCATCATCACCAAGAAACACAAAGCAGAATCAAACACCAACTATGCGCAGGGCGGCATCGCTGCCGTCACCAGTCAGGAAGATTCCTTCGAAATGCACATCAAGGACACCTGCAACGCGGGAGCCGGGCTTTGCAAAGAAGATATCGTCCGAACGATCATATCAGAAGGGCCTGACCGCATCCAGGAACTGATCGAACTCGGCATGCGATTCAGCGAGCGCGAGATCCCCAATTCAGGTGGTGAAAAGGAACTGGACCTCGGAAAAGAAGGCGGGCACTCCAAGCGACGCATCCTTCACTGCAAGGACGTCACCGGTCGGGAGATCGAACGGGCGCTCCTTCATGCCATCGCCATGAACCCAAACATCGAGGTCCTTGAAAATCATTTTGCGATTGATTTGATCACTTCCCGCAAAATGGGACTTTCCGGTGAAAACAAATGCCTTGGAGCTTACGTGCTGGACTGCCAAACGCAACGCATCCTGACCTTTCGTGCGCCGGTTGTCCTGCTCGCAACCGGTGGGTGCGGCAAGGTTTACCTTTACACCACCAATCCGGACATAGCGACCGGTGATGGTGTCGCCATGGCGTATCGGGCGGGCGTCGAGATCGCCAACATGGAATTTGTCCAGTTCCACCCCACCTGCCTTTACCATCCAAAAGCCAAAACCTTTCTCATTAGTGAAGCGCTGAGGGGAGAAGGAGGTATTCTCAAAAATCTCCAGGGCGTGTCCTTCATGGAAAAGGCGCACGATCTGGCCTCACTCGCTCCAAGAGACGTGGTCGCACGAGCTATCGATTCGGAGATGAAAAGATCAGGAGCCGATCATGTGAATCTGGATATCACCCACAAAGCGGCGCCTTTCACGATGAATCGGTTTCCAAATATCTACCAAACCTGCATGCAGTATGGAATCGACATCACCAAAGAGCCCATCCCGGTGGTACCGGCTGCTCATTACCAATGCGGTGGTGTGGTGACCTCGATCAATGGTGAAACCAACATCGAAGGTCTTTTCGCTGTGGGAGAAGTTGCCTGTACCGGACTCCACGGAGCCAATCGACTGGCTAGCAATTCACTACTGGAAGCTTTGGTGTGCTCGCACCGCGCGATCGGGCAAATCACTACTTTAAGGGAAAACGGAAGATTGAATCATTCGGAAGTGACTCTTCCGAATTGGGAAAGTGGTGACGCTCAGGATCCGGACGAGTTGGTGGTCATATCGCACAACTGGGATGAAATCCGAAGAATGATGTGGGACTATGTCGGCATTGTTCGAACCAACAAACGATTGCTTCGAGCCAGAAAGCGCATCGCCAACCTGAAGGAAGAAATCCGCGAGTTCTATTGGAATTTTGTACTGACACCCGATTTATTGGAACTCAGAAACCTGGCGCTGGTGTCATCGATCATCATCGAATCCGCCCTGAAAAGGCAGGAAAGCAGAGGGCTGCACTATAATCTGGATTTCCCCATTGCTGATGCCGATTGCCAACAACGGGACACCAAGATCGAACCCGGATCCATCGACATATGAACCGCTGCTTTAAGCGAAGGGCGCATCTCATCGAATGCCAAACTTTGATCCAATGTAAATGCGTCTATGGAGTGCGGTGGCTTGACACCGCTTTGGATCGCGGCCGCATCACAGGGGAATGTTCTTAACTCCGGATTGTTACCCGCACCCCGACGCATGGCTTGCGCGCACTCCTGCGGTTTTAGCGCTATGGGGCAGGAGGCGGTGTGAAAGGGAGGAGAATGCTGTGGTGTTTCCCTGCAGTATCCAAAGCTCCGTCGAGCCGGAGCACTCCAAATTTGCGATCACCCTAACGAGAACTCTTTGGCATTAGGTGAGATGCGCTCTTACGCCAAAGCGGTTTTTTTATGAGGTTCTTTAATGATCACGGTCCCGGCGATGATGTCGTGCCATGACTGACGGTTGTCATTCCAACTGACCCACAAAAAACCAAGACCAAGCGCCAAAAGGGAGAAAAAAGCCGACAAAGAACGCATCACAGCCACCCCCCAAGTCACTCGCTTTCCGTCTGCTTGAATGAGTTTCAAGTTCATGATCATCCCACCGACGGTCGTTCCTTTCCAACTCCACAAGACGATGTGATACACCATCCAGATCAACACAAAACGCCGAAAAGCGCCGTGATGACCCAAAAGATCCAGCAAGTGCAGACCAAAGAACAACAGTAGGAAATCCAATCCCACAGCCCCCATGCGCACCCAGAATCCGGCACGTTCATATTGCTGGGGTCCCGGCATCGCCCCTCTTTGATCCTGCTTTGGAATCGCTGTCCCCCCGGCGGAATCCGAATCTGAAACTGGATCATCCGTCTTGCCGTCGCCAGCCGAAGCCTCCACGTCTTCTGTCCTGTTATCGGTTCCCTCGGATGTCGGCGCTGTTTTGATGGAGGAAGCTGTTGGTTGCGTCGTGGAGGTGGAAGGCATCACAAAAGGTCTGGAGGGTTTGGGAGCCGGTATATCCACTTCGGTTTTGAACATTTGGAATCCAGCCATCAATATCGCACCAAAAGCCAAAGGAATCACCACCCCCAGAACGAGTCCTCCAAGAAACGGCACCAGATAGAGTAGAAAAACAATCAGGCTGCCGGACAGGAATGCTGGAATGGAGGCACCATCCCAGTGCAGTCCCGCCCGTTCTCCGATACGTTGCCCCAGCGCTGAATAGACAGCCACTTTTCCAATCAGAATCGCTGCCACCAGGGCGCAGAGAACAAAGGGTATCATTAATGCGCCGACTCCGGTTGCGGTCACCAAAACCAAAAGAGGCCCGAGTAGAACAAAACCCAACAGCCCAACAAAAAACGCGGTCAGAGGTCTCGGCATCATCACTTTGACAGAACGATCCACCCCGCTGCCGAGGAGAACCAGAATAAGGAAATTCACCAAGGTCAGCAATCCGGCCAACACCATCGTCCACGCCACACTGGGCGCAAAAGGCCTGACAAGAAACACACAATAAGCAATCCAAGACTTGATTCCCGACAAGAAGGAGAACAAACCGGGCAGTGGGAATTGAAACACATCTCGTTCAAAGATGTCGGAAGTTTCCATTTCAAAAGGCCCGCCAATCAAGAGACCTCCGTTCCGTATGATGGCATCCGATCCCGCCTCAAGCTTACCGCCAATCAAAATGAGTTCCCCTCCGATTTCACCGCGCACCACGGCAGAACCTCCCACCACAACCAAGTCCCGGTCAATGACACCTTCCACGACGATGTCCCCTCCGATCACCACCGCGCTGCGGACCTTTTGATCGACTCGCACCGTTTCGGACCGGTTCACAATAATCAGATCATCCTGAGAACGACGTCTCACAACATTCCCATTTTCCTGGGCAATGATGTCTCCGCACACAAGAAGGACGAGGAAAGCGAACAACCAGGTTCGCCAGCGAAATCCCGCGAATGGTATGAAACGTTTCATACGGCGCGCCCCCTTGAGCGGTTGAGTGTGAAATGGACTAGAAAGACACCGGTTAATGCCACCATGGCATAAGCGGTCAAAACCGAAATTCCCATCCCGATCCACACGTAGGCGGGTATCATCCCCAGGAAACTCCCGGCAATTTGTCTACCACCTAGAAACAGATGCGATCCGATGGAGTAAGCATTTGCCAACCACGATTGATCCCACCATTGAGTCACCCAGGACGCATCGAAGAACATGATGGCGATGAAAAGAAATGATGAGGCGAGGACCACCCCGTATCGCAGAAAAATCAATAGCGCGGAGGGATTCTCCGCTGCGACATACGCAAGGGGTTTCGCATGCACATTGTTCATCACGCCCGCAAGAAAATCTTCAGGCGCTGCTGGCGAACCCAATTGCTTGAGCTTGCGATCCGCCCAATCTTCCAATGATTCGAAATCTGGTTTCCTGCTCATTATATGGCCCCTCCTGCTCCGTATAATTGACATTGCAATGGCGAAAAATCATCGGAATCGACCGTGTTACCCCATTCCTGACGAGCCGCCTGGTGTTTTGAAATCTTTTTCTTGAGCGCATGGCGGGCTCGATGAATATCGGTCTTCACCTTACCGAGGGAAACTTTGAGTGTGCCTGCGATTTCCTCATAACTCATATCGTCAAAATGATAGAGGATAAGAGGAATACGCTGCTGCTCGGGCAATTGACCTAGAAGTTTTTCCAAAAGAGCCCTTTCGTCCGAACGTTCAGCTTCGCTTTTTTCATCGACCGGACTCGGGATGGAGTCGACCGGGTCAGGCGCCTGCTCCCCTGCCCCTTCCTTGCGCCAGTCGCTGAAAAAACGCCAGCGCGACCGATACCGCGTTAAGTGATTCAGACACAGGTTCCTTGTGACGGTCTTCAACCAGCCCCGAACCGCAGGTTCCTGGCGCAGTGAACCGGAGTGTCGATAAGCGCGTAAGAATGTTTCCTGAGCGATGTCTTGAGCTTCGGCCCGGTTGCTCAACATCCGCATGGCGTAACCAAACACCATATCCTGATGTTCCAAAACAAAGGTCTCAAATTGTTGGTCCGGTGATTCCATTTTTTTCCATCAATCCGACACCTTGGTAGAGCGGATTGTATGGTGAATAAACCTCGGGGAGATCAGGAAAGTTTCAACTAATTTCAAAAAGTTCTGCCTCCGTATCAGGCGCTCCCCTCCGCACCGTCCTCACTCCGCTCATCGATCACCAGAACACCATGAGGCGGAAGATCATAACTCCCCTGGAACGTGTTCCCGGTGAGATAATCATGCACAGGCTTGTAGAATTGCAGCCGAACCGGACTGCTTTGGTGATTCAGGAGAAAGTAAATCCGGGTATCCTCACGCTGCCTCAAACTGACCTCAACACCTTCTGGAACACGCAACAACGGGAACAACTTGCATTCCTGTCGCAACCAGGTGACCAGATCCAAATAGAAATACAGGTGGCTCATGGTCCCGATGTAGATGGCCTTACCGAGTCCGAACTCGTTGATGGTCATCGCTGGACGACCTGCATAAAAGTCCTTGGCAAACGTCGCCATGACTTTGCACTCACGCGGCTCGATCAAGTCACACCACACTTTGGCGGGATGCAGATGACTGGATGGGAAATCAGCCTTCATGTGCAGGTGATTCTCGGAATCGTGTGGAATGGGATCAAACTCGACCACTTCCAGCCCAAAAAGATCGGTTAACCCCAGAGGAAACCCGTCGTCAGGAGCAATATGGTGTTCATCGACCATGCCTGAATTACATGTGCCCACCAAAGTCCCCCCATTTTGCACATACAATTTCAGACGATCGGCTTCACCCCAGGCCAGTTGATGCAAAGATGGGGCGATGACCAGTTTGTATTTCGACAGGTCATCGGTCGGCCTCGCAAAATCCACGGGAATATTGCGGTCATGCAAGGCACTGTAGAACATCAGCATGTGATTTCTCAGGTCAAATTCCTCCGTTGGCTGCATCCCCTGTTTCAAACTCCACGCATTGTCGTGGGTGTATAGAATGCACGTTTCGGCCTTGACCTCGGATCCCTTGATGATCGGATCCAGCAATTTGATTTCCTCACCGATCTGTTTGATTTCACGATAAACGCGCGTATCCCCTTTTCCGGTGTGGGACAGGACACCTCCGTAGAATTTCTCAGAACCAATTCGCGGTTGACGCCAGAAAAAGAACAGAACCCCGTCGCAACCACGGGAAATCAGTTGATAGGTAAACAAACGCACCACCCCGGGACGAACGAGCGAGTTCACCTTTTGCCAGTTCACATTGCCCGCCTTTTGCTCCATGACCCAGAAGCCCTTGTTACTTCCGTCCGGCAGTTGACGTCCTTCCTTCTTCAAGGAACGGAGGATGTCCACTTCCATGGCATTTTCGGCAGGTTTGGATTTGATGGCGGCGTAGCTGTCCAGCGAGGTAAAATCCAGATTTTCGGCAACATCAAAATGATCATAGTGCCGGGTCAACGCACGCATCATGGTGGTGACTGGTTTGCCAGGGGTCAGTTCCTTGAGCAAATCGGCCTGCATCTTGATGTAGGCCACGATGGTGTCACTGGAAAACCGCATCCAATCCAACACCAAAGCGGGATTGTGCACCGTGGGAGCGCGCTGCGGCATGGGAACTTCGGTAAAATTGTTGACCAACTGCCCCCAAAAACGCCCCCCCATGCAATCGTTGAGGTTTTCAACCGTTTCGTATTTGGCCTCCAACCAGGCATGCCAATCATTACGGGTTTCTTCATTGAAGGAAAACTCGGTCGTGTGTCCCCCGACACCCGAATCAATCTGCCAGGCCACCAATTGCTCATGCCCTCCGACAGCTTTGGCCAGCTCCGTGACAATGCGTTTGCTATAATCCCAGAATACGCCACTGTTCAAACAAGCGGCGTGTCGAGTGCCTTCATGTTGGAGAAGCCCATTCTCGTCAACAGGCAGGACTTCCGGGTGTTTACGAGCCAGCCAAATAGGAGGCGCTGCCGTTGGAGTGCAAAGGACCACCTTGATCCCGTGCTGCTTCATGATGTCCATGACCCGCAACATCCAATCAAACTCGTATTTTCCCTCCTCCCGCTCGCAAATGCCCCAGACATATTCCCCGAAACGAACAACATTCACCCCAGCCTCTGCCATCAATCTGGCATCTTCCTCCCATCTGGCTTCGGGATTGTCTTTGGTTCCAGCATAGGGAAACACCCAATGCTCCGGATGATAATCGACTCCGAAATACATAGCGTTTTAAAGGGGTTACACTAGTCAAGTTACTCCTACCCCCTCAAAACTGCAACGTAAAAGCTCCTTAGGGAGCAATCTTTTCCTATATCAAGGAAGGATACCACGAACACGCATCCAGCGCTCACAAGCATCTGGCCAAGTGGAACATGGAAATCTCGACTCACGCAAACCGAACCCATGCCCCCCACCATCATACAAGTGGATCTCAGAATGAACGCCTACATCCTTCAATGCTCTGCCGAGAAGGATGCTGTTATCAACCGTAATAGGGTCATCCATGGCATGAGCAAAAAACATGGGAGGCGTAGACTCACTCACCGTGACTTCGGGTTTCAAAGTTCGTCGCTCTTCATCGACCAACCAGGCAGGATAAACCAAAACAGCAAAATCGGGGCGCGACGACAGGTCATCCACCACGTCGATCGGTTTGTAATGATTGCCTTCGTGTAGCATGGACGTCATGGCCGCGGTTTGACCTCCCGCGGAAAAACCGAGTATCCCAATACGATCGGGATCCAGTCTCCATTCACAGGCACGACTCCTGACCATTCTGACCGCTCGCTGAGCATCCTGAACCGCCGAACGCCAGAGCGGTTCTTTATGTCGGGCCGGAACGCGGTATTTCAAAATGATGCCGGTCACCCCAATGGAATTCAACCAATCCGCCACCTCGGTCCCCTCCAGATCCCAGGCCAGGATACGATGACCACCTCCCGGACAAATCACCACCGAAGCTCCGGTATCCAATTCTTTCTGGGGACGATGGACGGTGATGGTTGGATTGGACACATTCGTGATCCTTGCAACGCGTTTGCCCTCCACTTTGCCGGAATCCTCGGTGGTCATGTCCTTCTCAGGAGGCAATTCCATCGTGTCGTCCGGCGGATCATTCGGCCAAATAGGAAGCACCAGGGGTTCCGCCGCATACGCGTAACAAGCAGTCCAAATACAAATCATCAAGCCGATCGAAGTCTTTTTCATAAATTCAGAAAATGATGAATGAATTGCGTTGATTAAAATTCAATGGTTTCCAGGCGTTCAGGAACGGTCACGGAAGCGCCAGGCAGGATTTCTTTAAGCGTTTGTGAGAATTGCAACGATTGATCCTCTTCTCCGTGAATCACGGTCACTTTGGCCAGACGACCCGTCAGATTCTTGACGTACTGGGTCAATTCCTGTCGATCCGCGTGACCGGAAAAAGCATCCACCCGGGCCACCTTCGCCCGCACTTCAACGGGTTCACCAAAAATGTTCACGGGATTTACATCATTGCAGATTTTGGAACCCAGTGTGTTTTGGGCACAATACCCGACAAACAAAATCAAGTTACGTGCATGGCCGATATTGTTTTTCAAATGATGCCGGATCCTTCCCGCTTCACACATGCCAGATGCGCTGATAATGATGGCGGGTTCCCGGAGTTCATTAAGCTTTTTGGAGTGCTCGACATGACGAATGTAGGTCAGGTTCTCCATACCAAAAGGATTGGCTTCGTCGTGCAGAAACCGATAAATCTTTTCATTGTAACACTCCGGGTGAAGTCGAAACACTTCGGTCGCATTCACGCTCATGGGGCTGTCCACAAAGATCGGGATCTTGGGAATGGTTCCGTTCAGTGTCAGTTGATGCAAGGTGTAAACAATGAGCTGTGTGCGTCCTACTGAGAAAGCGGGAATGATGACCTTGCCTTTTTGATTCAATGTTTCATTGACCAATTGCCCCACTTCTTCCTTGGCGTGAACCCGGTCTGAATGTTCACGCCCACCGTAAGTGCTTTCGATCTGAAGAAAATCCACTCCGTCAACCGGCTGCGGATCACGCAATATCTCATGCCCCCCACGCCCTATATCCCCACTGAACAAGTAGCGGAACCGGCGTCCATTTTCCTCCACATCCAACACCACCTGGGCGGACCCCAGAATGTGACCGGCATCTTTGAATGTCACTTTAACCCCCTTGGCGATCATCATGCTTCGATCATAATTGATCGCGACAAACTGCGAAACAGCCTGTTCTGCATCCTTGGCGCTGTAGAGGGGCTCCACCGGGCCCAATCCCTTTTTGGCGCGTTTGCGCGAAACGTATTCGGCGTCGTATTGCTGGATATGCGCCGAATCAGCCAACATGATGGCGGCCAGATCGCGTGTCGCGAAGGTGCAGTAGATATTGCCCTGAAAACCTTGTCGACACAGGTTTGGGAAATTGCCGCAATGGTCAATGTGGGCATGACTGAGAACAGCCGCATCAATTTCAGATGGATCAAACGGAAAAGAACGGTTGCGCTCGATGGTTTCATCACGCCTGCCTTGATACAACCCGCATTCAAGCAGGATCTTCTGTCCATTGACCTTAATCAGGTACATCGAACCGGTCGTCGTACGGGTGGCTCCGATAAATTGAACGTGCATAAGACCAGCATGCCGCGAGACGGGAGCGACCTGCAAGGAAAAGTCTTTTCAAGTTCGGGAAGAAAATGAATGCTCAACTCTCCCAATTGGAAACAAACAAACCAAAGATGACCATCAATCAAACAGCAAGCCCATCCTGGATGGATCGCCTCGCGATACTCATTGGAGTGTGTGGAATCCTCAGCTCCGTTGCGGCATTCGACATGACCCATTCCAAATGGACGAACATCCTGAAAGCACATTCGAAGCATGGTTCGGTCGACTATAAAACCCTCAATCAAAACAGCGACCCGTTGGACGATTACCTTTCCTCCGTCGCTAAAATAACATCACACGACTTTGAGCGTTGGAAAAACGAAGATCAACTGGCGTGCCTCATCAATCTCTATAACGCCGCCACCATTCGTCTGATTCTTGATGAATACCCGGTCAAAAGCATCAAAGACATCGGCTTCCTACCCCATGCAGCCTGGCGCAGAAAGTTCGTATCCTTGTGGGGCGACCAAGTCTCGTTGAATTACATCGAGCACGATTTGATCCGACCACGGGCCAAATCCCATCCGGAAATCCATTTCGCACTTGTTTGCGCAGCCAAAGGTTGCCCCCCCTTGAGAACTGAGGCCTATACCGGCGATCAGTTAATAAAACAACTCCACGATCAGGGCAGAACATTCCTGTCCAATACTTCAAAAAACCGGGTTAACAGGGAGACCCGCACGCTTCACCTGTCTCCGATATTCGATTGGTACAAAGACGATTTTGAATCAGGGTCAGGCTCGGTAAAAAAATATCTGGCAAACACTTTCCCAGAGTTGTTTCCGCCGGAAACAGGTCTTTACACCATCAGGCTCACCGAATATGACTGGAGTCTGAACGGGGCCCTGCACAAAAATTAGCAGTCCAAAATGGAGTAGAAATGCTGCAGAAATTGAATGACCAGGATTGAACGAACTTTGAAAGAGTTGGATGACATGAGGCAATTCTATTTCAGGATCAGAGATAGAAATAAACAAGTCGAGCCCTCCGTCACATCTCCGACTGTTGAGAATACCCCGGAGCCATCGCCCCGGGAATCATCTGGAATCAGCACGCCGGTTCAGCAACCTGACGATGAAAGCAATGGCTACTGAACGCATCCCACAACCACTTGGGGTATCAAATGAGGCGCGCTTGACGGGCAGGAACAATTGTCCCCACCAGTCAAACTACCGTTAAATCAAAATACCAACTCAATCAGAACTCAAAGGTCACGTCGCTCAAGCGGGTCTTGATTTCATTGAGCACGCGTTGTTCCTCTTCGATGCTTGGCGCTGCGAAGGTCACACTGAAGCGAAGGAAAGCGCCGGCATCGTCCCAAGGCACGGTTGAGATCAATTTTTCACGAATCAACCACTGGGAAGCGGCCTCCGCGTTTTCAAAGGCGATGCGATTTCCATCGGCGGCAACCGCAGCTTTCGGACATGGCAAATACAGGAAGAATGAACCGCCGGGCTTGATGGCATCCAGTCCAGCTCCGCGCAAAACTTCCACAAGCCCGTCCATGCGGCGGCTGTATTTGGCTGCGATTTTTTCGGTGATTTCCGGGTGATCCCAGCAATAAGCGGAAGCATGCTGAATGGCCAGGAACTGACCGGAATCGGTGTTGTCCTTCACATCGCCGTAAGCTTTTACCAACAATTCATTCCCCGCCACAAAACCACAGCGCCAACCGGTCATATTGAAAGCTTTGCTTGTCGAGTGCAGTTCGATCCCGACATCTTTCGCGCCTTCTACGGACAGAAAACTCAAAGGTGCCCCGTCAAAGACCAGCGCAGCGTAAGCTGCATCATGGAGGACGATGATGTTGTTCTTCTTGGCGAAGGCCACCACTTCGGCAAAGAATTCCTTGGTGGCACTGGCGCCGGTCGGGTTGTTTGGATAATTGATCACCAGCACCTTGGCTTTTTCCAGCACGTCGGCCGGGATGCTTCCCAAATCCGGCAGGAAATTGTTTTCCTTGGTGATCGGTAGATTGTGAACCAATCCGCCGTAGTATTTGGCATGGGTACCAAACACAGGATAACCGGGCGTGGTCATCAGAACATAGTCACCGGGATTAATGAATGCCGCGGGCAGGATGGAAAGGGCTGCTTTGCTGCCGATGGAATGCAGGACTTCCGTGGCAGGGTTGATACCGGGAGCGCCACAGACCTTATCCAGGTAACGGGCAGCAGCCTCTTTCATGACGGCATCGCCATTGTCCGCATAACCACGGTTCGAAGGCTTCTGAGCTTCTTCGTGCAACACGGAGATGACCTCGGGGAACGCCATTTCATCAGGCTCCCCCACTCCCATGTCAATGATCTCGGCACCGGGATTCGCCGCTAAAGCGGCTTGTTTGGCGCGTTTGATTTTTTCAAATTTGTAGATGGCAGTTGTCTTGCCGTATTGGTTTCCGCCGATGCGTTCCGCAAAAAGATTCTGAATATAGGATTCTTCTGACATAAGGTTATTGGGTCACAAGGTTCAATGCCACTCAGTGGCAAGCACCGGACCATAGTCCAACACACACAAGGCATCAAGACCGGACTACGGATTTCACCGTTGAGGATTACCAGTCATCTGTCCGGAACAAATTGACCGGCAAACCTTCTTTGGAAAACAAATTGGGTATGGCCTCATTGGAAAAACCAAACCGCACTGCTACGGGATCGCTTACCTCCTCACTGCGAACCACGACCGAGGAGCCGTCAATAACCGCGTTTGCCGGAACAAATTCCTTGTCGCCCCCCGCGATATAAAACTCGGCAGGCTCTCCCCCTCGGGCCATCAAGCCGTTCTTCGCGTGGTTAAAATGAACACGAACAGAGTTACCTTCAATCTCCATGCGATCATAGGTCGGACTTTGGTGAGCAACACCGACTTTGCCATATGTCTGTGACAAAGCATAATTGGCCAGTCTCTCGGCCACACCGATTTTGTTCTTCGGATGAATATCCTTCACATCATCCACCAGATCGGAAACCACCACCATGCCGGTGTTGGGATATGAAGCGCTGCGGGTTTGTGCCTCACGCAATAAGGCACCGTTCAGGTTATCCCCATAGGTATAGGGAGCTATCTGAACATAATAGAATGGGAAATCCTTATCCCAGGCCTCGCGCCAGGAACCGATCATGTTCGTGAACAGTTTTTCGTAACCGTAAGCTGTGCTCACGTTGCTCTCGCCCTGATACCAGATGGCTCCGGCAATCTCAAACCGGGTGATGGGATAAATCATGGCGTTGTAACATTTCCCCGGATCTTTTGGCCACCATGGAAAGGGCTGCAGTTTCCCTGCTGCCTCTTTCAGCATGGGATCATCTTCAACAACATCCTTCGGAGTCCACACCTCGGCGGGCGTGCCGCCCCAATTGCTGTTGATCAACCCGATGGGGACGCCAAGGTCCTGATGGAGTTTTTTGCCGAAGAAATAACCGACGGCACTGAATTTCACCATTTCCTCGGGCGAACAAACTTTCCACTCTCCTTCGCATTGATCCTGAGGTGTATCAGACGTTGTTTTGGGAATGTAAAACAAACGAATCCCGGGATGATTTGCATGCGGCGCTTCCTCCAGAGATTGAGGCAATTGCTGGTTGCCGCTCCATTCCATGTTGCTCTGTCCGCTGCAAACCCACACCTCTCCGATCATCACATCTTCCAAAACGATCTCATTGGATCCCTTGATGCGTATGCTGTAGGGTCCACCCGCTTCAGGTGTCCGAACGGTGATTTTCCATCTACCTCCGCTGTCGGCGGTGGTTTCATGGGTAGTGGCATCCCATCCGGTGTTGATTTCAACTTTTTCAGCAGGACTCCCCCACCCCCACAGCTGAACATCGGACTGCTGTTGAAGCACCATGTGACTGCCCAGGACATTGGGCAGACGGATCTCGGCTTGGGTAACTGAGGTGACATTCAACAAAAACAGGAACCAAATCAAAGGCCCCAACGAACGGATGGATGCGTTTTTCAATTTCATAAGCAAGTTACAGGTGATCAATTTGAACGCATTCAAGCATCTCCCAGATCAGGAAAAAGACAATCCTTTTCATGACCCAAGAAGGAGTAGAAATCGCCAATATTGGGGGGCAAAAATGAATGGAAATACCCTCAACGAGGCGTAGGGTATAAGTAAAGGTCATCCTAATCATGAAAAAGCAAAGCTCGGCAAAAAAGAAGGTTTCAAGGAAGCGTGCGACTCAAAACGGCGCCTACCCCCGTAAAGGATTCAAAAACATCCTGGTTCCCATCGATTTTTCCACGCACGCACAGGAATTGTATCACTATGCCCTCTCGTTCATTGAAGTCATGGAAGCGAACATGACTTTGCTGTATGTCTGTCCACAAACGGCATTGGCGCTCGTGGACGAGGAAAAACTTGAGGGTTACGGAAACGATTACCTTGAACAGCAACGAAGGTCAGCCGGTGATTTGCAGGATCAAATCGATATCCAGGTGGTTTCCGGGGTTCCCTCCCATGAAATCACCCAACACGCCGAAAAAAACAATCAGGATTTGATCATGATTACCACGCACGGCAACACCGGTTTGAAGCATGTTCTCTTGGGAAGCACCGCCGAAAGAATCGTCCGACACGCATCGACACCTGTGCTTGTCCATCGTCCAAAAAAATCCAGAGCAAAAGCCAAAGTTTGCCGTTTCAGCAAAATACTGGTTCCGGTGGATTTTTCTGAGAAAAGCAAGAAAACGCTCACCTATGCCCAAAACTTCGCAAAGGATTTCGGAGCCACTCTGGACATTGTACACGTCGTTGAACCACCGGCTTACCCTGAATTCGGATACGCACACCTTGCCGTCAAGGAAAGAACAGCCATCAAGACAGCCAAAGGGCAGATGGATCATTTCCTGGAATCAGCCAAGGTGGACATGGATCTGGTGAACAGTCATTCGGTCAGATCCGGTTCAGCACATTACCAGATCACCGAATGGGCCAAAAAGAAACGGTCTGATTTGATCATTTTATCCACCCAGGGAAACACCGGCCTCAAACATGTTCTGTTGGGCAGCACAGCCGAAAGGGTCGTGCAACACGCGTCCTGTTCGGTGCTCGTGGTGCGCTGATCTATAAGCTCAACAAATAGGCCATCAAATCGCGCAATTCATGCGGTTTCAAAGCGGCGGCCACCCCTTCCGGCATCGGAGAGAGGGAAGACATCCGCCTTTCAATCTCGCTTTTGGTGACAGTCATTTCTTTCCCGTCGGCCTGTCGGAATCGAACCGTCTGATCAGCATCCTCCAAAACTATCCCAGCCATTTCTTCCCCATCCTTCAACAGGAACCTCTCCGAGGCGTAACCGGGAGTGATGGATTCATTGGGGTAAAGAATGGATTCCAGGATTTGATGCGGAGTCAATCGCTCGGAAATCCGATCCAACACCGGACCGACAACGCCTCCCTCACCCTCCGAAGCATGGCAGCGCATGCAGGCGACTTCGGCTCGATCGCGAAAGATCGTTTTGCCTTTCAACACATCGCCTCCGGAAAGCAACTCTTCGGGAATGTGTCTGGATACTGGTTCCGTGACGCGATCCCGATATTCTTTCCACCACTCCAAACGGACCGGACGAGCGCTGGAACGAACGGCCTCCAACAGTTCCAATTGAAGTTCAGCAGGAAATCCACCCTCAAGAAACGAGCGCCACCAGGATTCGAACAACTGTTCGGCATCGGCATGTTCCAGTCTGGCCACAGCAACAACGATCGATTGTCGCAACGACACACTCTCTTCGTTTTCAAACCACTTCACCAGTAACGGAAGCAATGTATCGCCGTCTTCCTGATCCAACTCTGACACGGCAATCGACCGGATGTCATCCACACCACTCCCCAGCCCCAACCTCAACCACTCGTTACGGCGATTTGGGAGCAGTTGAAACAAGGCTCTGATGGATGCGGCCCTCAACTCAGAGGATGCATCCGCTTGACGAGCGAGGTTTTCGATTTGCAGACTGGCAGACATAGCCTTCTTTTCGGCAATCCAACGAATAATCGGCAGCAGGATCTCGCTCTTTTCATGTTCAAAAATGCCAGCCCACTTGTTTTCCAATTTAGTCCCAAGCGATTCTGTCACCCCGGGATGAAAGGGTCGCCATAATCCTGTGACCGGATCCAACTCCGTCCCTTCATCCCATCGACTCAACGCTTCAAAACTGATCCTTCTAGCCTCTGACGGCAACACAGGAAGTGTACGGTCCAGACTGCGCGGTAAAACATCCAACAATTCAATCAACTTTTCCTGGTGACGAGGTTCGCCTAAATAAAAATGCGTCCAAATCCAACGTCGATATGCGCCCGGATCTGTATCCTGTCGTGGCGTCCAGTCCACCAGCAACGGCAAGGCATCATCGATGCGTCCATCGTAAATGGCACGCACGGCAGAGAGACGCACATCCGGATGAGCATCCTCAAGGAACAGGGCAATGCTTTTGGATCCGGTTCGTCGGACCGCCTGCAACATCGCCATGCGAACACTCACATCTTCATGGTGTCGAAGCCGGTTCAGAACCTTGTCTTCGGGGTGAGCATGAAGCATCCATTGACTCAACAAATAGTGATATCCATGCCGTGTATGGGCCGCGCCTTTTAACGGTAATTGTCTCAAGCCGGCAATGATGGCATCGATGAAGTTTTCATCCTCCAGAAACTCAGAATCGGCCATGTACGGCATCCATTCTCCCAAGGTGATGGTGGCTTGTTGAACGACCGAAAGTTCCGAATCGCTCATTGCAACCACCAACAACTCCAACAATTCTATCGTCGGCACATCGGACAACCAATCCAAAGTGGCACGCCTCACCTCGGCCGCTTTGTCCTTCAATCCGACTTTGGCGGCAGCCTGGTAATAGGGTTTATCTGAAATACCGGAAGCACGCGTCAATTGACTCAATCCCCACACCGCATGCAAGCGGGATAAGATGGAGGAATCGCTGCTCAAGGTCCGCACAAACACACGACTGGACACCTCCCCTAAATCCACCAGGCGAAACTGCGCCTCACGTCTCACCCACAAGTTGTCATGCGAGAGCCATGCACCCAGCCTTTCCGGGATGGTTTCCCGGGCGATGCTTTGCAGTAGTGGGCGGACGTCTGCTCCCAGAATCCCTGCATGTTCGACATCCCCTTTGATGCGGTAGACGCGTCCTTTTTCGGGCTGCTGCCAACCGGCCACCCAGTCGGACACATACATGGATCCGTCCGGACCAAAAGCAAGATCCGTTGCCCACAGATTCCAAAGCCATTTCTGATTGTCTGAAGCAACAAAGGTCCCGTCGGAAGGCAGCAATTGAAAGGACCGAATGCCTCCCGGAAAATCACAGTTGAAAAATGGCCCCGGCACATCGTTCCTTGCCCCAGCTTCAGGGTGAAGAGCAAAACCCGATGGACCCTGCGTCACATATCCGGCGGAAGGAAGCACATCATCAAAATCACCTCGCCAAAAATTTTCCTGCACCCAGGGACCAAATCCGGTCATGTGTTGATAAGAACAACGCCAACCATAATCGGCATGCGGAAGGATGTGAAGTATACGGGATTGGTCCGCTCCGGAAGTGTCATTGTCACCCGCAAAGAGGTTTCCGTGCGGATCAAACACAATTTCCTGCGGGTTCCGCAAACCATATGCCACCACTTCCAGATTCGATCCATCCGGTTCACAACGCAACACGGCGCCGGTATCCGGATAATCCAGAACGCCATCCTCCGTCTCCACACGCAAGCCACGATCCCCCATGGAAAAGTAAAGGCGCCCTTCCGGCCCCCAGGTGATGCCGTGGAGATCGTGTCCGGACACCCCGACATGCACCCCGAAACCCTCATGCAATTGACGCAAACTGATTCGTTGACCGGAAGACGGATCCCAATCCAGCCGCCACAATCCCGGCAGACATTGAAACCACACTTTCCCACGATACGCCAGAATGCCGGCGGCAGGTCCGGTCGGGATCGTCGAAAAGCCATCGGCAAGGACACGGCTGGAATCGGAAATCCCATCCCCATTGACATCCATCAACAAACGAATCCGCTCGGATCCTCGTGTGAGAGGTGCCAGGTTATCTTTGAACGTTCGCTTCAGAAACCGGGTGCGATCCTCCACCGAACGAAAGGACAAATCTTCCGGCAACCACTCAGGTTTTTGTGTGACCACATCGAACACGGCATCCCGGTAACGATCCGTCTCGGCCAGGTAAACACGCCCTTGCTCGTCCACACTGATGGCAATGGGATTCAGGGCATCCGGTTCCGCTGCAAACAGCGATATTTCATAACCCGGAGAAAGCTCCAATTGCTGCATGTCCTGAACAAACGCATCGCGATGAGGCGCTCCAGCACCCCACAGGGGTATAATTGAACACAGTCCCAAAACTCCGAGAGCCAAGGCAAACCGTTGACGACAATAACGGATGCATTCTCTTCCAACAGTAAGCATAAAACCGATCATCATTAGAAACTGCATGTTGTTCAATGGTCCTGATGCCCGGCATGACCTCCCGCCTCCAGATAGGACAGAAGATCAAGAATCCCCTCTTTGGTTAAGGTAGAAACCATCCCTTCCGGCATCGGCGACATTTTTGAGGTTTGCATCGATTTGATTTTACTGCGTTCAACGGTCACCACATGGTCCGGCACCAGAAGACTGGGGCGCAAGCGTATTTGCTGATCATTCTGGTCGATCAGATTCCCGCTCCATTCCTCATTATCCTTGGTGGTAATCCTGATCAGTTGATAGGCCTCGTCTATGTGGCTGGAGGGTTCCAGGATTTGCCGGAGAAGTTCCTTGCCCTGGAAGCGTTGTTTGACGGTGGCCAGATCCGGACCAAGTGAAACACCGCGACCATCCATCAAATGACATTGGTGACACTGTGCATCCAGAAACGACTTCATTCCGCGCATGACAGCATTGGCATCCTGAGGAACCACGACTTGCTCAAAATCAGACATGCCCCAATCACGCACAAAAGACGGAGCTTCCACACCGTTTGCCAAATCTTGTTCCGAAGTCTGATCATCGGTCACCCAAAGATTTCCGTTCATCACCACCCAATGCCCTGGAAAGGTGCATAAATAAGGGTAAACTCCAGGTTTTGACGGAGCATTGAAACGCAGCACGTGCACCTTGGACGCACGACTCGGGCCCACCAGGGGCGTGTGTTGCAGGATAACATCCAGGTGTTGCGCGGGAATAAAGTCCGATCCGGCGTTGGAGGGATCCTTCACCATTTCGTTCGCTGCCATCCCCACCCGTTCCATTTGTCCCGGTTTCACCAGCACCCAGTTATGATCCGTGGCGTCCGGGTTGGTGAAGATAATTTTCACCGGTTGCCCCGCCTTGACGGTGATTTTCTCCATGGTGAAACGCATCTGCTCAGGGACACAGGAAATGCGAAACGTTTTCAGGTCGAGTTGCACGTCAAACTCGGCGTCGCGGGCGCTCTTGGGTGGCTCCAGGAACGCTTCCACCTTTTCGGCAGAACGCAGGAGAACGGGCGCCATCGCATAGGCGGCATTCCCTTCCCAATGACGCCGCATGTTTTCCGAACCCAGTGAACAGACAAAGGCGTAACGCAGGTGTTCACCCATGGGTTTGTCGGGAACGGTTAACAAAATGTCCAATGCCTCAGATGAACCGATCCAAGCCGCCGCTATCGCTGCTTCCATCCGGACCAGAGGATTGGAATCGGTCGCGGATTGTTTCAGCAGGCTCAAAGCATCAGGCATATCCACATGCCAGGTCCGGAGCACCCGGGTGGCCGCCGCGCGCGCGTGGTGCTGTTCCCCGCTGAGCACTTCCCGAAGCAGATCATGATTGGAGGCACCAATGGTGCGATACACCCACAAAGCTTCCACCTGATGATGTCGCAAGCGTGCATCCTGCGGATTCAATCCTTTCACCCAGGCATCCAAAGCCGCCTTGACTTCGTTTGCCGGACGCTCTCTCAGCTCGCGCCGCACCCAGTAACGATAACGATATTCCGAGCGCTTCAGGATTTCCAACAAGTCCGCTATCGGTTGCCCGTGGATCTTCGGAGCATCCTGCAACGTGGCTCCCTTGGGAACAATTCGCCATATACGACCGGAGTGCCGGTCGCGACGCTCATCCCGCAATGAATACTGCATGTGCCCTTTCACCGGATTATACCAGTCACAGACATACATGGCCCCGCGCGGTCCATATTTCAAATCCACCGGAATGAAACTCAGATTGGATGAGTAAATAATATCCCCCTGATAGACTTCCTCAAAATGATCCTCTTTCTCCACCCACTGATGCATCTCAACCCGATTGGAAGGTTTGTAACGCACCTTGACGAACCCTCCCTGCATTTCTTCCGGCCAAAAGGAGAAGTCAACAAACTCATGACCGCACACACCGGAGTAGGCTGGCAATCCAGCCGCCCGGGGATGCTGCTCCGGATAAGGCGCATTCGGAGCATGAAAGGCTGCGGCAAACACAGGATGACTGGCGACGTGATAACCCCAGTCATCAAACGTCACACCCCAGGGATTGGTATTCGGGTAACTACCGAACGATTGCAATCGATGAGTCTCCGGGCGAAACAAAAACCAGGCGCTGTTATCAGCTCTCACCGGACCATAGGGGGTTTCCACCTGACTGTGGTGGAAGATGGACTCTCGAAACATCAGATCCCCTTCAGGTGTCCAGACGAAGTCATGGAGTGCATGATGCGAATCCTCACAGCCGAAACCGCTGAGCAAGCGCACACGCTTGTCGGCCTTGCCGTCACCGTCCGTATCCCCCACCCATGTGAAATGAGGTTCCTCCGACACATACACCCCGCCGTCGCCCAACTCAAACGACAAAGGAATCTGCAAATGATCCGCAAAGACCGTCGATCTATCGGCGCGCCCGTCTTTGTCCACGTCCTCCAGAATGATGATTTTGTCGCGGGGTTCTTCCCCTGGATACACATGCGGGTAGGTCGTGGAACAACTCACCCACAAGCGCCCTTGCGCATCCCAACGCATTTGAATCGGACAGGCCAGATCCGGGAACTGTTCCTCCGAGGCAAACAGGTTGACTTCAAACCGGGGATCAATCTTGAACTCGGCCAACTCATCCTCAGGAGACAACCAACGATTCGCACCCCTGCTTTGCGGTGTCACCGGCATGAGCGGGATGTTTGAGTCGTCCAGTTTCGCATCCGGGTTTCCCTGAGCCAGTTCCCAAATCCAGGCGTCACGGTTCCCCACCATGATATCGAAATTGCGCATGGCCGGCAGAAAATCAAGGTATCCATAAGTCTTGTTGCGGGCACCCGTGTAGTAATAAGTATTCAAGGGGCGATACCGTCGAAAATACTGCCGATTCTTCTCCACCACCGCTTCCCGCAATGCATCAGGAACCTCAGGCGGCGCTTGCTGAAAAACAGCCTGGTAGAGATCTGTTGCAAATCTGGCGTAACCCTGCTGATTCAGATGAATGCCATTGATGGTATAGGTCGTGTTTTCATTTCGCATCCACTCATCCGTTGCCCCAAGAACATCGGCAAACCCAACTTTCAACTTTTCTGCGACTTCCTGCATCACGCGCGTATAAAGCTGCAGCTTTTCCGCATTCATGTCAGCAGCAGGAACATTGGGAATGTTCTCACAGGCAATAGGCGACACCAACACGATCCGGGGACCGGATTGACCATTGAACGCCAGAGTCTGCAGTCTGGAAACAAACTGCCTCAGTTCCTCACGAAAGGACTCAACGCCCTCTTCTCCCTCGAAGGACTCGTTCAATCCGAACGCGGCAATAATAATATCCGCCTGCTCATGCAGCAGGTGTTGTTCGAGATCGGCGAAATTGTCGGGACGCGGTTGAAGTCCGGGCGTGTCCGCGGACCAGGCGAGATTGCGAATACTCAGTTGATGTTTGGGATAAGCCGCATGCAGCATGCTCTCGAAATACCCATACCAGGCGGATCGTTCGAAAAGTCCGTTACCAATGAATGCAATGTGACTGTCCGGTGGAATCCTCAGGGGAAGGTCTGTCGTGCGCGGTTCACTCGCTTCGGAAGGCCTGGGCGCATTTTTCCGATACAGCGCAAATTGTTCATACAACGGATCTCGATTGACCTCAGCAGTTTGCCGTCGATTGTTCCGGGCAGCTCTTCGATTCTCTCGATTCTGAGCGAACAAATCCGTTGCGCACAACAAACAACACAAAACGACGCTGAACCTAAAACATCGGCGTAATATTGGGTGATACATGATGCTCCGAGCATTGCAAATACCACTCCACCGGACAAGTCACCATTTGAGCGTGACTTTTGACTGCCTAGATGAAAGATTGTTCCCTCATGAAAGACTGGATTGCATCTTACATCGAAGCCCAAAAGGCCGCCCTGGACTCCATCCCAGCAGACAAAGTGGCGGAGTGTATCACCGTGCTGCAAAAAGCCTGGCAGGAAGATAAAAACATCTTCGTCTTCGGCAACGGAGGCAGCGCCGCCAACGCTTCTCATTTCACCACGGACCTGGGCAAAGGTTCCTCAGACAAAATGTCCAAGCGCTTCAAAGTTCTGTCCATCAATGACAATGTAAGCTGGATGACGGCCATCGGAAACGATTACGCCTACGAAGACATCTTCAAGCGCCAGATGGAAAACTACGCCCAGGCGGGAGACGTCGTCATTACCATGAGCGTCAGCGGCAACTCGCCCAACCTCGTGCGCGCGGTGGAATGGGCCAAGGAAAAGGGACTGACCGTGCTCGCATTTGTGGGGGCCAAACGTGGCGCATTGGCGAATCTGGCCGACCATCTCATTGTGATTGATTCCGAACACTACGGACGCGTCGAAGACTGTCACATGGGCATCTGCCACATGCTCTGCTACGCGTTCATGGAAATCGATTCCTTGAAAGCCTGACACAATCTAAAAAATCTTCGTGCCCTTCGTGGTAAAAAACAAATCCCCCGGGACAATCCTCCGACCATGCCCAGCAATGAAAACATTCGGAAAAAACTGTCCAAACTGCCGCACAAACCGGGCGTTTACCTGATGAAGGACCGGTTCGGAACGGTCATCTACATCGGCAAGGCAAAGAGTCTTCGCAAACGCGTCAGCCAATATTTCCATCCCTCGCGTCGTCAACGTTGGGACATGAAACTCAATGCCCTGGTGGAAGCCATCCAGGACTTCGACGTGCACCAGGTCAAAAGCGATCCGGATGCTGTGTTGCTGGAAGGCAAACTGATCAAGGAGTTCAAACCCCGCTACAACATCAGTTTCAAGGACGACAAACGTTTCCTGTTGCTCAAGGTCCATCTCAAGGATCCCATCCCCCGTTTCACCCTGACCCGCATGCGACAGGATGACGGGAGTCAATACTTCGGTCCCTTCGCCAGTTCGGGGGCCATCCGTCGCACGATGACCTTGGTGCGGCAAAAGTTTAATCTCCGGGGATGCCGTCCGCTGAACCCCAATGAGCACGATTACAAGCACTGCCTTTACGGACACCTCAAACACTGCACCGCCCCCTGTATCGGCAACATCAGCACCGGGGACTACCTCAAACAAGTCGAAGCCGCATGCGAATTCCTGACCGGCCATTCTGCCGAAATGGAAACCGAACTCGAATCCATGATGCGCAAGGCGGCCGAAGCACAGGACTTCGAAAAAGCCGCCGAACTACGCGACATGCTTCAGGACCTGAAGAAAGCCACTCAAAAAACCGGCAAGTTCTCAAGACTACCCTACAAGCTGCCACTGGCCATTGATCCGATTGCCGACCTGACGGAGCTCCGCAAGGTTTTGGATTTGACCGAACTTCCGATAAGAATCGAAGGATTCGACATCTCCAACATCAGCGGCACATTCAAAGTCGCCTCCATGGTTCGGTTCAAAAACGGACGTCCGGACCGATCCAACTACCGGCGTTACAAAATGAAAACGGTGAAGGGGCAAGATGACTTCGCCTGCATGGCGGAAACCGTCCGACGCCGTTACAGCAGACTCAAAAAAGAACACGAAGCCCAGCAACAACAAGAGGAGACCGGAGATCAGCACCACCCCGAATCCCCCTACCCTGAACTCATCCTGATCGATGGAGGCAAAGGACAACTCGGTATGGCCTGCGAAGAACTGGACAAGCTCGGATTATCCCACATCCCCATCATCGGTCTGGCAAAAGAGTTCGAGGAGATATACCGCCCGGGAGAATCCACGCCCCTCCGGCTGGACCACCGATCCGGCGCCCTGAAACTGCTTCAACGCGTCCGGGACGAATCCCATCGTTTTGCCAACACCTTCAACGCGCAACTTCGATTAAAGAAGATTTCTGAAAGCCTGCTGGACGAATTCCCAGGCATTGGTCAAAACCGAAAAGCGGCCCTCCTCAAAAAATTTGGCTCCGTCCAACGCCTCAAAACAGCCACACTGGAAGAAATTGCCAAGGTCCCCGGCTTCGGCGGCAAAACAGCCGAAAAACTAAAAGCCTTCCTGGCCGCGCGGTGATTTTCAGAGACAGTCACCTCAGCTGGGGTATCTCCGAGACGAACAGGATTTACAGGATGGAACTATACGGCCAAAGGTTTCCGACGTAGCTGCGTTC
>CAYPZD010000056.1:0-1601 GCA_964415055.1 uncultured Verrucomicrobiota bacterium | reverse complement strand
ACGTAGCTGCGTTCACCAGAACGTGGCAACCTGACGCGATCCCAGACCAATGACTTCCAATGTAGCTACCCTTTTCCTGAGACTGTGTCCGGTATATTCAATGAACAGGAAGGTCAAAACGCTCGAGGCTGCGGGCAGCTTGCCGTTTCAGTTCTTGGATCATCTTTTTCCAATGTGACTTAAGGAAGGATGGATGTTCCATGCCACGTTCGGCGTACACCCCGGTCGATTTCTCCATATCGAGATTGGCCAGTATCACGGATTCATGCTCATTATCGGCAATCGCCAGCACACGTCCATCAGGAGCCACCATTTTGGAATCCCCGGCAGACCATTTTCCCCCACCTTGCGGCCCGACCGAATTGGCAAAGACGTAATAGATGGCATTCTCAAAAGCACGGGCCACCACCCCATCCTTTCCATCCCGTTTCTTGCGCGAAACAGACAAAGCATCCAATCCGGCGTTGGGATGAAATAAAATCCTGGCCCCGGCCATGACTGCCAGCCGCACCAATTCGGGATAACGTCTTTCATGACAAATCACCGTTGTCACAGGGATCCCGTCTATTTCAAACAGGGAAACGGCATTGCCAGGCGTGAAGATCTTTTGATCATCGGGCGTCAGATGACATTTCGCGTAACAATGGGTCAATGTTCCTGAACGATCAAAAACCACCAGGCAGTTGAAGAGTTGACGGCCGCCGAACACAGGGGTTCCCATCAGAATGTTCAACCGGTATTTCTCCGCCAAAGATGCAACCTTCATCAATGCCTGATTCAACTCCAGTTTCTTTAAACTCGAAAAGTCGAAAGCGTATCCGGTGATGGCGCACTCTGGAAACAACACCGCATCCGCCTTGCGCCTGGCAGCCGTTCGAACCAAACGTTCGATGGCAACCATATTCTCATCAATGGTCCGACAGAATTTCATCTGCACCGCCGCAACCCGCAATTTGCGCTGACGGTTCCCTGGAGGTGAGGATTGAGACGATGTCTTCATCAAATGGATATTCAAAAGGATTGACAAAGGTGACAATAATAAATCCCCTCCTAAAAAGGAGAAAATTTGAACTCAATCACATCCTGTAAATCCTGATCATTTCGCAGATCCCCCGAGTGCGGTGACTGTCAAAAAAATCACTCTCCCCCAATCACTGTAAAGAAAAATGCATCATGCTCATTGAGGATGAATTCACGCTGCATCTTGCTACCATCTCCTGTCACTTCCTCTGAGATCTGAAGTGCCTTCACATCCGATCCCGTCAGGAGTTGATAGGTTCTGCCAGCTGCGGTTTGCCAACTGATAGTCATCTTATCGCTTTCCCGACGTACAATTCTCAATGAATACGGATCGGGTTTTGCTACCGGAATGGGGGAAGCGTTTAAATCCAGGATTCCCGCATAGACAGATCGCTGAGGCGTCGTGTTCTCTCGATCAACCAGCACGTCTTCAAACACAAGAACAAATGTCCCATCTTGGCGCGCCACAATTTCCGGATGACGGATACTAGCCGCTTGAGAAGAAACCACATCAATCCACTCATCGTTGCCGAGTTCCAGCGATTGATCGAGTGAACCGACACGTAAACGGGTATTCCTAG
>CAYPZD010000055.1:27140-33542 GCA_964415055.1 uncultured Verrucomicrobiota bacterium | reverse complement strand
AACCACTATACTTTATCGTTAAAAGTACAATATTTATTTATGAGATAGCTTCTAGACGGAAAATAAGAAAAACTTTAAACCTCCATCCTCGGGACCATGATAAGGAACCGGATAAAAATATCCACATGATTTGACGGATTTTTTCAAACTGGATCCGCTGCGTTTCCACCTGATTGAGTCGACAGGGGGACTTCTTCCATGGCTCCGCCCCCCCTTCATCCAGGCATCGATCAAGGCTAAAAGCTCGTTTTTTGAAAACACCGTAAGATTTCGTTGCCTGATTCTGCTCTCACCTACTAGCCTACAGCTGTGTCCTTTCGATTGACCATTTTGGGAAGCGGTTCCAGAGGCAATTGCGCCTATCTGGAAACGGATGGAGTGCGCCTGTTGATCGATGCAGGTTTCAGCGGCAAACAGATCCGAGAAAGGCTGGCCAAAATCGATCGCACCCCGGAATTGTTGAACGGCATACTGGTCACACACGAGCACTCGGATCATACTCAAGGACTCAAGGTCATTGCCGCCAAGCTTGGTATCCCGGTGTTTGCAAACAGGCTCACCCTTGACGCCGTCTCCTGCCAAACCAAGGCAAAGTTCAACGCCAACGTCTTCCAGACAGGGCAATCTTTTGATGTCGGCGATGTGGAAGTCGAAACGTTTTCCATTCCCCATGACGCTCAGGACCCGGTTGGTTTCCTGATACGGACTTCTGGCGGCAATGTCGGCTTCCTGACGGACCTGGGCCACGCAACCCGATTGGTACTGGACAGAGTACGCCCGGCCAATGCCCTGATCCTGGAGACTAATTATGACCTCCAGCTCCTCCAGGAAGACACCAAACGCCCATGGAGCATCAAACAGCGCATCACAAGCCGCCACGGACATCTCAGCAATCTCGCCGCAGGGGAAGCGGCCAGGCATCTGGTATCCGACCAATTGCAACACATTTTCATGGCTCATTTGTCGAGAGATTGCAACAACCCCGCTCTCGCCAAAAAAACAGTTCAACAGGAAATCGACAAAACAGGAGCGCGACATATCCGTATCCACCAAACGGAACAGGATGGACCTATTCCCACTTTGGTGTTCGAGCATGGCAGCAAGAGCGACAAGGTTGCCCCCCTTTCCACATCAGAATCGTCATCCGAACCGATCATCGCCAAATCCGATACTCCCGAGATCTCCACCCCCCACACTGCTCCAGCTACACCAAATCCAAAGCCCACGGCCAATCAGGAACAACACCACTCTTTCTTCTCGGGACTCCAGGATGTTCTGGGCGACGAGGCAGACGATTCTGACTTGGAAACCGAATAAAACAATCTACCCAAAGGATTCAAATGACCACCCCGAACTTGCTCAACATTCACGCCAAGCTCCCCCAAAACAAAGACCAGCGCATCGGCATCATCGGCAGCGGGTTTATCGTAAAAGACTGCCATCTTCCCGCGTACCGCAAGGCCGGATTCAACCCCGTCGCCATCGCATCAAGAACGGAACAACGCGCTCGTGAAGTGGCGGAGTGCCATGACATCAAGACGGTATACCCAACACCCGACGCCCTACTGGAAGACACCAGTATCGAAGTCCTGGATATCGCCGTCCCTCCCAATGCTCAATTCGAGATCATTCAAAAAGCCTGCCAAAAGAAACACATCAAAGGAATGCTGGCCCAAAAACCTCTGGGCATGGATTTTCAAGAGGCACAAAAGATCGTTCAACTCTGCCAGGACGCGGGAATCGTCCTGGCAGTGAACCAAAACATGCGCTACGACCAGTCGGTCCGAGCAGCCAAATCCCTCATTGATTCCGATAGCATCGGCAAACCGATCCTGGCAACCTTGGACATGCGGGGCATACCACACTGGATGCCCTGGCAGGCCGATCTTGGCTGGGTAACCTTACGCATCATGTCCATTCACCATTTGGATTGTTTTCGGTATTGGTTTGGGGATCCGGAAGGCATCTTCTGCAGCGTCCGCCCCGACCCACGGACGGCTTTCCCGCATCAGGACGGTATTTGCTCCTACATTCTGGAGTATGCCAATGGCATGCGATGTGTCGGAATTGACGATACCTGGACCGGCCCGGCTCGTGAAGGATGCCCTGCGGATATCCGGATCCAATGGCGCATCGAAGGCATGAAAGGACTTGCGATGGGAGACATCGGATGGTGTAAAGATCCCTACACCTCACCTTCCTCCATCCGATACGCCACCGTTGACGACACAGAATTTCAAACGCCGGCATGGACCGAAAGCTGGTTCCCGGATGCATTTATCGGGACCATGGCCCAACTGCTTGTCGCTCTGGAAGAGGGCAAGGAACCGGAAATCAACGGAAGGGACAACTTGAAGACCATGGCCCTGGTCGAGGCTGCTTACCTGAGCGTCAAAACCAAACGCATGGTGAAACTGGAGGAAATCATGGAAAAAAGATTCAGTGAAGGGCCTCTTTAAAAAGCTTCCAAATCTTGCTAAATTCAAAACGCAACCCTGCAGAACAAAACGATCATGAAACTAGGCATCATTAACAGCGCTTTCGAACAAGTAGGCATGGACACCCAAACGGGACTCGAGCACATCGCCCGGATTGGTTTCGACTGCGTCGATATTTTCACGGAAGCCACCAGTCTGAAAGCAAGCGAGGCCAAGGCCATTCAGAAAACCTGTCGCACCTTGGGACTCCCCATCATCTCGCTTCCTGTTGTTGCGGTGGGCTTGATTGATTTCAACGATCCGGTCCGCGCTTTTCATGTCCAACGTTGCAAGAAATTCATCGACCTTGCGAACCGATGGCAAGCGGACAACATCCTACTCGTATTGGGAGAGTACATCTGGCAACGCGAAGTCATCCCGCCCCAGGCACAATGGGACTGGGCCATTGAAACCTGCCGGGAACTGGGCGACTACGCCGACAAAAAAGGCGTGAGCATTGCTTTGGAATTGGAACCCTTCCGTATGAGCCTGCTCAATGACGTGAAGTCCATGGCAAAATTCATCAAGGACTGCAATCACCCACGCGTCAAAGCCAACATCGATATCAGTCACCTGGTGTTATCCGACACGTCGCCCGATGAATTGAAAAAACTGAAAGGCAACGCAATTCATGTTCACATCAGCGACTGCGACGGCAAGGTGCACGGAGATCTTCCCCCGGGACGCGGCATCGTAAAATTCGAACCCTACCTTCAGGCCATCAAAGAACTTAACTTTGATGGAGTCGTCTCGATCGAACTTGAGTATTCCCCCAACCCCAAACGCATCGTCCAATGGGTGGAAGAAGCCTATCGCGAAACAGCCCGCCGCATGGAACTGGTGGGATTGCGCTGAGCGGGCATGGATTTTTTGAACCGCAGATTTCGCAGATTAACGCAGATTTTTTGAGTGAAAATCATGTACGATTTACCCACCGTAATCGCCTAAACGCCATCGCCCATCTGAACAATCGGAAATCTTATTCCCATGTTTATATCTGCGACAATCTGCGAAATCTCGCAGATCCCGCTTCTGCGGCGATGCGGTTCAAAAAAAATCGACCTCCGTCAAACTCAGGCGACAGAATCCAACACTTTCTGGGTGGTTTTGAAATGTCGTTTGGCAACTTCATTCAAGACAGCTTCACCGTGTCGTCTCACCAACTCGGCGCCGACGTCAATGACTCGCTGACTGGCTCCTTTCGGAATTTCGATGCCATATTTTTCGGATAACTGGCGCATGCGATGAACAAACGCGTCACGCGCTAAAATAGACGCGGCCGCAACGGCCAGGTCGGATTCAGCCTTGTGCCGCTGAACCAATTCAATCTCACGTCCCCCGGCCATCAGCGCATCGGCTACCGTTGACTTGGAACGCGCAAACTGATCGCTGATCGCCCGCACCGGTGCGGGCTTCATCATGTCCTTCCGTTTCATCAGGTTTTCAATCACGCGCGCATGTCCCCATGCCAGGATGGAATTAACAGAACGCATGGTTTTCTGGAGGCGGTTATAAGCTTCCGGGCCAATGGGAACCACTGTGTAATGACAGCCCGGCGTTTTGCGGATCACGTCGGCAAGTGCCTGAATCCGTTTATCGCTGCCAATACGTTTGGAATCCATCAACCCGGCCTGCTCCAAGTGATCGATCATGTCCCCGTTCACATAAACCCCCGCCACACAAAGCGGACCAAAATAATCACCTTTTCCACTTTCATCGATACCTATTCGTGGATCGAGGCGAGTAGGATCCAGCACATTTTCGTATCCCAAGCGTGCCTCACCGAGGATTTCAGGTTCCAACACAAAACGAACAAATTCGTCTGTCCCCTTCCCTTGCACCACCAGTTTGCCTGACGTGTAAAACACGACATTCAGCTTGTCCTTGGCCCCGGCGAATTGCGAATAAGGCACTTCTCGAAAAACATAACCTTGAGCGTCCAGCACACCGCGGAGCTTGTCCGCTTGCCCGGAGGTCAGTTTACACGTATAGGTGGTGATCGGTTTGGCCGTCATGAAGCGGTCAGCATAGAAACCCCGGATGCAAAAGGCAAACAAGACCATTCAAAAAGACTGTATTCGACCTCTTTTAAAGTGGTATCGGACCCATGCACGCGATCTGCCCTGGCGGAAAACGCGCGATCCTTACTCCATCTGGATCTCGGAAATCATGCTGCAACAAACCCAGGTGGCCACCGTCATGCCCTACTGGGAACGGTGGATGGAAGAACTCCCAACGATTCAGGCACTGGCCGAAGCATCAGAGCAAACCATTCTGAAACTCTGGGAAGGACTGGGATACTACCGAAGGGTACGCATGCTGCACAAAGCCGCAAAGATCATCTGCGACCAGCATCAAGGAAACTTCCCGCAAGATCACGAGACGATTCTTTCCCTACCGGGCATCGGCCCCTACACCGCAGGAGCCATTACCAGCATCGCCTTCGATCAACCGAAGCCCATCCTGGATGGAAATGTCATCCGCGTGCTGACACGCTATTACACGATCAAATCCAATCCAAAAGACCGTGACACCCAAAAACAGTTGTGGAACCTGGCAGATCAATGGGTACATCAAGCCGATTTAATGAGCCCAAGAACCGCCTACAATTGCAGTCACCTCAACCAATCCATCATGGAACTGGGAGCATGTATTTGCCTGCCGGGCAATCTCGCCCAATGCGACAAATGCCCGATCAAGAAAACATGCGGTGCCCTCAAAACGTCTCAAGTAGTCAATCTACCCAATCTACCCAAACGTAGAGAGGTCATTCAGCAACATCGTTTTGTTTTCGTGCTGAAATACAGAAACCAATATCTGATGCAGCAAAAAGGAAACGATGAACACAACGAAGGCCTGTGGGAATTCTATAACACAGATTCGCCTGTGATGACGAACCCTGAAGGAGCAATACTCCTGTGCCAGCAGGTATTACAAAAAGAAGACCTCCAAGTTTCAAACCTCCGAGTTCTAAAGACCATCAAGCACACGATCACCCATCACCGCATCACTCTCCATTGCTATGAAGGAAGTGTCACAAAAAAGGACTCAAACAGACGAAGCGGGGCAGAATGGATTCACCTGAACCGAATACCGGATCTCCCCATGCCAAGCGCACACCAAAAAATACGGCAACTCATCCTGCATCCCCCAAAAAACAATGATCAAACACCAGGTCTCACCCTCTAGGAAAGCAACATCCAGTCAATCCTGTTCATCCTGTCAAAAAAACTACCTGCGTGAATCCCCCTGGAACCACTGCAGATCTTTCTGAATGAACTCCTGACTTTCGAAGTTGGAATGTCCGTCCACATAAGTGATCACGCTGCCAGGCTTGGAACCACTTCCTGAACCATGACGCGCATACTCCTTTTGGGGGGGATTTATGGTCGAACCAATCGGATGCGGACCGCCGGCGTTGTAAACACGCTCATGATCCCAGTCCGGAGCGATGAAGTAAGTCGAACATCCAAAAAAGAAATTGGACGTCGGCTCAGGAACGGTTTGAAACTTGGGCATCTTGACACCATTCGGTCCGGCGAGTCGTTCATTGATACCATAGGAGGCGGTGAATTCTTCGCGTTCGCCGTTATCCATTCGCATGTTTACCTTTCTCAGCTTGGAATGATCATGCGGCCCTTCGTGTTCGGCTGGATCTTCAAATGATTTCAAACTTTCAAAGTATCCCGCACGGATCATGTTTTTGATCCAGTCGGTATGATCCGAATTGGTGGCAGGCGGAAAGTAACCGTTGAAGTCGTCTCCATACATGATCGTCGCCAGTGAGATCTGCTTCTGATTATTCATGCAAAGCACTTTTCGGGCTGAAACTTTGGCGCCCGCCAAAGCTGGCAAAAGCATGGAAGCCAGAATGGCAATAATGGCCACCACAACGAGAAGTTCGATCAAGGTAAATGCCTGTTGT
>CAYPZD010000055.1:0-27040 GCA_964415055.1 uncultured Verrucomicrobiota bacterium | reverse complement strand
TTCCATTACCAAAAGCGTAGGCTGTCAGATGAGAAACTTCCGCCATAAAAAAATAGAATGACTTGCGAAATCGGGAACGATTACGTGTCCCTAGCCCATCCGTCGCAAGCTCACTCACCCACCGGTGCCACCTCCACTGCACAGACCTTGTATTCGGCCGTTCCGGTAATCACATCACCCGCGTCGTTGGTCAAGGTATTGGCTTTGGCTTCGGCAAAATGAAACGGCATCCACACACACCCGCGACGCACATCCCTTGTCACGACAGCTTTTGCTTGAATGGTCCCGCGCCTGGATCGCACTTCGACATTCGATCCATGATCAATGGACCGTCGCCCGGCATCTTTCGGATGTATCTGAACAAAGGCTTCGGGTTGCTTGCCATTGGGTCCCGGTTCACGGCGTGTCTGGGTGGCCGCATTGTAATGGTAAAGCGTGCGACCTGTTGATAAAATCAAGGTAAAATCCCGATCGGGCAGTTCAGCCGAAGGACGATAAGTGACGGGCGTGAACAATCCCTTGCCTCTCAACACGCCTCCTTTGTGCAAGTAGGTCGTCCCGGGATGCTCAGGATCCGGGCAAGGCCACTGAATCCCGCCTTCATTTTCAATGCGATCATGACTGATGCCACTGAACCGGGGAGCGTAACGCGCCAATTCATCATAGATCTCCGACGGATGCCCGTAAGTCCATTCCGCGCCACACGCATTGGCCAGATTCTGCAATATTGACCAATCGGCCTTGGCCTCTCCCGGAGGTTCAACTGCTTTGCGAACCCTCTGAACACGACGCTCCGAGTTGGTGAAGGTGCCGTCTTTTTCGGCGAAACACGAAGCAGGAAAAACAACATCCGCAAAACGTGCCGTCTCGTTCAGAAAAATATCCTGCACCACTAAAAACTCCACACCATTCAAACCCGCCTCCAGCTTGGCGGTATTGGGTTCGGACATGACGATGTCTTCTCCCATAACCAACATCCCCTTGATTTGCTTTCCAAGGGCTTTCATCATGACATTGAGATTCATGCCCGGTTCAGGTGAAAGTTTCGCACCCCATGCAGCCTCATATTTGGCCTGAACTTCCGGATCATCCACACGTTGGTATCCAGGATAAAAAATGGGAGTCGCACCGGCATCATTGGCACCCTGAACATTGTTCTGCCCTCGCAACGGATTCATGCCGGATGAAGGTTTGCCCAAATGCCCGGTCATCAGCACCAGATTCGCCAGGCAGTAAACGTTGTCCGTGCCATGGGTGTGTTCCGTGATGCCAAGTGTGTAATAGATCCCGGCCTTTTCCGTCTTCGCATATTCACGTGCCGTCGCACGAATATCCCCGGCAGGCACCCCGGTCACCTTTTCCGCTTCTTCGGGCGTGTATTTCAAAGCCTCCTCACGCATGGCTTCGAAATTCTCAGTATGTTGCTCGATGAAGGCGGGATCAATGAGGTCTTCGCTCAGGATGACATGCGCCATGGCGTTCAACAGCCAGACATCCGTCCCGGGCGTGAGCTTAAGATGCCGATGGGCGAGTCGGGTTAAATCGATGGACCGGGGATCGGCCACCACCAATTTCGCGCCACGATGCACCGCACGTTTCATTTCCATCGCAATGATGGGATGCGCCTCGGTCGTGTTGCTGCCGATCACGAACAGAAAATCCGCTCCACGGATCTCATTAATCGAATTTGTCATTGCGCCCGCACCAAATGTAGTGACCAGACCGGCCACTGTGGGAGCGTGTCACGTCGCCGCGCATTGATGGACGTTGTTCGTATGAAACACCGCCCTGGACATTTTCTGCATCAGGTAATTCTCTTCCATCGTGCAACGTGAAGAGGAAACAAAACCCAGAGCATTCGGTCCATGCTGGGCAGACACCTTGATCAGACCTTCAGCCGCCCTGCGATAAGCTTCATCCCAGGTAGCCTCGTGTAATTGCCCGTCCTCTCCGCGCACCAAAGGCGTCGTGAGGCGTTCGGTATGGTCAATAAAATCGTAAGCAAATCTACCCTTCACACACAAGTTGCCGTCATTGGTCGTGGTTCCGGGAGGCGGGCTGGTCACTTTGACAACCTTGCCGCGACCGTTATTTCCGTCCGGATCGACATTCAAATCCATTTGACACCCCACTCCGCAGTAATTGCAGGTAGTGCGAACCTTCTCCAACTCCTTGAGTGAATCAACTTGAGAAACCAGGGGTTTCTTTTCGGTCATGGCCCCGGTTGGGCAGGTATCGATGCATCCGCCGCAAAGTTCACAGGTGGTGTCCATCAAGGATCTCCCATCGGCTGTAAAGACGGTCGTTCGACTGCCACGTTCCGCCATGGTGATGGCCGAAACACTTTCGACCTCGGCGCAATAACGCGTGCAGCGCGCACAGGCGATACACTTTTCTGGTTGGAAGGCCACATAAGGATTCACATCGGTGGGACGCCCTTTCCGAATGTTGTCCAGAGAAGGCCAATCCAAAGGAGCGTCATAGGCACGCGCCAAATCGATCAATTTGTTGCCGGTGCCCTGCTCGCTGATCAAGGAGTTTTCCCCGCTGACGGCATGATCGGTGAGATACATCGCCAGCAAGGTCCGGACATGACGGTCAATACGCTCATTTTGCGTAACGATTTCCATGCCGGGCGTTAATGCTGTGGCACAGGCCGGTGCGAGTTTGGGACGCTTTTTCACTTCAACCAAACAGGTGCGACAGGCGCCGGCAGGTTTCAGTCGAGGATCATGGCAAAGGGTGGGTATGTCGATTCCCAGGCGGTCCGCCGCCGTGAGAATCGTATCTCCCGGTTCGAACCGGATTTCCTGCCCATTCAGAATGGCTGTGTTTTCAGTCATAGCTAAGGTCTAAAAGTTCACTCAAAGTCTTCAGGAAAGTGTTTCATCGCACTGGTGAGAGGCAACGCTGCGATCTGCCCCAATCCACAAATGGATCCCTCGTTCATTTCCCAAGCGGCATCGGCCACGTGTTCCAGCGGTTGAAGATTGCCTTTCGATGCATCACTGGAACGAGCCAGATGCTTGTCCAGGTTTTCGCGCAGAAACCGGGTCCCAATACGACAAGGCGCACATTGGCCACAACTCTCCGCTTCATAAAAAATCAACTGTGATTGAGCGGCCCAGGCCATGTTGACGGTTTCATTCAACACGGTCACTCCTGCCGACCCCAGCATGGAACCGACCTCGGACAGGGTTTTAAAATCCAATGGACGTGTTCGCTCTGATGCAGGCAAAAATCCTGAACTGGCGCCGCCCGGTGAAAACGACTTCAAGGTTCCCTCATACCCGCCGGCCTCCTCCACCAGTTCGTCCAAGGTCACTCCCAGCGGCATTTCATAAACACCGGGATGTTTCACGTGACCACTGACACAGTAAAGTTTGCTCCCCGCGCCGGTGCGTCCGAGTTGCTTGAACCAATCCCCGCCGCGCTGAATGATCGATGGCACGCAGGCGATGGTTTCGACGTTGTGAATCAGGGTTGGCTTGCCCCACAAACCTTTTTCGGTGGGAAAAGGAGGTTTGAGACGTGGCAAACCGCGCTTGCCTTCCAGCGCTTCAAGCAATGCCGTTTCCTCTCCACAGATATAAGCTCCCTGCCCTGCATGCAGGTGAAACCGAATTCCATTGAACAAGCCCGCCTCTTCGGAACGCTTTATCGCATCGCTCAAAACTTTCCAGGGACCTTCAAACTCACCCCGCAAGTAGCAATAGACGTCTTCAGCCCCCACCGCCCAGGCTGCGATGGCGAGTCCTTCCAGAACTTTATCCGGACGTCGCAGCATGACTTCACGGTCTTTGAAAGTGCCGGGTTCTCCTTCATCGGCGTTGAGCACCACATAACGAACCGGATCAGCCTGACCACGCACACTTTTCCATTTGAAACCAGCCGGGAATCCAGCACCGCCGCGTCCTTGAAGCCCCGATCCGTCGATGGTTTCGATCACTTTCTCTGCCCCAAGGTCACAGGCTTTAGCAAAGGCTTGCCCCGAAAAATCGGGTTCTGCCAGCAGATCGATGGCACGTTTTTCAGGATCCGAACCGCTTGGGCCCACAACTCCCCGAAAGTCCGGATCCGCTTTGGTGGCATCCGTGACCAGTTTTTTCCAGTCCCCGCCACAAGCATCAATGTGCGACCTGGAGATTTGATAAAGCACGCTTCGATCACGCAAAGCGGCCGGCGCCTGATCACAGGCAGCCAAACAGGAGCATGCTTTCACCGGGAGTCCGGCGGACTCGGCAGCTTTCAAGACTTCATCGGCTCCCGCCATGCGGCAGGCAAGTCCGTTGCAGACGCGGACCTTGACATCCGGCTCGGCGAGCAGGTGAAAAAAACTCCCGACTCCGTAGACGTCAGCCTCCGGAATGGCAGTGTCCTGGTGGACCTTCGCAGCCACCCCTTCCGACAAGCCTCCTGATGCCTGCAATTTGTCCGGGATCGATGCCCTTTTTTGTGGATGATTCACTGCCGACCATTACTAGCAAACCCGTAAACCAAAAGCAACCGCTTGCATCAAACAGATCGACGATCAACATTCCAACCTTGGAAGGATGATCCGGACGCATGACTCGTTCCCTCATTTCATCCTGACGACATTCCTGAGCAAAGAAGATGGAAGGCGGGAAACTCTGGAAGTTCACACGCCTGTCGCGATTCCATTGCAGCCTGATTGATGTTTCTATGCAATGAGGTTTGAAGTGGGTGCGAGGTGGAACTCGCCCCTCCGATGTTTGGAATGCTTCTTTCAGGACATCCATTCTTCCCTGTGCTTGGCCACAAAAGCGTCATCCACCAAGTGCGGGTATTGCTTCCTGACCTGCTCCAACAGTTCGGCCTGGCCAGGGGACATCCGCTCGTCCGAATTCAAACACCTGGGACTCGAAAGCAAGCCTTGCTCAAACAACACCTGCTGGATGCCGGCAATACACCCACGAAATCCATTGGCCGCATCAAACAAGGCGGCATTCGATTCCGTCACCTCATTAGCCAAAGTAAACCATTCCTGAGGTATGCCTGTGTTGTTTCGAATGGATTGAATGGAGTCCAGCATTTGAACCGCTTGGTGGGTCCAGACCGCCCAATGCCCCAGCAAACCGCCACTGAACCTCAGTATTCTTTCTTCGCCATGGACCTGAAACTTCCAGCGACTTAGGAGATCAAAAACAATCTGATCATCATTACCGGTGTATAAGGCCACATCCTCCCAACGATCTGACTCGGCGACTGCGCGGATGACATCCACCGTTTGATAACGATTAAAAGGGGCGATTTTGATGGCGCAGACATTTGGAATGTCAGCAAACTCCCTCCAAAATGCCTGACTGAGCAATCGCCCCCCTACTGCCGGTTGCAAGTAGAATCCGAAAAGGGGAATCACTCGGGCAACCTCACGGCAATGCTGAATGATGTCCGGTTCCGAAGCATCCTTCCAGGCAGCCAGCGACAACAATCCCAAGTGATAACCATGCTTTCGTGCCCACTCCGCTTCGGCCAGGGCCTGCACCGTGCGACCGCAGATACCCGCAACCAAAACAGTCTGTGTTCCCGCAACCTTGCCTGTTTCTCTTGCCGTTTGACCAGCCAGTTGAAGCACAGGTTCCAACAGCCGGTGTTCGGGTTCACGGATTTCAAACTGAGTCGTATGCACCCCGACCGCCAAACCTCCTGCGCCCGCCGCCAAATAATAACGACTCAAAGCCTGTTGTGCCCTTTCATCCCATGTCCCTTGCCCGGTCAATGCCAGTGGATGCGCAGGAATGACCATCCCTTTTTTAAGATGATCATGAACCCAAGTTGGAATCTGCGGGAAGTCGGACATGAGAAAACTTTGTTGTTTGCAGTCTAGTATTGACCGTCCCTGATCTCGAATTTGGTAGGTCTGCCATAAAGTCGCCCACCGCTCTTAACCCAGGCAGCAATCCACCGAATGACATCCGATATCGGAGTCAGATCGTCACCCAAACGTCCCCATAGTGCGGAAGCATTGCTCAACAACGCTGTCTCACCTTCAGCCCCCGTTAATTGACATTCCTTACCCAGCTCTTTCGCCAATGCTTGAGCAACGGATCGAACCGATAACACATCAGGGCCTGTCAGATTCCAGACACTCTTTGGATTGGCAGTCAGATCCAGTGTGCGAAGGATGGCAATGTTGGCGTCTTTCTGCCAGATGGCGTTGAAGTATCCCATCGATACATCGACGGGTTCGTTGTTCCAAATCTTTGTGGCCAAGTCCACCAGGACGCCATAACGCAGATCCTGGGCATAATTGAGACGCATGATCGCCAGTTTGACATCCGATTCAGCGGCCACGTAACCCAACACACGTTCCCTCGCCACAGCAGCGTTGGCGTATTCACCCAGAGGGGTCAATGGATCGGTTTCCACCGAACCTCCACTGGACACCTGGCTCATTGGGTAAACATTGCCGGTCGAAAGCGCAACCATCCGCGCCCCCGCATATCGGCGGCAAGCCTGCAGTGGAACCACCGTATTCACCGCCCAGGTGAGTTCCGGATTTTGCTGGGTGCCAAATTTGAGTCCAACGAGGTAGATCACATTGCTCGAATCGGGAAGGGACTCATAAACTTTCGGATCAAGTAGATCGGCAGCATGAGTGGTCACGCCCTTTTCCTCGAGCCACGTGCGTTCGCTTTGATTCGAGAATCGGCTGACAGCGATCACCGGATGATCCACACCGGCGTTTTCCATGGCTCGTTTCGCCAACACACACAGCGTGGGGCCCATCTTCCCTCCTGCCCCCAGCACCACCAATGGACCATCCATTGAACCGGCTACCTCCTGCAGTTTTTCATCCGGAGTGATGAAATGCTCAAGCAACTGCGCTTCATTTTCAAATGTTTCGGGAATCATCTTGATGCCTGTTCTACCTGAATCCAGACAGATTTCAAATACTGAGGTGATCTCGCGGTCACCGGAAAATCCACGCCCTGCCGCGCGGAGTATATGCGCCCAATACCGACTCTTCGAGCTGACAAGCACTGACGCATCGACGATTCAAACCGCTCTGCACTCCATCCGACCGTGTTGTTGCACGCCAAAATCCATCCACCCGGTTCAATCAAATCCAAGGCCATCCCCAACAACTCGGGATAGTCCCGTTCGGATTTCCATATCTTACCGGTTTTGGGTGCTTTTGAAAAAGTGGGAGGATCCAGGATGATCCCGGCAAACTTCCTGCCTCGATTTTTAAAACGCCGCATCCAGTCAAAAACGTCTCCATAAATAAAATCATGTTCATCGGGGTTCATGCCATTGAGCTGGAAATTCATTCTCCCCCAATCCAAATACTTCCGCGAAAGATCCAGACTCACAGCACGCATCCCGGCTTTGCCAATACACACGGAAAACGCACAGGTATATGAAAAAGTATTCAACACCTCCCCGGATGACTGTGCCGGAGCGCGAAGGCCAAATCCCTTCGTCACCTGCCCCTTGATGCACCGCTGACGATTTTCTCTTTGATCGAGAAAGATCCCAACGGAATAACCTTCATCGAATCGGATCGCATACCGAACCCTGTTCTCCATTACTTGGCTCACTGGATCTTGCGCTGGACCTTTCCATAGCTCGGGAGAAGCATTTTCGACGCTTGTTTTGCGCACCTGTCGGTCCAGATTCTTCAGGTAAAGATGATCACAACCCAAAAAGTTGAACCAATCCATACACAAAGCCTCTTCCTTTGCGTGCAGGCGGCCTTCCTTGGAGGCGAGAAGTGCCCCCCCGAACCGGTCCAAATATAACCCGGGCATTCCATCGGCTATTCCATGAACCAGTCGATAGGCATCCGTTGAATCAGCCTCCAGCAAAAGGCTTCTTCTTTTCGACATCAGTTCGGGAATGTTTTGGCTCGTATGCATGGACTCCTGATTACGCAGTTCAATTTAAGGGCTATCAGTGCTCAACACCATGTCCGCGAATACCGGTTCAAGCCAGACAAAACACCTTCCATTCCGGAAATTTTCGCATTGCGAATCCAAACCGAACGGAGCATCATCGGCTACATCACCACCATGAAAACACAAACATTCACGTTCATCTGCGGAATCCTATTGTTCGGTAACGCGCTGGTCTCCCATGCAGCGGAAAGCCGGGACGAGAAGGTCCGAAACGACAAGAGCTCGGTTGAATCCACCGGACTCTGGATCTATAACAATCTGGACCTGGCCATTGCCGAGGCCAAACGGGACGGAAAACCGCTGCTGGTCACGTTTCGATGCATACCATGAACGGCTTGTGCCGGATTTGACGGGCAGGTTGTCCGTTTGGAAGAGGAATTGAAGGAATGGATGGATCAATTTGTGCGCGTGCGCCTGATTCAATGTAATTCCGTCGATTTGAATCTGTTTCACTTTGATTACGATCTCACCTTTGCCGCATTTTTCATGAATGCCGACAAAACGCTCTATGGACGATACGGGACGAGGTCCAGTCATGATGACGCAGAAAGCGACATATCCATTGAAGGTTTTTCCAAGGCCATGCAAAAGGCATTGGAACTCCATAAAGCCTACCCCGCCAACAAAGTTTCTCTGGCAGGCAAGGTAGCTGCTTTTAGTGAGTTCAAAATCCCCCAGGAGTTCCCCCATCTCGAAGGACGCTTCCAGCCCTGGCTGGATTTCGAAGGCAAGGTGGCGGCAAGCTGCATCCACTGTCACATGGTTGGCGAGGCCAAACGACGTTTCGCGCGTTCCAAAGGTGTCAACGTGGATGACAAAACCATTTATCCTTGGCCCATGCCGGATGTCCTCGGTATGAGCCTGGACCCCAAAGAAATCGCAAAAGTGAACACGGTCGTTCCTGATTACCCTGCTCACCAAGCCGGATTCAAGGCTGGCGATGAGATCCTTAAAATGGAAGGACAACCTGTTGTTTCGATTGCCGACGTTCAATGGGTGCTTCATCAGGCAAAAGAACCGTCCACCATCCAAGTAATAGCAAAACGTGGCAACGATCAGGTGCAACTGAAGCTCCCTATCGCCAAAGGCTGGAGAAGGACATCGGATATCGGATGGCGCACAACCAGTTGGGACCTTCGACGCATGGCTGCCGGTGGATTGAAAATGCGAAATCTGACGGATGAGGAACTCAACGAGCATCAAATAGACTCTGACAAGCTGGCTCTTTTGGTGGAACACGCCGGGAAGTATGGCGACCACGGCGTCGCACATCGCGCGGGTCTGATGAAAGGAGATATCCTGGTAGAATTCGACGGCATCTCAACTTCCATGCGAGAAACCGAAATATTTGCTCATGTGCTTCGTAACCGACCTATCGGAACCGAAGTTCAAATCAGAATTATCCGCAACGGTAAGAAAAAGTCATTCCGTTTCAAACTGCAGTAACCTAGGCATCCAAGAAAAGTGGACATGAGTGTGGGTAGCAGGCGTTTTCTTGGGGAATCGAGAACTCAGATCGCCGAAAACCCGACCAGGGAAATTTCATCGGTCAACTGCGACGAAGTCATGCAAACGAAAAAGATCCTGTGGACGGACACTCAACAAATCGAACTACCACCTGCTTCGGTAACATCGCTGGCCTTGTCCATGGCTTGACAATCCCGCAAAGAATTCAAAAGCCGCGTTCAAAACAATCATATGGATTTACATCTAAGAAACCAGGTAGTCATGGTATTTGGAGGAGCTGGGACGATTGGGCACGCCATCGCCAACAGTTTTGCAGAGGAAGGATGCCGGGTGTGTTTACTTGATAACCACCCATCAACGGTAGCCATGGCGGATACTTTACCATCCACCGCAATGGGCATTCGGAGTGACGTCACAGATGATACCGCGGTAAAAGAGGGTTTTGATCAATGCCTTCAAAGTTGGGATCGGATTGATCACGTGGTCTATACTGCGGGAGTCGGTTCTGGGAAATTCGGTTTTCCCTTTTGGAATCTAGAGCCATCGGATTGGCCGCGAGTATGGGACATCAACATGATGGGAGCCGTGAACGTGGCTCACGCTTTTGCACGGCATGCCATTAAAAACCGATCTGGAACCATTACTTTTCTAACCTCGGTGGCAGGTCAAATGGGTTCCCAGACCGATCCTCCCTACAGCGCCGCCAAAGCAGCCCTCATCAATTTCATGCAATGCGTTGCGAAAGACCTCGCCCCTTACCAGGTGCGCGCCAATGCCCTTTCACCCGGAATGGTGCAATCAGAACTCAACCGGTCTGTGTGGCAAGCGGGACAGGAATTGCTACCGGAAGAAGATCGACAAAGTTACGAAGACTGGGCAGAAGCAAAAATCAAACAAGTCTCCCCGCTGGGAAAATGGCAGGACCCGGCATCGTTCGGTTCCATGGCCACCTTCCTCGCTTCAGACCATGCGAGGCACATCACCGGACAAGTATTGAACATCGACGGCGGCCAGGTCATGCATGCCTGATATCGATGATCCATGAACCCCATTTATTTTCAGCATCATGATAACCATTTCCAAACAACAATCCTACAGGCGCAGACTGCAACAAGCCTTTCTGCTGCTCACCTCGATAACGCTGATCACGGTGGCTCAAGCCGATCTCTGGAACGATGTCCAGCACGGTTATGCCGACAATCAGGGTACCAAGATCCATTACACTTACATCGGCGAGGGACCGCTGGTGGTGATGGTTCATGGATTCCCGGACTTCTGGTATACCTGGCGGGACCAGATGGAGGCATTGAAAGACCATTACAGAGTCGTGGCCATGGATCAACGCGGATACAATCGAAGTGATCAACCCGATGCTCCCGAAGCCTATGACATGGTCCATCTGGTCTCCGACATTGCAGCAGTCATTCAGGCCAACCAGTCAAAGCAAGCCATCGTGGTGGGGCATGATTGGGGAGGCGCGGTCGCCTGGCAATTCGCTTTCGCTCATCCGGAATTGACCGAAAGACTCATCATCCTCAACCTCCCCCACCCAAACGGCTTCATGCGCGAGTTGATTCAAAATGAGGAACAACGCAAAAACAGCTCCTACGCTCAGGCATTCAAAAACGGATCACACACCGATCCCACCATTTTCTTTGGTCGCCCCATGACACCCGAATCACTGGCTGGATGGGTCACGGATGAATCGGCCCGCAAACGGTACGTGGAGGCATTTACCCGCTCCAGTTTCAAAGGCATGTTGGAGTTCTACAAACGCAACTACCCCGACCTACCCGATCCATCCACCCCTGTTCCAAATGTCAACATCCGCATCAAATGTCCGGTACTGGTCATCCACGGGCTTAAGGATACCGCTCTGAATTCAAACGGACTCAACCATACCTGGGATTGGATCGATGGAAATCTCACCCTCGTGACCATTCCCAAAGCAGGACATTTCGTTCAGCAGGACGCATCGGCCATGGTTTCACGAACCATGAAATGGTGGTTACTTGCCCAAGACTAAGCACAAACGTTTAAATCCAAGATTTATTATGTAGGCGATTTCCATCTTGGAGGCTTATTGCCCAAAGAATCTGACTTGCATATTGGCTCTTCAATCTTGTGTTGTGGATGTATGCAACAGCACAAACAACACTCAGCAAGCAATGGGGATATACCTGATGACATTTCTACAATGCTGGACCGTATTACGGCTGATGCACTATCAATTTCCGAACGTTTTTCTGCTGAGCCTGTGTTTAATAAAACTGGCAAAGGATTTCTAAGGCCAGCAGGGACAATTGACGATGAATCCTTAAAAAAAATCCTGATAGAACTTGAAGAAACCAATTCTTAACGATCCAAAATTCTAACACTTTTCAAACACGACCCAATACATGGGCCCCCAGCCTGGATATTTATCCGGAAGAATTTGCCAGCCGAATTCTGTCTGTTCCCCGTAAGATGAAATGGATTGTGTCACACAATGGAAGGAATCACCCTTCTTCTTGATCAGTTTTCGAATGTTTTCATCATTCTCCAGCACGGAGACACTGCATGTGGAATAAACAATGCGTCCTCCCGGCTTGCATGCCAGGATAGCTGAGCAAAGGAGCGCGTACTGACGCTGGGCGAGTAATTTGGATCGACTGGGTTTCCATTTTTTAAGTTCGGCTGCTTGATGAAGGACATGGCGTTCCGATGAACAAGGTGCATCCAGCAAAATGCGATCATAGGTATCCGGCTCGTAAAGCCCCCATTTGGAAGCATCGTGTCCGGTGAGACGAACACGTGATAACATTTCGTCCGGCAAATAGGCCTTTAATACAGAACGCAACTTCTCCTTGCGGGCACGACTCCATTCATTTGTCGTCAGGTGTCCCTGTTCGGCCAAGGCTTCCGCCAGGATCAAACTTTTCCCGCCAGGTGCCGCACACATATCCAGCACTCGATCACCAGATTGAACATCCAAAGCTCTCGCTGGCAGCACGGATGCTGGATCCATCCGATAATAACACTGCAAACCCTCTGCCAGTGCTTCACTGTCTTGCTCTCCGTCCAGGAAATAACATCCGTCCAGTTCGGGAATCTTTTCCAAAAGCTCCTCATTAAAGGTGCGAGCAACATTGGTCGCCTCTGCGAATGCATTCCTTCTTTCACAACGCGCGGACGTTTGCATCAGGGCATGACAGAGCTCTGACCATCGGTCGGCATGCTGATTTTGATAAAAGCTTTGAAACGCTTCCGGAATCATCTCCCCCTTTTATCACTTGTCCATTCCGGAATCACAAGCTAAGAACTTAGTTGTCACAGACAAAGCTCATTGTAATCAAAAAGTCGCCATGACAACTCAACCAGACAGCGCCTCAGGATTCATTCAAAAGGCGGAGTTCAACACCAAGGTCTGCTCCTACTGGCTGCTTTCCGGTACGATTGCATTCTGCGTCAGTATCATCGGCATCCCATTCTTGCTTCTTTGGATACCTTTGGGACAACTCTTCACACGCCGGTACCTTGCCAGCATGGAATGCATTCTCACTCCCAAGGCACTCAAAGTGAAGAAAGGCATCTTTGTCCGCATCGAGAAAACAATCCCACTGGAAAAAATCACCGACATGGGAATGGTTCAAGGGCCCATCATGCGGCATTATGATCTCCACTGCCTCACGGTGGAAACCGCAGGTCAATCAGGACCCGGGGCATTGGTTTCATTGACGGGCATCAAGGACGCCGTTGAGTTTCGTGAGACGGTCCTGGCCCAGAGAGATGCGGTGTCGGAACACGGAGAGAAAGTCAAACCGACAGATGCCCCTCAAAAAGATGAAGATCAAACCCAGTTGTTGAGAGAGATCCGGGACTCATTGAAAAACATAGAAGACCACCTGGGCAACCAGAACAAGGTCTGAAGGGATGAGTGAGCACCTTCTGTCAAATTCATCACCATCAAACCAAAACAGGCTTATGAACAAAAAAATCAAATTAGCCGCGTTCACACTCATCGAACTTCTTGTTGTCGTGGCCATCATCGCCATCTTGGCCGGCATGCTCTTGCCCGCACTCGGCAAAGCGAAGGACAAAGGAAAAACCATCGTCTGCAACAGCAACCTGCGTCAACTGATCCTGGCCGCCATCATGTACGATGAGGATACCGAACGGCTCCCCATCGGATGGAATCCACCCCACAACATCTGGTATCGTCAACTCCAACCCTATGTCGGACGCGGAACCAACGTCTCCGGTCAAGGCGTCTTTGTCTGTCCATCCAGTTTGCAGAAAGATGAAAACGGCGCCATGCGTCCGGGTGGTTTCTGGGGATTCCTCGCCTACGCCCAAAACAGCCGTGTCAATCTTGGAAGGGCGGACATCGGGATGCGCAACGTCCAGGATCCGGTCGGAACAGTTCTCTACGCGGACACGGATGGATGGGATGCCTGCCTTTACGCCGATGAAGACGGAACCGCCAACGTGCTCTATCGACATAGCGGAGGCTCTGAGTGGAGTTCTGGCACCGCCCGCCTGACGGCTCGCGCTTCGCGTGAGGTAGTATTTGGAAAAGCCAATGCTTCATTCCTGGACGGCCATATCGAACTGATCGACGAAGCTCCCCGCGAAATGTTTACCCTTGAACGAGAAGAACCCAAAACCACCCCCGAACGCTAAGTGTACTCGCCTCTTCTTTTACTCAGCCTGTTGTTGGGAGCCATTGGTTACGGTATTCGCAGCAAGTCCCCAAAGATGGGGCAGATCTGCATGGGATTGAGCGTTGCCGGTTGCATTGGACTAACGGTCTGGCGGTCCATCGACACGCTTGGAACATCCGGAATCCAGCGCACCCATCGCGGACAAGCAGCGGTTGCCTACACACTGGCGCATCAGTATCTATCCGACAAATCCACTCGGACCGGAGAAATCATCCTGATCTTCCCCCCAAACAAAGAAGCCCCCACCGCCGCACTGGACTCTTTCTACGAAGGCTATGCCCGGGTCATGGCCCGGTTCCGAACCATCAAACTCAAAGAAGTCGCAATGGATATCAGCGCAGCCGACATGAATGCAGGCCGCATGGATGCGGAAGCCTTCGCCAAAATCCTCTCAGACCACCCGAACGTCCTGGCATTCGTATCCTGGGTAGGATTCCCGGAACAAACCGACACCATCAGCCCCCTCCTGACATCAGACCATCCACCCGTTTACATCTACAACCCTTCCACCCGCACCGACTGGTCGGACACACTCAAACTGGAAGCCGTAAAAGCCATCGCCATCCAAAAACCACCATCAGACTCTACCGAACCAAAACCCCAACCAATGACCCCACCTGAACTGTTCGCCCTAACATATGAACTTCTGACGAAATAAACATGCACGAGGAATTTTCGTTCTTGCGCACACACAACACCTAAACTAAGTTTAGCTAATGATAGAGGTCGACACTCACGAAGCAAAGTCCAGGCTTTCGTCGTTGCTCTCCGCAGTTGAAAGCAACGATGAAACAGTCGTCATTTGTCGAGCTGGCAAACCAATTGCCGAACTGCGTTCCATTTCCCCAAAAAACACAATTCTACTCCCTCCTCACCAAGATCTACAACCCATCTCCGTTGAAGCAAAATTTGATCCTGCCGGAGAAATTTCCGTTGAGGATTGGCCGATTGAATCACGATGATCCTTCTGGACACATGCGTCCTGTTTTGGCTGGAATGTAATCCGGCACGTATCCCCACACCGGTGAAAGACGTCTTTCAAGGCACTGATTCGATCGTTCACGCATCGGCAATAAGCGCATTTGAACTGGGGCTAAAAATACGGAACAAACAACTTGAACTACCATTACCCGCCTCAGAGTGGGTTCAAGAAGTCTGCAATCGCCGAGGCATACACCTGCTACCAATTAATACTGATGTGGCCGGTCACTCCACCTTACTCCCCTTGAGCCATAAGGATCCATGTGATCGATTCTTGATTGCCACCGCAATTTCATCAGATTTAACCATGGTCACCCCCGATACTACCATCCATCAATATCCAAACTTGAAAGTGTTGTGGTAAAAACCAAGGTTTTCATCGAGAAGGTTTTTTGGAAACGTTGGCATGAATGATGTAAACCATCAACCCGGCGACAGCACCCAAGGGTGCCAACGGCCATTCAATCCCAAAGGCCAACTCAGTGATCCATGCCGTGATGCCTACACTCATCGCCAACAAGGCCGAGGTTTGGTTGCCGGTTTTCCAGAATAATCCCATGACCAGAGGGATCAGCAGTCCTGCCAATCCAATGGAATAGCAACTTTCCAGGAGTTCAAAAGCACGTGATCCCATCAGAGCGACTGCCACACATGCCACGGACACCAGAACAACCGACAGTCTGCAAAGCGTCAGAGAACTGACGGAATCCGGCGCCCATTTACGAAAGACATTTCGTCCTAGAATGGTGGCTGGAGCCAAAATACCGCTATCCATGGATGAGAGAACCATCGACAACACGGCCAACAGGAACAACACCATCATGCCATCGGTGAAGTAGTGTTGTGCCATTTGGATGATGACCGCCTGGGGATCTTTGTCTGGAAACAAAACCGGAAAAGCCATGCCAGCTAAAACGGGAATCACTCCGAGTAGGATGTAAAGTCCACCAGCAAGGAAGCAGGCGGTCTGGGCGACTTTGGCTGATCGGGCGGCAAAGACACGTTGCATCAAGTCCTGGCTCGGCAAGTTCCCCAACATGGCAATGGTCAACCAACCAAACCATTCCATGAATTCCTGAGCGCGATCGGTCGGGATCCAAATTCTTCGAGGGGTTTCACTTTGAGCCCAAATGGCTTGCAGACCACCAATACTGGAAAGATCCTCCAAGACATGCCATCCAAGCAACACCAATCCAACGATCATGATCACCGCTTGCAGGGCATCGGTCAGGCTCACCGACCACATGCCACCGACGATCGTGTATAACATGGCGAACAAACCAATTCCGATGATGGTTTGTGTGATGGGCCAATCGAATAACACGTTGAACACACCGGACAAGGCCACCAATTGAACCGCAATCCAGCCAATAAAAGTGGGAACAGAAGTCAACACTTGCAGCACCTCGGCTTTGGTCCCGAAACGTGCTTTGAAAAAATCGGCCAGTGTGCAGATCTTCATTTCCCACAGCGGTCGAGCAAAAAACAACCCGGTCACGACCAGGCATAAGCCAGCACCTACCGGCTCCAATGCAACGATCCGCACACCCTCCAAGGCGATTTCATCGGTCGAAGTCAACAGTGTCCCGGCTCCGAACCAAGTCGCCAAAAGGGTTCCGGTGTTCATCCAAACCGACATCCGCCGCCCCGCCACAATGAAGTCCTCCTCGTTATGAATCCTTCTCTGAGCAAAAAAGGAAATCAGAAGAATAACGATAGCATATAAGATTACCGCAGTGAGAAGCATGGAGAGAAAATATTAATTTCGTGGATTGCACACCGCCCGATTGTATGCGAATGAAGAAAACCTTCCCCAAACTCTCGGAGAGCATTTTGGAATGCTGTGGCTCGACACAGCTTTGGATACGGTCCGGTTCCTCAAGAAGCGTTCAAAACTCCTCACCAAAATTCCCTCACCCCAAGGTGTCTCAAGATTGTATCTCTGTGAATTGGTCATGTAGGCGTCATGTGAAAAAGCTGGATATAACGTTTCCCTGAGGCATCCAAAGCTGTGTCGAGCCACAGCACTCCAGAAAGCCCATGGGGTGCCTAATCTTTCACCTCCTTGAAAAATATGTCCCCTGGGAATGTTCACGGACATTTGCGATGGGTGTCTTTCAGCAACCGGACTGCTGTTGCGATGAGTTTTTCGCCGGAACCGGCGGCACAGCGTGCGCTGACGACTTCGTAGTTGCCCTGGGGATAGGCACGCATGTTGGGGATGTAGCCGATCGATCCGTTCGCCAACTCGGCAATCATGGTTTGCGGGTAAGGCGAATCGAGTTTCAAATCCAGGCCCAGTTGAACAAACACCTCTCCAGGCAAGGCCACCCAGGCCAATTGATCCCCCAATGTAATGACCTGCACTTCCACTTTCCAGGGATTGCCCTCTTGCGAAGCCACATCCAACACTTTGTGAGCCTGCACCAGTTTCATAAAACTGGCGCGCGTGCGATCATCCGCGGTCTCAATCACTTCCTTGGAAGATTTAATTTCTTCCGGCGATATGGCAGGCAATGCAAGCTCCACGATTTCACTGCGCACTTGAAGTGGACCATCCACGGTCTTCAATGCAGGCCATTGTGACAAGACTTCTCCAGCCAGGATCACCCCCATACGAGTGGCATTGTCATGCCCTTTTTGGGGGGCTCCCCATGAAACATTGACGTGGTTGACATCTCCACAAGCACCTGTGGTATAAACCGTGACCATTTCCTCGCCGTGGTAACGGTTCAAGGTTTCCGTCAGGGAAAAAGGCAGGTCCGCAGAAATTTCCAATCCCCCCACATTATCAAGATGCACTGCATAATTGACATAGGTAGCCAGGGCCGCTCCTTCCGCGTTGGAGAAAAAGACAAAAGGCACTTCGGGATCAATGGGACCTGCGGCTTTGATGATATTGGCATTCTTCTTCCCAGGATTCCACCCTACCGAACCGTCCTTCATGTGAAAACGTCGATTGAAAGCAATGCTGTCTTCCACCCCAATCGCCGCCTGAGCTTGAGCTTCCCCCAGAACCGCATTGGCTTTGACCACAGAATCAGCAATGAAGGCGGGCAAGGTTCTGGAATATTGAAGCACCAGCTCATCCTTTCCTCCCCGTGCCTCGTCGAGAGTCGAGTCACTGGCCAACACCGGGCCGGTATGCGCGTGGGTGGCGCTGATCATGACATGATTTCCGGGGATATCGGTTGCAGCTTCAATCAGCCGACGTGCATCCTGTACAAAGGAGCGTCGAGTGGTAATCAGGTCCAGACTAACAATGGCAGCTTTAACGCCGTCCTTCTCAAGCACAATTGTCCGCGCAAAAAGCTGATCATGAATAGCAGAAGCGCCTCGTTCGTGATAATACCCCGCCATGGGAATCCCGACTGGCGGTGTGATATCCACTCGCGCTGCCCCCACAAGTAATGATCCGGCCTGGCTCGATTGACATACCAGCAAGCAACCGGTAACCAAGCCCACCAGCATCACTCCTGCCCTGTTAAAAGCCGAGTTCATGAGATTAAATTGAGGATTACTTCGCAGGTTTCGAAGGAATTTCACGCACTCGAATGTCGCGAATAGCCGATGAAGTCATCCATGTGGCAACACCAAGAGGGATGGACTCTTCGATTTCACCGATACGCATATTGACGGTCACATCCACCGTGCTGACATCGACAAATAATTTATCATCGATCCAGGCCTGAATACGATCATCCAGGACACGCAGGCTGATGCGATACCATTGATTTTCTTCAAATTTCTTGTATTCGGTGGTTTCGTTCTCGGAAGCGTCCATGCCATTGATGCTGGAAATCCCGATCACGCCCCCGCCCCATCCTCCGCAGATAAAAGTGAAGTGCTCTTCCTTGTATGGAATGGTCAATCCGCAGAAAAAGTCACCCCCATCCCGCTTCATGGCTTCCAGGGTAATCTCATAATTGATCTTGGGCGGCTGCTTGGTGTAATTCACACCACTCAGGGCCAGTCCCATGTCGATTTCAATGGCGCCATCTTTGACTCGGGCTTCGCCTTTACCGGCAAAGTTGGTTTCTTTCCACCCTTCCATGGTTTTACCGTCAAAGAGGGATTTCCAATCCTTGGCCTCCAAATCAGGAGCGATCGGTTTCTTTTCATCTTCACTTCGAGCCTGAAAAGCAGAGGCGCACAACAAAGCAATCATCATCAACCGCAGCAGGCCATTCGTCATCGTAACCGGGAAATGTGTCATGGTGAGAATATGACCTGAGCAGCCCGTCAGGTCCAGTTTTCTCTTTGTCACTTGCAGTTTGACGCAGCCTGAGCATAGTCGGTGCATGGACAACGCTGACGTCGTGGATATCCTTGAGGAAATTGCCGTATTCCTGGAGCTGAAGGGAGAAAACCCCTTCAAAACCAAGGCTTACGTCAATGGCGCACGCACCATCGAAACCTTGGGCACTCCCATAGCTCAACTCGTGGATGAAGAGCGCCTGGGTAAGCTCAAGGGATTTGGAGCGGCTCTCCAGCAAAAGGTCACGGAATTAGTCACCACCGGTCGTTTGAAATACTACGAAGACTTGAGGAAATCCATCCCGCCCGGCTTGATCGAAATGCTCGACATCCCCGGACTCGGTCCCAAGAAGGTCAAGTTATTGCACGACAAACTGGAAATCGAAACGCTGGAAGCGTTGGAAGAGGCCTGCAAGAACGACCAGATTTCAGGCATCAAGGGGTTCGGCGCAAAAACGCAAACCAAAATTCTGGAAGGTATCGAGTTTCGTAAAAAATACGCTTCCCACTTCCGTCTCGATATTTGTATTGCGACAGCTCAACCGATTCTGGACATCTTGCGCGAACATCCCGATGTCATTCGATGCAGCGAAGCGGGTAGTTTGCGTCGCCGCAAGGAAATCCTGCATGATATTGATTTCCTGGTCTCGTCCAAATCCCCCGATCATGTCATCGATTTCTTCACTTCACTTCCTTATGTCACCCACATTCTGGCCAAGGGAGAAACCAAGGCATCGGTCATTCTCAATGGCGGGTTGCAGGCTGACCTGCGAGTAGTGGAGGACCGTTCCTTTCCATTTGCACTGGCTTATTTCACCGGCAGCAAAGAACACAACATCATCATGCGCCGCCGGGCGATTGAACGAGGTTTGCGCTTGAATGAATATGGTCTGTTTCGGTCAAAGGAAGAAACCAAGGATCCCGAACTGTGCCTGGAATGCCTGAGTGAAGAGGACATCTTCAAGCACCTGGACCTGGCCTACATCCCCCCCGAGATTCGCGAGGATCAAGGAGAGTTCGATGCCGCATCCTCCAATCAGGTTCCACGTCTGGTTGACTGGATTGAAATGAAAGGTTCCCTGCACAACCACTCCGACTGGAGTGATGGAAGGCAATCTCTGGATCAAATCGTTGAGGATTGCCTCGAACTCGGTTTCAGTTACTGGGCGGTCACCGATCATTCCAAATCTTCTTTTCAGGCAAATGGATTAAAAGCCGATCGACTGGAAAAGCAGATCAAAACCGTTCAGTCCATCAACCAACGTTTATCACAAGAAAACACCGCTTTCCGATTGTTGACCGGAAGCGAAGTCGACATTCTGAGTGATGGCAAACTTGATTTTGACGATGAAACGCTGTCCAAGCTGGACGTGGTGGTTGCCAGCATTCATCAGGGCTTCACCCAATCCAGGGAACAACTCACCGATCGTTTGATCAAGGCAGCCGAAAACCCATATGTCCACATGCTGGGCCACATCACCGGCCGACTGCTTCTCGAACGAGAGGCTTACCCTATCGATCACACCGCTGTTATCGATGCCTGCGCCAGGACAGGCACCTGGATCGAGCTCAATGCCAGTCCCTACCGACTGGACATGGACTGGCGATGGTGGAAGGCCGCTCGGGACAAGGGTGTCAAATGCGTCATCAACTGCGATGCGCATCATCTCGATCATGCCAGTTTTCTCCGGCTTGGCGCTGAGCACGCACGCAAAGGTTGGTTGCGTCGAGAGGATATCATCAACACCTTGCCCTATGAAGCATTGATGAAAGAACTCTCCAAAAAACGACAACAAATCAAATGATCCACCATCTGCTTTATCGATGCCACCATCATGAAACAACGACTCAAGCCTGAGCACCTCGGATTCCTGTCCGTTCTGGCAGGTGCGGGTTGCATTGGTTTGGCGCCGATCTGGGTGAGGTTGAGCGAACTGGGACCGGTTTCCACGGCGTTTCACCGTTTGCTATTGGCGTTGCCCTTACTCTGGGTGTGGCAGTCGTGGGATTCGAAACAAGACAAAAAAAACAAGGTTCCAAACAAACCCTTACCTGCACTCAAATGGTTTGCCCTGGCTGGTCTCATGTTTGCTTTGGACATGGCTTTCTGGCATGAATCCATTCACCACACGACCGTGGCCAATGCTACGCTGCTGGCGAATGCGGCCCCGATATTCGTCACGATAGCCGCCCGGTTCATGTTCAACGAACGTATCACTCGAGGATTCGTGGGTGGCATGATCCTGACTCTGTTCGGAGCCGCCTTATTGACCGGAGCAAGCCTGAGCACTTCCACCGAGAATCTTTACGGCGACATGATCGCCATCGTAGCGGCAGTGTTTTATGCGGGATACATGCTCTCCTTGAAACACCTTCGCCAATACGTTTCCACCGCACCACTCATGGCGCGAACCGCCATCTTCAGCGCGTTGGCGCTATGCCTGTTCACCCTGATCATGGGAGAGCCCATGATCCCGCAAACCGCAAAAGGTTGGTGGGTATTGCTGGCATTGGCGGTCACCGGACAAGTGCTGGGACAAGGGTTCATCGCCTACGGATTCGCACACCTTCCAGCATCCTTTTCAGCTGTCAGTTTACTCTTCCAACCATTGGTAGCGGCATTGGCTGCCTGGATTTTGCTGAAAGAATCCATGAGTATTAACCAAATGGTTGGAGGCATCATTATCCTCACAGGGATCTTGATTGCTCGGAAATCCAGTTCATCCGGCTAATTAAGTCAATCTAGTAATCGATACCCAAACCAATTATTGACAACCTATCACAATAATGGCAATTTGCCATCATGGTTAAAACGCAGGTACAAATTCCCGAAGATCTCTACGCTCAGGCCAAACGAATTGCCAAGGAACGAGAGATTTCATTTGCGGAAGTCATGCGAAGGGGACTGGAGTATATGAGTCGCACACATCCCCCAATTCCAAACAAGAGTGTGAAACTTCCGCTTATACGAGCAGATCATTTTGCTGAAAATTTTGATACCTTGGATTTCAAGGACTTGGCAGTTCAAGATGAGATCAAGCCCATCCATTAACTCAGTATGATCGGCATCGACACAAACATTTTGCTCTACTCCCTGAACCCATCCTCCAAATTTCATGTCCCAGCTGTCCAGTTTTTGAATCAATGCCTAGGAGACCGCACTCGGCGCATCGCCATAGCCGACTACGTGCTAGTGGAATTATATATCAATCTCCGAAACCAAGTGGTCATGAGAAATCCCCTTACCCCTAGAAAGGCAACCGAAATTGTAAAATCTTACTGGCGATTCCAAAATGTATCCCGTATCGAATATGCCCCTGTCATGGATAAGGTTTGGGAATATGCTTCAGGCACCCAGTTTGCCCGAAGGAGGATTTTCGATGTAAGACTAGCATTGACGCTCCAATACCACGGGGTCGATGAATTTGTAACGGCCAATGTGAAGGACTTCGAACAACTAGGTTTCCGGTCAGTGTGGAATCCTGTTGATTAGCCTAGACCAAAACCTCATGCAGCACCTGCCCATGCACATCGGTGAGACGCATGTCGCGCCCCCCAAACCGGAAGGTCAAATGTTCATGGTTCATGCCCAGCAGGTGTAACATCGTGGCATGCAGATCGTAGATCTCCACTCGGTTTTCCACTGCTTTATAGCCAAATTCATCCGTAGCACCATAGGCAACTCCGCCTTTGACACCGCCCCCTGCCATCCAGATGGTGAATCCAAACGGGTTATGATCGCGTCCATCGGATCCTTGTGAGAAAGGTGTACGTCCAAATTCACCCGCCCAAATGACCAGAGTTTCGTCTAGCAGTCCCCTGCCCTTCAGGTCTTTTAACAAGGCGGCAATGGGTTGATCGACCGCTCGGGCGTTGTTGGTGTGACCGGATTTTAATCCGCCGTGTTGATCCCAGCGATCTCCACCCACTTGTGGACAGGTCAATTCAATAAAGCGCACGCCACGTTCCACCAAACGACGCGCCAACAAGCATTCGGTCCCAAAAATCTGTGTGGGTTTGTATTCGGATTCCAACCCATACATTCGGCGTGTTGTTTCGGTTTCGCCGCTGATGTCCATGAGTTCCGGAACGGCGGATTGCATCCGAAAGGCAAGTTCATAGTTGGCAATCGCAGATTCCACCGGCTCGGCATGCCCCAATTGCTCCAGGGAGACCTGATCCAGTTGCTCCAGCAATCCAAGTTTGCGCTGCTGTAAGGAGGCTCTTGCTTCGGTCGGATTGATGTTCGCAACAGGCGGGTTTTCAGGACGAAACACGGACCCTTGATAAGCCGAAGGAAGAAAACCGCTGGAAAAATTATCCAAACCGCCCGGAGGCGTTAAACCGCCGTTGAGCACAACGAAACCAGGCAGATTTTCATTCTCGCTCCCCAATCCATATGTCACCCATGCCCCGGCGCTGGGACGTCCGCTCAGGCCAAGTCCGGTGTGAAGAAAGTAATTGGCATTGGTGTGCTCGGAAAATTCGGAAACCATGGATCGCACGAAGCACATGTCATCCACACAACCGGAAACATGCGGAAATAATTCACTGACCGGCATTCCGCTTTGACCATACTGTTTGAAGGTCCAGGGCGAGCCAAAGGTATTGCCGTTGTTGTTGAACTGGGTGGGCTCCATTTTCATGGCAAAGGGCTTGCCGTGATCCGCAGTCAATCTGGGTTTGGGATCGAAGGTATCCATCTGGGACGGTCCCCCGTCCATGTAAAGCATGATGACCCGCTTCGCTTTGGGGGTGAAATGTGGACGTTTGACCGCCAACGGGCGCAATGGATCGACCGCCGCGCCAGGGAGGCCCGCTGAAGCGACCACCTTGTTTTGAAGCATGGATGTCAGGGCCACCGCACCGAACCCATGAGCCACCCGACTCAAAGCATCACGTCGCGTCAGGTGTTTTCGGGAAAATTTTCCGCAGGGATACATGATGATTAATGAATATAAATGAACTCTTTAACATTGAACAGGACGTGACACAAATCCGTCCACAAACGCTTCTCGACCTCGCCGGCATCTTGTTTACCAGCGGCCATGTCGGATTGCTGACTCACAACAAATTCCCGGGCAGCTTCCATCTCCCTGGATGTTGGCAGCCTTCCCAAGGCTGTTTCATACATATACGTCAACCTGGAAGCAAAGGATCCTTCCATGGCGATAACTCGCTTTGCCCAGGCTTCGGACTGCTGAAGCACAAATGGATCATTCATTAAAATAAGCGACTGAGCCGGAACATTGGATTGAGCCCGACGTCCAAAGGTAGTGAATGGGATCGGCGTGTCAAAAGTAGTCAGAAAGGGAGACAGGAAATTACGGCGCACTTCCACATAAATGCTGCGTCGACGTCCGCCATCCAGTTCGCCACTTTTACCCGGACGTCCCCTGCCCGTCATGAAAGAAGTCAGGTGTATCTTTTCCGAAGGTCCGAATGGCGTGGAGTCCAATTGCCCGGAAACTTTTAATATCGTATCGCGAATGGATTCACCTTCCAATCGACGCACGCGCATTTTGTGAAGCAACACATTGGCGGCATCCTTCTGATCCATTTCAGGGGATCGGGCTTTGGAATCCATCTGGAAGGCGCTGGACCTGGCCAGCATGCGAATCAGCTTCTTGGTGGACCACTGCCCTTCATTCATGAACCAGACTGCCAGCCAATCCAGCAGCTCAGGATGACTTGGGCGTTGCCCCAACACACCAAAATCATCCACCGTCGGAACAATGCCCAGCCCAAACAGATGGTGCCAAACTCGATTGACGTAAACCCGCGCGGTAAGAGGGTTATCGGGAGAAGTAATATGTTTGGCAAGATCGAGACGACCGGATCCTTTGGGTGCATGATCGGCATCCTTCAATGCAGAAATAAAACCTCGCGTGACGGGATCGCCGAGTCGCTTGGGGTTTCCTCTGATAAATACAGACTCATCCACCCCATTACCATCCGTCATGGAGACAGCCACCGGAGCAATGGATACTTCACGAGCCACCCGCCCGTATTTCTCCATAAGAGCGACAACTTTATCGGGAGGATTCGACGGGTCCCATTTAGAATCCACTTCAACGATGGCTGGTGGTTTTGAATCAGCCGAGGCCACGACCGATTCAACAGAAAACCATGCTTCAGCGCCATGCGCGCCCCCTCCGGACAAGTCTGCGTGAACTGTGTCTTTGAGTTCCACATAGGCTTCGTGCCCCACCCACATATCCAGGTCGAAGGTTTTCCACTGAGCTTCCTCTTTATCAAGATTCTTTTTCAACCCGCCGTAAATCGGAGCGCGAATGAGATTAAAATTATCGATGACCACATTCACACGCGATTGATGCCCGGCGGCCAGCACGTGCAGGTAACGGGTTTTGATCACAAAGGTCGAAGATCGTAGTGATCCCTGTAATTGCGTCGACCATTTGGCGGAATCAATCGACTCACGCGTCGCTACCTTGACCCCATTTTCCCCGGGACGGCTTACCAGATCACCCGGTTTGACAAATGGATCGTTCTCCAAGGCTTCGTCGTCAAAAAGCCAATCTGCGAACTGATCCTGCCGAACATCTCCCAACACCTGAACATCCGGTTCAAACCGATCAACTTCCTTATCGGCATCGGAGAATCGCAACCCGGCATCACGCAGAGCGAGGCGGGTTTCGGATTGCAGGGAATGAAGCGCATCCAGGTGCGATTCGATGCGGTCGGTCGGCGTGAGGGTGGTTTGTTGATAACGGGAACTCTTCAACACCCCAAAAAGTCCGTAAAAATCTTTTGTGGTGATGGCATCGAATTTGTGATCGTGGCACCTGGCGCAAGTCACCGTCAAAGCCTGAAAGGTTTTGCTCAACACATCGATCTGGTTGTCCAGAACGTCCAGTTGATTCATGCGAATGTCTACCGGAGAGTGCACCTGTTGTCCCAGCCAATAAAAGCCGGTCCCAATGACCGATTCATTTTCGCCAGTATCAGTTCTGCGACGAGGCTGATCCAACAGGTCGCCCGCTATGTGCTCCATGGCAAATTGGTTGTAAGGCACGTCTTCATTGAAGGCTCGGATCACATAATCCCGATAACGCCAGGCATTGGGGATCACATAATCGAATTCATGCCCCATCGTTTCGGCATACCGAACCAAATCCAGCCAATGACGCGCCCAACGCTCCCCAAATGCAGTGGAATCCAACAAGCGATCAACCACTTTGTCATAAGCGTCTTTATCCTGATCAGCAAGAAATGCGTCTACTTCATCAGGAGACGGCGGGAGTCCGGTCAGGATCAGATGAGTTCTGCGAAGAAGCGTTCGTTTGTCGGCTGGCAGCGCCGGCTGAATCCCTTCCTGCTCCATCCGGTTGAGAAGAAAACGGTCGACAGGCTGTTGGATCCAAGTCCCATCTTGCACATCTGGCAGACCGTGCCGGACAGGAGCGTTCCAGACCCAATGTTGAGCCTTGCGTTCTTCCAGATCAAATTCGTCTTTTTCGCGGGAAGATTTGCTTGGTTCGGGTTCATCCGGCCAGGGTAATCCTTTGGCAACCCAGGTTTCAAAATCACGAATCTGTTCGTCTTTCAGTTTGGTTTTCGGAGGCATCTGAAGGTCGACGTTTTGATAACGAATGGCATCCAACAGACTGCTGTGCTCGGGTTGAGCCAAATCAATGGAACTGCCTGAATCCCCCCCTTGTAAAACACCCTTTCGAGAGTCGAGCAACA
>CAYPZD010000054.1:0-34660 GCA_964415055.1 uncultured Verrucomicrobiota bacterium | reverse complement strand
AGTAGGACATCACAACGTTTCCCTGAGGTATCCAAAGCTGTGTCGAGCCACAGCACTCCAAAAAAAGGGTGGCACTTGATGTGTTTTGTTGGCTTTTCATTTTTTGTGGGTGGATTACATTGGCGGGCATGTATTCGAAGGATGATCGGTTGATGCCGATTCGACAGTTTATTTGTTTTCTTTGTTGGGGGGCGGTTCTTTGTCTGCCTCCGGGTTTGTTGGCGCATCCTATTTCCATGAGTACGGCGGTGGCTGATATTTATGAGGATCATGTTCAGGTGGAGTTGCGAATTTTGACCGAGGATTTGATGTTTTATCAGTCGCTCGAAGCCGATCAGGATCAGGTGCTGTCACGGGACGATCTTGTGAAAGGTGCGGATGCTCATCGTGCTTTTTTGACGAAATATTTTCGTGTGCTCACCAAGGATGGCGTCGTGCTTGAAGGGGAGTTCACGGAAGTGGATGCGGCTGAGATTCCTGAGGAGGGGGTGAGGCTCGATCAGGTGATGGACATCGGTGTTTATTTTCAATACCGGATCGGATTGGAAGAGCGTCCGGATTTTTTGACGTTCTCCCAGAATTTTGGGGGTGACGATGCCCCTGTGCCGGCGGTGATGGATTTGATCCTGTTGCAAAGTGGAGCGCGCTTGGATTTTCCTGTTCAAATCGGGCCGCGTTCGCCGCATTCCGTGGCCATTGACTGGGAAAATCCTCCGCGAAACGATCGTATGTACTGGCGCGAACGTCGTGATCTGATGCGTCAACGTCGGGAGGAGCTTTTAGGGATCACCAGTTACAGTTCCACCTATGCCTACATCTACGTGGAGCCTCATGAAATTCGGTTTGAGATTTTAACACCCCTTTTGACTCTGGATACCTGGCTGCCGGTTCAAAGGGAGGAGAAGGATATTCTTTCGGTTAAGGAGCAGGAACAACTGCAGGATTCCCTGGAAACGTTTTTACGTGAGAAGTGTAAAGCGGTGGTGGATGGGGTGGAGGTGACGCCGAATTTATCTCGACTGGACTTCTTCACGTTGGATATCCGGGACTTTGCCAAAAAGGCAGAGAAGCGTCCTGTGGGAATCCAGAACGCGCGCGCGGGCATGATTCTGACCTTCAGCACCAAAGGTGCTCCCAAAGCTGCCTCCATTGAATGGAACTTGTTCAATGATTTCACTCCGCTGTTGAATACCATGGTCTACATTTTCGATGGGAAAGGGGAACGCCACTTTTTTACGGAGAACGAACCGGTCTGGACATGGCAGCATGAAGGGGAGATGCCAGAGGCAAGGTCCTGGTTAAGTTTGCCCAAAGCCCCCGAGTTGCCGATCATGAGGGTTTCCATCCTGGGATTGATCTGTTCCTTTTTGGGAGTGATCGCGCTTTTAGCCGGAGTGGTTCGCATCAGGTTGTGGTGGGTTGTAGGTGGCGTGGGACTCATACTCGTTGCCGGGTTGGTCTGGCCCGTCGGGCTGCGGGCCATGCTGCATCCTTTTCAAGACGTGCCGAAAATATCGTTACAGGATCAATCGATGGTCGCTGAAGCGTTGTTGAAAAACGTTTATCGAGCGTTTGATTATGGGGATGATGAACAAGTTTACGACGCGTTGGAACGTAGCGCTTCGGGTGAGTTTCTGGAATCACTCTACTTGCAGATCAAGAAAGGTCTGGTCATTCAGGACCAGGGCGGAGCGCGTTCAAGGGTGCGTGAGGTGAAGTGGTTGAGCGGAGAACCTGAATCCTATCCAGAAAACGAAGTTGGATTTGCTTTGAAGATTCAGTGGGAAGTCACCGGAACGGTGGAGCACTGGGGGCATATTCATACACGGCAGCATGCTTACCAAGCGGTTCTGAAAGTTTCCGGCGTAAACAGGGAGTGGAAAATTGTTGATTTACAAGTGGTTTCCGAAGATCAGATCAAGTCGGTTACCGGTTTGCGGAATGCGGCATGAGATATTTTTGCTTTTGTAATAAGCGGCTCCGTGGGATAAGGATGGCATCATGAGTGGGCGAACGGCCGAAATCAATCGAAAGACGGGTGAGACACACATCCGTTTGAAGTTAAATATCGATGGCACAGGGGTTTATCGGAATCAAACCGGGATTCCGTTTTTCAACCATATGCTGGATCTGTTTGCGCGGCATGCCGTGCTGGATTTGGATCTGGAGTGTGATGGTGATTTGGATGTGGATGGCCATCATACGGTTGAGGATTGTGGAATTGCCTTGGGGGAGGCCTTTTTGGAGGCTTTGGGCGACAAGAAAGGGATTCGAAGATACGGTTTTGGTTTTGACCCCAAAAATCCTTTTACCGGAGAAGCCTACGTTCCTATGGACGAGTGTCTTGCGCGCTGCGTGATCGATTTTAGCGGGCGACCTTATATGGTGTGGAAGGGGATGGATGATCTTGGAATGAAGTGCATTACCGAGGACGAAAAAAATCAGGACATGTCCTCGCGCTTTCGTTTTGGATTGGCGCGGGAGTTTTTCCAGGGATTTACCAATGCGGCGAAGTGCAATTTGCATTTGGAACTTCTTTATGGAGAAGAGCCGCATCACGTGGTGGAAGTGCTGTTCAAGGCCTTTGCGAAGGCGGTGGATTTTGCCTGTTCGCATGATCCGCGCATCAGTGACAAAATTCCCAGCACCAAGGGAAAACTTTGAGTTTTGAGTGAATAGGAATCCTGCTTAGAGCGTCCCATCCAATGGCGGAAAACCAGTCATTTGAAGAATTAGATGAATCGGAAGTGGTGTCCGCCGCTCAGGCTGGTGACGCATTGGCGTTTGAGGAGTTGGTTCGGAGGCATGGCGACAAGATTTTCCGGCGTGCCCTGAGCATGTTGAGAGATGAGGATACCGCCCTGGACATGGCTCAAATGGCATGGATCAAGGCTTGGAAACGGTTGAAGCAGTTTCAGGGGGACAGCAGTTTTGCGACCTGGATGACGCGAGTCACCATCAACGTCTGTCTGGATCACATTCGAAAGATGAAACGCTGGAAATTTGCGGAATCGATCGAGGATCTGGATGAAAACTCGGGGGGCGTTGAACGGAAATTACCGGTAGTTGAAGCCAATCCGACCGAGGGATTGGAGAGAGAAGAATTAAGAGAAAAGATAGATCAGGCACTGGGACAATTGAGCGAAGGACACCGTGCCGTCATCGTCATGCATACGTTTGAAGAAATGGCTTACAAGGAGATAGCAGATGCAATGGGTTGCTCCATTGGGACCGTCATGTCGCGACTTTTTTATGCCAGGCGCAACCTGGCTTCCATTTTGCAACGCATGCTCAAAGAAGGGGAAACATCATGAACGAAGCATTGGCCATTCGGATACAGGCACATCTCGACGGAGAACTTTCCCAGGAGGCATCCAAACTATTACTGACCGAGCTGGAGTCCAACGCGGAAGGCAAGGAACTCCTGAAAGCCCTCCAGGCGGAGAATTCTCTCTTGAGCGCTGTGACCGAAAAGGAACATTCGCTGCCGGTTGCACATAGTTATTTTTGGAAAGGCATCGCTGAGGAGATTGCACCGGATGCCGACTTACCAGGCCATGCGCCGACGGGGCCGGTTGTCGAACCTTGGAAACGTTGGCTTTCCTGGTTGTTGCCTGCCGCAGGGGCTGCCTGTGTGGCTTTGGTAGCAATCATCCAGGGGTTGACCCCCGGGGCATCCGGCAACGTGTCGGGTGATGGAGATCGTTCCAAGCTGCGACGTGCACCCAGCTTTCACGAAATCGACAGTCGTCAACAAAACGCCGGTTTCATATCGTTCCGATCGGAATCCGAAGGTGTTTCCGTTGTATGGATCAGCAACGAATGACCTTTTTACCATTGCCCAATCGCGGTCAAACCTTTATGACGTTTTCAAACTGAATGAATTTATGAATTGGAATCGCCTCTCCATTTGTATAGCGCGCCGAAACCCGTCCTTGTGGATGTTGGTGTTGGCCGTTCACTGGTTGACAGCGTCATTTGCCGTTCAGGCAGCCGACTTGACGTTGTCCGCCCGTCTGGTTTGGGGTACCAACAAGGAGGCTCCCAAGGGGGAAGACCTGAAACCTGTTTCAGTAAAACTCAAGTCAAAGTTCGTCAATATTTTCAAATGGATGAACTACTATGAGATTTCGAACAAAGAATTCACCTTTCCGAAACACGCCGGCAAAAAGACCCGCTTGAGTCCCAAGTGTGAAGTCATCATGGAAATCATTGAAGATGACACACTGCAGGTAAAGGTCTTTGGAGAGGATCAACTCCAGCGCACCGTCAAGCATCCTCTAAAACCCCTCATCAAAGATGGCGAATTATTCGTGGTGGCGGGTGACGACAAGGACAGCTATGGAGACGCCTGGTTCCTCGTGATCGCGCATCCTGACATCGACAAGGAAGCCGAAGACAAGAAGGAAGAAAAGAAGTAGTGACTTCTGCCTGACTTTTGGGGTTTCGGTCGTGAGGTTGTATCCTTGCTATCTACCTTCTCCTGTTTTCCAAATAATCCTTGGCAATCTGCCCAAGGCCATGGATGATTCGTCCTTAATATTTACCTCTACCAAAAATCTGCTTTAGCCGGGGGGAGAGGTGTATCAATGACAGCATGATTATGGAATTATCCTATCATTTTAAGAAAAACGGGCTCCTTCTGTTAGCCAGTATGATGATGGCTCTCAGCACTTGGGCGCAGGCTGCTGAAACGGCCATTCGACTTGCCACTCAGCCTGGAAAATTGCGGTATGATGTGGAGACCTTTGCGGTGAAACCAGGGGTGGACGTGGTGCTGACCTTCGTCAATAACGACGAAATGCAACACAACCTGCTCATTGTCCGGGGAGAAGAGGGCATCACATTGAAAGTGGCGCAGAAAGCCTGGGCCATGGGGCCGGGAGCGGCGGATAAGCAGTTTGTGCCGGATATGGACGGAGTGGTGCTTGTTCACAGTCGCGTGTTGAACCCTGGACAGCAACAAACCATTCACTTCAAGGCCCCCGATCAAACGGGTATTTACCCTTATGTGTGCACTTTGCCCGGACATGCTTTTTCGATGAAAGGCAATATGGTGGTGACGGATGATCCCGATTCAGTGAAAATTGACAAACCGGAAGAGGACGAAACTTTGGGGAACAATTTTGTGCTGCACCCCCATCACAAGCCCATCGTCAAACGCGCCTTCGTTCAGGACGGTCCACCACGCGCCATCAATGTCGGAATTCCCGGGGGAATCAACTATTGCTTCGATGCGGAGTCTTGCACCGTGGCTTTTGCTTGGTTTGGCCCTTTTCTGGATATCGGGCCCGATTGGGGGCGCAATGCCAATGAACGCGGTGGTCGTCCGGTCCGTGTCCTTGGTGAGCGATTCGACGCGGGGCAGCCCGTGTTCCCGGTGCGACTGGGCGGTAAGAACATCCCGTCTCAAGTTCGGTTCAAGGGGTATCGATTGCATGGCATGAATGCCCCGACTCTGGAGTTTACCGTCAACGGAGCCTGGGTTAAGGAAACCATCACGCCGTCCGAACAGGGAATCGGTTTGAAATATGCTTTTGAAATGGATCCCGGGCTGGTCACTCCGGTGTATGTGTATGTCGATCGAAATGACGCCGAGGTAGTCGTTTCCCATGGCACATGGGAAGGTTCATGGCTGAAAATTGCGCCAGAGGACATTGCCTCGTTTTCCATCACCCGTTTTTATCAACCTTGACCCATCGTATCCTCATGAAGATTCCAAATTTAAACAAAACAGTCTGGACGAAACTAATTTGCAGCTTGTTCCTGGCAAGTTGCTGGAATGCGTTTGCCGCCGAGGAACGGTCGCCGTCAAACATCCCCGCAGGGTATATTGTTGAAACGGTTGAAATCCCAGAGGGCATCACGCTCGGTGTGGGCGGGATCGCTTTTGCTCCGGATGGCGCCGTGTTTTTAACCTCTCGTGAAGGCCAGGTGTGGCGTCTTCAGAATGAGAAATGGAGCTTGTTCGCCGACGGATTGCATGAGGTGCTCGGGATCTACATCGACCCGGTCACTTCTGAAATCTGGGTGATGCAACGCCCGGAACTGACCAAGCTCATCGATGAAGATGGTGACGGCACCGCGGATGTGTTCCGCACGATCAATGCCGAATGGGGGTTGACCGATAACTATCACGAATACGCTTTCGGCATTGTGCGAGATTCTTCCGGTAACTTTTATGGAACACTGAACACCAGCCTCAGTTGGGTGGGCTGGGCGGGAAGTTCGAAGTGGGATGTCGGTCGTGTTCATGATGGCAAGATGGGGCGCGCTGCGCGTTACCGTGGTTGGTCGTTTCAAATCACACCGGACGGTCGGTTTGTTCCCTGGTCTTCCGGTATGCGTTCACCGGCCGGGATCGGTATGAATAAAATGGAAGAGATTTTTTATACGGACAATCAAGGTGATTGGAATGGATCTTCCACCCTGCAGCATGTGGTCAAAGGTCGTTTTCACGGGCACCCGTCTTCCTTGATGGATCACCCTGATTTTCAAGGGCAGGATCTGAATGCCATTTCGGTGGAAGCTTATCGGGAACTTCGCACGCCTCCGGCCGTGTTCTTCATTCATGGTGATCTTGCCAACTCCCCTGGAGAACCTGTTTTTAACGAGACCGGCGGACAATTTGGCCCTTTCGAAGATCAAATCTTTGTGGGAGATCAGACGCGATCCAATCTCATGCGCATTTATCTCGAGAAAGTGCAGGGAGCCTATCAGGGTGCCATCTTCAATTTCATTGATCCCATGCAAAGCGGCATCGTACGAAATCAGTTCGACAAGAATGGTGTGTTGTATGTGGGACAGACCGGACGCGGTTGGCGTTCGGTGGGGGATCAAATCTTCGGACTGCAGAAAGTTCGCTGGGACCGCCGCACAACGCCTGTTGAAATGCAATCCATTCGCCTGACAACGACCGGATTTGAAATCCGGTTCACGCAACCGATGGATGAGGACTTACTCAGGGACCCCGGCAGTTATGCCATTCGACAATGGCATTACCTCTATCGCCCTGAATACGGATCTCCAAAAGCGGATCTCACCAAATTGGAACCATCCGGGATCCAGATCACCCACAACGGCATGGGGGTGCGACTCGAACTACCATTGGTGACCGGAAAGGTGTATGAATTCAAACTCAACGGAATGCAGTCTGCATCCGGATCGGATCTTACCAACCCGATCGGCTGGTATACATTGAATCGCTTGCGGCTGGACGATCTGCGTTGAACCGAACAGGCGTCGTGATGGCCCCATAGTGCCTATTCAAAGGTCAGGGATTTGGCCTTTTGGATGTCGTTCCGGATTTGCTGCTGAAGCGCTTGGACGTCAGGGAATCGTTGTTCGTCCCGGATGCGTTTCTTCAATTCCAGCGACAGGAACTCACCATAGATGTCCCCATCGAAATCCAAAAAGTGGACTTCAGCCTGGGTGCGGGGCCTGGCGTGATTCAGGGTGGGGCGGGTGCCGATATTCAACACTCCCCGCAATGGCATTCCATTGTGTATTGCTTCCACTGCATAAACTCCGGATTTGGGCAATGCGAGTGATTGGCTGTTGAGGTTTGCCGTGCGAAAGCCCAGTTTTCGCCCCAGTCCGTCTCCTTTGATCACTTCACCTGCCAGGCAGTAATTGCGTCCGAGTAATCTGGATGCCTTGGTGATATCTCCTTCGGAAAGCAGACTTCGAATACGCGTGCTGCTCACAGCTTCTCCATCGCATGTCACGGCCGATTTGCATTCGGTTCGGAATCCCCATTCCCTGCCCAGTTGCTTGAGTAGATCGATATTGCCACTTCGACGGTGTCCAAAAGCGAAATTGTCTCCCACACAAATTTCTGCCAGTTGGCCGCAGTAGGATTTGATTTGCCGGATGAATGATGTTCCGTCCAGTTGTCTTAATCCTTCGTCGAAAGGAATGATCCAGGCGATATCCAATCCCGAGGCGTCCAGTAATGATTCTTTCAACGCCTGAGGATAAATCAAGCCGGGCGCATGTTCGGGCGCCAGGACGCGCGCGGGATGTTCCTGAAAGGTCAGAACCAGTGCCAAGCCGGCATCTGCCTTTGCTTGCTTGATGATGTGATTCAGCAATGCCTGGTGGCCTTGGTGCAATCCGTCGAACATTCCAATGGCGCAGTGGACAGGACGTTCCTTCTGAGCGATGGATTGGAATTCACGAATGATTTGCATGACACCAGCAATCAAATGATTTTTATCTCGAGCTTGCCAGCGGAGTCGGAACGATCAGTGATTTGCTTAGCGTTCCGAGATCCTGGTCGAGAATATCGTTCAGCGGTCTGGCATCCTTGACATTGAAATCACCGGAGACCGTTCGTCGCAATGTCTTCAAATAAGCGCCACAACCAATTTGTTTTCCCAGATCGTGCGCCAGACTGCGAATATAGGTGCCCTTGGTGCAGGCGATTTCAAAGGTGCATTCGGGAGCCGTGTAGTCCTTGACGCGGAAATAATAAACATGAATCAAACGAGGCGGTCGCTCGACTTCGATGCCCTTGCGTGCGAGCTTGTAGAGAGGAACTCCGTCTTTCTTGATGGCTGAGACCATGGGGGGCGTCTGCATCTGATCACCCTTGAATGCGGCGGCGAACTTGTTCATGTCTTCCAGAGTCAGATCCGGCACGTCGCTTTCCGATACGGTTTCACCGTCCACATCGTAACTGTTCGTTTCCCGGCCCAGTTCGATGCTCCCCTGGTAAACTTTGTCTTGCCCCATCAGACGTTCGGATAGTTTGGTGGCCTTGCCAAGAACGAGAATCAACAGGCCTGTTGCGTTTGGATCCAGTGTCCCGCAATGCCCGACTTTCTTGATGTGGAATTTTCTGCGAACCCTATCCACCACATCATGGGATGTCATGCCAGGGGGTTTGTCGACGAGTAAGATGCCGTCCGGAGTGGTGTTTTTAACCATCGGATAAATTGATATAAATAAAGATTAAAGATTTTCGGGAGGAACAGCCTGAATGGCTTTGCGGATGGCGGCAATCACGCGGCGTTGTACCGTCATGGGTTTGCCTTCGATACGAGCGCCGGATGCAGCCTTGTGTCCGCCTCCACCAAACTGTTTGGCGATTTCATTCACATTGATCTCCGGATGTTTCGAGCGAAGACTGATGCGTGTTTCACCTTGTTCAATTTCTTCGAACAAACAGGCCACTTCCACCGGTTCGATGGAGCGAATGTGATCGATCAATCCCTCGGTGTCCTCACGCGTTGCCCCGGACTTGGAGTAATCCGATTTCTTCAACCACAAATAGGCAATACGGTTTTCTTCGGTGAGTTTGAATTGATTGTAAACGCGTCGCAACAGCCGGACGCGGGGAAGGGGGTAGGATTGGTAAACTTCATCACAGATGCGGGCAAGATTGGCGCCTCGTTTGACCAGTTCCCCGGCAATTTCAAATGTTTCCGGGCTTGTCGAGGGATATTGAAATGAACCGGTATCCGTGGATATTGCGGTGAACAGGCAGTCCGCCATCTCAGGCGTCATGGGACAACGTGCGGCCTTGATCAGTTGAAAGATCATTTCGCCACTGGACGAGGCATTGGATGCAATCCAGTTGAGATCCCCGTAGCGTGTATTGCTGGGGTGGTGGTCAATATTGATCACCACTTTATGTTCCTTGATGGCATCTCCCACCGTGCCCAATCGATCATAAGAAGCTGCGTCCACAGCGATGATACAGTCAAACTGTTTGTCAGCCTCCGGGCATTGGCAGATCCCGTCGGGATCCATGAATTTCAGTTTGGCCGGTGCGGGATCCTGATTCCAACAGACAACATCAAATCCCTGAGCTTTGAGCGCCATGGTCAGGGCCAGTTGTGAGCCCAGGCAGTCACCGTCGGGTCGAATATGCCCCACGACACAGAAGGTTTGGTGCTTCTTGATTTCCTCCAGGATCTTGATGGCTGATTTGGGTGCTGCCTTCATGAGGGCGATTCCTCGGAGTGCTCCAGCTCGTCGATGATATTGAGCACTTGGTTGCCTTTTTCGATGGAGTCGTCGAATGCGAAACGAACTTGAGGGGAATATTTCATAACCACCCGGCTGGAAATATCCTTTTGCAACTCGCCACGATGTTCGCTCAGATGATGCGCAGCCTTTTTGCGTTGATCCTTGGTTCCCACATGGCCCAACAGGATTTTGGCATGCTTCAAATCACCTGAAACAAAGACTTCGTGAACGGAAACCAGACCGTAAGATTCCAGTGGCAGATGTTGCCGCAGCATATCTCCGGCTTCTCGTTTCAATAGCTCGCGGATGCGTTGATGCCTCAAGGACTGCATGAATCTGCTTGCTGTCTGCCTTACAGCTGTTGGGCCACTTTTTCGAGTGTGTAGGTCTCGATGATGTCTCCCTCCTGATACCCCTGGAATCCATCAATACGAATACCACATTCCATTCCATTGCGAACTTCCGGTGCTTCGTCCTGGAAGCGGCGCAGTGATTGGATGAGACCTTCGTAGATAAGGTTGTCCTTACGGTAAACACGAGTGCGTCCACGCACCAGTTTGCCGTCGATGACGTAACTTCCCGCCACGGCTCCGCCTTTGGAGAGATCGAAGACTTTGCGGACTTCGGCCTTGCCGGTGACTTGCTCGCGGGTGATCGGATCCAGCAGGCCGGCCATGGAGTCCCGGACTTCGTCAATCAATTCGTAAATGATGCTGTAAAGCTTGATCTGAACACCTTCCCGTTTGGCTGTGTCCGGCACTCCTGTATCAAGTTTGGTATGGAAACCAATCACAATGGCACGGGAAGCGGATGCCAGCATGACGTCGGAATCCGTAATGGATCCGACCCCGTGATGGATGACATCCAGATCCACTTTGTCGGAATCGATCTTGTTGAGCGCATCCACAATGGCTTCGGTAGAACCTTGTGTGTCAGCTTTGACCACCACTTTGAGTGTTTTGGAAGCGCCTTCTTCCAAGGTGTTGAAAAGGTTTTCCAAGGTGACGGCTTTGCGGCGATCGGCGGATTTTTGACGCGCTTCTTCGTTGCGCTCTTCTGCCAGTTTACGCGCCTGTTTTTCCGATTTGACGATGTTGAATTCCAAACCGGCTTCCGGGACACCGTTCAATCCGAGAACTTTCACGGCTACGGAAGGACCCGCTGTCTTGAGTCGATTGCCTTCTTCGTTGATCAGGGCTTTCACGCGTCCCCAGAAGGATCCGCAGATCATGGCGTCGCCTACTTTCAAAGTTCCCTTCCGGACCAGCACGGTGGCGGTGGGTCCGCCCTGTTGCATGCCGGATTCGATGACATTGCCGGTTGCGTTTCGATCGGCGTTTGCTTTGAGTTCGAGGACTTCGGCCTGGAGCAGCACCATTTCCAACAAGGTATCCACACCCTGCTTGGTGACGGCTGATACATCGACAAAAATAGTTTCACCACCCCACTCCTCACACATCAAACCGCGATCCTGCAGCTGTTGTCGAGCCTTCAACGGGTTGGCCGAAGGATGGTCGCATTTGTTGACCGCAACAATGATGGGAACACCCGCGGCTTTGGCATGGTTCAGAGCTTCGATGGTTTGAGGCATGACACCATCGTCTGCCGCCACCACCAGAATCACAATATCAGTGACATTGGCTCCGCGAGCCCGCATGGCGCTGAACGCGGCGTGACCCGGAGTGTCTAGAAAGGTAATTTGCTGAATCTCATCCGGACGCTCAGGATGTGGGAAATGGATGGTGTAGGCACCGATGTGTTGTGTGATGCCTCCCGCTTCACGTGAAACCACATTGGATTTGCGGATGACGTCCAGCAGGGTGGTTTTTCCATGATCCACGTGCCCCATGATGGTCACCACCGGAGGTCTCAATGAGAGGTCTTCATCTTTGTCCCGATGGTCGAGTTTGACCTTCTCCACCGTCTTGGTAACACCTGCACCTTTTTCACGTTTCTCGACTTCGAACCGGAATCCGTGCTTGGCGCAAACTTGCTTGGCAACCGGTTCTTCGATGGCCTGGTTCACCGTTGCAAACACATTGAGTTCCATCAGATCAGCGATCAATTGGAACGGCTTGCGATCAATTTCCTGGGCCAGATCACGGATGATGATCGGGGGTTTGAGTGTGATCAGTTTGCCGGATTCAGGGATTTTGAATTTCTGAACAAATTTGGGTTTGGGCTTTGGTGAGGAGGAACCGGCTGTGTCCTGGCCCTGTCCCTGTCCCTGTTGTCCGGGGCGGCTCTGGAATCTTGCGCCGGCTGATTCGCGTTCCTTTTGTTTGGCCTTTTTACGCTGTTCCCGTTCTTTGCGACGATCCGCCATACGGGTCTGCTTGCTTTGTCCGGCCGGTTTCGTTGGAAGCTGAATAAAACCTACTTTTGCTCCCAGGCCCGGTGCGGGGGCTTCTTTGGGGGCTTCGGGCTGAGCCGGTTGGTCGGGCTCTTCTGCCGGGGGCTCTTCTGTCAAAGCTTCAGGGGATTTGTCATTCCCAGCGGCAACTTCCTCGGTTTGTTCCGGTTCAGCTTGCTCTTCCTGGCTTTCGGGGGCAGGTGTGGTTGCCTTGGTTTGTTCGTCTGCAGGTTCAGGTTCGTCTGCCGGCGTCGCACTCTCAGGAGTTACATCCCCGGTGACGTCTTCTTCCTCTTCTGTCGCTTCCGGCTCGGCGTGAATCACTTTGATGGCCGGTTCTTCGGTGCCTGTATTTTCCTCGGTTTCCCGGGCTGTTGGTGCGTCCTCTGCAGGCGTCTCGTTCTGTTGTTCGGAAGACGCTTCCTTGTCGTCCTTCTTGACGACGACAATGCCTTCGGATTCTGAGGTGGCGGGAGTTTCCTCTTCCTTGGGGCCACCCAATTCTTTGATCAGATACTCCGCAGAGATTTTGTCAATCGAGCTGGATGGTACTTTGGCGTTTGCGATCCCCAGGTCCTTGGCGCGTGCGATGACTTCCTTGTTGGGCATGCCAAGGGTTCTGGCGATATCGTATATACGAACGGGCATAAATTTAATGTGGCAAGTCCGACGTCAAGGAGGAGATTGTCGGCTTGCTTTAACTTTTCTTGCAATTTGTTATTCTTAGATGGCTCGATGCCTCTCTGGGCGAACTAGGATGCCTCACCCTCCTCTGATGGGGCATTTCTTCGCTGTGTTTCCGTTTGAACAGCTTCCAAAATCTCTTTTGCTGCGTCACCAATCCCGGGAATCTCGTTCAAATCATCCATTTCCACTTGAAGGAGATCTTCCAGGGTATGAAAACCACTGTTGACAAGAGCGGTGGCCTGTTCTTCGGAAATACCATTGATGCTGGCGAAGGCGTCTACAGCCTGTGCCACTTTTTCTTCAAATCCAAGTGTCTTTTCTTCGCGAGCCTGAATGTCGACGTGCCAGCCGCACAACTTGGATGTCAAACGGGCGTTTTGACCGCGTTTGCCGATGGCCAGGGACAGTTGTTCTTCGTCAACCATCACATTGAGACGTCTTCTTTCTTCGTCGATGTCAATGGATTGAAGCTTGGCGGGATTCAGTGCGTTGGCAACGAATTGTGTGATATCCGGATCCCAGGGGATGATATCCACTTTTTCGTTGTTCAGTTCACGGACGATGTTTTTGACACGTTGCCCGCGCAAGCCGACACACGCGCCCACCGGATCCACTTTTTCGTCTCTGGAATAAACAGCCAATTTGGTGCGGTAGCCGGGCTCTCTGGCGATGGCTTTCACCTCAATGGTTCCGTCGTTGATTTCCGAAACTTCCAGTTTGAAGAGTTTGATGACAAAATTGGGATCAGCGCGGCTGAGAATAATTTCCGGACCGTGAGACCCTGTGTCCACAGCCTTGACGAAGCATCGCACGCGTTCTCCCACCTGGTACTCTTCGGTGGGCACTCGTTCGCGATTCGGGAGGAGTGCTTCAAATTTTCCTAAATCCAGATAAACATCCGATCGTTCAAACCGACGCACAATGCCGCTGACAATATCGCCCGTCCGATCTTTGAATTCGCTGTAAATGAGCTGTTTTTCGGCTTTTCGGATGTGCTGAAGGAGTGCTTGTTTGGCGTTTTGTGAGGCAATACGGCCAAAGTTTTCGGGAGTCACCTCGACTTCAACTTCTTCACCCAACTGAGCGTTGGGGTGGTGGCGTTTGGCTTCCGCCAGGGAAATGTGATCGTGTTTGGACTCCGGTGCTTCCATGACCATCAGTGTCGCAAACGCTCGAATATCGCCGGATTTGGGGTCAATTTGGACGCGCAGATCTCTTGCCGGTCCCACGGCCTTTTTGGCCGCTGAGATCAGCGCTTCTTCGACAGCCTGAAGCAAGACATCTTTGCTGATGCCTTTCTCCCGCTCCCAGTATTCTAATATGGCTAATAAATCTGCATTCATCCGCGAGATTCCTTTCCCGTTAAAGAGAACAAAAAAGCCGGCTGAAAATCGCCGACTCTGGCGTGCCGCCCAATGCGGCCTTAAATTGTTATGGAACAAACTAAATGGGGCCAAGTATAGCGTCAAGTTCGTTTTATGGGCAAAATGATCCTGTTCAGCGATTGAACTGTGTGCGGATTCATTCAGGATGGATCGATGGAGTTTTCAAGGGAGGATGGGTGTTTTTGAGGCCGAAAAATCAATGGTTTACTTCCGTTGACACCGCTGCCAGCTATGCACAATAATAGGGTGCTTGCCTGAAAACGGAAGCCGCCTCGATCTCAGTCCGGTTGAACATATGATATGAATGATTTGAATCAAGAAACACCCAGAGCCCCACGCGAACACTTGGCCAATGAGTTGCAGTCTATCATCCAGGATGCCGAAGCTCTCTTGAACGCCACAGCTTCGGAAAAAGGCGAAAAAGTAGATTCTGCTCGTGCCAAGATGAAAGACGCGCTGGAGCGGGCCAAGGCAAACTACAGTACCCTAGAGGGAAGGGCTCTGGCTCATGCCAAAGCAACGGATGAAGTGATACGAAGGCACCCTTACGAAACACTGGGATTCGGATTCGGGATCGGTCTCGTGCTTGGATTGTTATTGAACCGGCGTTAATGCATGTCGCATGAATGCTCCCAAAGACAACAGTGAGACCTCATCGGCGGTGCTTGATTCCGCAGGGCGCTGGTCGGAATCACTTTTAAGTTTCTTTCGAACACGTATCGAACTCTTTCTTCTTGAGCTTGAAGAGGGGAAGATTCACCTGGCTGAAATGCTGATATGGCTGGTGTGCCTGGCTGTCTTCGCGTTGGTGTTTATTGGAGTTTCCTCCTTGGCATTCTTGTATTTCCTTCCGGCAGGGTGGCGCGGTGTGGGGCTCGTTGGGCTTTCTTTGGTGTATGGTTTGATGACTGTTTTTTGTTTGTTTCGTCTGCGGCGCCTGGCGCAATTGGAATCTCCCATGTTTCAAGCCTCTTTGGAACAGTTGAAAAAGGATCAATCATGTTTTTCGAATCCAAAATAAAAGTCAATCAAGTGCGTAAGCAAATGATTGTGTTGGAATGTGATACACAGCGCCTCTTAATTGAGGAGCGTTGGCGTGATTTGCGGGGGCGCGTTGGGTTTGGGGGGCGAGCCTTCGATGGGGGAAGTGGACGCTGGCAGCGCCTGGCCACCTTGGTGGCGCCGGTGGGAGCATTCCTGCTGACCCGCTGGTTCCGGCGCAAAGAAACATCGTCAGGGCAAGGGGCTGGCTCATCCACCGGTGATTTCTTGAGTTTGCTGGGTTCTTTTTTTGATTGGATGGGGCGTTATCATCGTTCCTGATTGTTCTTAATGAGTTTTTTGGGATGAAAAGATTCCAAGGGGGGGGGCTTGGTTTCAATTGGGGCTCTTTTCCTGATGTTGGTTTAATGTGTTCTGTACGAGGATTTTTGTGGGATTCGGAACCAATCCTGCTGCATTTTTCGTGATCCGATACCCTGGGAGAACGGCATGAAAGCGGTCCAGACGAGCTGGTGTGCTGTTGAAACAGCCTTGTGGTCAATTGGATGTTGATGAAATGGATAGTGAGACACCTGACATCGAAGTGGAAAAAGAGAAAGAATCCAACTCCTTGATGGCATTGCTTTGGCCTTTTGATGAGTTGCGAAAGCTGAGTGAAATGGATAATCGCAACTTGTTGGCGATTACGGCAATTGGTGTCGTGCCGATGGCTATCCTTACTTTGTTTTCCGGCTTGATCCGTGAGCAGTTTGCGTTTGTTCTGACCGGGCTGTACTTCTCGGTGCTCTGGTCCATACTCTTTTATAACCTGTTTCCAGCTCCAGCGATACGCATCGGCACATCCGTTTTTTGTTTCCTTGGGACGGCGTTGGTGTCAGTCAGTTTTCTGGCGTTGATATTTAAACTTCCTTTTGTTCAGCTTGATTTTGAAATGCTCAGATCTCCCAATCACCTGGAGAGGTTTGCCGGGTTTTGGTTATGGGTTGGATTTCCGGAGGAGTTGGTGAAGGTTTTCATGCTCTATGTGCTATCGAAGCGAAAGGATATTCTCTTCCCGAGTACGTATGCGTATTATGGCATGATGTGCGGTTTGGGTTTTGGGATTTATGAAGGTATGGATTACCAGATGGGGGCTAATCACCAATTGGCTGAGAGTCCGGGAGAATATTTGTTTTTGAACCTGCTTCGCTTGACCACGCTTCCGGTGTTGCATGCTGTCTGGACGGGTATTGCAGGTTTTTTCCTCGGTTTTCTTTTTCTTTATCGGCAGAAGAGAGTTCTTCTTTTTGTGGTGGCATTGGGATTGCCTTCCGTTTTGCACGCTCTATTCAACGCTTTTAACCATACGGTGGCCAGCCTTGGGCTTGCAATTATGAGTGTCCTGGTTTTTAGCCTTTACTTTGCCAAGCATGAAACGCTGAATTACTTCCTTGGGAGACAGCAGTGATCGGTGTGCTTGGCAGAGTTTGTCAGGATGAATCAAAATCAAACTTGATCGTCCTGTTACATTCTGGTCATACTTTCGTCACATCCTTTCGGGCGCTCGTTTCGGTCTTGTTCGCGATAAGATAACATCCTTGTCATTAGATTAATGTGAAAGTTTTTAGTGGTACGTCCAATCTGCCTTTGGCAACCAAAATCACCGATTACATGGGGATTCCGCTCGGACGCTGTAAAGTCAGTGCTTTTCCGGATGGGGAAACCTTTGTAAAGATCGAAGAAAACGTGCGTGGACAGGATGTTTTTGTTCTGCAATCCACATCGCCTCCCACCAATCATCACCTGATGGAAATGTTCATCATGATCGATGCATTGCGAAGGGCGAGTGCATCTAGGATCACTGCTGTGTTGCCGTTTTATGGCTATGCCCGACAGGACCGCAAAGATCAGCCCCGCGTTCCGATTACGGCCAAGCTGGTGGCCAATCTGATCGTTGCAGCCGGAGCACATCGTGTGCTGACAATGGATCTGCACGCTCAACAAATTCAAGGGTTTTTCGATATCCCTGTGGATCATTTGTATGCGGCGCCGGTGATGTACGATTATCTGAAGAAAAAAAATGTGCAGGATCTCGTCGTGGTCAGTCCAGATGCCGGTGGTATCAAGATGGCACACGCCTACTCCGAGGTCCTTGGGTGCCCGCTTGCCATCGTTGCCAAACGGCGGAAAAGCGCCACGGAAATCGAAAGCATGACTTTGATCGGTGATATCGAGGGCAAATCCGTCTTGTTGGTGGATGATCTCACTGAAACCGCCGGAACCCTGACCGAAGCCGCCCGCCTGCTCAAGAAACAGGGGGCGCGATCCATTTTTGCCTGTGTTTCACATGCACTGCTGAATGATCTCGGAATTGAAAGATTAAGAAAATCAGATATTGACGAGTTGATAACAACTGATACAGTCCTTCGCTCCGCCGTCGAAGGCGTCAATATCACCACCTTATCGGTGGCAGGACTTTTGGGCGAAGCGATCAAGCGAATTCACAACAATTCGTCGGTCAATTCGCTTTTTGAGTTTAACGGCGCGCGAACGAGTTAAGCGGAATGACCTTTGCGAAACGCAATCAAGTTTAGACATATAAATACATGGAAGCGGTAGCCTTAAATGCCCAATCTCGCAGTGAATTGAAGCGGAGTCGTGTTAAGAAACTCCGTGACAACGGCGTATTGCCAGGAGTGCTCTACGGTGGCTCGGAAGATCCTAAAGCGGTCTCTATTTGTGCCACAGAATTCACCAAACTGATGAAACACTCCGCTTCGGAGAACATTCTGGTCGACCTCGCCGTGGATGGCGGGAACCTTCTGGCCATGGTGCAGGAAGTGCAACACCATCCGCTTTCAGGAAATGCGCTGCATGTTGACTTCCGCGAAGTGCGTGCCGATCAACCTATTATCGCCACGGTGCCTATCGAGCCTCGCGGTGAAGCCTACGGTGTTAAAAATGAAGGCGGTCTGCTCGAACACGTTTTGTTCAGCATCAAAGTCAAGGCGCTGCCCAAAGATTTACCTGAGGTCATCGACGTTGATGTAACCGAAATGCGATCCGGTCAAACCATGCACTTGGGAGAAATTCCTTTGCCGGAGAACCTGGAAGTGATCGGAGAAAAAGGGATTCCCGCATTCTCCATCTCGGTCGGACGTGCCGCACGCGCCGAAGCTGCTCAGGAAAAAGCCGCAGCAGCCGCAGCCGCAGCTAAGTAATTTTTTAAAGTTAAAGATGGAGGAAAGAAAGTTCCTCCATGACAACTCAAAACCGTTTCGAGCTCGAGATGAATTATCGTATGCTCGTCGGTTTGGGGAATCCGGGAAAAGGCTATGAGCAGAACCGGCATAATGTCGGGTTCATGCTTTTGGATCAACTGGCGATCGGCTGGCAATGTGCCCTGAATCCTCAGGGTAAGTTCAGAGCTGAGTGGGGGAAGGTGACCCGGGGCGATCATCAATGGTTGCTGGTCAAACCCCTCACCTTTATGAACGCCAGTGGTGAGGCAGTGCAGCGCTTGGCTGCTTTTTACCAGGTGCCGGCGTCGGAGATTTTGGTGGTCTATGACGATCTGGATTTGCCCCTCGGGGCGGTTCGATGTCGACCGGAAGGAAGTTCGGGGGGGCATAATGGAATGAAATCCATTGAATCCCGACTTGGGACAAGAGAATTTCCCAGATTACGGATTGGGATTGGCAGGGATGAACGCGGGAAGAACGCGACCATCAGTTACGTCCTATCCGACTTTTCCAAATCGGAGAAGGAGCATTTGGGGCAAGCCCTTGAACGGGCGGAGAATCTGATAGAGGAGTGGGGAAATTCCTCACTCGAAAAGGCGATGAGCCTTTTCAACGGTCGCATTCAACAAGGCGAATCGACCGAATAAATAAATTAACAAATAATAGTCATCAAGACGCTTGTGAAACAATACGAAGGATTATTCATCCTAAACACGGCTGGTAAGGTCGAAGGAGCAGACGAAGTGCTTGCTCAAGTGACCGAAGTCATCAATGGTGCCGGCGGCAAAGTGACCGGCGAAATCGAGAAACTCGATAGTCGCCCCTTTGCCCGTGTGGCCAACAAGAAATACACTTCCGGCTATTACGCCAAAGTGCCTTTCGAAATTGAACACACCTCGCTGGAAGACCTCAGGAACCAGTTGACATCGCACGGCGATATTCATCGTGTGCTGGTCACCCACGCTTAACGCACCGCGCCGCTCAAACCTGCACCTATAGCCATGCCTTCCTACAACAAAGTCATCCTCATCGGTAACCTGACCAGAGATCCTGAACTGCGTTATACCCCAAGTGGGCGTGCCATCGCCAAATTGGGATTGGCGTTGAATCGATCCTGGAAAACCGAAACCGGCGAAACCCGGGAAGAGGTCACCTTTGTTGATGTGGATGCGTTTGGACGCCAGGCTGAAGTGCTGGGGCAGTACCTTCGCAAGGGCAGGCCGGTCATGGTCGAGGGACGATTGAAACTCGACCAATGGGATGACAAACAAACCGGTCAAAAACGCAGCCGCATGGGAGTGGTGCTGGAGAGCTTCCAGTTCCTTGATTCGGGCGGCAACCGTTCGGAAGGTGACGGCAACGGCGGGGGATACGCAACGACGCCACCTCCAGCCAACCAAAACCCTGCCCCTCATACACAGAGACCTGCACCCGATGACTCCATGCCCATGGATGACGATGATGTTCCATTTTGATTCGATGGGACCAGCGCTTTAAAAGATTTATAACAACACCAAAACAGATTATTTAGAACCGACATAATATGGCAAAGACAGACGTAATTCTCATCAAGAAAGTGGATGGATTGGGTGGCGAGGCCGATCAAGCGACCGTTGCAGCAGGATATGCACGCAACTACCTGATTCCTCAAGGATATGCCATTCCGTTGACCAACGCCAACAAGCGACGCGTTGAAAGCCTGCGTGAACGCCGCCAGAAACGCGAGTCCGAAGAGCTGGCGCACGCCAAGGAGTTGGAATCCAGCCTCAGTCGCCTGGTGCTCAATGTGAAAGTGAAGACCGGTGAAGACGGCAAGATGTTTGGTTCCGTCACCTCTCAGGTCATTGCCGACGAATTGATGAGCCAATTCGAGTTGGAACTGGATCGCCGCAAGATTCAATTGCCCGAGGCCATCAAATCCGCTGGGGAACACCTGATTGAAATTCGCCTCCATACGGACGTGACCGCGAAGCTGAAAGTTCAGATCGAAGGCACAACCCCTATGCCCGTTGCAGCTGAATAAGCTGTCGGATCGAGCGAAACATACATTTCAAACAACACCCCGCATGGTAACCGTGCGGGGTGTTGTTTCTTTTCAGCAATGGAAGCTTGATACCATTCCCGCTTCCCGATAAACAAATACCTCTGCGTGCGTAGCTCAACTGGATAGAGCGTCGGTTTCCGGAGCCGAAGGTTGTGGGTTCGACCCCCGCCGCACGTACCATTTCCCTACACTGTTCAAAGCCACCCAGTCTCGGAATCTGCGAGATGAACAGAGTATTCCGGATGTCCTCTGCGATAATGGTGCTATTCGCTTGGCGCGAAACATAAAAGTTGACCGTTGGTGAGTGTGATGTAGATGTTGCCTTGATGATCGGTTGCTGTGCCACCTTTGACTGCTTCGGCGGGCAGGGATTTGACCCATACATCGATTCCGGTTTTCAGGTCCAAGAGGGCCAGAAACGGCTTGTCGGATGTTTCGCCTGATTGTCCGGTGGCAAGGAGTCGGTCTTTGGAAACCACGTAGCTGGTGAATCGTCGGTTCGATTCGTCCTGCCAGATGTGTGGTTCCACCTTTTGACCGCGACGACGCGCTCTTTGGAGGAGCTCATTCCACCGGGCCGCTTGCTTCTTGTCCGTGGGCGTGCCTGGCGCCAGCAGTTTCAGGTTGGATGACAAACTGCCTTCGTAGCTGACATCGTGGCAGAGAATCGATCCATCTTCACAGTGATGTTCCAGTGAGAGGTATTTTCCGTAATCAGGATAGTATGGATAAAAGGCCGTTCGGTATTGAGAATGAACCTGGACCAGTGGTTCATTCAAACATTCCAGGGTCTCCAGATCATAGCGGGCCGTTTCGTAGACACCGCCCGCGAGGAATCGCAGTTCACCCTCTTCAATAAACAATTCACCTTGCAGGCTGACACCGTTGTTGACCTCTTCAGACAATGTGCCGGAGTGGCTGTTCTGTGCCTTGAGTTTTCCTGAAACGGGATCAAGTGCGACCACGTAGGCTCCATCGTAGTGAGCGATTCCGGCGGCGGCATAAACAGTGTCCTTTTCGACGATCACACCTCCGGCAACCGGCCAGCTGGAAATCAGTTTGCCAAACACCGGGATCAAACGCTCTTCGGGGGCAACGCGGAATTTCCAAAGAAACCTCCCGGTCTTCGCTTCGTAAGCATAAACGCAACCGTCCGCAGACCCGGCATAGAGACGGCTCTTCGCGATAGCGGGAGGATAATACACAGGGCCCCCGGTGAATTGTGTCCAAACTGTTTTACCTTCCTGATCAAACGCTCTAATGGCTCCGGTTCGATCCGCCACGAAGCTCATTCCTCCGGCGGTCACCGGCGCCGTCGGCATGTCGTTCTCGCACACATCAACTTTCCACTTCAGTTTCAGATGGGCGGGGAGATCAATCGTTGTCGCGTCTCGATGTTGATTGCCTCCACGAAAACTCGTCCAATCGCCGTCCTGTATTTTGATAGCTTGCACGTTCTCGATACCAGTTCCCGTTTGCAAGGCTCCTGCATAGATGTCTTCGGTGGGTGTTGTGCCACCGATGGCGGTCAAGCCAATGTTTCCGTACAAAGACAATTGGCAACCACACATCCACGGTCCCCAGTAAAGATGGCCGTTGGAAATAAGGACGCCATCCTGACACGGGGGACGCATGGGAGCGATATGTGTTGCCGTGTTGGTTTCGGTCAGGACACGAACCGTGCCTCCATTTGCACGGTAAAAGATGCTGTCGATGCAGCCCGTCGCCCGTGTGCAGGCTCGACGTGCAGGAAATTCAGACAAGATGCTGCCGGATTCATAGGCGATACGAATTCCGTTTACTTGTTGCGGTCCTGCTGCAAAGACGGCGTCGTCCCGCAATACGAGTTGCCAATTGCCGGTGGGCTACGTCCAATTCACCGAGCCGTCCTTGGCCCTCACGCTCACGAGGCGTTTGCGCTGTGGTCCCGCAAAAAACACGTAGTCATCATTGCATTTCGAGTAGCAGGTCGTGGCATATCCGGTGATATAATGTTGTGCCGGGGCGTTGCCGCCAATGGCTTCCAACAGCTCTTTTTCGATACTTTTCCAAAGTAGTTTGCCGTCCTTCAGATCGATACAGGCCAGATATTTTTGCGGACTAAAGGCGAACAGTTGGTTTTGGTTCATGCACACACTGCGTGCGTCCATGAACTCTTCTTCGTGATGTCGCCAAAGGATCTTCTTGGTCTTCACATCGATGGCGACGAAAGTACGCCCAAATCCAAATGCCGTTTTGGGATCCTTGTAATCGTGGCCTTCCCACATTCCCCAAGGCCAATGCCCCAGTCCCTTGCGCTCCGATGCTTGTGTGCCGACCTGGATTTCCTCGTTTCCAAGCAGCGCATAAAGAACGCCGTCCCGCATGGCCATCCATTTCCAGACGGGGCCGTCCACCATACCTTTTGGGATGACGATTTCATCGCGGATGTCGCCAGTGAGGGCATCAATGACTTTGCACGATTCATTGTCGCCCATGTATAACGCATCTTCCGTCGCAATCATTGTGTTGCGATGGATCATGAAACCGGGTGGGTTCGGTCGCTCCCACAGAAGCGTTCCATTGTAAGCATTGATGCACAGCAAGGTGTTGAGCCATTCATTTTGGTTTGCCTTGTGTGCAATGTGCCCCATCGCCTTGAAAATGCGTCCACCGGCAATCACGGATTGCTCCGGCATGGGACTGAAAGTGGGCTTGGCGAGAAACTGGGTGCGAAAGGAGCCGCGAACATGCTGGTCCCGGGATTGCGGATTGTTGTTCGGTCCGTGATAAGGATGGCTCCAGTCATCCATGCCCGACGGCACAGGTTTGACGAATGATCGACCTCCAATAAATGCCTTTCCTTGTGGGCGCAGGGCGCGTTTCACTTCCTCATCCGACGTATTCCCGTCATCGGAGACCCACACGCAATCTGCCACATTGTTGGCCAGATGAATGGTTTCCGATGCTCCATGGTGGGCAAACACGCGCGTTCCCAAAAGGTTCTCGGAATCAGCCGTTTCCCGAACGGCCGCCACCTGCCTGGCATCCGAAGATTGGAAGTAAATAGTCAACTCACTCGCTTTGGCCAGATCAATAACCTGTTTCGCGCCACCTGGAGGAAGGTCGAGATATGCCACGATGCCGCGGCTCATGCCTAATCTTTCAAGGTCATCCTGTGTTTGATCGCCTTGAGCAGTGGTCATGACCACTGCAAACAAAACGCCGAAAGCCAAGCGCCAAGGGGTTTTCATAACTCTCGGATTATCTACGATCCCCGACCATTGTCAAAGACAACCCCAACGAAATGCACGCGCACCGCTTTGAACCATCATGAAAAAATCCTGTGTGGTTTTGTACGGCAAATTTGGGAAGCTTTGGTTCAGGTAGATCCAACCAACAGTTTTCGGTAAATTCTTATATGAGTGATCAATTGTTTGTTGGCGGGATCAAATCCATCTATTTGATTCGTCATTACTGATTCTCACTCGGGGAAGTGAAATATTGTCGAATTGGCGAATAGTCCAATATTGACTTTGAGATGAATGCGGGACAAATTGTCCTTGTTGAGGATCATAACGGAAAAAGCACTCAAGGAATGGTCGCTGAAGCATGCCCGTGCGAAAGTATCTCTCGCAAAATGGGTTCGTGTCGTGAAACTCTCACGTTGGAATACTTTGGTCGACATTCGTGCTACCTTTCCTTCTGCCGATCAGATATCTGTAGGCAGCGGACGGTCCGTCATCATCTTCAATATTGCCGGTAATCAATTTCGGCTTGTTTGTGCGGTGCATTTTAGGACGAAAATGGTATTCGCTTTGAAATTTATGACACATTCAGAATACGACAAAATGTCTTGGAAGAACGAACTATGAAAACTCAGACAGCAACCAAGGTGCGAGCCTTTAATTCTGTTCCCAAGGATTATCCCTGCCTTTGTTCCGGATATCTTCCGCGTCCCATTCATGATGATCATGAATACGCTGAGGCCCAAAAAGCCATATTCGAATTGGTAGGTTTTGAAGAACAGTTAACTCCGGATCAAACTGACTATTTGGAGGCAGTTAGTACGTTCATTGAGCAATATGATCAGCAAACGGTAAGCTGGTCTAGGAGAAATCCGAAGTCCATCCTGAAGTATCTCATGGCAGAGCATGGTATGAGTGGTGCCGACCTGGCAAGATCTCTTGGCATGAACGAATCGATGGGAGGCAAAATTTTGCGAGGGGAAAGAAATCTGACTGTTGAACACATTCGTTTTTTATCAAGCAAGTTTTGTGTTAGCCCTGAGCTCTTTATTGCCTGAGATCAGTTTTTGAAAAAATGATTTTAAATTGAAAACCGAAGTCGGATTCATCCGCTTATCATTATGAAGGGTTCTATTGCTGCTGGAAGTCGAATCAACATTTGGCAAATAAGGCGAGGTTAGAAAGGTGTCCAAAAAAATGGAATCCAAGAACCTAGGAAATTTGAAAAAATTCACGAATCTGAAAATCGAATGAAAAATCATCCGCTTTCTTTGTGATGAGAGAGAGATATTGAGAATCTGAAACAGTAGTTGGTGTGCGGTTTTGTGCGTTAAAGCGAGTGATTTGATCTAACTCGTTGATGTTGGCCGCCGCCTGAAAAACTGGCCCAAAACTTCTCACTCGCTTTGGGCCAGTTTTTCAGGCGGCGGCCAGAACAGCCCGAAAAGAACTCAAAGACCGATACCAAAGTTTGGATCCATTCGAGCTCTCTGAGGAAATAGAAAAACGCCTCAGAAAAATCTTAAGCAAAACACCCAGCAAAGGAAAGGAAGGCAAGGAGGAGCGGATGTAACGCCCATGGGGTGGCTCCACTACGCTGTGATCGCTACGCTCCACAGACTCCGTTCCACCACCCCATGGGCGTTGGGTATTTGACATATCCCATAGACTAGAGAAACAAAAACTAATCCAGAGCCAATGACACTGCTCCTTAAAGTCCCCCGGGTGTCATTTTCCCATGAGTCAACACGGACGCCGTTTCTAAGCCTCACATTTCCGAATCGGTCCCTTTTCTTTGTAGGGTAGCATCATAAAGGCTGCCAAAATCAGAAAAACTCCCACTCCGGGCCCAAATAAATATCTCAACATTTGGGAGGTATGTTCCGTTTGTGGGGTATTAGGGACAAACTGAATCCAATGCAGGAGTTTTCCAGATGCTGCCAATGCACAAGCTCGTGCGACTTTGCCTGCCATTTTCCATACACCGAAGTATGCCCCAAAAGCGCCTCGCTCCCCCGCCACATCACGGTCGACTTCATCGGCGAGGGCTACATCCAGCAGAACGACGACGGCAATGAAGATTCCACCTAATATAGCGGCAATTAACGGCCATTTCGAATTAGTAGGTGGAAAAAGAGGGTAAGCGACGCATGTCATTACTCCCAAACCCAGAATATTACAGAAAATCAGGATGCGCTTCGATGTTGTCTTTGACTTCACGATCCACAGCGGGATGCAAATAGAAAATACCAGTATGAACACAGCGATGATCAAGCGGGTTTGTGATTCCGGCAGTTCAAGAGCGTATTTGTAATAGTAGAGCGCAAGAGCTGAATTGAGCGAAAGACCTATATTGGCGACAAAATACGCCAGTATCAGTTTTTGAAAATTGCGCTGCTGGATGGAATGAAAGATTCCGCCAAGCAAGCGGGGCGACTTTGCCTGAGCCGGCGGCTTGTCCTTGCCCTTTGTGGCGATCAGTGAGGCTGTTGAAGAAATGATAATGGTTCCGACGATGATAAAGCTGGCAAATTGATCTGCTTTTGATGATTCCAAAGCAAAGACTGCTATTGCGATGCCCGGAATCACTGAACCAAGGATCAGGCCCGCATTCGCAAAGAACAGTCGCCAGCCAAATAGTTCTGTCCTCTCTTCCTTGTTTTGGGTGAGATCACCTGCAAAAGCCGAATGAGGTACGGCGATGACGGTCATTGAGGTGTTAAAGAACATATAGCTTAAGAGGAGGTATAAAAACTTACCTGCCTGACCTTCGATCTTCGGTGGGTTGAAAAGTGCCAATAGACTTATACAAAGCAACAATGAACCCAGGGCTATGAAGGGACGGCGTCTTTGACCCTTAAAAGGTAGATGATCGCTAATTTTTCCCATGATGGGATCGGTAATTGCATCCCAAAAGACGCTTAGCGCTATCGCATAACCGGCTAGATCAGGTCTTAACCCAACAGCGTTAGTGTAGAAAATTAGCAGACCAATGCGGACAAGAACCTCAGATCCTGTGATGCCGAATTCTGCCATGCCATAGCCCATTCTCTGAGGGCGAGTCAGAAGCTTGTGGGGCCCCATGCTCATAGGCTCTTCAGCCATTTTTTGAAATCACGCAACATAGGATTTAGGTTGGGCATAAACGCTGGAGTTTGGCTGATGTAGTTCTCATAACCTGGTTTTGAATTGGCGAGGCTTTTTTCAAGTAGTTTCACTCCGCTCACATGGAAGATGAAGAGGGTCATTACCAAGGAGCCCAAGAATGACCACCAATGCCCTGCGGCCAAGGCAAAGACAAAGTAGGACCACCAGACGACCGTGTCACCAAAGTAATTCGGGTGACGGGTATACCTCCACAATCCCTTGGTAAGTAACTTGCCTTTGTTCTCTGGGTTTGACTTAAATTTTACCAGTTGATGATCGGAGACAGCTTCAAAATAAAAGCCAAACACCCAAAGGCCCAAGGCTAATAGATCTAACAAATTCCACGCTCCGCCCGGAGATGACATGATTGCCAATAATGGCATGCTTACTATTACCGCCAATCCCCCCTGCAAAAGAAAGACGCTGATATAGCTGTACCACCAAAACTTTCTAGTACCATGTTCCCGCCGCATTGCCTCGTAACGATAATCCTCACCTTTGCCATGATTTCGTGAATATATATGGAGGGAAAGACGGGTAGCCCAGAGGGTGACCAAAACAATGACAAGGACGCTTCTTCCTGAAGCGATCCCGGCAGAAGTCATGTAAGTCCCCGCAAGCAGAACAAAAAGCATTCCCCAAAAGGAGTCGACAATACTGGCATCTTTTTTGCGTAGACTGATCAGCCAAAGTGTCGTCTGAAACAGCGTTATGGCGAAGATTCCGGAAGTGAGGTTAGAATAATACAATTAATTTGCCCGGGTTTAACGTTTTTTGAACAAATAGTGGGAAACCCACCATTCCCTGCCTTCGCGAAACCCGAAAAGTTCCGCACAAGAAAGGTAGAAAATCCTCCATCGTTGATACCAAAGGTTGCCTTTGCCGGTTCCATAAGTTTTCTCGAACAAGTCGATAATTTCGCGCTTATGTTTGTCCGTATTCTCAAGCCATGCGAGGGAAGTCTTCTGATAGTTCGTTCCATTGACAACCCAATGTTGTTCGATGGCCATGTGGTCTTGAAAGTAAAGCAGCAGATGATTGCTTGGCATGATGCCGCCGGTAAAGAAATACGCTCCCATCCAGTTGTCATCCCCATCCGTTTCAAAATAGTAGGGGGTTGTCTTGTGGCAGAATATATGAACAAATAACTTGCCATCCGGTTTCAGCCAGCTGCTCGTTTTCTCCATCAGCTTTTCATAGTTCCGCATGTGTTCGAACATTTCCACCGAGACAATCCGATCGAATGTCTCGTCCACATCAAAACTGTTCATATCGGCAGTGATGACCTCGATATTTTTTAATCCGCGGGCAGTCGCCTGGGATTCGATGTATTCTCTTTGGGAAGAGGAGTTCGAAACCGACTTGAAGCTGCACCCTGGGAATTTGGCTGCCGCCCAAAGTGAGAAGGATCCCCAGCCACACCCCAAGTCCATGATATTCATACCATCATGGATTTCGGCCCGTTCTGCTGTTAAGGCCAACATGTGTTCTTCGGCTTGATCCAAATTCTTTGCCCCCTTGTCATAGTAAGCAGAGCTGTATTTTAGGCGCTTGCCCAACGATAGTTTGAAAAATTGCGATGGGACTTCGTAGTGCTGTTGATTGGCAGCTTTAGTTTCAAGTGCAATCTGCGAATGTTTCAGTTCCTGGATCAAATCGGCCGTGTACTGCTGCAATTGCATCGACGGATCCGCAGGCAGTTCTTTGATTCGTTGTAACAATAATCTTCTGATCCCGTACTTTACGACCACATCTGGTAGGCGACCTTGTTCCGCCCATGCAATACCCTTGCTCATGATTGCTCTCCTTTGTTCCATTGAATACATTGAGTCAAGTCACCCCGGTAATCGGGCTTGCCAAAAATAAGGTGACAATTGCCAATCGAGCGCTCCTTAAAGCCGCCGATACAATAACAAAAGTAATAATCCCACATCTTTATGAATCTTTCATCAAATCCCATGGATCTTAGTTTGCCTGAGTTTTCCAGAAACCGTTGACGCCAATCCGACAAGGTTCTGGCATAGTGAGGCGTCAAATCCTCCAGGTTATAGAGTCTCAGGTCGGACTTTTTCTTGGCGCTTTCCAGGATCGCAGATATCGAAGGAATGAAGCTACCTGGAAAAATGTATTTCTTTATGAAATCGACTTCCTTCAGGGCTCGAGCGTAAAATTGATCATTGATGGTAATGGCCTGAATGAGTCCGCATCCGTTCTGATTCAAGAGGGAAGCACATTTTGCTATGTAATTGTCAAGGTATTGATGCCCGACTGCTTCAATCATTTCGATGGATACTAGCTTAGAGTATTTACCTTCCAGTTGACGATAATCTTTCCTTAGGAGTTTAATTTGCCCTTCAAGGCCTTCCGCCACGATTCGTTCCTTGGCGAATGTGTATTGCTCCTCAGAGATAGTCGTTGTTGTGACTCTGCAGCCATAGCGCTTGGCGGCATGAATGGCGAAGCCTCCCCATCCGGATCCGATTTCGATAACGTGATCACTCTTGTTGAGATTTAACTTGCAGCAAATGAGATCGAGCTTTGCAAACTGGGCTTCTTCGAGAGTGGAATCATGCTTCTCATAATATGCGCATGAATACATCATGGATTTGTCGAGAAACAACTCAAACATCTCATTGCTGAGGTCGTAATGGGCAGCAATATTGCGTCTGCTGCCTTTGACAGAATTCTGATTGGCGAATTGGTAGACAGTTCCAGCGATTTTTTGAAGAGAAGCGAACCCGCCTTCAAATTCCTGTAAAAGCTCCTGGTTCAAGACGAGTATGCGGACAACCTCTACCAGGCTGTCAGCATGCCAGAGACCAGCCATGTAAGATTCCGCCGCGCCAAGGCTGCCTCGCAAACTAAGGGAGGTATAAAAAGTGGGTTCTGTCACCTGAATCACGGCCTTTGGCCCGTCTATACTACCCTTAAACTTTCGGGAGCCTTCGCAATCGTGAATAACGAGTTGACCGACATTGAGACTTCCAAGCTTGCGAAATAACTGCTGGCGAAACCATTTTTCCAACGCTGAAATAGACTTTGAATTAGTCAGTGTCTGGGTTTGATGTGACATGCTTTGCCTCTTGCTCAAGTGAGTATTTTGATGAAGCATTGTTTGCTCCGAAAAGGTTTCTCTGACTGGCAGGATTTGGGTGACTGTAAAAAGTTGCCTTTTTTAAATAGAGCTTCAAGGCCTGCCAATATATCCCTGCAATTACCTGAAGAGTCATGAAGGGAAATCTTACCAGCATTATATTTAATGACCTGCTGCTGATCTCTTGACGTTTCATGTTTAACTGTGCGTAAAAAGTTTCAGCTTTCTTTTTTATGGCCTGCATGCGTATCTGCAACTCGCTCTGTTCAACAGTGCTTGGAACACTAAAGGACCAGATATACTTCATATCAAAAGGCAAAAAAGGAGATACATGGAATTCCTTCTCAAAGGTCCGGGAAATTGGTTCATTTACAGTGTGTTGTTCATTCATGGTCACATAGGTATGACGCTCACCCCAGGGGGTGTTTTCGATTTCCGAGACAACAGCCACTAAATTTTCTAACTCATCATAGCAATAGTAGAATGTCACCGGGTTGAATACATATCCAAAATATCGCAGATGGGTCAGCATTCGAATCGGGCCGTCTATCTTTTTGCCGCTCTTTTCAAATACCGTTTTTTGTAGTGCATCCCGGATGGATCCGGATGCCGGACCGATGTAGTCTGACCGATGAAACGAGCCAAGATTCGGTTTGTTGTAAGACCAGAATCGAAAGTTTTGAAACAGCTGTGGAAGCTCGTCTATATCTAAATACAGCATGAATAATTTGTATCGAAATTGATTCGAATTAGGAAAATTCCTGCTGTGTAGGATTGTGCCCGTGTAAATAGCACTCTGGTAATTGCTCATGCCGCTACTCCCAGATTTTTGCACACTTTCATTGCCGTCACAACGCCATCCTCGTGGAATCCGTTTCTCAGGTAAGCACCGCAAAACGAAGTGTTATTTTGACCTAAAAATTTTTCGTATGCAATTTGCTGGGCGATTCCTTCAATGGTAAACACTGGATGATGATAGTCAATCGTCCGCAAGATCAGCTCAGGTGCGATAGGGATTCTTGGGTTGAGAGTCACATTGAATATATGGTCTTCCGGGATGGATTGCAGAATATTCATGTTATACGTGAGACTTGCAGTCGGTGCATCTTCCCTGTCGAGGTGATAGTTCCATGCTGCCCATGCAAGCTTCTTTCTAGGTAAGACTGTGGAGTCCGTGTGTAATATGGCTCGGTTTTTGATGTAAGGAATCGAGGCAAGCAGTCTTTGCTCTTCATCGGATGGGTCTTGAATGATTTTTAAAGCCTGGTCGCTATGGCAAGCAAAAATGACATGATCAAACGCTTCTTCCGGTCGTGATCCGGCGGTGACGAAGACTTTGCAACCACTGCGTCTCACAGATTTCACGGGTGTGTTGAGGTGTATGGCATCACGATATTTCTCTGTAAGCTTTGGAATATAGGCGCTGGAGCCTCCGCTGATAACGTACCACTGAGGTCGTGCATCGATTTCAAGAAAGCCATGATTAGACCAAAAGCGCAGCAAAAAATTCGCAGGAAAGTCCCACATTTGTTTGGGATCGGCAGACCATACTGATGCTGCCATAGGAATGAGGTAGTATTGAACGACGGCATCCGGTACGTTTGCTTCTCGAATGAATTGTCCAAGAGTGGTCTCGCTTCGGTGCTCTTCCAAGAAAGCCTTCGCAGCTTTGTTAAAGGCAAGGATTCCTTTGATCATCTTCAGAAAACTGGGTCTTAATAAATTAAGTCGTTGAGCAAACAGCGAGTTGATATTATTCCCATTGTATTCAAGTCCAGTGGCTTCACATTTCACGCTGAAGCTCATCGAAGTTTCTTGATATTTGACTCCAAGGCCCTCCACGAGGTTGATGAAATGCGGATACGTTTTTTTGTTGAAGACGATAAAGCCTGTGTCGACCGCGTACTTCTTGGTACCCATCTCCAAATTGATCGTGTTCGTATGTCCTCCGATGTATCCAGAAGATTCGAACACCGTTAATTCATGGTGATCAGCCAAAAGGTGACCGCATACCATGCCTGAAATTCCTGTGCCAACAATGGCGGTCTTCATCTGATGGTATCTTTCTGGATCGCCTTGTTGGCTTCGAGATCATTGTCTAAAGGTTGGAGGCCACGCACCAACACTCTCTGTGGAACGGGCTTTAAATCCCAAATAATCCCTAATTTAGACATGATCCACAGGAGCGAATAGGTGATATCGATCTCCCACCAGTAGAAACCCTGTCTCGCAGAGTGCGGGTAATGGTGATGATTGTTATGCCAGCCCTCTCCCAATGTTAAAATCGCAAGAAACCAATTGTTGCGACTTTCATCACTTTGTTTGAAGCGTTTGCTACCCCATTTGTGAGCCAAAGAGTTGATCGTGAACGTGCAGTGATAAAGAACAATGGTCGATATGACAAATACCCATATGAACATCTGCCAGCCATCTGTGCCTAGCTCAGGTGCCACGAAAGCCAAGAACTCTCCCAGTGCGAATGTTGCCAGCGCAAACACAAGAGGAATCAAGATATCAAATCGATCTAAGAATACCAACTCCGGGAATTTAGCCCAATCTCGGACAAGTTTTGTTCGGGTCCTGAAATGATGCTCGCTCATTACCCACAGAACGTGGCTCCACCAGAACCCCGTTCGATCGGGAGAATGAATGTCGGTTGGTTCATCCGAGTGGCGATGGTGGTGGCGGTGGTGTGCCGCCCACCATAAAGCTCCACGTTGAACACTTGTCGCGCCAACGGCAGCAAATACGAATTGAACAAGACGACTGGTCTTAAATGCGCAGTGTGAAAAGTAGCGATGATAAAATCCTGTCACAGCAAACATACGCACCAGGTATGCCAGTACTGCCACTCCAACTGCAATTGGCGAAATACCTACCCAGATGACCGCCACCACACCCAAGTGAATGCCAATGAAGGGGATGCATCTCACCAAATCGTTTCTGGACAGCTTTCTAACCTTCAAGTCAGAATCCTCATCGGAAAGCCCTCCTTGGTAGGAGTCTACCCACCTAATTAATGATTCCCTGATTCCCATATTTCTTTGTCTCTTCAATCATCTGAATAAAAAATACAGCTCGTAACTCGGAATCAGCCTATCTGAAGTAAATTTCTGATCGCCAAATCCCTCGCATCTTACTCTCATAAATCAACCGGCGGCAACTTATTTCCCAACTGCACCATGTCAATGGTCACTTACAGGTTAAGTGTAATTTCCTCGAATGATCATCCCTGAAATGTAATGGATACTAACATTCCTTCAATGCACTGAGAGTTTCTTGCCAAGTTGAAATTCAAGCAAAGTCGTATTACTTATCGAGATTCTAACGAAGTGGCCACAGTCTTTCTCAATGAGTAGTCTTCCTGACTTGAATGGTGATTGGTGCTTCCGTTAAAAAGAATCATTCTCTAAAACGTTTTCCACAAAAGCTGGGTTTTTATACAAGTTAGATTCCGGTGGCCTCTGCGGTGGGCCCGGAAGTTCGGCCACTCGGCTGCCAGATTAAGCTAATGCCTGGGGTGTCCGGATGACATTGTTCTTTGTTCTTACTCTCCATTTGATCTGCTGACAAGCAGATCAAATCACTTCTTCTCTTTTCTCCGCGGTAGCGGAGCTGTTCCCCCCTCGCGAGGGGGGAAATTTTTTGCTTGGCTCATGCTGCTATTTTTTCCGGATTTCCCGCCGCTACTTCAGCTGGCGTCCGGTAATCCAATGCTTGATGGGGACGCCAGTTATTGTATCGATTGAACCAGTTCTTGAGAATCTGCCTCAACGCTAACCCGTCTTTTGCTTCCCACAGTAGAACACCTTCGTATTTGACGCTCCTCCACAGTCTCTCGATGAAGACATTGTCCATCCAGCGTCCTTTCCCATCTTGGCTGACTTGTATGCTGCGTTTCTCTAACTCTCCGATCCAGGCGTCCCCCGTAAATTGGGATCCTTGATCGGTGTTGATTATTTCAGGGAGTTTCTTGGATTGCGCAAATGCAGCCTTTAACGCATCAACACAGAAACCCTCATCCATCGTGCTGGACAGTCGCCATGAAAGCACCTTTCGTGAAAACCAATCCATCACGGCCACCAAATACATGTGTCCTTGCTTCATCGGAATGTAGGTGATGTCTGCGCACCATACCTGATCGGGACGTTCCACTTTCATCCCTTTCAACAAATAGGGATATCGTTTTGCCTTATAACGCGGGATACTCAGCCGGGGTTTCCGGTAGATGGGAACAATGTCCATATCACGCATCAGCCTTTGAATACGCTTACGCCCTATACTCGTTCCCTTCCGATTGAGCACGGCTTTGATCCTTCTTGATCCAAACGTGGGGTCTTTCATATGGATCTCATCTATTTCCCGGCACAGTCCAAGATCCTCAGCCGAAATACCCTTGGGCTTGTATTGGGCCGTTGAACGTGCGATGGACAGCAATTGACACTGTCGTCTTTGACTAAGTTTTTTCAAGTTGGGCTCAATCATTTGTCGTCGATGTCCAAACCCAACTGCACGCACTTTTTTT
>CAYPZD010000053.1:2799-35000 GCA_964415055.1 uncultured Verrucomicrobiota bacterium | reverse complement strand
CAAGGACCACTTGGCGGTTATCGCCATCGCCCGTTTGTTCGAAAGCAAAATCGCCACTGACGGTTTGGGTGAAAGCCCCGATGCTCAAGTCCACACTCACGCCCTCACCCGCGACACGCAGGTAAGGACCCTCAGGCAGATCCAATGTCACCGAATCTCCCCCCACCGTAAAGGTGGCGTCAAAGTCGGATTCGATGGTGTTGATCCGGATTTCAAAGTCTCCTGTCAGATTGGCAAACCCCGCCACGCCGACCGTCACCGCTGCGTCGGCTTCTCCTGCCACACCTTCATCGGTCACCACAAAGTGCCCACTGCCCGTCGCAGTGACCAATGCCGTGCCACCCCCTGCGCCTTCAAATAAAGTCAGCGTAAACGGATCACCCGAAAGAATGGTCACCGATTCACCACCCAGAGTGGTGGATTGAAATGTGAAGAGTCCCTCAAGCGTCTGCCCCAAAACCGTCACGCTGCCGTCCAGACTGACCGTCACATCCATGGGATCCGATCCGAACAAATCATCCGTATGCAACGTAATGACATAATCCCCTTCCGTCGCCAGTCCGGCTCCATTCAGAAGATCAAGGCTCAGATCGGCATTGAAAGGAAGTGTAGCATCCAGCGTTCCGGTTGCGCTGAGATTGACCAGATCTTCAAGCGAAGCGGAAGACAGTTCGTTGAGGCTCAGTTTGGTGTCGGCATTATCGTCAGCGCCCGACGGATCAATGGTCAGGCTCACTCCCAGGGTCAATTCGCCATCTTCCAGGTTGAGCGTTTGCGAGCCGGCAGTCAGGTCAGCATCCAGCTCACTGAAGCTCAGACTCAATTCCCCTTCAAACAGCGTATTCTGCAAAAAGAAGATGTCTTCAAAATCACCGCCACCGATCAGTTCACCGAGATCGAGTCCCAACGTGGTTTGCAAGCCCACCGATCCTTCTATCGATACCTCGGCATCCAGACCAAGGGATGACCCTGCACCGCCGAGATCAAAAGAAAGATCCAAAGCATCACCGTCCCGACCGAAGTAATGGCTGTATTCAAAGTCATAGGTCAACTCGAGTTCGTCGGCATCGAAGTGAAGCCCTACCGTTTCCAGTTCTTCGTTCAATCCGCGATGCCAGGAACGAATCATATCCTGAATCGTCGCTGTCGATACGGATCCGTTCACAGGTTCACGGAGCGGAGATAGAATAGTGTCTTCAAATCCATCCACAAACCGCAAGAGATCGTCGAGCGTTTGATCGATTTCCGGGATATCCAAACTGAATTGTTCAAGGGTATTCTGAACAGTTTCCAGCGCCTCAACCACTCGTTGCGCGGTCACTTCCAAAAATCCGATCAAGTCCTCGCCTGCCCCCACGCTGAAGCTGATTGCCACAGAATCAATATCGGTAATCTCACTCCATGTCGCTGTAATCTCCGCATCCCCCAGATCGAATGGATCATCCAATCCGGGAAGAATGGCCGCAGCATGAACGACGGCACTGAACTCCAGGTCATCAGAAGCAGACCCCGTAATGGCAAACTCGGCCAGATCGCTCAAGGATGAGGGATCGGATAACAACGCCATCAATTCATCAAAACGAATCTCATCCCCACCAGAAGGATCCAACAGCGTAATTCCGAAGGTCAATGCGGGATCGACCACAAGCTGGGATTCCTCAAGATAGACCTCCAGGAAGCCCAATCGACCGGTTCCTTCCAAAGAGCCTTCCAGTTCGAGTCCACTTACACTCAGGCCGGATGCTCCCCCCAGCGTCTCAATGAAAACGCCATCGGTAGTCTCAATACCAATCACCAAGTCCAGCACCACATCGACCGATACATGCATGTCCCCTGAGATATCAATCTCGCCTACCCCGTATTCAGTCTGCAATTCCAAAGCTGCCTGCCCATTCAAGGTGCGCTGTACTTGGATGGTCAAAATGGTGTCAGCCAGACTATCACCATCACGATCGGTGACTTCATCCAATACAACATTCCCAGCCACGTCATCCAAATCATCCAGACGCGCCCGCAAAGCATCAAAAGTCAGGATGGTGTCACCAATTTCAGAGAGACTGAATCCGTTTTCACCCGATTCAATCAGGCGTTCGAGTCCCGAAGTTGACCGAACTGATCCGCTCTGAACCATTTCAGTAGCCTCCTCGACCGGATCACCGACCGGATCAAGATCGTTTGTTTGAGATCCGTTCAAGACGCGTGGCAGCGAGTAACCAATCAAGGCCAATTCATCCATCATCCCATCGCCACTCAACGAATCATTTGACCCCATCCAATGTGAATAACCGAAAAAGACCTCAGTCATCACATGATAAAAGATTTCCAGATCGGATGCCGGCACGAGATTGTTGTCGAGCGTGGCATTTTCAAACGCAAATATCGCTTGTTGATTTGCCCGAATATCCTGAATGGTCAGAGTTGTGACACCTGCATCGCTCGTCTGGGTGAGGCTGTGACTTTTACCTCCTTCCAGAACCAATTGATTGGTACCGCCACCTCCGTCGAAAAAGATTCCTTCGGGATTAGAAGGATCAGAAGCATCCCCCGGGAAAGAAAGCGGTCCATGCGTGCTGTCCAAGGTAAGCGTATCATTTCCACCATTACCTTCCACGGTGATTTTGGCGACGGCACTCGCGGGTAGTGTATAAACAGGTGAATCGCTATTGACGTAGATGTCCAGCAATGAGGCATTGCTTTCACGACGTTCAACCTTGATCTCATCATTGCCGCCATCGCCCACAATGTGAATTTCGGTCATTTCATCCAGATAAACATCCGGCGACAATGTCAACCAGGCACCGCGACCTTGAGTCGCCACCAACAGAACATCTTCGCGGGACAAGTTGTGTGGATTCGGCGCATCAGCCGGATCTCGACTGATATAATCTGTGTCACGAAGCAAGGTATTGGGCAATCCGCGCCCCACTTCCGTCCAGGTCACTCCCGGCTGCGGATCGATTGCCCGGAACAATCCATTCACACCACCGACCAGCAAGATGTCTTTTCCTCCAACCTGAGCAAATTCGATGCTCTTCAATGACAAGCTGGATAGTTTGGTTGAAATGATTTCCCATTTTCCAGGTCCAGTGCGCTGATACACGTTTGCATCCGAAATGGCGTAAGCGATGTCGTAATCATCAGGATCTAGCACCAACCCGTAGATTGTTTCCGAACCGGGGGTAGTTTCCCTGCTGAAACGACTGACAGTCACCTGATTCACCGGCCCTTCGGCAGTAAGACTGTCTCCGGAAGTCACCGTTAGCACGGTGGGAGTCACGGCATGAACAGTGTAAGAGTGATCATTGTTAGACGAACCGCTGATGGTAATCACCTGACCGGGAGCAAACCCGTCCGCCTCCCAATCTCCGGACGATCTGGTAATGGTATCTTCGCTTGCCCCATTGTCCGCAAATACCAGATTAGGGGTTCCCGCCATGGCATTGGCCACTTGAATATAAATGCGAGACCAGCTGGAGGCATAAACCACATCGGGATTCTCAACACCATTCTTGGAACCTCCGTAAACCAGTGAAGTGAACTGACCACTGCTTGGATGAGTGAACAATCTCTGCACCGTTCCCAAACCATCGTAATAAGGAGTGGCGTCACTCCCGATATTCACGCTGGCATAGACCGAATTCAAACCAAGCAACATTCGGGTGTCATCCACTTGATTGACAACGTAAGCCAACTCCCGAAAACCACTGGTGTACTTGGTGGCATCGTTACCGTTCAAACCACTCAATCGAGAGACAAGCTGGAAAGCCCCGGAACCGTTGTCCTTGATGGAATAATCCGTTCCCGCATTGGCCAAAGCCTTGGAGCGTGCCAGTTGAATGGTATCGTTATCCACCCGAATGACGTAGTAATCTATGTAGGGATAAAGGCCACTACCAAAATCACTACCCCGACTGGTCACCAGACGGAACGGCCCGGCTCCCGTTGCCAAACCATGATTGGGAATGGTTATCTGATCGGTAGGATCGTCAATGGCAGCATTGGCAAAGCTAAGGAAAGGTTTCGTCAACTGACGAGTCCCCGAGCCATCCGTGGTCAAATTGATCTGGCTTCCATTCAGAGCATCCTGTTGATTGGCGGCCAACTGAATGGCGTTGTCAGAAACCCGAATGGCCCAATAAAGCGCATCTGTTGACAGTTCGGCAGGAAGACTACCTCCTCCGGAAACGTCCACTTTGAAGGGTCCGTCTCCGGTTACCAAGCCATGATCATTGATGGTGAGTTGATCGCTGCCGATGTTGACAGTGAAGTTCATGGTGTGCGACACAGGAGAAGCAAGTCCGACAAGTTGATTCGTTCCTGAGATCAGGGCTCCATTTTCATCAAAAAGGCGCTGGGTAAAACTGCCGAGATTATTGGACATGGTATAGCGACGCACTTCGTCAATCTGCCCATCGTCATCCAAATCCAACAAAGCCACGGCCGTGATGTTGCCATCGCCCGGCGGGAGTCCGCGTCCATCCAGCACAACAGACCACCTGAAACGTTCATCCGGTTCATCTACGAAACCGTCCCCGTCATTGTCAACACCGTCAGCCGGGAAAGGCTGTTCAATGACACCATTGTCCTGAGTGCCGGCGAAGAGGACATTGCTGACCGGGTCGTAAGACATGGAAAGAATCTCCGTGGCGCCAAAGGATGCATTGAGACTCTTCCACTCACGATTCTGCCAGACATGGATTCCATTGACAGGACCTTCGGCAGCAAGACTGTCGGCTTCCGTTACTTTCAATACAGTCGCGGTCAATTCGGAAATCGTATAAATGCCGTCGTTGCTCGATGAGCCAGATACTTCAATGTGATGTCCGACAGCAAATCCATCGGTAACCCAACTCCCGGCCGAACGGGTGATGGTATCCGGCGAGGCATCCGCAAAAGTCAGGTTCGGATTGCCGGCCAGAGCGGGATAAGAGACAACTGTAACGCCAGACCTTGGGCCTTCGGATTGAAGCTGATCAGATGCAACCAGTGTAAGGGTGGAAGCAGTAACTGAGGCAATCGTGTAAACCCCGTCATTTCCATACAAAGAAAAGCTACCTATCACACCAATGCGTTGACCTGCGACAAACCCGTCCGTGATCCAGCTTCCGGCAGAGCGTTGAATCTGGTCAGGATTGGCATCCACGAAAGTGACGTTCGGAGACCCCGTCATGGTCACCGTGGCATTGTCACCAGGGTTAAGTAAACGATAGACGCCTCCATCATCCCCATCCAAAAGCTGCCCTGCTCCATCCAGAACCAAGACTCTTGAGTCAGCATGCGAACGTGTACCCGTGGCGTTTTGCTTGGTGATGTGATCCCATTGGCTGGTTGTTTGATCCCAACGGAAAATATGGGCAGGCCGGTCTCCTCCCAGATAGATATTGCCATCGGCATCCGCCGTGATGGAGAAATGCAATTCGCCCTGGCTGCCGCGGTGAATCTGCGGTTGAAGCGTTCCCGGACCATCGTATTCAGTGGCGATTGCTTTGATTTCTACTGCGGTCTGAATAGTCTCTGCTGTGAGTGAATCCGAACCAGATAACGTCAACACCAGCGGAGTGACTCCGGTCACGGTATAGGTACCATTATTGCCAGTTGTATCGGAGATCTTGATCTCATGCCCTTTCACAATCCCGTCCTCAACCCAGCTCCCCACGCTACGCGTGATGGTATCGGGATTCGCATCGGCAAAGGTCAATTCCGGAGCCCCTTTGATACCGCGCAAATAGACTTCGGTATCCAAGGCAACACCTGCATCCATCGTCAATGTGTCATGAGTGACGGAAGCCACCAAATGAACCCCATCGCTTGCAGCAGACCCGGTTATTTCAATGTAATCTCCCGCTTGGAAACCATCCCGAATCCAACTGCCAGTCGATCGCACAACCGTATCCTGAGCGGGATCGTTATCGAAGAAGTCGATGAGCCCGGGATTCGATGTGACAGGAAAACTCAATTCAAATTCGGGTCGTCCGGGAGCTTCTCCGAGCAAGGACCAATTAGCCCCCTGATCGTCGGATTTGAATATCCCTATGAAATGATCATCCCCACCAACCAATGCAGCATAGACCTCGTTCGTCGCCGATGCATCATCTGCCTGGACCGCTAATAAGATACGCTGCACCCCTACTGCCGTTTCATCAGCATCATCGACATAGCCGTTTCCGTCATTGTCCCAGCCATCGCTTGCCAGGGTTAATCCCGTATTCACAGCGGTCCAAGTAGCTCCGGCGTCATCGGAACGATAAACCCCGCCGCCTCGAACACCGGCATAGATGCGTTGTTCCGCTCCCGGATCAATGGCCAGATCTGTCACAGATCCGGTCGGAAAATGGCGCTCGTCCAGAGGGAAAAATTGCGCGCTAGGATCAATGGGCTGAATCTGGGTAAATGTATCCCCGCCATCCACGCTACGAAAAACACCTCCCTCTTTCAGCAACTTGACCTTCAAGGAAGTGATGACCTTTACTCCGCTGACACTGGCTTCATCCACCAGAATTGAGTCGGCTTCCAAGGTCAGGACAGTCGCAGTGACGGAAGCAATCTTGTATGTCGCATCATTTCGGGTGGTACCATCAACCGAAATTTCGTGACCGGATGCAAAACCATCATCTATCCAGCTGCCAGCGGAACGCGTGATGGTATCCGATGAAGCGCCCTGGTCGGTGAAGGTCAAATCCGGGGAACCAAGCATTTCCACTTTGCTGGATTCTCTGACCGTTTTTCCTTCAGCTGCCACAAGCACAATGTCCTGCCCGGAAATGCGTTTTGCCACAATGGCGCTGAGCGGCAAACCGGTCATATCCGGCACACCCACCAATTCCCAGGTATCTCCTCCATCCTGAGAACGGAGCAAACCGATCGCCAAACCACCTTCGTGATTGGCGCTTCGTTGACCTGTTCCCGCAAAAACAATCAATTTGCCAACAGGCGTGGAAGCATCCACCAGGTTCCCATCCGCATCATGGGAATGTATGGCAATGGAAGTAAAGGACAGTGATGGCAGTTCATCGGTCATCGCCGTCCAGGTCTGCCCTCCATTCTCAGTCCGCCAAACGCCACCGTTTACACTAGCTGCAAATAGGATTTGATCGTTCGCCGGATGTACTGCGATCGCTTCAACTGCCCCTGATTCAGGGAAAGGTGCATCTTTTGTAAGATCCGAATGAATCAGTCCAGGGCCCTCGTCCTGCCAATCCGGCACACCGGGAACCACTACAGCCACACCTGAAAAAGCCGACGCATCAATCGCCCCACCTGAGACCACCACCTGATCGGGAACATCGTCGAAGATCAAATTGAAGTCACTTCCACCATCCAAGGAAGCATCGGTGAGAATCATGTCAGCCGGATGACTCACAAAAATGGTGTCAGTGCCAGCGTCGCCTTGAAGATGCAATTCCGGATCGCCTGATCCGCTTGCACCAGCGACAAAGGCAGGATCCAGACTCTCAATAATGATCTGGTCATTACCTCCGCCGGCATCGATGGTCAGGGAGGAGGTTGGATTAGGAAAGCTAATACTCTCAAAAGAACCATTGTCACTTTCAATGGTCATGAATCCAGGCTCATCGGCGTCCTTCAAGCGAATGATATCATCCGAGCCGGTCGCGGTGAACAACCGGTCGGCCACATCACTGTTGTCGGTAATGGGCTCAAGTCCGGTGTAATGAATTTCCCATCCCTCACCTTGTATGGAACCCGAGTCAGGGCCGGAAGCAATGTAGCGCACCGTTGCACCAGCCGGGCCATCCAGAATCAATGAATCAAATCCGGCTTCACCTCCATGAAAAACAACCGTGAGCTGTCCATCCACATGCACTTCAGGCAATCGGATGGTGAGGGTATCGTTGAGATGATCACTACCCGTAACAATAACGGTCCCATCGACAGATAATCCCGTCGGTTCGACCACATACTGACCGATAGCGCTAACAATATGGGCGTTATAACCTTGCGAATCGGAAACAAATTCTAAAACAGACTCGCCCTGCTCTGCTGTCAGGGACACAGACAATCCCGAGGTCTGATCAAGACTCTGAGACGCAACATGGTATGATAAGCCACGCGAAAAGCCATCACCCGACGAACAGGGTCCAGCACCAGGAGGCGCATTGCCCGCATTCAACGTCTCAACCAGACGAGAACAATAGCAAAAGAAATCGAAATCTCCCGGCTGATCCGTCACCAAAAGCGATGTTTCGGAAAGGATATCTGAAGCGGGAATAAAATTGGAAATATCGGAAGTTGGAGCATCACCCTGCTCCTCAGTTTCACCGTCTGAAGCATCCTCAAGTGGACCGCTCACTGCAGCCTCACCCGCTGCGTCACTTTCTTCGGCGAAGATACAGTCCTCCTGCGAGGCACCCTCCTGGTTGAACAGAGAATCTAATGCATCAAGATCCCCGTCAATCAACCATTCGGTCACTTCATCCTGTGTTTCATTCTGGATCAATTCACACGACTCCGAAGCGCAGAACAAATCTTCTTCGACTCCAGAAGACGCGTGACTCTCTGATAAAACAGAAAGCCCATCCCCAGAAAGAAGCACACGAGGCTCCAACGCCTCCAGGCTGTAAGACGAACGTGTCACTGGTAACTGGTTGGCCAATGATTTACAAAACCTTACCAAAAGTCAATCTATTTATGGATGGATCAATCCACCATTTTATCGAAATTCCGTCATCACCCCATCGTTCAAGGCCATTGCAAACTTTCAACCGATGGAATAATCACGACACTTCCCCACCAAAAAAACAACTGAAAGGCTGGCAAATAGAATTTGCAACAATCAGCTTCTGCAAATGAAGCCCGAGGGTCTATTCAGTGGTCCAGGGAGCTCGGGCATTTGTGGTGATTTCCTGATCCAAAGCCTCCATGCGTTGGCTGAGTCTCCTCACGAGATCAGGATATTGACTGGCAAGATTGTTCTGCTCACCTAAATCGTCTCTAAGATGAAACAACATGATCTGAGTCGGATTCGGTCCACCTTGCTGATTATTTTGGTTACGTTGTTTTTTGACCAGGATTTTCCAATCACCTTGCCTGAGCCCTTCCAGATTGCCAACCGATGTGTAGTGAATGAATTCAGTGCGCGGCGACCGATTCAGGGTTCCTTTCCAAAGTCCGGAAACGTCGATGCCATCAATTTTTCTGTCGGATGGCAATGGCTTACCCGTAATGGCAGCAATAGTAGGAAGAACATCAATCGTTCCGGTCAATTCGTCGCACACGGTTCCTGCAGGTATGCCCGGTCCCCGCATTAAACAGGGCACGCGCTGCCCGCCTTCGAAAGTCGTTCCCTTGCCCGCACGCAGCGGTCCGGCGGAACCGCCATGATGCTTGAACTGCAACCAGGGACCGTTGTCCGTGGTGTAAATGACATAGGTGTTCTCGGCCAGCTTCAAATCATCCACCACATCCAACAAACGCCCCACTTCGCTGTCAATATGCTCGATCGTGTTGATGTAAGCATTTTTAGGATCCGGATCACGCACATCATCGGGCACATAAAGCGGGATATGCGGCATCGTATGGGGAAGATAAACAAAAAACGGCTCATCCTTATGAGCTTTTACGAAATCAATTGCCTTCTGGGTATAACGCCGCGTCACCGTTCGTTGATCAACGGGCAACTCGACAATTTCCTCATCCTCAATCAAGGGAGTCTTCCATTTGGTCAAGGTCGATTCCGGATCATTCCAGAGATTATCCATCCCCTTCCAACCGCCTTGCGGTTTCCCCTTGTTGTCGGGATGGTTCATGTCATTCGAGTATGGAATACCAAAATAAGTGTCGAAACCATTTGAGGTCGGCAACACTTCTTTATGATGTCCCAAATGCCATTTACCGAAGCAAGCCGTGGCATATCCCTGTGATTTCAAATGGTCCGCAATGGTATGCTCCTTAGGATTCAACCCCTTTTTGGACTGAGGAAACAACACATGTTGATGCATCCCAACACGCTTGGGATAACAAGCCGTCATCAAGGCAGCACGCGAAGGAGTACACACCGGCGAAGCCACCGTAAAGCTGGTGAATTTACGCCCCTCGGTCGCCAACCTGTCGATATTGGGAGTCTTGATCGTTTTGGAACCAAAACAACTCAGATCACCATATCCCTGGTCATCGATAAAGATCAGGATGAAGTTGGGTTTGGCAGCATGGGTGACATGAGCTCCCAGAAAGACACCGCTCAGAATCGAGCAGCACAACAAGCGATGAAGAAACGTTTGCATTACGATAGATGGTATTTGAATCGATGGATCGCCCCCATCCTCACATCGATGCCAACAAGATGCAAGTGCACATCCTTCACCAATCCACGCACCTTCCTGGGCACTAGGAAGCGTGAGCCGAGAGCCATATGGATTGCGAGCGACTCGGCGCCGCTTTGGATACCTCAGGTCAATGCCTCAGCATACCTGGTTCATGGGATTTAGTCCTTGTCCGCAGCAGTCAATGAAAAACACATGACACGTTGAGGTATGGGTGGGTGAATAAAGATGAACAATATTTTTTGGGTATGCGGACCTTATCCAAAGCGGTTCCGATACATCGGAACACGCAGTCCATAGAAATCCATGCGCTTCTTGTCCTCCAAAGAATTGGCTGATAAGCGCCCGAAGCGTGGCGCACCCAAAATAAAATCTCGCATTTTACGGATTCTCCATTAGGTTGAGCCCAGATAATGTTGAAGAAAGCGACAACCATTCTGTTGATGCTGATCTTCGTCGCCGGACAATTGGGCGTGACGATGACAGCTATGGGTGTGTCGTTGAACAACCAACCCGCAGAGTCCTGTCATTGCAAATGTGGCGGAGACAGTTGCTGCGTGGATGCTTCCCAACCGGATGCGCCGGAAACGCCCGCAACTCCTCCCCAAACAGAAAATCAGGTAAAAATCTCCCTCCTGGCCAAATGGATCCAATCATTTCAATTGGCAGCATGGGATTCCGATGCCAAAAAGTTTTCGTTCGCCTCACCCCCCGTGGTGAAGTCGACCAGCATTCCTGCCTACACCTTGTTCTGCTCGTATCTCATATGATCAAAGGATCATCAAGGTGACGTGTGTACGTCTCCGATGATGACTCCTTCTACTGTCTTTGTGCGCACTGCCACAAATAAACAGCATTGATCCATTGAGATGCCACTATGAAGACAACGGCAATTTATTCTATTACAAACAATTTAATCCTAACAGGCTTGATCGGAGGACTGACAGCATGTTCTTCGGGCAAAACCATACATACCTCAACCAGACTGGAAGCGGTTTCGTCGCCCATTGGCGCTACCGCTGACACATCCTTTCAACCAACGAAATTGGATCCGCCCGAACTAAGCCCGGACTCCAATCTACAGGATGCCCTTGCTCTTGCAGCGTTGCGACACCCGGGGATGAAGGCAGCGTTTGAATCATGGCAAGCCGCTCTTGAAAAGAGCCCCCAGGTCACCGCTCTGCCGGATCCGAATTTCTCCTACGGATATTTTATCAGAGAGGTGGAGACCAGAGTCGGCCCGCAGCAGCAACGTGTGGGGCTTTCCCAAATGTTTCCCTGGTTTGGTAAACGCGCCCTGGCTGGTCAGATGGCCAACCATGAGGCCGAGGCTGCCTGGCAGGCTTATGAATCGACCAAACGCAACTTGTTTCAATCCGTCAAAACCACCTGGAGCGAGCTGGCTTTTCTTTACGAATCCATTCGTATCACCAAGGAAAACATCGATCTCATGAAACATCTCGAAAGCGTTGCCCAGGCCCGCTTTCGAAGCGGAAGCGATGTCACGGGGGTCGTGAAAGCCCAAGTCGAAATCGGCAAATTGGAAGATCGATTGCTGAGTTTGCAGGACATGATTCACCCCCTGTCAACGCGCCTCAACGCAGAAATGAATCGCCCATCGAACGCGATGCTTCCTATTCCGAAATTGAACGACACCCCGCCCTCAGACCTGCCAAACGACACCTCGATGGATTCCTTGCTGATGTTGCATCCGGACCTTGCAGCGTTACAGGCCGAAGTGGAAAAACACAAAAAATCCATACAGCTGGCCAGTAAAAATAAGCGTCCGAATTTCACCTTGGGCTTGGATTACATTCAAACCGATTCATCGGGGGCGGCAGGAATCACCGACAACGGCAAAGATCCCGTGATGATCACCGGGGCGTTCAACATCCCCATCTGGAACCAAAAGAACCAGGCCGCAGTACGAGAAGCGGAAGCCAACACATCGGCCGCCCAACACCGACTACAGCAGCGAGAGAATGAATTGAAAACCGATCTGGCCATGGCCCTGTTTGATTTCCGGGATGCGGAACGCAAGCTTGGTCTGTATCGAGATTCTTTGACTCCCTTGACTGAAAACGCTCTCCGAGTGGCAGAACAATCCTATCAGGCAGGACAATCGGATTTCCTTGAACTCATCGATGCGCAACGATTGCTCCTCGAATTTCAGTTATCCTATCAACGCGCCCTCGCAGATCGCGCCATTGCAACAGCCGACTTGGAAAAACTCCTCGGCAAACATTCTCTGTTTCCCGACTCCACCCAATCACCTCATACGACCAAACCATGAAAAAGACGATCCCAACCATCTTCATCACCGCTGTCATCATGTTCGCTGGCGGTTTTTGGCTGCGCGGTTTTTTCCAGGAAGATCACGCCGCTCACTCTCACTCGGCAAAGGAGACAACGCGACAAATAAAATTCTACACCTGTTCCATGCACCCTACCATCCAACAGGATACACATGGAACCTGTTCGTTGTGTGGGATGGATTTGATTCCGGTCTACGAAGGGGATGATTCCAACTCGGGACCGCGTTCCTTAACACTTTCCGAGCGAGCACAAAAGCTGGCGGAGATTCAATCCACTCCGGTGGAAAGACGCTACGCGGAAGCGGAAATCCGCATGGTCGGGAAAGTAGAATACGATGAGAGCCGCTTGTCCTACATCACCGCGCGCGTGCCAGGTCGTTTGGATCGTCTCTACGTTGATTACACAGGAGTTCCGGTCAAACAAAACGATCACCTGGTGTATCTCTACAGTCCCGAACTTCTCAAGGCACAGGAAGAACTCATCACTGCCATTCAAACAGCGACAGATCTTGAATCCAGTTCCAGCGACTACCTCCGGGAGCGCTCCCGGGAAAACATTCGGTCAGCACGGGAAAAGCTGAGGCTATGGGGTTTGACCGAATCTCAGATCGCAGACATCGAACAAAAGGGAACACCCAGCGATCACATCACCATCAATTCCCCAATGGAAGGCATCGTTGTGCACAAGAATGCCGTCGAAGGCATGTATGTCCAGACAGGCACTCAGATCTATACCATCGCCGATCTTACCCATGTATGGGTCAAACTGGATGCTTATGAATCCGATCTGCCCTGGATTCACTACGGTCAGGAAGTTGAATTCCGCACCGAAGCTTACCCTGGCGAAGTGTTCCGGGGGCAGATCGCTTTTATTGACCCGGTATTGAACGCCAAAACGCGAACCATCAAGATGCGTGTCAACCTCCCCAATCCGGAAGGCAAACTCAAACCGGACATGTTCGTGCGCGCAGTGGTGAAATCTCAAATCGCCAAGGGCGGTCGCGTCATGGATCCCAATCTGGCCGGCAAATGGATCAGCCCCATGCATCCGGAAATCATCAAGAACGAACCCGGATCATGTGACATCTGCGGCATGGATCTGGTGAGCGCGGAATCTTTGGGATATGTGAAAGCTCAAGCAGAAACGGCGCCACTGGTCATCCCGTCCAGCGCACCACTGATCACAGGAAAACGCGCGGTGGTCTATGTCGACCTGGGACAAGGTCAATACGAAGGGAGGGAGATCGAACTGGGTCCCAGAGCGGGTGATTATTACCTGGTCGAGTCAGGGCTCCAGGAAAGCGAAAAGGTGGTTACCCACGGAAACTTCAAAATCGACAGCGCCATTCAAATCCTCGCCAAACCCAGCATGATGCAACCTCAAGGAGGCAAATCCGGCGGCGTTCATAACCATGATCACGGCAGTCACACAGAACATGAAGCAGAAGCGCCCCAACCAACGGCCTTCCCGACACCGCCCGGTTTGCAGGATTCGTTGGACGAGTTGGTCAGTCTCTACATGGAAATCCAACACGCCCTGAGCCACGACGATCAAACCGCAGCCAACACTCCGACCACCAGGATGGAAACTGCATTGGATTCCATGCCAAGCGAAGTTTTGGATGGCGAAGCTCAAGCAACATGGAACGAAAGGCAAACCGAACTCCAACAAGCCCTGTCCCACATGAAAACTTCCGGCGAGGACATGGGAGCGATGCGTCAAGGGTTCGAACACCTGTCCAACACATTGATCCAAACACTACGACAATTCCAACCCACAGCCAAAGCTGACGTGTATCTGTATCATTGCCCCATGGCTTTTGACGGTAAAGGCGGCGATTGGTTGCAAAGCCATGAGGGAACCGAAAACCCCTACTACGGTTCCAAAATGTTCACCTGCGGAGCGTTGAAAGAAACGCTCGTGACATCCGACACCAACACATCGTCCGACGATTCCAATGAAGAGTAACGATTCACCCCAAGGCTGGATCGAACGTCTCATCGATTTCTGCCTTCACAACAAATTGATCGTTGTCCTGGGAACCCTGTTTCTCATCGGGTGGGGTTTGTTCGTGGCCCCGTTCGAATGGGAGATCGACGGTATTCAACGGGATCCCGTTCCGGTTGACGCCATCCCGGATATCGGAGAGAACCAGCAGATTGTGTTCACGGAGTGGATGGGACGTTCGCCGCAGGATGTAGAGGATCAGATTTCTTACCCACTCACGGTTTCCTTGATGGGACTACCCGGAGTGAAGACAGTCCGGAGTTATTCCATGTTCGGGTTTTCATCCATTTACGTGATCTTCAAAGAGGATATCGACTTTCACTGGTCGCGATCACGCATCCTCGAAAAACTAGCAAGTCTGCCCGCGGGGACACTTCCCGAAGGCACCCAGCCACGACTTGGTCCGGATGCCACAGCCCTGGGCCAGGTGTTTTGGTACACCCTCGAAGGACAGGATGCCGATGGCAACCCGACCGGCGGTTGGGATCTGGATGAACTCCGGTCCGTTCAGGACTACTACGTGCGCTACGGTCTTTTGGCCGCGGACGGTGTCAGTGAAGTCGCCTCGGTGGGGGGATTTGTGAGAGAGTATCAGGTGGATGTGGATCCCGATGCGATGCGGGCATTTGATGTGTCGCTGCAGGAAGTGTTCAAAGCCATCCAAATGTCCAACGTGGACGTCGGCGCGCGAACGGTTGAAGTCAATCATGTCGAATATTTCATCCGGGGCCTTGGCTTCATCAAATCCCTGGAAGATATCGAGAACACAGTCATCAAGGTACGGGATAACGTTCCTGTCTATGTCCGTAACGTGGCCCATGTCACCTTCGGCCCGGCGCTGCGGCGAGGGGCATTGGACAAAGAGGGAGCGGAAGCGGTGGGGGGTGTCGTAGTGGTTCGCTACGGTGAAAACCCGTTGGAAACGATTCAGAACCTGAAAGAAAAGATCAATGAACTCACCCCGGGACTTCCCTCCAAAACATTAGACGACGGAACGGTCAGCCAGGTTCGCATCGTCCCCTTCTATGATCGAACCGGTCTGATCAAAGAAACACTCAACACCCTGCAGGTGGCCCTGACCGAGGAAATCCTCATCACCATCATTGTCGTCATCGTCATGTTGATGCACCTGCGCAGCTCCGTCCTCATCGCAGGATTGTTGCCGATTGCAGTTCTGATGTGTTTCAGCGCCATGAAAATGTTTGGTGTGGACGCCAACATCGTCGCTTTGTCCGGCATTGCCATTGCCATCGGCGCCATGGTGGACATGGGAATTGTCATCTGTGAAAACATCCTCAAACAACTGGAAGAAGCCTCCCCGAACGAACACCCCATCGATGTCGTCCGCCGGGCATCCGGTGAAGTCGGCAAAGCCGTTTTGACAGCGGTGTCCACCACCGTTGTCAGTTTTCTCCCCGTATTCACCATGGAAGCGGCGGAAGGCAAACTCTTCAAACCGTTGGCATGGACCAAGACCTTTGCGCTGCTCGCTTCGGTGGTCGTAGCACTGACCGTGATTCCCCCGCTTGCCCAGATTCTTTTCACCGGACGTATCACCGGGAAAACCGTGCGCCGTTTTTCTTTTGGCACCATGATGGTGCTGGGTTCCATTTTGTTGCTTGTCCAACTGGTTCGATGGGCAAGCGGTGGCGAACCTCATGTGGTTGGTTGGCTGATCGGACTGGCGACCCTGCTCACCGGGCTGTATCACCTCCTGGCACCTCGCTTGCCCGCAATGGTTCAACATCGTGTCCCCAAAACAACCAACTATCTGGCAGCTGGCGTTGTTTGTTTTATCCTGACCTCACACTGGCTTCCCTTGGGGCCTGAAAAAGGAATACTGTCAAACCTGGTATTTGTTATTGCATTGATTGGAGGGTTGCTTGGGAGCGTTGCCCTGGTTCAACGAAATTACGGCGCCATGCTGACATGGTGCCTGCGTCATCGTTTGGCTTTTCTGACTCTGCCTATCGCGTTGGTGGTTTTGGGGTGCAGCATTTGGTTGGGATTTGATGCATTGTTCGGTTGGCTTCCGGGTTCAATCCGCACATGGCGTCCGGTGTCACAACTGGCGCATCAATTCCCGGGCATGGGTAAAGAATTCATGCCGGCATTGGATGAAGGGTCCTTTCTCTACATGCCAACCACCATGCCGCATGCGTCCATCGGAGAGTCCATGGATGCCATGCGCAAACAGGATCTGTCCATCCGACAAATCCATGAAATCGACACCGTGGTCGGCAAACTCGGACGCGCCGATACATCGCTGGATCCGGCACCGGTCTCCATGGTGGAAACGATCATCAACTATCACCCGGAATATTTGCTGGATGATCAGGGACACCGTTTGACCTTCCAGTTCGATGCGAAAAAAATCGATTCCTTCAGGGATCTTAACGGCAATCCAGTGCCCGCGCCGGATGGAGAACCTTACCAAGTAAAGGGATCCTTCCAACGTGATGCCTCTGGCAATCTCATTCCGAGTGATTCCGGAAAACCGTTTCGTATCTGGCGTCTGGCGCTCAACCCCGAATGGAATGAAGGCCGCGCTCCCTGGCCGGGCGTTCAGAGCGCGAATGATATTTGGGATCTGATTGTTGATTACGCCGAAGTGCCCGGCTCCACCTCCGCGCCGAAACTTCAACCCATTGCCGCTCGGCTCGTCATGTTGCAAAGCGGCATGCGCGCCCCCATGGGCATCAAGGTCAAAGGACCCGATTTGGAAACCATCGAACAGGTCGGTTTGCAACTGGAACGACTGCTCAAGCAAGCGCCCAAGGTCAATCCCGCCACCGTGATCGCCGACCGAACCGTGGGCAAGCCTTACATGGAAATCGAAATTGATCGGGAAGCCATCGCGCGTTATGGCATTCGCCTGGGTGAGGTGCAGGAAGTCATCGAAGTGGGTATCGGCGGCAAACGCATTTCCACCACGGTGGAGGGACGTGAGCGGTATCCGGTTCGAGTTCGCTACATGCGCGAATTGAGAGATCAACTGGAATCACTCGGACGAATCCTTGTTCCGGCTCCGGACGGCTCACAAATTCCGCTCGAACAACTGGCACACATCAACTACCGACGCGGTCCTCAAAACATCAAAAGCGAGGATACCTTTCTGCTGGGTTACGTCCTGTTCGACAAACAACCCGGTTTCGCCGAGGTGGAAGTCGTTGAGTCGGCACAAAACTTTTTGAAACAACAAATCGAAAACGGGCAGTTGGTTCTGCCTCCGGGAGTCAGCTATGCCTTTGCCGGAAGCTATGAGAACCAGGTGCGTTCGGAACAAAAGCTGCGACTCGTGCTCCCCCTGGCCTTGTTTGCCATTTTCATCATCCTCTACCTGCAATTCAAATCCACCGCCACCACCATGATGGTATTCTCCGGCATCCTTGTGGCATGGGCTGGAGGTTTCCTGATGCTATGGCTGTATGGACAGGATTGGTTCCTGAACGTGAGCCTTCTCGGAGTCCCCATTCGTGAGCTGTTCCAAATGCACACCTATCACTTGAGTGTTGCAGTCTGGGTAGGATTCCTCGCCCTGTTTGGTATTGCATCGGATGACGGCGTCATCATGGCCACCTATCTGGATCAATCCTTTGAAAAGCATAAACCAGGCACCATAGCCGAAATCCGGAAAGCCACGGTGGAAGCGGGCAAACGCCGGGTGCGCCCCTGTCTCATGACCCTTGCCACCACCGTGCTGGCGTTGATTCCGGTGCTCACCTCCACCGGACGCGGATCGGAAATCATGGTCCCCATGGCCATCCCCACCTTCGGAGGCATGAGTGTGGTGGTCATCACGATGTTTGTCGTGCCTGTGCTCTACGCAGCAGTCAAAGAGTTTGAAATCCGTCACAAACTGGACGCACGTTTCGCTGGGGTCCTGTCCGTTGTCAGTCTGTTTGTGTTGCCCATTTTGAGTGGAGTGATATTCGGTAAGGAAAGCAAATGACTACGGATCCATCCATGATTCAGAATTACTTGCCGTCTTCGACATAAAACGACTCCTCAGGTTTCGGAGGCCAACTCCATATCCGATGAAATCCGGAATGGTGCTCCGGCAGCCGGACGGGCAACCTTAGTACAGGAACGTTTCGATTGAATGAACTGGCAAAGTCCTTCCAGAAGGATTTGCGCTCAGGTATCCCCAAAATGCGTCCGCTGTTCCAGAGCTGGCCATCACGTGTCAGCAAAACCGTATTCTGGAGCCCCAAACCAATCGCCCAAGGATCGATGGAATCAGGCAGTTTCACCCATTTGGTCACGAATCCAGGAAAGGTGGATTTGACTTTGGCTTCAGGATCCAGAGCCAATTGATTGTATTGATTGCTACCCATCCCCCACCAGGAACCGTCCTTCTTTTTGGCAAACATATGGTATTCGCCAGCCACAATATCCACCCAATCGGAATCTTTCCCCAACCTTCCCCAACCTTTTGAAGCAACATATTCGTATTCCTCCCAAAACTCATTTCGCGGCAAATTTTTTCCGTAAAGCGACAAGGAACCATCTTCATGTAAACCTAGAACCATTCCATAGCTGGGAGCCAATTTTATCCACCCAGCCTTATCGGATAACAGGAGCGGACGTTCTTTGGGATTTCCTGGCGCAGGATTGGAATAGGGTTCGTTGCCCCAAGTCCAAAAGGATCCGTCTTTCTTGAGAGCATATGTTTCCGAATGGATGGTTTTTACCTGTGCCCAGTCGGTGTCCAATCCAACCCGTAAAGGTGCCGAGGATTTTTTTGGATAAGGAAGCCCTTCATCTCTGGCGCGTCCCTGCCCCAATTGATCCCAATCATTGTTGCCCCAAGCCCAAATGGTCCCATCTTCTTTCAAACCGACGACATGGTTGATTCCGGCAGAAATATCGACGAAACCGGAATCAGAAAACGGTTGATAAGGGTTTCGGTCTACTTGATTGTTGCGAACAACACGATCTCCAAAAACACGGATGGTTCCGTCATCCAATAAGGCAGTGATTCGCGCGTCACATTCAACTATCTTACGAATGGTAAAATCATGAGAAATCGGGATTGGAACAAGTGAAGGCCTGCTGAATCCAGTCAACACCTCAAATGTGGGGTCATGCTCCGAAATACCTCCCCAAACATACAACTCGCGTTCGGGAGAAAGAAAAACAACGAAATTGCGATGCACCACCACCTGCGGATCGATCGCCCCTTCTTGAATCGGCGTCCCTACCTGAATGCGCCCAAAGGGTGGCTGGTTCGCTTTCTGGAGAACCTTAAACCCAAGCACCAACAAAAGTACGATGGCAAGCCACTTAACAAACTTCAAATTTAAAGGACGTTTCATGAACCAACAACAGACACCAAGTTACCCCACTACTCACACATAGCAAGCGCATTACAATCACCATTCCTTTTTGGAACGTGTTTCAGATTTAAAAAAAGAGTCCCACACCGCAGGGATTAAATTTGGAGTGCGTGCGTGATGAGCGCCGCTCTGAATCTAGTTCGGATACCCGAAAATCTCACGATCGCTGCAATGAATCCCCCGCACCCCTCAACCGACTAAATCCATTTGTTGTGCAGCTTTGCGAACAAGGTATAGGTTCTGTGTGATAGGGGTGCAATAACACTGACCTGAGGTATCCAGAGCGGTGCTGCACACCGCAGTCCAGAGGGCGCTTGGCGTAATCCTGCCGTTGGGGCGTTTAATGAGACCGGACTCATGATGTGCGAATCCTTACGCATCTACTCTTTCAGATCATAACAAATCAGGCGATCCTCACATCGGAGGTAAAGTTTTCGATTGGACAACACAGGAGCGGTCCAGCAGGGATACTTCATTTCGGGCACCTGGAATTTACTGATCTCAGTGGGTTGGGTTGTGTTGGGTTTGAACAAGCCCAATTGTCCGGCTTCCCCCATGACAATGAGTTTTCCATCGGCATAGACGGCGGAACCACGTCCATATTTTTCGGGCGGTCCCAAGTAACTCTTGCGCCAGCTTTCGTCCTGATCCCAGTGCACCGTGCCGGTGGCCATTTCCACACAACGAAAGCGTGCATCCGGTTCGTTGCGTCCGCTGAAGGCATACAGATTGCCATCCAACAGGACCGGTGTGCTCCAATGCACTTCCAAAGCACGAGAACGCCAGACCTGATCCACCGACATACCGTCCGGTGCCACCTTGAGCAACACCGATCCCACTCGGTAGTAAGCAGCCGAAATCAGAATCGTGTCGCCGGACACGACTGGATTCATGGCGTTGACACTTTCATTAACGGTTGCCCGAAACCAATAGTGAAAGTTTTCCTTACCGGTTTCTGGATCCAAAGAAACCAGGCCTTGCCGCATCAAACAAAGCACATGACGTTTGCCGTGAATGGTCGCAGCAACAGGAGTCGCGTATGAAGCTTGTTTCTCGAATCCCTGCCACTTGATGAAAGGTTCCCCACGCCACCCGGTTTTGCGTTCGCCATCCCAAGTGTCCTTGCCAACGCTTTCCCACAGCGTTTTACCGGTCGCTGCATCGAAGGCAGCCACGCCGGAATTGGGCTGTCCCCCAACCATGACAATCAATTTGTCCCCCTCTAACAAAGGCGTACTTCCAACACCAAAGAAGGCATTGGGAATCTGAAAATCCTTTGCAACGTCCCGCAACCAGACTCGTTCACCGGACTGAACATCCAGGCAAAGGAGTTTGCCTTCCGCGCCGTAAACATAACAACGATCTTCCGTCAACAAAGGCGAACAGCGCGGACCGTCGTTGTAACCGTAGGGATCTCTGTAGTTGGAGGGATAAGCATGCTTCCATAAAGTTTCCCCGGTTAACGGATTCATGGCTTCGACAAGCTCTTCATCACCCACCCGGTGGTGAAGGACCAATCTTCCATCCCTGACAGAAGGCGCGCTGTATCCGGTCCCGATCTCCTTCTTCCAGACTCTGGGCGGTCCTTGTTCGGGCCATTCATCCAACAGACCTGTCTCAGTAGAGATACAATCCGCGGTCGGCCCAAGGAACCGAGGCCAGTCCTCAGCTTTTGTAAAGAGAGCAAAAACGAACAACACACAGCAAAGGCGGATGAGCAATGCATCATGGCGGTGACTTTTCATGGCATTGAAACCTACGAGCATGAGAAAAATTTGAAAGGAAAATTGTTTGGACAGGATGAACAGGATTTACAGGATGGGTAACAGGTATTCCAAAAGGGACGGCGTTATCCCGGGCATCGAGATATGGGTCAACTCATTGAAGATCCATCTTCCAGGTATAAAAGGTGGCTTGCCCCCCCAAAAAAGAACATCCAGTAAATCCTGTTCATCCTGTCTAAAAAACAAAAACACCAAAGTGGCCAACCCCACGCCATTCCGATTGACGTTTCCCTCATGTCAAGGCACTATCCGGACATCCCAGACAAGAACCGACTTTCGGCTCATGAATGATCCTATACCATATGCAGATCAGGCTTCCACGTTGTGGAATCGTCGGACGTTCTTGAAAACGTTGTCCCTGACCAGTGTTGCGGCCGGTTGCGGTCAACTGTCCGCCGCATTCAGCAAATCACATCCGGACCCGAACAACCCGCCCCGGGTGGCGCTGTTGGCCACCGAGGTTCGAAGGCACAGTCATGCACAGCATTTTATCGACCGATTACTGGAAGGATACGGTTGGCACGGGGAACATTACTATCCGCGCATCAAGCTGGCCTCTCTCTACGTGGATCAGTTTCCCGAGAACGATCTTGCCCGGGATCGTGAACGTCGACACGGAGTTCCCATCTATCCGACCATCGCGGAAGCGCTGACGCAGGGTGGCAACAAACTGGATGTCGATGGAGTCATCATCATCGCCGAACACGGGGATTATCCCAGAAACGACAAAGGTCAAAAACACTATCCACGTTATCGTTTTTTTAAAGAGATGGTCGAAGTGTTTGAAAACAGCGGGCGATCCGTGCCGGTGTTCAACGACAAACATCTTTCCACCGACTGGAACGAATGCGTCGAAATGGTGGAGGATTCGAAACGACTGGAGTTTGCCTTCCTGGCAGGATCTTCGTTACCGGTCACCTGGAGGATTCCATCCGTGGACATACCTTGGAATGCCGACCTGCGCGAAAGCGTCAGCGTGTGTTATGGGGGTGTCGATTCGTATGACATTCATGGACTGGAAACCGCACAATGCATGTCCGAACGGAGAGCGGAAGGCGAATCAGGTGTCAAATCCGTTCACGCGGTGCGTGGAGCAGATATCTGGCCCTTGCTGGAAAAACGCGACTCAACACGCGAACTCTTGATGGCTGCCCTGGCACGCAGTCACCAATGCAAGGCGCCGAATGATTGGGCTTTCAAACCTCCGACATTGGATTGGATACAACAAACCAGTCCGGGCGCGGTAGCGTATTTCATCGAACACAACGACGGATTCAAGACCACGTTGTTCATGTTGAACGGTCTGGTATTGGATTTCACTTACGCCGGCATGATGGGCAATGGCAGGATCACCTCCTGCCAAATGCACCTGCCCATGCCGCCACGACAAACCACCACAGCTGATTTCTTCAACCCCCTCTCCCATCGCATCGAAGAAACCATTCTGTCAGGCAAGGCGACCTATCCGCCGGAACGGACTTTACTGACATCAGGCATGACCTTGTTTGGAGTGGAATCCCTGTATCGCGGCGCAGTCAAGCTGAACACACCGGAACTGGACGTCCAATATCAGGTCGAACCATTATCCACTTACTGGCGTGGATAAGACGAACCAACATGCATCCCAGAAAGAACACCGCATGAAAAAACTAGCATTGATAAGCGTCTACCTCGACCAGAACACGCCCGCTCAACAACTCCTGGATCGTTGCCTCACCGGTTGGCCGTCTGAAGGTCGATTTGTTGAATCGCCTTTTGAATCTGTTCTCGTTCACGGACTTTCCCGCAAGAAACTATTGGAAAGCCGTAAAGGAGCTCCCAAACTGGTGTTGATGGACAATATGAAAGATGTCCTGAAAGAAGCCGACTGTTGGATTTTAGCCCCGGGCAAGGAAAACAGTTGGGCATGCTGCACCCAATACACCCAATTCATTGCGGACAACTACGGCGCCAACAAACCAGGCTGGGTTGTCGGTCCATCCGGAGGGCTTTCCCAAGAAGTGATGCCCTCCTTTGTGAAAGATGGCCGTATGCAAGTTCAATATAGTACCTCCTTGCCTTGGACCTGGCGTTTGCCGGAACAGGATATTCCGTTCGGCGCCGACTTGAAAGAAGTAGTCATTTTAGTGAGGGGAGCATTTCCCTACGCCGAACAGGAAGGTCTGGACGCATTACTCGCGCTGACCGCCCATCGGAAAGGCGGCGAATCCGGCATCTCAAAAATAACACACCTCGAGGGTAACGAAGTCTGGAAAGCGGCACGAGAGGGACGCTTCTCATGGGATGTCTTCTCGGCAGCCGTCTCCCGCACCAATAGCAAATTGGGCGATGCCACCATCGATGGTCGCACTCAGGATATTGTCGGTCTGGGCATGATCCCCAACATGGCAAAGGGAACACGAGCCTGGATCCTTGAACACAAGGATGGATTGAAATCAACGATCATCACCATGGACGGCGTGCTGAACGACGATCATTTTGCCGCACAAACAAAGGATGGCAATGTGGTGTCAGCACAATTTTATCGCCCCCCCAAACCCAATGACCACCAATACAGTCGCCTCATGGAACGCATTGTTCCTTTCCTCGCGGGCAAGGAAGCAGCCTGGCCTCTTGAACGGACTTTGCTTTGGTCAACAGTGTTGAACAACATGCAAACCATGAAACGGGAAAAAACCGCCGAACTGAACTGGAGTGGAGACTCTTTCGCGTATTCGGTCAACTCGCCGGTTTGGAAACCCTGATAAAAAAATCCCCCCATGCCTGACCAATCTCCCAAATCGATGGACCCGGTTTTCCTGAACTCCAAGCGCGAGACGTTTTGGATCCTCATCATTTGGGCGGTATTTGCCTTGTGGGTCGTGGGCATTTCCGCCTGGTTGGGGTACGGAGACGCAAAGGATGCTCCGGCAGAGACTGTGCTCGGATTTCCCAAGTGGGTTTTCTGGGGCGTTGCCATCCCCTGGCTGGGGGCGAATGTCGTGATCATAGGATTTGCCTCAAAGTTCATGAAAGATGATCCGCTGGAGGAACCACCCCAGTCCAACGCAGAGGAACAGGACTACCCCCCCCGGAGGCCCAAGTAATACCCCATGCAATCTCTAGAAAACCTCATCCAAAATGCCATCGGCAACTCCCAGGGCCAGAATGCGGCCCTCGGAAGTTTCTTTGCTTACATGCTCCTGGTGTTTGGACTTGCCTGGTTGGCCGGCAGGGTGCGTAGTTCCAAAAAGGAATTCGTCAGCGAATACTTTCTCGGCAGTCGAGGCCTGGGCATGTGGGCCTTTGCCTTGACCTTCGCAGCCACCAACGCATCGGGGGGAAGTTTTATGGGATTCCCCGCCTTGATCTATACGCACGGTTGGATCCTTGCGCTTTGGATTGCCAGTTACATGATTGTGCCCTTGGTCACCACCGGACTGCTGGCCAAAAGACTGAATCAGGTTTCCAGAAAAGCCAATGCGGTGACCGTCCCCGACATCCTCAAAGCACGTTTTGGCAGCGCTTCGGTCGGATTGGTGGCAACCGGTTTGCTGACATTCTTCATGTTCTTTTACCTGTTGGCCCAGTTCAAAGCAGGCAGCGAAATCCTGGCGACTTTGTTAAAGGACGTCGATACCTTTCAAACCGCGGTGAACTGGGTGGCTGGCTGGAAAACTCAATTCGTCCTGACACAGGCAACCGATGCCGACTATCTGCTTTGCCTGATCCTGTTTGCCGGTACGGTGATTGTGTATACGACTTACGGCGGGTTTCGCGCGGTCGTATGGACCGACGTCATGCAGGGAATCGTCATGGTGGTCGGAGTGATGGTGATGCTGGTACTGGCGTTAAGCCAAGTGGGCGGACTTACCAAGGCCACCCGGGAACTGGCTGAAATGGAACCTCCGCAAATGGGGAAAGTGGACATCCAATGGAAATCACCCCTGGCAGAAGACGTGGCTCTTCCCAAAGGCGTTTGGCTTAAATCATCGGAAAACCAAATACTCCGCGTGGCAGATCACACGATCCTGGAATCCGGGCAAACGGACTTAAGCGGAGTGGAAGTCCTCATTCAACCCGATCCCCCACAAAAGATCATCGACCAGGCGCTCGACCTTTCTCAATGGGGAACCGTTACCATCGCCACCAACTCGCCTTACGCCAGCGGCGCCGGACAAAAAGGTGTCTACGTCCGACCGCCCGGTCCCCACCCAAAAGAAGACGTGGGATTTCTTTCCCTGGGTATGGCATTTAGTTTTTTTGTGTTCTGGGCCTTTGGCGGCGCAGGTCAGCCCAGCAACATGGTGCGTCAGATGGCGTTCACCGACAGTCGGGTCCTCAAGCGATCCATCATCGTGGTGTCGCTTTATTACACCGCCATTTATTTTCCGCTGATCATTATCTTCTGTTGTGCGCGGGTGATTCTACCGGGTATGGAAATCGACCCGGACCGTATCATGCCGGAAATGGCGCGCACTCTATCGGTCAATGCCGGCATGCCCTGGCTGACGGGACTCATCGTGGCCGCTCCGTTTGCGGCGGTGATGAGCAGCGTGGATAGTTTTCTGTTAATGGTCTCCTCCGGCGTGGTGCGCGACGTTTACCAACACCACATCAATCCCGACGCCAAGGAAAAAGCGATCAAATGGCTGACCTACCTGGTGACCGCCTTGATCGGTCTCGCGGCTGTTTTGGCCGTATTGAACCCTCCAAAATATCTGCAGAACCTGATCGTTTTCGCAACGGGCGGTTTGGCGGGAACCTTTCTGATCCCCATGGCCCTCGCCCTTTATTGGCCAAAGGTCACGCGTGCCGGGATCATTGCAGGTATGTTTGGCGGGTGCGGCACCCACCTGATTTTGTATATCGCCGGGTATGTGATCCACCAAGAGTTCAAGGTCTATTCCTTCCTGGGGATCCAGCCCTTCATGTGGGACATCGCCGGCTCACTCGTGGCAACCGTTCTGGTTTCAAAGATCACGCGCCCACTTGACGCCACTCTCGTCGATCGTTTTTTTGGTGATTCTTCCACCAAATAACCACCGGGCTTATTTGTTCCCCTTCATGCAGCAGCTTTTTCCACAAGCTTCGGCCTTTTCTTTTGGGCCGGATTCCTTGCACCCTTTTTCGCAGCACGCACCACCAGGAGCCAACGCTTGTTCCCTCTTCTCAGACTCGGCTGCATCTTGGGTCAAAACGGCAGGGTGCCGCACATCGTGTTCATCCCAACCATTCTTCGCAAAAGCAGAGATGATTTTGGCGTGATTATGTGCCACTTTGATTGCTTCCGGGGTGGTTCCTGTAACGGTAACTTTAATTCCTTTATCCGTCCGCTCAATTTTGTGCTTCATGTCGTCATAGTGCATGACCATTTCCGGAAATGCGGGATCCCATCGTCGCACCATCTTGCCGGATTTCAGGCGCGTCCTCATTTGACGGACATGTGATTTCAGAACACTTGCAAGTTTTGCATCATCTGTTTCCGTGACCGAGATATATCCATTTTCCGTCAGCTCCACACTTCGCACGATGGAATCATGCTCGGTAAACAAGGTGTGAATGTTGTCACGCGCTTCGACAGACATCGGTTGAGCGCTGAGCATCACTGAGCAGAACATGCTGAATACAAAAAGTTTTAAAATGTTTGCAGAACTGAGCATTTGAGTTTTCATATCTTTATAGTTAACTTTTACGTGACTATATGATCATTAACAAATTTTCTTGCACTTGCAAGTAATATTATTTTGAATGCAATGCATGAGTTCAAACCAACAGCGACGAAACATGACCAGTGAAGCACTGGACATGATTGCTGCACGCTTCAAAGCATTAAGCGAACCCACTCGGCTCAAACTAATTATAGCGCTGGAGGATGGAGAGAAGAATGTCACCGAACTCATGGAACTTGTTGGAACAACGCAGACAAACACCTCCCGCCACCTGCAAAACCTGACTGACTCAGGCATACTTGGGCGCAGGAAAGAAGGTTTGAACGTGTTCTACGTCATTGCAGACAAGTCCATTTTTGAACTGTGCGACCACGTTTGTGGCAGCTTGGAACGCCGTTTTCAATCACAACAGAACGCATTCAGAGGGTCATAACGTTAATCCACCCCGCCCGAGGCTGATGGCCTCTCAACCTTTTTCCCTCATGTTAAGCAAACTCTGCATGATATGGGCGCTCCTGGCGAGTTGTTCGCTATTTGGCCAGAATGCGGAGGAACCATTGCGTCCCCGACTCTTGGTGCTAACCGATATCGGAGGTGATCCGGATGATCAACAGTCGCTGGTCCGGTTGATGGTTTACGCCAACCAGTTTCGAATTGAAGGTCTGATCGCCAGCGCATCCGGCACTCCAGGGGAACTTAAAGAGGCCGTGACACGGACTGATTTGATCCGCCAAACAATCAAAGCATACGGAACTGTTTACCCCAACCTGTCACGCCACGAAAGCGGATGGCCCACGGAGGCCTATCTTGCATCGAAGGTCAAATCAGGCAATCCCCTGCGCGGACGCGACCACATCGGAAAAGGGCATGACACTGAAGGTTCTCGATGGATCATCGAATGCATCAACAAAGCTACCCCGCAGGATCCTTTGAACATTACCATCTGGGGAGGGCAGACAGATCTCGCCCAGGCCTTGTGGTCCATTCAAACCCATGGCACACCCGAGCAATTCAAAGCAGTTACAGGTAAATTCAGGGTTTACGATATCGCAGATCAGGACGGTATTGCGGATTGGATGAGGCAAACCTTTCCGGGAATGTTCTACATCCTGAACAAGGCGCCCAAAGGAAAGGACAAACGTGAAGCGACCTTCCGGGGCATGTATCTGGGCGGTGATGAATCGCTCACCAGCCGGACGTGGATTGATACCCACATCCGCAGCAAAGGACCCTTGGGAGCCCTCTACCCCACCAAGACCTGGACCGCCCCCAACCCTCATGGCTGCATGAAGGAAGGCGACACACCTTCCTGGTTCTTCTTCCTAAGCAAAGGTGGCAACCTGCCCCACGATCCTACCCAGCCAGGCTGGGGCGGACAATTTCGCAAAGCGAATGACGGATGGTATCAGGATATTGCCTCAGACGAATACCACCCAAGAAGCACCGTCCACAAATGGCGTCCGGACTTTCAAAAGGATTTCGCCTTGCGAATGTCGTGGTGTGTTGCGCACTGAGACACAAAGGGAACAGTCATTTTCCGCCTGCACAACATGATGAAAACTCCTCACGCATGAGTTCACGCTGGTGAACTTTGAACGCAAACTACGCCTGCGAACCGCATCCAGAGTTCCGATATCTCGGCGCACTCCAGAGAAGCGCCCCGGACTGCGGTGATTACGGCACCGCTCTGGATACATCAGGGAAACGTCAGGCCATTCATTTCTCACGTAAAAACCAACGACTTCGGGATACCACAACTCTCAAATTTTCCTGCTTGATCGAGCCGCAAACCTGCGACGATGATGAGTTCGCATGACCCAAGGCCGTTCCAGTCAGAAAAAGGAAAGTCTTTCCGGCCTCATTGAACGTGTCACCTATTTCAATGAGGAATCCGGATTCGTCGTGTTGCGCATCAAAGTAAAAGGTCGTCGCGACCTGCTGACCCTTGTTGGAAAATCCGTCTCAGCCAATGCAGGCGAATGGGTCAAAGCCGAAGGCGTCTGGGCTCGCGATCGTGATCATGGCCTTCAATTCAAAGCAGACAGCCTGGTCTGCACACCGCCGACCAACATTGAGGGAATCGAAAAGTATCTCGCCAGCGGGATGATCAAAGGGATCGGCCCGGTGTACGCCAAAAAAATGGTGGCCAAATTTGGAGACACCATCTTCGACATCATCGACACCGCCTCCGCCAAACTGGAAACCATCGACGGCATCGGCCCGGGCAGGCGTCGAAAAATCAAGGACGCCTGGCAAGAACAGAAAATGGTTCGGGAAATCATGGTCTTTCTTCACTCAAACGGCGTCAGCACCAGCCGTGCGGTTCGCATCTACAAGACCTATGGTGAGGAAGCGATCGAAAAGATTCAGGCCAACCCATATATCCTCGCCAAGGACATCCGTGGCATCGGATTCAAAAGCGCCGATCAAATCGCTCGCAAAATGGGCATCCCGGAGGATTCCATGCACCGCGCACAGGCAGGATTAAACCACGTCCTGATCGAAGCGACTTCCAATGGACATTGTGCATTACCGGAACAACTACTGATCGAGCAAGCCACCGAACTTCTACAAGTCAATGAAAGCGTGGTTCAACACGGGCTTCAGCAATCATTGAACGCCCGAGACGTGGAAAAAGAATGCATCGAAGATACCGACCTGATTTTTCTCCCGGCCCTGAAACAGGCCGAAGCAGTCATTGCTCAACGCATCGGAGCTATCGCGGCGCAACGGGCGCACTATCCCCCCATCGACATCGACAAGGCGATTGAATGGATTCAGGAACGGTCACAAATCCAATTGGCAGCCTCGCAAATGCAGGCAATACGGAACGCCCTGGAACATCGCTTGATCATCATCACCGGAGGCCCGGGGGTAGGTAAAACAACGATCATTCGTTCCATTCTGAAAATCCTGCATGCCAAACACGTCACTTTTTCACTTTGCGCACCGACAGGTCGGGCCGCCAAACGCATGTCCGAATCAACGGGCTTCCCTGCTAAAACCATTCACCGGCTTTTGGAGGTCAACCCACGCACCGGCAAATTCAAACACAACGAACAAACACCGCTTGAAACACAGCTCCTGGTTGTGGACGAATGCTCGATGGTCGACATCCCCCTGATGCACCACCTACTCCGAGCGCTCCCAAGAGATGCACACCTGCTCCTCGTTGGCGATGTGGATCAACTGCCCTCGGTCGGCCCTGGCTCGGTCCTGAAAAACCTGATCGATTGCGGACTTACCCACGTGGTTCGCTTGCAGGAAATTTTCCGCCAGGCCTCCGGAAGTCATATCATCACCAACGCCCACCGGATCAACCACGGTCAACTGCCACTCACAGAGGAGGACGAACCATCCAACGACTTCTTTTTCATCGAACGCGAAGAACCGGAGAGAATCGCCGCCACACTCGTTCAAATGATCCGTGATCGCATCCCGGCCAAATTCAAGGCACATCCCATTCGAGACATTCAGGTACTGTGCCCGATGAACCGTGGAAGCCTGGGTGTGCGCGACCTCAATCTGACCTTACAAAGCACGCTGAACCCGATGAAACAAGGAGACGCCTATGTCGAAAAATTCGGTTGGCAATTTCGTGTGAAGGACAAGGTCATCCAGACCGAAAACAACTACGATAAGGAAGTCTACAATGGTGACATTGGTCATATCCAAAAAATCGATGCCATGGAAAAAGAGATGACGGTTCAGTTTGATCAAAGGCAGGTCACCTATGATTTCGGAGAACTGGATGAACTTTCACTGGCATACGCCATCACCATCCACAAATCACAAGGCTCGGAGTTCCCGATCGTGATCACCCCCGTGGCGACACAGCAATACATGCTGCTCCAACGCAACCTCATTTATACCGGCGTCACCCGCGGCAAGAAACTCGTCCTGCTCATCGGTCAAAAAAAAGCCCTCGCCATGGCTGTCCGCAACGCAAAAAACGCCCACCGCTATTCCGGACTCAAACATCGCCTCAGCCTGGCCGCACAATTTGATGCGGAGGCTTGATGACGAGTCTGCGTTTTCCATATTCAGTTTTGAGGGTGGGGACGGGATTTGCACGAGAATACTCACATCGCTTCCCGGGATATCCAAAGCGGCGTCGAACCATCGCAGTCCAAATATTGACTGCTCTGGAGTACGGTGAGCATCACCGCTTTGGATACGATCCGGAAGCGCAAGCAGTATTCACGCCCTTAAATGGTAAACTTTCACGTGAACAAATTTACATGATGAGGAATGGAATGGCTTTGTGCTGAGAATTAGACCTAACCGTTTCCCTGAGGCATCCAGAGAGGTGCCGTGATCACCGCAGTCCAGAGTGGCCACTTTACGGGTTCGGTTCCTTGACGGGTGGTAGCGGGAGCATTAGGGTTCTCGGTATGGGATTAAAGATCACCATTCAATACTGCAGTGTTTGAAATTATGAGCCCAAAGCCGTCGGTCTGGCGGAGAAACTCATGAAGCTCAAACAGGACATTGCTTCGTTGACTCTGATCCCCGAGGGTGGTGGGGTGTTCGAAGTAACGGTGAACGATCAACTGATCTACAGCAAGAAAGCCACAGGCCAGTTCCCTGATCCGGATGCCATTCTCCACGACGTCCGGGCTTTGCGGTCTTAAGAGAGGAAACCGCTTTCCTAATCGCTCGAAACGATGGGAGTATCAATGCCGAGCCAACGGAAGGCCCCACCTGAGCCCACCTGTTTCCAGCGCAGCACTCCCTTCAGTCGATCAAAGGTTTCCGGTGCATAGGATGCCCGGGGCAGAGTCAGGCGCCACCCCTGCTCTACTTGCGTCCATACTTGAGCCTGGT
>CAYPZD010000053.1:0-2699 GCA_964415055.1 uncultured Verrucomicrobiota bacterium | reverse complement strand
TGGTTGGATGTGATCTGCTCGGTGGTGTCAAAGTAGTATACCTCCAGCACTTCGTCTTCGGAGGGAAACGCTTTCCAGTCCAGGTGAAACACTTTTTGCTCGGCATCATAACTGGCCCGGAACATATCTTTGGGTGCGTCAACGGGTAAGCGCTGAGCAGCATTCCGAATGCGAAGCGCCCATGGGGATTCGGAACCATGTGGCGCGTCGCTCGAGCGTTGCATGCTCAGTTTCAATTGAACCCCCTTCCCCGGCATGCAGGTTCGGGCGCACATCATCCAGTTGACTTTTGCGTTTAATTCGAATGCATCGGGAAGTTGGGCTTCCGGATGGACTTTCAGTTTGGTCAGCAACATACAGGTGCCTTCGTAGCCATAGACGTCCAATTGCAACATTTTCACGATCTGCGGCACTTCCCATTGGATGGGACCGGCGGTGATGCCTTCGGGTAGTTGCCAGTCGATCGAAGTGGCCACGCCTGCATCACCCCCATTGATCCAATAGGTATGCCAGGTCGGGTCATGTTTTAATTCCAGAGCCACCCACCAGGAATCTCCCGGGGCAACATGCGTGCGTTCACTCAGTAGCCGGGCCTCAACATGTCGGTCCCGCTGCGATTCGGATGCTCCAGTCAGGGATGGTTCTCCGCCCTTCATGTTGAGAGCGAGCAAACAAGTGAGGACCATCCAAGAAATCGCTCTGTTCCAAATTTGATTCATGTGTATGGAAAATAGTTCAATCAAAATCAGAACAACTCATGAAGTAACCGCAAGTCGGGCAGACGAGCTTGCATTTGTGATTGTGCAATTCGTGCCCGCATCGTGCGCAGTACTTCCAATACTCACCATCTGGATCCACTTCAGCGGATCTTTCGGGCTGTTCTTCCGGTAACGAAGCGTGTTGTTTTGACTCGGACATTGAATGCTCTGAAATCCAGGAATCAAGCAATGATGTCTTTGACCACGTTTCCGTATAGGTCGGTCAATCGGTAATCGCGGCCCGCATGACGGAAGGTCAGTTTTTCATGTTCCAATCCCAACAGGTAAAGAACGGTGGCATGCAGGTCGTGCATGTGAACTTTGTTTTCGACGGCCTGGTATCCGTATTCATCACATGCCCCGTAACTGCACCCAGGTTTCACGCCCCCACCGGCAAACCAGACAGTGAATCCAAACGGATTGTGGTCTCGACCGTTGTTGTTTTGAGAGAATGGTGTCCTGCCAAATTCCCCTCCCCACCATACCAGGGTATCTTCCAACAGACCTCGTGATTTCAGATCGGACAACAACCCTGAGATGGGTTTGTCAACCGCCCGGGCGTGTTGTTCATGGCGCGGCATGTTGGAGTGTTGATCCCAGCGTGGGTTTCCACCGTCATTGTCGCTGTAATTCACCTGGATGTATCGCACACCCGCTTCAGCCATTTTGCGGGCCATCAGGCATTGACGACCGTAATTGTCCGTTGTCTTTTCCCCAATCCCGTAACGTTTCAATACGGATTCCGGTTCCTTGGAAATATCCATCAGGCCGGGAGCCGTCATTTGCATGCGGTATGCCAGCTCGAAAGCGTTCAGGTTTGCGTCCATATTGTCGTCCGACGGACTCTGCGCAAGTTGCGTCCGGTTCAGCGCCTGGAGCAGTTGGAATCGTTTCAATTGCTCTTCGGTATTCAATCGAGGATTAACGATGTCCTTGATACCCGCATCGGAAACCGGTTGCTCGGCCTTCCCGATTGGAGTCCCCTGATGGATGGCCGGCAGAAAGGCATTGCCATAATTCTGCGGACCTCCCATGCGCGCGGTCGGGCAGATGGTAACAAAGGAGGGCATGTTGGCGTTTTCGGTTCCGAGTCCGTAACTGACCCAGCTACCCACCGAAGGGCGAACGGTATTCACCGACCCGGTATGAAGGAAAAGCGTGGAGGGCCCATGTGCAACGCCCTCTGTGTGCATGCTGTGAATGAAGCAAAGATCATCCACATGTTTGGCCACTTCGGGAAACAAGGACGAAACCGATTTGCCGGTTTGCCCGTGCTGTTGAAAATCCCAGAGCGGTTTCATCATCACCTGCTTGGTGGCTTTTCGAAAGTTGTTGAAACGATATCCCAGGATATCGACTTCCTTCTGATGACTGGCAAAGAGTTTCGGTTTGTAATCAAAGGTGTCCACATGACTGGGACCACCCTGCATGAAGAGGAAAATGACACGTTTGGCCCGGGCGGGAACATGAGTGGTCAAAGGCGCCAGGGGATTTTCGATTTGGTTCGAACCAGCATGCAACCCTGCCTGCATACCAGAGAAAGCCAAGCCTCCGAACCCGCATGCAACAGACTGCAACATCTGGCGTCGGCTACAGACCGACTGCTGAAACTCCGACGAATCGTTCTTTCGGTAAAATGGGGTTCTCATGATAGTGTGTATTATAAAACCGATCAGGACAATGGAGTCGAGGGTGAATTTTAGAGAAAACCCAACGCGCTTTGACGGACGTCACCGGATGATCCGGTCACCACATCTAAACCGTGTCTATGCAGTTTATCCGCAGATGTCACAGATTTACGCAGATATAGAAGGAAGATCCATTCGAATGGCGGCTGAAATTTGGGACACTATTTGGTGAATCGCTTTGAAGAGGTCAAATCTGGATTTATACCCAATATCTGCGTTCATCTGTGAGGGTATGTTGTTTGTCATCGGGGCA
>CAYPZD010000052.1:26451-35375 GCA_964415055.1 uncultured Verrucomicrobiota bacterium | reverse complement strand
GCCTCGGATTTGCGATTTGAACCCCTCTTTTTGAAATTAAAGTTTCACACCGATCTCCGCCTCATCAAGCAATTCCCGAGGTCGATTGGAAAGTTCATTACTACGTTCCAACCACCAGAGCAACGCATGAGAGTCGATGACCATGATTCGGGATTGTCAGACTATTCCAAGCACCAATCTTCAATGGGTAATGGCTCCATCAATAGATCCGGTGCGGGCAACTTGGATGGAACTCCGGCGGCGTACGCTGCAAGCACTTCTGAAGTCGCTCGGTGTTTTTTCAAGGGTCGAACCTCCCACGCCTCGCGGCCAAGATCAGTAATAATCAGCGGCTCACCCGTGGACTGGATTTCCTGGAAATACTCGAGCACATGCTCTTTGAGTTCGTTTTTAGAAACGGTTCTCACTCGGCCAATATGTCACCAATCGGGATGAAGGTCAATTTCATTTCAAAGCCCCGTGCATCAAAGGGTTTCCATTACAAGGCATATTTGAATATGAATACCACAAGGTAAGGACCGGGACCCCGACTCGTTGGGAATCTACCTACAGCTCATCCCTACCTATCTTGCTGTTGTTTCTTGGTCCGTAAAAGTAGCAAACTGATTCCCACACAAACACACATCAGTATTGTCAATCCCAGGTAAAACTGAAATCCATTCACCAATCCAAACTGTTCCGAGATGGCGGACATGGCAAAGGGAAACAAAAACACCCCCATCCCTCCACTGGTCGATACCATGCCAATCGCTGCGCTTTGTCTTTTGGGAAAACTCATACCGATCAGGGACATGACGCAGGGATATACGATCGAATACCCCACCCCTGTCGCGAAAAACAAGACAGCAGACAACCAGGCTGAACGAATCCATATCGCCAGCAGCAGGGCGACCAGGGAAGAAAATGAACTGATCAACAAATGCATCCCCTGACGTTGACCATGATCCCAAAGCCCGTGCGCCATGCGCCCCAGAAAGACACCAAACCAGAACAAGGCCACCATCATGGCTCCGATCGAAGCAGATGACTGGTGAATGTTGACGAAGTATTCGGCGATCCAGTTTGAGATGCCAATCTCCGCTCCCACATAAAAAAAGATGGTGGCCGCCAGGAAGATCAATAACGGATCACGCAGTTTCGAATGTTCGTTGGAACTTCCGGGTGAGTCGGAAACATGATCGGATTCACGAAGATCCATCCATGAACCGGCTCGACAGGTCCATGTCAACATGCCAACACCGACCACCGCCATCATGACATAAACCCAACGCCAGGGAGCATGAATCCAGGCAAGCAAACCGGCCATGAAAGGCGCCGCCATCGCTCCAATGGTGAATGCTGAATGCACCAGGTTCATCAACCGGTTCTGACCAGGAGCTTCGATCCGCACCACTCCCACATTGGTGGAAACTTCGACCGCCCCCTGCCCCAGCCCCAGAACCACGAACAAAGCCATATTGACGGGCAAGGAAGCCCAAAAACCAAACCCGCCGATCCCAACCGTCTGAAGCAATAAACCAACCACCATCAAGCGACGAATCCCCCAATACGGCAGCACCATTCCGGTCACAAAAGTGGAAAGGAAATACCCCACGGCGCTTGCGGCAAAAATCCAACCCGCTGCCAAATAACTCCATTCAAAGTGACGGATCACCATGGGCAAGGTAGCGCCGGCAGTTGTGCCGATACCACCGAAGACCAGAAAACTGGCGTAGTAGTAAATCGCCGCTGTACGCGTTGAAGATGTCGGGTCCGATGACATTGGGGCGAAGTAGATCAGATTGATGTCAACTGATCCACTTGATTCTCACGCATGCATCAAAAAATTGAGTAACGATCTTGAATTATGAAGCCATTTGACTTTACTCGATCCACTCATGAGTTCCGGCACTACACAAAAGACATCCCGCTTGAAAAGATGGACTGCGATTATCTTGTGCCTGGGGCTGCTGACATGCTTTGCCTGTCTGACGAGTGTGGACCATACTCCTTATCTGGAAAGCGATTATTTCAAGCAAACGCTGGCCGCCATCGAAAATCAGACTTCGGCCGGCATGCCCCCCGATCCATCCACACTGTATGTCGGAACAGGAAAGACTTCCATCATTCCTCAAATCACCGGAGCAGCGAAGCAAGTGGAACAAGGCACATTCCCAGGTCTGCCGCTGGGCGGCTATGGCGCGCGCAAAGGCGCCGCTGCAACCGGCACATTGGATCCGCTCCATGTGAAAGCTCTCTGGCTGAAAAGCGGTGAAATGGAAGGAGCCATTGTGGCGATGGATATGTTGACCCCACCCTTTGAAATGATCGATCGATTCCGGGAGGAAGTTTCAAAGAGACTGGGATTACCGCCAGGCCGTTTTTTCTTTGGTGCGACTCACAGCCACAGCGCTCCTGGAGGATGGGCTCAGGGACTCGTCGGGGAAGCTTTTGCCGGCCCCTATGAACCCGGGTTCAATGACTGGTTAATGGAACGTGTTTTTGAGAGTCTGGAATCAGCCCGTCAATCGCTTCAACCAGCGGCCATCGCGTTTGCAGAAGACGCCATGCCGGACTGGACACACAACCGCCTCGTTCATGAACAGGGCATTGAACACCCCTGGCTGCAATCCATCTTCATCCAACCCGAATCCGGTCCGCTCATCACAATCGGATCCTACGCGGCACATGCCACCGTCATGGGATCCGGTTCCATGCAATTTTGCGGGGATTACCCCGGACATTGGGCTCAAGCGGTCGAATCTGAAACGGGGGGCTTTGCCATGTTTCTGGCCGGAGGCGTTGGCAGCCACAGCCCAACGGTCAAAACAAAAGGACACGCTGCGGCGGAAGAAATGGGACAGGCTTTGGCCAGCCAAACCATACAACAATGGAAAGCCACCACCTTCGAAAAGAAAGTGCCCTTTTCATGGGTTGAATGGGATATTTTCCTGCCGGAACCTCATGTACGCCTGGGCGGAAATATTCGCCTGAGACCCTGGTTGTCCGGAAAACTTCTCCCCATCGAATCCTCGGTGCCATTGCCCGGATTGAGATTGGGAAATTTGCTGCTCATTGGAACTCCCTGCGATTTCAGCGGAGAAATAGCTTCAGGCTTGCGTGAGCATTTTCTAGTGAATGGTTTTCATTCGATGATCACCAGCTTCAACGGAGATTACGTCGGATACGTGGTGCCACAAAAGTATTACTACCTGAATGAATACGAATCCAAAATCATGTCCTTCTACGGTCCCTCCACCGCACCGTATCTCACGGACATGATCAGGAGACTCGGCCATCAGTTGATGGGTTCGATTGAGTAAATGTTGAACGCGTCCAGAGATGGCACTCCACCGTTGCGCAAGATGATGTCATCCCGGTTTCAAGAACGCTGGGCACCCAGCTGTCGGCCAAGCAAGTAACCGGATGTCATCGCCCAGCCGATGTGCAATCCGTGTCCCCACAGAATTTGTCCTCCCAATCCGTTTTGACCAACCGCATACAAACCGGGGATGACCTGATCATGTGTATCCAGCACCTGGAAACGTTCATTGATGGCGGCCCCTCCTTCGGTGGTGGTGAACCAGGCTTTGGCCGGCCCCAGTAATACCCAACGTTTTCCTGACAACGGAGGCTTGGTGGACGTTCCATCCTTTTTTCGTTCATGATTGAGTCGATGGACCGTGGTGGATAATGCCTCTACGGGTATGTCACGAGAACTGGCCAATGCTGCCAAATCGGGGGCCTCAACCGCCACATCCGGCCGAAGCCGCAGGTAATCCTCCACGTAAGCGTAGGCAATCTCAGGCGCGGTGGAAATGAAATGCGGCCATTGGCTGAATCGCTGAATCAATGTTTCATCGAGCAGCATGAAAGCGTGTTTTTGAGGCTGCCGGGCGATGGCGATTTCGCGTTCGGGTGATTGACATTCGTCGGTAAATTGTTCGCCGTTTTGATTCACCAGAATGGCACCCGCCTCGAACAACGCGTCCTCCGGATGCTGCCAGGTCACGACCAGTCGTTTCACAAACGGTTCCATCCAGCGTTTGGGAAGCCGATTGGAAAACCACCCCATGCACCGGGCCATCCATCCCGTTGTCGGCAGAAGGTCCTGAAACGTGCCTTCCGCTGGCGGTACGAATCGAATCTCGGGGCCATACGTCACATCCATGTTCAACAACCGGGCGCCGGCTTTCTCCGCCAGCACATGACCCTCTCCTGATGCATTTGGATTGATCCCCTCGATATGTTGAAAAGCGTCTCCTTTGAACCGTGCAATGAGATCGGAAGCATTGGCATAGTCCCCTGCCGCCAACACCACGCCAAGGCCAGCTTCCTCCTCATGCGATGCGCCATCCTCCCCCACCCATCGAACTCCTTTCACCCGTCCGTCCACCATCCATAGATCCCGGACAGAAGCACCGCAAATCAATCGACCTCCCAAGGTCTGCAAACGCCCCACCAGTGTATCAATATACGCTTTGGCACCGGGAACCGCGTTGTGCATGCGCGGACAACGGTTGGGAGGTTCGGGATTGGGTCCCTGAAATCGAATGCCCATGTCCGCCAACCAATGAAGCGCTTCGGCTGAATGCTTCAGAAAGAAATGGCGAAGTGACGCGTTGTTCTGCTGCTCGATATCCGGAGGCGCAAATTGACCGGCATCCTCTACGTGAGCTGCCAGCGTGTCTTCCATACCGGCATCATTTTGAAAACGAGTCCGATTGGAAGTGAAAGATCCCACAGCGATCCTGGTGGTGCCGCCGGGTGCCGTATGTTTTTCCAGCACACAAACGCGCAACCCTTGTTCGGCAGCGCTCACAGCGGTCGCCAAACCACTGCCACCGCCCCCCACAATCAATACATCATAGCGACTCATCGGACTGGGAAATGGCTCCGGTTCGAATCGCCCAATGCTTCCAGGACAAGGCCATGGCGCGCACGCGTTCCGGATATTGTTCCGCCAGGTTGGTCATTTCCGTTCGGTCGTGCAGGAGGTGATAGAGTTCCCAATCCTTGACCTTCTTGTCCCAAACCAACTTCCAGTCACCTTCCCGAACAGCCCGGTTGCCGGTGAATTCCCACCATAGCGTTTCATGTCCTTCCCGCCTCTTCCCCTGAAAGATGGGCAGGAGACTTTTGCCTTCCACCGGACTGATGGGATGCCCGTTGAACTCGGTCGGGTAGGTTCCTCCGGCAGCCTCCAGAAACGTGGGCATGAAATCGATGATATGTCCCACCTGACGTGTCAATGTGTTGGGCTGTACCACCGAAGGCCAACGAACAATCATCGGGGTGGAAATCCCCCCTTCATGCATCCAGGTTTTGAAACGCCGAAAAGGTGTGTTCTGAGCGAAAGCCCATCCCGGACCGCATGTGGTGAAGTTCTCCTTCTCTCCCGGAACATAGTCGGGAGAATCATGACCGTATTTCTCGCTGCAACCGCCGTTGTCGGAGAGAAAAAGGACCATGGTGTTATCGCGCACACCGGCTTCATCGATGGCGGCCAGAATCCTTCCGATCCCCTGATCCATCCGATCGATCATGGCGGCATATACGGCCATCCTGGAATCCTGCCAATCCTTATCGACTTGATCCTCCCAAGAGCCTGACTCCGGATCGGCGGGCGGCAGTTTCCAACCGGGATCCACCAAGCCCATGCGAACCTGACGGGCATGACGTTCCTTCCGCAATTGATCCCATCCCGACCGGTATTGCCCCACATATTTTTCAACGTCTTCACGTGGCGCATGCAATGGATAATGAGGCGCCGTGTAGCAAACGTGCAAAAAGAAAGGTTCCTCTTGCCTGGACATGCGGTGAATGTTTTTGACGGCATGATCGGAGAAAGCGTCCGTAGTGTAAAAATCCTCCGGAAACTGGGTGATACGTTCTTCATTATGTCCGAATACACGCACCCGCCCCCCTTTGAACTTGGGATCGGGAATGGATGGATCGAAGAAGTTGCAGCAACCATCCATCAAACCGTAATATTCCTGAAACCCGCGATCCACGGGGCGACGAGGCGCATTGGCTCCCAGATGCCATTTGCCGGTCAGGGTGGTTTGGTATCCCGCCCGGCCCAAAGCCTCACCCAGAGTCACCATGGATTCCTTGAGTAAGGGACCCGATTTCTGCCGCGGATACTGTCCCGTGAGGAGTGCGGCACGCGTGGTCGTGCATTTGGCGCAGTTATAGAATTGAGTAAACCGCAAACCTTCACTGGCAAGCCGGTCCAGATTCGGTGTACGAACATCTCCTCCGTAACATCCGATATCGGACCACCCCATATCGTCGCACATGATCAACACGATGTTGGGACGTTCCTGAGCCCATACCGCAGGGCTCATCAAGATGACGGCCCACCACCCCCACGGAATCCATCGAGACATGAATCTGATTAAAAAGCTTAAAAATCGGGTGATGTACATCCGACCATTGAAGAGGGCGATGTGCAAAAAACAACCAAAATATCACCTAGTTTTTGACATGGAATAAAAGATGCTTGATTATATTTGGGAATAATCAGCGGATATTGATATCGAATGGGTGGAAGCATTTGAGAACCAGCATGACAAACAGACAAAACAATCCAACACCGCAAGGCGTCCAAAAACAGCCTGAGACAAGGTTTTTGAATGCTTTCACGTTGATTGAGTTGCTGGTCGTCATCGCCATTATCGCCATCCTGGCGGGCATGCTTCTGCCTGCACTGTCCAAGGCAAAGGGGGCTGCTCACAAGGCGGCCTGTATGGGGAATCAAAGACAACTGAACCTGGCATGGTTGGTGTATGCCGAGGACTACGGAAAGCTCGTTCCCAATGGTTATGTCGAATCGGATAATTTGGGCATCCAACGCCCCTGGGTTTCAGCCGGATCACACCTGGATCGGTTCATGCATACCAATTCACAATTACTCTCAGATCCCAATTATTCAGCATTTGCCAGAGGCGGCTATATCACCACCGCAAAAATCTATAAATGCCCGGCAGACCGTAAAACCACATTTTTCATGGGGGCCAACCACCGCGGGGTACGCTCCTATTCGCTGAACGGCTTTATGGGTTGGATTTACCCAAGCTCGGGCACCTTTTCCTCAGGATATTCCGGATACGGCAAGGCAAGTCAATTGGCTGGAATGCGGGCAAGTGAAGTGTTTACTTTCCTGGATGTGAATACCGACAGCATTTGTTTCTCGGGATTCGTCACGCGCATGGGCAGCAGTGACAGTTTTTTTCACATCCCGGGGGCTTATCATAATGGATCCGGCGTGGTCAGTTTTGCCGATGGACACACGGAGGTACATTCCTGGAAAGATCAACGAACCATCACCAACAAGACCATCCTGCACGTTGAAAAATCAGTCGGCAACAAGGACCTCGCCTGGTTGCAGAATCACGCCGCCGAACGCGATCTGAGCAAGCCTGCCCGCGAGGAATAAGGACGCGTGAATCTGGTCTCCAAATCTCAACCGAGGGACCGAAGCTGTTTGGAAGTCCACAAACCCTTGAGCATGCCCCGGCATTCCTTGCCAAATACACCACATTCAAGATGAATGATGGCCCCCTTCTTCATTTGGATCCGTGTGTGCAGATTGCCAGCGATCAACAGGCTTGCCAATTGACTCAATATCGGTTCATGCCCCACCACCATCAGACTTTCGGATGATTCCAGGTGTTCGGTAAGTTGCGTTTGATAGTACGAAAGAACGTTTTGGTCAGCCCCCAGCGCATCCACAAATTGAATGGACTGATCGATCTTCAATCCTTCATGAACAATCCGGGCGGTTTCAGCTGCTCTGGGATAAGGACTTGATACGATTAATTCAGGAACAAAACCCAATTCCCGCATGGCTGGGATCATCGCCTGAATGCGTTGCACCCCCACCTCGGTTAATTGTCGAGCCCTGTCGGACCATCCGGTCGCTGCGGAAGGATCTTCCGCCTGACCGTGGCGCATGATGAAAAGTTCACTCATGAAGCGTGATCAAGGGATCCAGCTCGTCGCTGTTTTCTGTCGGCTCGCCTTCAAACCGAACATCCACAAACTGGATATCCTGGCTTAACTCGGGTCGCAAATCCAACAACCAATGCCGGACAAACCGGGCAAGCGACTTCCGGGCCTGATCCCGAACCAGCACCATCAAAGCCTCGTCCTCAGCATACTGGACCAAAGTCGGGGTGAGCTGTTGTTCGAGATTTTCCAGTTGTTCATCCACATTGAACCGGGCCCAACCGCTCTCAGAGCGTTTCTCCATGCGATGGGTGTGAATCGCCGGAGGCAACATCGTTCGTAGACGCGGAGCCTGCACGCGGCAAACAGCTCCCTGGGTTTCAATCTCCCAGGGATCATCCAGTTTCACGTAGTAGCGGTAGGTTGCAGGAACACGGATTTCGGCAGTCGAAGTCCCCAGAGAAATGGTATCCCACAAAAGTGAAAAGGTATCCTCCGATTTCAAGGTTTCGACACGATCCACCTTGGCCAGCTCCAAGCGCCCGGTCCCGGCATTGGCAATCACCGGGATCTCGGCCAGAAATGATTGTTTCAAAGTAACCTGAGCATGGCCGGAAAGCGTATGCTGGATACGATCAAGCACATGATTGGATGCTTCCAGGCTACCGGAAACCCCCTTACCGATCGCCCACCCTCCAAACAGAACCACCACCAAGACCGAAACCAGCACCATGGCCACCACCCCCAACAGGGTAATGGGCCATCGGTAGGCATGGAGCAGTCTGCGTGTTGTCGGGTTCATGATTTGTTCGGGGTGAAATCAACCTGAATAAGCTACATGCATCCCCGCACAAATCAAGTGCCCTTATGTGGGTTCCTGGTCGAAGAGATCAGGGTCGCCTTCGGCGTCAGCCTTGGGCTCGCGTTTTTCAGGGGCGGCGGAAGGCTCCTCCGCGCCATCGGTCTGATCGGTCTGATCGGTCTGATCGGTC
>CAYPZD010000052.1:0-26351 GCA_964415055.1 uncultured Verrucomicrobiota bacterium | reverse complement strand
GTCGGAGCAGTCGGAGCACTCTCCGGTTCCTTCGCTGCAGCCGCTGCCCGGACCTCTTCCGGCAAGTCATCGTGCTCGAGCAACTTCACCAAAGGTGGTCGCACCAGACGCCCCTGGAATGTGAACCCTGGAGCCAGGGTTTCTGCCACGGCGGGTTGTGAGAGTTGTTTGTGATCTTCCCCCATCACCTGGTGTTGTTCCGTGTTGTAGGCCGCTCCTAATTCCGCTTCATGAGGAACCAACCCCATCCGGCGCATGACATCGACCACAGCATGTTGAAAGTTGGAAATCTGATTGATCAATTTGGGTTGCCCGGATTGAAGGGCCGCCTTGTGCAAAGCGAACACATGATCCAACACTCGCACCGCCGATTGCAACCAGTCACGTTCACTGCGACGCAGTTTTTCAGCTTCCACCCTCAGATGTTCCTTTTCGGACACATCCATGCTCTGCATGACTTCGACAAACCGGGTGGATTCCTGAGCCATGGATGCGGCAATCTTATCAGCATCCTGAACCGCCGAGACACAATGATCCTGAATGGATTGCCACTGACCGGTGGCCTGCCGGATGTGCTCCTCCAGTTGGGTCAATGCCTGCAGTTGCTCTGCGAGGTTCTGAAACTCATTGATCTCACCACGTTTCAGATCGGCCCGGTAGTCCAGAAGCAATGGAAGCGCGCTGAAAAACATGCCCACCACCAGGCAGCCGACCACGATGCCAAGCTGGAAACCGGATGGCAATCCCCCCACATCCCAGATGATCCATCCCGCCATGGCGAGCAACAACAGATCACCGATCAGGAAGGGGGTTTTGGCGATGCGATAAGGTTGATTGGATAAAGACATGTCAGATCAAGGGATGACCGGGGTTTTGCCGATCATTTTGGACGGAACCACCCATTCATCGAATTCGGCGTCGGTTAACAATTTCAAGTCAATGGCCGCCTGCCGCAGCGTGGAATTTTCTGCATGGGCTTTCTTGGCTATTTTGGCGGCGTTTTCGTATCCGATTTTCGGATTCAACGCGGTCACCAACATGAGGGAGTTCTCAAGGTTGTTTTGAATTTCCACCTTGTTGGGTTCCAGCCCAATGGCACAGTGATCGTTGAAGGACTCACAAGCTTCACCCAGATTGCGGGCCGCCATCAGGAAGTTGAAAATCATCACCGGTTTGAAAACGTTCAATTCAAAATGACCGTTCATCCCGCCGACTGCAATCGCCGCGTCATTACCGATGACTTGGGCACAGACCATGGTCAAGGCTTCACATTGGGTTGGATTGACTTTGCCGGGCATGATGGAGGATCCTGGTTCGTTGGCGGGAATGATCACCTCACCGATACCACAGCGCGGACCGGAAGCCAGCATGCGAATGTCATTACCAATCTTCATCAGGCTCACCGCCAGCGTCTTCAAAGCGCCACTGGCTTCAACGATCGCATCGTGCGCCGCCAAGGCTTCGAATTTGTTGTCTGCCGTGCGAAAAGGAAGTCCCGTCAATGAAGCAATCTTCTCGGCAACCTTGACGTCGAATTCAGGCGGCGTGTTCAAACCCGTCCCAACCGCGGTACCACCCAGCGCCAATTCGGACAAATGATCCAAACTTCGTTCCAGCGATTTTAATCCGTGATCCAACTGGCTGACATAACCCGAAAGCTCCTGTCCCAGAGTCAGGGGCGTGGCGTCCATGAAATGCGTGCGTCCAATCTTGACCACATCCATGAAAGCGCGGGCTTTTTCCGCCAGTGTTTCCCGCAGGATTTTCACCTTGGGCAAGGTGGTTTTCACCAGCATGGTGTAGGCCGCAATGTGCATGGCGGTGGGGAAGGTGTCATTGGAGGACTGGGACTTGTTGACGTCGTCATTCGGATGCAGCGCTTTGGTCGCATCCGTCAAATTGCCTCCCTGAATGACATGTGCGCGGTTGGCCACCACTTCGTTGACGTTCATGTTGCTCTGGGTGCCGCTGCCGGTCTGCCAGACCACGAGAGGAAATTGATCGTCCAAAGTGCCGTCCAAAATTTCATCGCAAGCTTGGGCAATCAATTCAGCTTTTTCAGCAGGCAACACACCACAATCCTGATTCGTCAAAGCGGCGGCCTTTTTCAAGTAAGCAAATCCGCGAATGATTTCGCGGGGCATCTTTTGTTCCCCGATCTTGAAGTTTTGAACTGATCGTTGGGTTTGTGCCCCCCAGTAGGCGGCTTCGGGGACTTGAACCTCCCCCATGGTATCTTTTTCGATTCGATAACGATGTTCTGTCATATTTTTTAAAAATTTAAGGCAAACCCTTCATTTGAGTCCTCTTTGATGGGACTTGTTGAGGAGTCTACTAGTCAGACGATTTCTTTAACCGCTTTTTAACCTCGGCCGAGGTGGAACGCAGTTCAGGGATATCAGTGGACCGCCACTTGATGAGGCCGAGCAACTGATACTGATTAAACCGGGCACTTCCATCACCTTCCTGGGAATCCATGAGTTGCAAACCGTCTTTGGTTTCATAAACCGCAAGCACAAAACTGGCGATCGAGTCGGCCATTTGAGCTTTAAACAAAGCCAGTTCGGGAGATTCCACACGACCGGCAAGCGGGATGGGGATATCCATGGCAGGAATACCAACCAGAGAGGTGCGGGTATCCAAACCCAAACCACGATTTCGCGGTTCAACTATATACCTGGCTTCATCCGCCGATGCCACCAAAACGGCTCCGTCCTCAGCCAATTTTTCCCGAATGGCACCCATGACATAACTGGCATCCACACTGTCAAAATAACCCTTATCGACAAACACCTTCTGATCCGCCAATAACGGAAATTCCATCTCCTCCAAAGCATGATCGGCAGAATGACTCAGCAACAACAACTCCGAAGCAGTTCGCTTGGGCTCCGTCAAAGAAGAAGTATGACACCCACTCACCACAAGAACCACCACCGCCAAAAGGATTGCCGTACAAAAAGCACCATTCAAAGGGGCCACGTTCTGGCGAACACGGCTACAGTCAAATTCAACCATGTTCTGGCGAACACGGCACCATTCACCATTCACCATTCTCAATTCATTATTCAAAACTCTCTCCTTTTCCACCATTGACCAAAAACAAAACAGCCATTCGGACAGCCAAACCATTGGTCACCTGCTCCAGCACCACGCTGCGTTCGCTGTCCGCAATTTCACTTTCAATTTCAACACCACGATTGATCGGGCCCGGGTGCATGATCAGGGCGTCGGGTTTTGTCCAGGCAAGTCGTTCACGGTTCAATCCAAACAGCTTGGAGTATTCGCCCAGACTCGGAAACATGCTGTGCTGCTGACGTTCGTGTTGAATGCGCAATAAGTTGATGATATCCGCATTGGAAATCGCCTCCCTGACGTCATATGTCACCTTGCATCCCATGGATTCCAAGGATTTGGGGACGAGTGTCGGCGGACCGCAGAGCGTCACTTTGGCCCCGAGCTTTTGTAGCCCCCAGATATTACTGCGGGCAACACGGCTGAACAGGATATCCCCGAGGATGGTCACTTCCTTGCCTTCCAGATCTCCCTTTTTGTCACGCATGGTGTAGAGGTCCAGAAGAGCCTGGGTTGGATGGGAATGGGCGCCGTCTCCGGCATTGACGATGGAAGATTCCACCACACGTGAAAGAAAATGAGCCGCCCCGGCGGAACTGTGGCGGATGATGACGATGTCCGCAGTCAGAGCTTCCAGGTTGCGGATGGTATCTTTGAGTGTCTCCCCTTTCTTGAAAGAAGAGGCCTCTGCCGTGAAATTGATGATATCTGCGTTCAAGCGCTGAGCTGCCAGCTCAAAACTCACCCGAGTGCGGGTCGATGGCTCAACGAAAAGGTTAACGACCGTTTTGCCGCGAAGGGCGGGGACTTTCTTGATGGAGCGACGTCCAACTTGTTTGAACCCCCTGGCCGTGTCCAGCACGGTGAGGATTTCCTCTTTCGAAAGGCTATAGATATCAAGGAGATGCTTCCGGTTCCAACTCATTTGAGAGCCAAATATACCTGAAGCCCTCCATCTTCTTCCAGAGATTTCACAACAATTAATTGATCATCCTCAATATCCAGCTTCTGCCCCACATAATCAGGCTGTATCGGCAGACGCCGCTGCCCACGATCAAACAAAACCGCCAACTGCACGGAACGAGGCCTCCCAAAATCCCTCAATGCGTCCAGCGCGGCCCGTGTGGTGCGCCCACTCTGCAACACATCATCCACCAGAATAACATCCATATCGTCCAAATGATCAGGTATGCTTGTCGGTTGAATGTGTGGAACCGGGTTGGCCCCCAAATCATCGCGGAACATGCCAATATCCAGCTCGCCTGTGGATATCTCTTCAGAAGGCCAAGCCTGCTTGAGCAAACGAAGGATCGATTCCTTCACCAGCACCCCTTTTTGTTGAATCCCTATGATGACCAATGAATCTGGCGAAGCATGATAGGTTTTGATGGCATCCGCCATGGAAACCACCATGGAATGCACCTTTTCAACATCAAATAACAATTGATCTTCAGCAACCTTTTCAGCGTTCATAGATATGGGAAAAGAAAATTTTGTTCCGACAATGGCATTGTCATCTTAAAACAATATGGAATGGAAATGATTGGGAAATAAGGGAATCAGGGAGGTCAATCGACAATGTGACGCGATTTTCTCCACGAAGGGCGGTAATTGACGATCCAATCGACCAGCGCCTGATCAAATCCGATATCGCAACCGGCTTTTTCCGATTCAATCCACTTATGCTTGAGGACCTCCTCGCGCTCAGCCTGGAATTCCTTGTAAAGGGATAAATTCCTGACAAGCTCCACTTTTCTCGAATCTTGCTGAGTTATTTGAGCCATAGCAACCGGGTGATTCAGTTCAGAGGAGAGAACCTATCACCGAGGATTTGGCGGTTCAACCAGAATCATGAAAAAATCACGGCGAGCCCCAGCCACCCTGGCGGCGGTTCCAGCCCTGGAAACGACCGTTTTTTGCGGGCAATCCACATCCTTGACATCCATTAGGCACTTGCTATGATTCCGCGCTCGATTTTTGGCGAGATTTGCCATTTTTCGATTGAACCTGAATGAGTTACATTCAGACAAGATCACTTTGACTCAGGAAAATTAGTATGAAAAGAACGTATCAACCATCCAAAATTCGTAGAAAACGTCAGCACGGCTTTCTGAGCCGCATGCGCACCAAAAGCGGTCGCGGCATCCTGAATGCACGCCGCCGATCAGGTCGCAAACGCCTGACCCCGGCATAAGGATATGCATGAACGGCACTGGACCAGGCGTTCCAAATCCCGCTGAAAAGAAACGGTTTAGGAAACACCAACGAATCCGGTACAGTTCCGAATTCCAGCGTGTCAGGGAACAAGGACGCAGGTGGGTGCATGGATGCTTGATTGCGAATTGGCAAAGCACACAGGATAGGACGTTTTCCCGGCTGGGGGTCATCACCAGCAAGAAAATAGGAAGAGCGCATGTTCGCAACCGGGCAAGACGCTTGATGAGGGAATCCTACCGTCAGATGCAACATCAGCTGAAAGGTCCCATCGACCTGATCCTGGTCGCCCGGAAAACGATTGCAACCATGAAACAGCAACAGGTGGAAAAAGATCTTCACAAAATACTGAAGCGTCACCGCCTGTTGGAGGATTGATCAATGAAATGGTTGCGATCCATCGCCTGTTTTCCCATACGTATCTACCAGTGGATCCTTTCACCCTTGAAGCGAGCTTTGCTCGGCCCCGGCTCGGGATGCCGATATCAACCGACTTGCTCCAATTACGCCATTGAAGCCATTCAACGCCACGGGATATGGAAAGGTCTATGGCTGGGAACCAGGCGCATCTTGCGTTGCCACCCATGGGGTGGCCATGGATGGGATCCGGTCCCACCAGGCAAAGACCAGAAACATCCAGAACCAGACCATCAAGCAAGTATGGATCCATCATGTAATGAGGACAGCGAACGACTATCCCGCCGGGGATGGACGCACGCAGTGAACTCATGACTGGAACATCCAACTGAAACAATCACCCCACATCTGATCGAATCGAAAATTTCTCATGGATCGTAAATCCATATTTATCCTAATCTTTTCCATTGCCGGACTCCTTCTCTGGTTCCCTTTGGTCAACAAGCTTTATCCACCTCAAGAAGCACAACCGGAACAAGTGATCGGCACCCCTGATCAAGCGGATGCTGAAAATGAAGATGCAGCACAGGCCGCCAATCCGACTGAAGCAGGCATTCAGTCCTCCGGCGATGCGCCAGCCCCCGCAATATCGGCTCCCAATCCCGGAGCGGAAGTGACCACCCCCACTCCTGCAACGACGGAAGAGACCTTGTTGACGCTGGCAAATGAAGACATCGAATACGTTTTCACCTCACAAGGCGGAGGGATCAAGGCAATCACACTGAAACAGTTTGATGAATCCACCAAACGGAACGACCAGGAAGAAGATACTGAGTCCGAGAAGGTCAAACTGAATGACGAGGTTCCAACCCCTGCTCTGAATGTTTATTTCGACCGATTGGACAATGGATTCCTACCTTTCACCCTCAGCGAAACGGATAACAGCGTTCAGGCTGAATACGTCGGAACCGATGGTATTCGTATTCTAAAGACCTTTGAGCCGAGCACAAACTACGTCATCCAGGCAACAATCCGTATAGAAAATACCAGCGAGGAACCTCGAAATCTTCCCGAACGATTCGTCGTCACCGGCACCGCGACACCCGCAGCAGTCGAAGACACGGGCATGTATATGGGCCTGCGTTACCATAACGGAGACGACGCAGAGGAAATCAAGGAAGGCTGGTTCGCCAACCGCACGCTCGGATGTTTCCCCGGCACACCTCGAACTATTTACCCGTCGGAACCCGGCGCAGTCCATTGGGCTTCCGTTGAGAATCAGTTTTTCGCAATGATCGCGATCCCGGGCGAACCGGCTCCCGGATTGGTGACGGAACAACTCTTGTTGCCGGTGCCCGGACCGGAAATTCTCGAGGAACATCCCAAGGCAAACAAAACTCCCAAAGCCTATCAAAACGCCCTCACCTACCCGGCTGAAACCTTGCAACCAGGACAGTTCATCGAACAGACCTACCAACTCTTCACCGGTCCCAAGGAATACAACACCCTGGCCAAATTCAGCAAACAAACCGGGCATGAAATCGATTCTGTCATGGGCTTCGACGGTTTCTTCGGCTTCTTTGCCAAGATCCTGCTCCTGTCCATGAACGGATTGCATGGCTTTGGACTGAGCTACGGATGGGCCATTGTGGTCATCACTGTCATTGTCAAACTCCTCTTCTGGCCATTGACCCAGGCCAGCACGCGATCCATGAAACGGATGTCCGCCCTGCAGCCTCAGATGAAGGCTCTACAGGAAAAATACAAGGACGACCCGCAGAAAATGAACCGCAAACTCATGGAGTTCATGCGGGAGAACAAAGTCAGTCCACTCGGAGGCTGCCTGCCAATTCTGCTCCAGTTGCCCGTCTTTTTCGGATTTTACGCCATGTTGCAAAGCGCCATTGAACTGCGGGGAGCAAGTTTCCTCTGGACGGCCGACCTGTCCAAACCGGATACCTTGTTCATTATTCCGGCGCTGGGTATTCCGTTTAACCTGTGGCCGATTCTGATGGGATCCGCCCAGTTGTGGCAGACCAGCATGACACCTCCCTCACCGGGGATGGATCCGGCACAGCAGAAGATCATGAGATACATGCCACTCATGTTCGTCTTCATCCTTTATAACTTTTCCGCAGGACTCGCACTCTATTGGACAGTCCAAAACCTGCTGTCCATCGTCCAAATGAAACTGATCAAAAACGAGCCGACGGGAACAACCCCCGGGGCGGGAGCAAAACCCACTCCCCCTGCCCCACGGACGGGATCTGGTCCGGACTGGGGCCAATCCTACCGAAAATCAAAAAAGAAAAAACAACCTTAAACCGTTCTTTAAACATTTCAAAAAAACATGAACGCCAAACCAAAAGAAACACTGGAAGGCTTGCTGGATTCCCTGGGATTCCCATCCACCGTCGTCGAAACCCACATGGATGACGCCATCTTTCTGGAAATCCAAACCGAAGATCCCGGCCGCCTGATCGGACGCCAAGGCCAGACCCTCAGCCAGTTGCAATACGTCGTCAACCGCATGCTATTCAAACAGGATCGCAATGTCCCCAAAGTAACGCTCGACGTTGGAAACTATCGCCTGAAGTCACGCGACACCCTGGTCGAAAAAACCAAAGCTGCCGCCGACAAAGTACGCCGCTGGGGTGACGTGGTCGAACTGGAACCCATGAACGCCTACGAACGCCGCATCGTCCACCACACACTCAAAGACGATCCGTCCATCGAAACCCACAGCGTCGAAGTGGAGGGCACTCGTAAAAAAGCCATTCTCCTGAGACCCAAACATTAACCGGACAACAAAACACTTTAGCAAAAAGCCCGTTCTTCTCGGAACGGGCTTTTTTAATGGTGAATTTTATGATCAAGAAGTCGTTAGGGGATTCCAAATTTCATCAAAACCAAGACCCTGAAAGTCCTTCAGGTTACAAGTGGCAAACCGAGTCACTCCGTGATCAAGCAATGTCAAGGCAGTCCGAACATCATACAATCGACGAAAAGCAAAATCTTTCTTACCCGCCAACTTCCATAACCGATCATGCGATTGTCGGCTATCATCAGGATAACCTACCAATTGCCATCTGGGATGCTCACGGTAACACCTTATAACCTTCAATGCTTCAGGTCCGGTAAGTGGCTTTCCCGTTGTCACAGCCGGATTCCTGATGAGTCGGTAAAACTCAGCCAAAACCAACTCAGAAATAGCGACATGTTTCGACTGACCGATATCGCTTAACCACCCAATTGCCCGCTTATGGAAGGGAGACCGAACAGCCCAACCGTGAAATAGTATGTTTGTATCAATTGAGATCATTCCTCAATCAGCTTCTCCACCAGAAAACATTCGCTCAACGGTGGTCTGTTGGGCAATCCGTTTCAATTGATCATCATCGAATCCTGCCCATTCAATATCTCGCCCTTCAGATGTGGGGGGAGTCCAAACTGCCCGTTCATCGCCTGTAGAAGCAGGATAGATCCGCAACATATGCTCAATCCCACGACGTGCCATCTCGGCAAACGACATCCCACGACGAGCGCAAGATTTCTTGGCTTCCTCAAACAATTCGTCTGGCAATTGAATCTGTGTTCGCGTCATGCCAACATAATCACACCAATTTATAATGTTGTCAATTTGACATCATTCAGAATCATCGCTTGATGGAGGATTGAATCGTAATCTGAAGAATCCGGTTTGATTTTGGATCCGGGCATCGACCTGGATCCATGCGCGATCTCCCTGGGTGACAAGTGAGGCTGGCCAGGTCTGCCAGGAAGGGGCATCGATCGAATCTGTGTGTTGAATCTCCCACGAGCCGGGCTCCAGCTCTGCTGATACCGGAAACAACACCTCAATGGATCCATTAGTTATCTGAAAAAGAGGTAGCGGTGCAGCGTCTCGTGTGAAGGGATCGGTTTGTTGGGCGAACTCTTCAAAATGATTCCTTCCGTCCAGATCAGGATCCAAGGCGTAGACATCCTCACCGACAGCCAGCCCCCACCGCTGAGCCCACTTTTCAAAGGCGGTCGGTTCTCCTGTTATCGACGTAGCACCGGGACTTGGGTTTGCGGCAATCCATTGACTGACGTCGTTACCATAAACGGTTACGTCCCGTTTGGTCAGTGAAAAGCCACCACCATCGGCGCTGCCTGGCCACAGTCCGCCATCCTCATAAACCACTCGATCGATTCGAATGTATTGGCGAACTCCCTCTTCATCCACATCGCCAGGCCTGGACAATTCCAGTTTCTCACCCCCATTGCTTAAAGCGCCGCCGCTCCATGGCAAAACACGCGTTTCTGCGGGCACCTGATAAACGGCTGAGAACACCTGAGGATCGAGCGCCAGCACCAAACGTTCACCCGGGGCCATGGTCAGGTGATCTTCTTGAGGAAAGATCATGTCGATCCCATCCGTAAAACGCCAGGGCTCACCCGCATCCTCTTCCCACAGCACAACAGGTTCAGAAGATATGTTGACCAATTCCAGATATTCCGCTCTGGGTTGATCCGGAGGGTGATACATGATTTCTGAAATCACAATCGGCCCGACGAGTGGGGCGCTGTTGATCTCCCCGGGAGTCGGATAAGCCATGGGAATGAAGTTCACCGTCCCACTGGCGACCTTTTCATACCGACCCCGGGATACACCCGAAGCAGAGGGCCCGAAGGTTTCTTTCTCCAGGTAGTCCAGATAAAGCCCGTCGCCCGGAGCAAACAATGAAACCGTCTCGCCGTTTTCACTCAATGCGAAAGCTACCCGTTTGCCTGAATGCACTGCGGTGTCTCCAAAATGCACATCTTCGTAAAATACCGCAAAAGCCCCTCCTTCGAGGATCGTCCCATCAGGAATCTGAAACTTACGCGGTGTTTTCTCATCGTCACTGAGATACCATCCACCGATATCCACCGGCTGTGAACCTTGATTGAACAGCTCGATCCAATCGGGTTCTTCATTGTGAGAGTGAGACATGATCTCATTGATCACAACCAAATGTGGCGGTATGAACGGATAATCACCTTCCTGATACACGTAATGCGCCCCCGCATCCGGCAATGTTCCATCGAGCTCCATTCCCAACAAAGGATTACCACGATCTATCGTTGATGAGTCGGCTCTCAATTGAAAATTGTAATTGGCAGGATCAACGAACCCTGGATTGGCTGAAAAATTCCCAATCCCATCCACATTCACCGGATCAAACAAAGTATAGATGGTCTCCGCCTCCGAAAATCCATCCGCAGTCACCGGCGAAAGCCCTGAACCCGAGATGATACAGCTATCCACCCAAGCACTGCCTCCTCCGCGTAAAAGGTTTTTCTCGTAGACAGCCACAGCCGTCCCATTGTCAACGAAGGTGTTCTGCACCATGCGTGCCTCGGAACCTGTATCTTTGATGCCAACGCCCAGAACACAACCGACAATCAGGTTTTCACGCACAATCACTTTCGAGCCTTGCCCAACGGATATGCCTTTGTCGGAGTTGTTATAAATCAAGTTGCCTTCAATCAACAAATCGACGCACTGCTCCCCGACATCGATCCCATCGCTGTTCGGCCCCCGAAAGGCATAAATCCGATTCCCCCGGATCACGCCACCTTCCACACCATCAAAATCGATGGCATCGGTGTCCGCAGCCGTGTTCCCCATGAACACACAACGTTCAACATGCCCCAAACCGCGTTTGATATTGATGCCGTCACCGGTGTGGGGTGAATAAATGCGGCTGTCGGTCAAAGTGGTCGCTCCCCCCAGAGCAAAGATCGTGGTTGAGGATTCAAGGTCCAGATGGTCGATGATCAATTCGGAATCCATATTGGAAATCGCACCCCGATGTCGAACCGGATCCGGTCCCACACCACCATGACGAAGGGTCAAATGTGAAAGACGCTGCACTCCTTCTGCCTGCTCCAACACCAGACTTCCCCAGGGACTTCGATCATCACGAGCATGAATCCGAACCGGGTGTTCGGCGTCGCCCAATATCTCCAACTGCCCATAAACCAAAAGGTCGGATTCCGGCGACATCCGGATTTCAACCCCCGGCCCGATCACCAGGTGCGCTCCCTTTTCCACTCTTGCGGAATGTTGTATCACATAAGGAGAGTGCTCGGCATCCAGGGTCACGGATCCCTCAATGCTCTCCGGAAGCATGGTTTCGTCGGATCGCTCAAAAAGAGCGGTCCAGTTTCGCGGCGAATCAACGGTACATTGCTGTTGCCTGTCGGTGGAACCTGTTTCTTCCCATCGAACGAAACGATAACCCGCCGCCGGTTCGGCTTCTACTTCCGCAGGTACATTGCGGAAAAGCTCGAATGTCATACCGTATTCAGGCAAGGCCGGGACGCCGCATACGATCACCCTTCCCGCTTCGGCAGGTTGCACTTCGATCTGAACCAGCTCCGTGTCGCCCACCTCCAAATGATCGCGCATACCACGACGAGCATGCGGGGCTCGATCACGGGCGAACTGACGGATCTCCTCCAACTCCGTGGCGCGTTCCTGCATGGATTCCATCCCGCCATCCGATCGCCAACGAACGATGTGCCCTTCAATATCGGCCGCCAAGGGTGCATCAAGCATGTCGACAATGTCCCGGATGCGGTCTGGATGAAACGTGCTCCCGAGATGAGCGGCATAGCGTTGAGCCAGACGCCCACGAAAGGCGGCGTTCTCCAACAAGGCACTGACCAACGGATAATCGCCATCGATGTTGTCGATCAGAGATCTATCAACATGCTCCTTTCGGAATCCGCGATCGAGATCAGGAATCACCCAATGCCATCTGGCCCCTTCCCGGCGTTCCCGCCAGAATTCCCGATTGTGTCTCCAACTGGAGTTGTAAACAAAATCTTCAATGGCGATATAATCACATAGACTGTCCAAATCGATGGATGCAGCCACCCTGTCGAATTGTTCCGGATCGGTCAGGTCGCCGGACACCGCCAGTTGTTCCAACTCAAGATAAGCATCCGTATCCCCCTCCTTGCGTAAAAGCGCCACCCTGTTTCCAATAATGTGGCCGTATTCCAGATAATCGTAAGTGCCCTCATTCAAATGATGATGCGTCCGAAACCAGACCGAATCCAATCGTTCCCGCATGTTGTAAATCCCCCAGTATTCCCCGTTGAGATACATCACGCAGGGACGGTAGTTTTGCACATCATTTTGACTCTGACCGGCGAAAATGAAGGGTGTCATGGCATCACGCAACATGGCATTCGGCCAATTGTCACCCCCATTGCGAAATACAAACTGGCCGAATTGAGCCAAACGTTCGTCTTCGAACAATGGGTATGCAATCTGATCATCCCCATACTTGCCGCGCATGGAAATCGTCAGTGGCTTCTGGGCAAAACGCCAGATGTTTTCACCTGCAATCTTGGCCCCGGCATTCACACTGAAAGCAAGCTGACGATCGATGTCAAAAAAATCCAAATGAACAGGCGCTTCCCTGCCTTTGATGATATTCCTGTAAATACCAATCGAACCGTCAAAGAACAAATCCGGATCCACCACCAGTGAAGCGACCGGCAAGTCATGCCCCGACATTCCGAATAAATAACTGTAAGTCTGCACCGGCCCCGACAACTTTCCCGCTTCCATGGCCCGCACCCGAAGAACGGTTGTTTTGTTCACCGATATCGAATCCACATAAACCGGTGAATCATTCCCCGGAAAAGAGCCATCCAGGGTATAATGAATCTCATCGGCCTCCTCTGAGGTCAGAGTCACCTGGAAAGGTTCATCATATTGACCACTGGGATGAGATGCGAAGACAGCGACGGCCTGCTCCAGAGCGTCCACATGTGTCTGGCCATTCATTTCACCCGGACTCGGTTCCGCGAAATAGCCCCATTGCTCGGGTTGCATCGAATTTCTACCATAAGACACATCCGGATACTGTTGATCGAATACGACTTCATCCAACAACTCAGGTTCCCCCAAAGCAAGCGTCCCCTTCATTTCCAACTGCCACCGGATGTCACTGCTGGTCCCACTAACCTGGTGAACCTCTGCCGCCAACACATTGTTTCCAACACGTATCCATTCGGGATTGATCTCAAAAGTGTGGTAGGTGTCCTCATCCCCAAGATCACTCGCGCGTGTATCAAATTCCACCCCACCAGACGGCATATTCACTCGAAAGACCTCGATCCCATTTAGATAAACGATGGCCCCGTCATCCACAATCAATCGACACGAAAGAACGCGCAAACCTTCCTTCGAATCCACATTGAACGTGTGCCGAAAATAGTAGCTTGGTATCTTGTTTCTGGAAGAGGCCCCAAAATCAAGAACGGTGGCCTCATCATCATTCCCATATCCCAAGGGAGCCGGCCCGCTCGCCCAATCACCATCACCCCAGTTCTCTGCTGTCCATTCAGTCCCGAGATCCTGCCCTAAATCGTGATAGCGCCAAATCGCATTTAAAGGGATCAGAGTGGAATCCGAGATCCCTCCGGTCAAACGATAGAGCCCCAACGATTCGCCATCTGCATTCAATTTGAAATTGGCATGCAAATGCTTCACCGTAAACGTATCCCAGGGCGAAAACTCGCGGACTGCCCAGTCTCCGGGAAATGCGTCAAATCCATCAGCGCGAACAACCAAATAAGATCTCGCGGCAATGATGGAACCGGATGGAAATCCCCATTTGACGGGAGAAGCAGGATTATCCGATAGAAAGTAAGCATTCAAATCCACCGGAACATCACCGGGATTATACAACTCAATCCAGTCCGAATAATCATCAAAATCCTCATTATCGGGATACACACTGACATTCGAAGCCAAAAACTCATTGAGCCGGATCCCAACAGACTCTTGAGCACCACAGATCGAAACGAACGCCACCATGCTGGCCAAAATGAATCGAATGATGCCCATGCAAAGCTGAAGATACAATTGACCGGACAGCGCAAAGCAACACGCCTTATGCGTATCACTAAAAAACAATATTCTCCTCTGCCTACAAACCCAATCCGATTTCATTCATTCAACGCACATCCCGTGCAGAAAAACACAAGCAATCCCCATGCCACTCCATTCACCATTCTTCTCGCCTTCCTCATCATACAATAACATAATGGTAACCCTTGAAAACCAACGCAAGAACGTTCACTTTCACGGGCATGGAATCCATCAACGCGATCAAATGGCTGCGGCACACAGGAATCATCGAGGGTATATCAAGCCTGCTACTGTTCTTCGTGGCCATGCCCCTGAAATACATGGCGAACAAACCCGAGGCGGTGAGTATTGTGGGTATGGCGCATGGCGTTCTGTTTATTATTTATGTCATCGCATTGGCACGCGCGGCCATGGTGCTTCAACGCCCCGTGGGCTGGTCCGCCAAAATCTTTGTCGCAGCCATCATTCCGTTTGGCCCCTTCCTGATCGAATCGGGGTTACGACGGGAGCAGGAAGCCCTGAGTGGATCAACATCGAAATAACGGGTTGCTTCAGAGACGTTCAAGGTTACATTGCGATGGTTCATCCCCCATGATGAACATGAACCAACTGATCGCGGAACGTTAGTACCTTGATGAAAGAAAGACATTTTGAATGCACACTCTGGCTGCCGTTAAAGCCGGAGGAAATTTTCCCTTTTTTTGCCGATGCGGGCAATCTGGATGCCATCACACCCTCCTGGCTGGATTTTCACATCGTGACGCCAAAACCCATCGAAATTAAGACCGGCGCCTTGATCGACTACAAACTGAAAGTGCGAGGTCTCCCCCTGCGCTGGCGCACATTGATCCGGGACTGGGAGCCGCCCCATCGTTTTGTGGACGAACAACTGCGCGGCCCTTATCGCCAGTGGATTCACGAGCACACCTTCGAGCCACAAGACGGAGGCACTCTGGCCCGTGATGTGGTGCGCTACGCAGTGCCATTCGATTTCATCGCCCACCCCCTCTTTGTGCGTCGGGACATCGAAAAAATATTTGCCTTCCGACAACAAGCGCTGAAAGAAAAATTCGGGGGAAACACATGAGTACCGTGGCAGTTCAAAGCATACCCTGGCAACAACGTTGGATGGGCCTTTTGGTTTGGTTGATCGCAAGCTTCAGTGCCGCCGCCCTTGGCGCATTCTTCATGCCGGGCGCCTGGTATGATTCACTGAACAAACCTGCCTGGAATCCCCCCGGATGGGTTTTCGGCCCGGTGTGGAGCACCCTGTACACCCTGATGGCGGTGGCAGCATGGCTTGTGTGGAAACGTGGCGGATTTCGAGACCAACGCAAACCGCTCACCTGGTTCATCGCCCAGCTTGCACTAAACTCAGCATGGTCACCGTTGTTTTTCGGGCTGCATGAACCCGGCATCGCTTTCGGTGAGATACTGCTTCTCTGGGCGGCCATCGCCGGCACGATCCGGGCATTCTATCCGGTCAGTCGCCCCGCAGCCTGCCTGCTCATTCCCTACCTCGCATGGGTCAGTTTCGCCACGGCACTGAATTTCACCCTCTGGAGACTGAATCCATGAACCGTGATCACTCCCTGCTCAGACTGGGCCTGTGCTGCCAATTCTCGGCAGAACCCATCAAGTTCCGAACGACAACCGTTACCTCCATACTGAAACTTTCCAGGCAAAAACGGTTGGAAAAACTCTCGGCCTTGTGCATGGGAAACGCAAACGCACTGTTGGATTCACTGGAATACTGCGCAGACCATGGCATAGGAGCTTTCCGTATCAACAGTCAAATACTACCAGTAAAAACACATCCCGATGCAGGCTACGAAATCACGGAACTTCCCGACAGCAAGGCCATTGTCTCACGTTTTCAGGAGTGCGGTGTATTTGCTCAAGCCAATGATCTTCGACTCTCATTTCATCCGGACCAATTCGTGGTGCTCAACTCCCCCAACCCCAAAACCCTCGAACACTCAAAGGCTGAACTCAACTACCAGGCGGAAGTCGCAGAGTGGGTGGGTGCAGACACCATCAACATTCACGGAGGAGGCGCTTATGGGAATAAAAAGTCAGCGCTGCTTGCTTTACGCAACAACGTGGCAACCCTTCCTGCCCCGGTGCGTTCACGCCTGACTCTGGAAAACGACGACAAAGTTTATACCCCGTCAGACCTACTCCCCGTCTGTGAAGATTTGAACGTGCCCTTGGTTTATGACGTCCATCACCACAGGTGCCATCCCGACAACCTGTCGATCGAAGAGGCAACAGAAAAAGCGCGAAACACCTGGACGTCTGAACCCCTGTTTCACATTTCCAGCCCCCTGGAAGGTTGGAACGGGCCCAAGCCTCAAAGGCATCACGACTACATCACTCTGAAAGATTTCCCACCGTCATGGATCGGGTGGCCACTGACGGTGGAAGTGGAGGCCAAAGCAAAAGAACGGGCCGTTGAAAAACTGCTAAAAGAGCTGAAAAGTCCATAATCTCCCCTCCTTTTAAGGCTATTCAGCAATGACAAGCAGACCCGCCATCAGGTGCACGGTGCTCGGGAACTCCATTCAATCCTTGGCTTTCCCGAGCCTCAGCTTGTGTGTGGTATCCTTGTTCAATTCAAAAAGAGTCGCCTTGTAAGAGGGTGGTCCGAACAAACCTTTGGCTTGATTGGAAAAAGCAACCAGTTCCTTGGGAATCCCCAAAAAACCTTTGTCGAGTTTTCCATTCTCATTCTTATCATAGAAAGCACAGGCGGAATATTGACCTTTGGGTAATGTGAGCACAAACACCGCTTCACCCTTTTCATCCACAGAACGGTTCAGATCCTTGAGCGGCACTTTCAGGTAATCGGATCGACTCGCAAAAACAGCCAGATGTATGCGCCCCTCGGACGGCTCGGCACCGAAAACACGAATAGTCAACTCGGGATCGTCCGATCCCTCACCCACCATTCGGGTTCCAAACAAAAAGACCAAGCAAAGGCACCATGGAAACAGCTTCATCATCAAAACGCATATCGTAATTCCTTGAAGGAACAATACAAGGCGCTTTGGTGAAAATGTAGCCGCATTTGCAAAAATGCGGCTACCGTTCACGCATAAAATCTACCGCCGTTTTGGAGAATGACGTAATCGGTAATACTGATGTCCACCACGAGCATCCGGACTGAACCGCATGACACCTCCGGTCGACAGGTTCCTTTTTTCAATCGTGGTCCATGTCTCAAAATCCGATGATCCCTGCAGTTCATAGGTATTGCCACCGGAACCATACCACTCCAAATCAGGAAAACTCCCTTTATCAGAAATGCTCAATTGACTCGGCAAGAGAGCGAGATCAGGAATTTGAAAGATTGCCCCCAGATTGATGTTACCGTGACGGGCGGGATCCTGCAGGCTTCCTTAATCACTTCCCGGGTTCAGATTGGATGCGGTATCGTCAGGCGGGAACAAGATGAGTGTTTGCAGAAACTCCACAATCTGTCGTTGCCCGTCTTCTGTAAGAGCAGCAAAGGCGTCCGCCTGGGCCTGCGCTTCACCTCCATGCCGCAGGATCACTTCTTCAAGATTGATGCTTCGCCCATCATGACCATAGGGCGCCGTGGACCCCACTCCCCACAGAGGTTCGGTCATCAAGTGAGTCGTGACCGATCCGTCATAGTTCCGTTCATGAAAGGCATCGCCCAGATCGTGTCTCTTGAAATCGGTGAAGATGTTTTTCACTTCGAATGATTCTCCCTGAGGTAAGGTCAACGGATAAGCATCCCCATCCTCAAGCTGCATCCATCGCGTCTCGGCTGTCGCGAAGAGCCGGTTCATTTTTCCATTCGCAGGATCAAACACCGTTTCGACGTCCGCCAGTCGACGATCGTGATCAATCGTGAAGTTGTGGATATGGCAACTGGTGCAACCGATTGCCTTCATCAGTGCTAGCCCCGATTCAGTACGCGCAGTCTGCTTTCCAACAGCCGGCTTGAAATAGTTCAGCAAATAAAACTCCATGAAGTCCACCAGAGCGGGCACCACCTCATTAGCGACACCGTCAGCGTCTGGATCATGCAATGGTCCGCGAGCGGGCGGGGCCTTGAATGAATCCGCTTTACCATCAAGGATCATTCCCGAAGGAGTCGTCACCACACGACCCGCCGCAGCAGCTCTCAAATCGGGATCATGGGCCTGCAACCCCATTTCGTCTTTAAAAGCCCCCACGATGAAATCCCTCATGGCAAATGAACTGCCCTGGGCGAAAAACGGTTTCACCCGCAGATCAGCATCCAATCCCTCAAGTCGAGAGGTATCCAATCTCCCTCTGGAGTCAACGGACAGCATTCCAAATGACACCCCTTTCGCGATAAGGATACCGCTGGACGCTGTCCCCTTTTCTTTCGCCTGCTTGATCATCTCGTCTCTCTGTCGACGAAGCGATCGGGTCATCTCGTCCGCGATCATCTCCTGCAAGCCCAGACCAAACAAATGCGGGGCATCCCGGCTATCCGGTCGTGTGGCCACCACGCCTCCGAAACCGGCCGATCCTTTGGGTCGACCATGACATCCCGCACAACTATCTGAAATACCAGCACCGAGAGCGGGATTGGTGGAAATGTCACCCACCGAATGAGCCGAAACACGTGGTCCTAGCCCCTGAGCGGCGGTGAATTTCCGCTGGAACAATTGACGCCCACGACGCACCGCTCTTGCTGGGTCTCGCTTGATCAGGTAGACCGAAGAGAGAGGCATCTTCACATGCCCTCTCCCGGCGCCAATCTGCTCCGTAAGCGATTCGGAAATCGCTCCCAAAGGAACCGTCGCACCGATCTGGCTCTCGTCCACCAACTGAGCGTGAGCGCTGACAAAAATACCGCCCACCACACCGTACAAAATGATTTTTGCTTTGAATAACATCGTCGTCCTTTCGTTGATTCCTGATTGTCTGTCGTTTTTCTCAACAACGACAAATCAGCTCAACCAGTACCAGAATCACCCAAAGCATGTCGTAATCACTACGACATCGCACCTCCCCCAGTAGCCGTCCCGCTCTGCGGGATGGCAGTCCCAAACACCCGTAGCTGCGCTTGCCAAAGTGTGGCGGGGTCACTCGAACTTGGGTGAGGTAAAGGGGGAGAAGGTGCGTTGGTGCCACCTTCTGGCGAAGGCGGCTAACTGCCATTCTATTCAACAGTTTCTTTGAGTGCTTTCCCGTCCAGCACTTCATCAGAGTTAGGAGGCCTTTTTTCGCACGAAACGCCGCCGGCCCGGCGCCTTTTTCCTGCGTTTTGATTTGCATTCCGACGGTGCCATGACGAAATCTACCTGTTTCTTCAAGGTGTCGACTTTGGCAACCATCACTTTGATTTGATCGCCCAACCGAATGATGCGTTTGGTTCGACGACCGATCATGTGCGCCCGACCGGCATCCATCTCGTAAAAATCGTCCTTAAGCATCGACAGTGGCACCAGCCCACTCAAACCCAGGTCTGCCACATCCACAAAGAACCCGAAATTTCGAATGTCGATGACCATGGCCTCATAGGTATGGGGTTTGCCAGTCTTCAACTGCGAAGTCAGGTAAGCAAACAGCTTGACGTTCTTACTGTCACGTTCGGCATCGGCCGAATTCCGCTCAGTGATGGAAATGTGATCGGAAATTTCCTTCAGCCCGCCGACCGAGCAATGGGTCTTGTCGTATAAAGCACGATGAACCACCAGGTCCGCATAGCGTCGGATCGGAGATGTGAAATGGGCATACTGGTCTTTGGCCAATCCGTAATGACCCAACGACTCCACGGAATAACAGGCACGCATGAGCGATTTGAGGAAACCGATTTTAAGGGCGGGACCGATGGACTGGTTATGGAGTCGTTTCATCAACTTCTGAACTTCGCCGGGTTTCTCAAGGTTTCCACAGGTGACATCATGAGCAAGCACTTCTTCTCGAAACTCTCTCAAACGAACAGGATCGGGTTTTTCATGAATGCGATGAATGGCGGGACGTCGCAGCTTGTTCAATCGCATGGCAACGGCTTCATTGGCCAGCAACATGAATTCCTCGATCAACTGATGCGATGCATCGTTTATGGAACGCTCGATTCTTTTCACCCGTCCCTGGTCATCCAGTCTGATCTTTGTCTCCGGGAAGTCCAATTCCAAAGCCCCGGCCTTGAACCGATGTCGCCGGATCTTTTGTGCCAGCTTGCCGGCATCAACCACCATTCTCTCAATCACCCCTTTCGGACGATTGCCTTGCAACACGGACATGGCTTCCTCATAGCTGTAGCGTTTCCGGGAATGAATCACTGCGGCATAAAACTTCTTCCTTGCAACCTTCCCATCGGCTGTGATGTGAAACTCAACGCACTTTGTAAGACGATCCACCCCCGGTTTGAGGGAACACAACTCATTGCTCAGGGCTTCAGGCAGCATGGGAATGACCCGATCCACCAGGTAGGTCGAATTACCACGTTTACGTGCTTCCGTATCCAGAGCGGAACCTGGCTTCACGTAATGGGACACGTCCGCTATATGAACCCAGAGCCTCCATCCCGTGCCTGTTTTTTTCAAACAGAAGGCATCATCGAAGTCACGGGCATCCTGAGGGTCAATGGTGATGACGTTGTGGCTACGGCAATCCACCCGACCATCAGATTCTTCCAGTAAGACCTCCTTGCCAAAACTCCTTACTTCTTTCAGCACTTTTCGCGGAAACCTGAGTGGCAGGTCATACTGACGCAGCACGGCAAGCATGTCGACGCCTTCGGCGGTGGGTGGTCCCAGGACTTCGATCACACGGCCCTCCGGATTGGTGTGACGCGATTCCCATTCCAGAAACTCCACCACGACCTTGTCCCCTTGCCGGGCAGGACGCCCAACATCTTTGGGGGCGGGCACATAAATATCATGCGGCATGCGCGGATCATCGGGGATGACATACAACAGATGCTTTCCCTGTTGCAATGTACCGACAATCTGCTTACGACGACGCTCCAGCACCCTGACGACCGTCCCCGTATCCGGCTGTTCACCCAGCACCTTGCCACGCCTTATCCGCACATCACGACGCACCAGGACCCGATCTTCATGCATGGCCGTGCCGGTGGCATTGGCCGGTATGGAAATCTCAGCCAGTGCCGGGTCTTCGGGCTTAAGAAATCCCCTGCCCTGTCGTGTGATCTGGATCCGGCCCGGGATCAGGTCCGCCTCCATGGGCAGGATGTAGCGATTGCCCTTGATTCGGGCGATCTGACCTGAGCGCTCCAATGTGCGTAAAACCTTCTGGAGGTTCTGCTGTTGGTTTGCTTTGAGTTTCAATGCTCGAAGCAATTCCGGAACATTGGCAGGGACATAATCCCGGCGCTTCATCAATTTTAAAATCTGATCATTCACGATAAAACGAAAACTTTCCTTGATCAGCATTCATCCAGAACCACACCAGAGTCAACCCTCATTCATAGAAATCCGGATCAACCACCAGCAATCTATTTCAGTAATGTGTTGGTCCACGTTGTATGCTGGTTGTAACGAAGCTTTGGATGCTTATGGCGTTTTCGATGGTTGCTTGTTTTTATCGCAAAGTCGCCAAGGCGCGGAGGCGCAAAGTTTTTTTAAGAGAAATCACAGGGAGTTGGATGGTGCTGGCTTCCCGAAAGGGAGGATGCTGCTGGTCTGGTGTGCTGTGAGGGGGGCGTGACGGGACGTCCCGCCGCTACCAGGTGTCTCTCCTTAATCAAATTCTTTGCGTCCTTGGCGGTCTTTGCGCCTTGGCGAGATAAACCTGTTGAGGGATACGGATCCACCACCAGCAATCCATTTCAGTAATGTGGTGGGCCCGTTGTATGCAGGTTGTAACGAGGCTTTGGATGATGATGGCGTTTTCGATGGCTGCTTGTTTTTATCGCAAAGTCGCCAAGGCGCGGAGGCGCAAAGTTATTTTTAAGGGGAATCACAGGGAGTTGGGTGGTGCAGGCTTCCCGAAGTGGTGGCTGATGGTTGTCAGAGGCGCTGTGAGGAGAGGGGTGGCGGAACGTCCCGCCCGGCGGGATGGCCAAACCTCCCATACAACGACTTCTCATTGAAAATGCAAATACACCACGTCACAATGTCGTGGACATGGAACAATTCATCAAGAAGATCGAACAAGTGGGCATCGTGACCGGAGATGTCATCTGGCCTGCCATCATCATTTTCTTATGTTTGATTTTCCGAAAACAAATAATGAAAGGCATATCCTCCCTGACCGCTACCCATCGCCCTTCACAAACGAATGAGCCATTGGAAAATAACAAACACGAAACTCAGAACGCCCCAACTCAACCGAAAGCCCGAGGATTGGATCCTGAACTGATCAAACTAGCCGAATTCTATTCAAACCTTGATCTCCAAAACCAGGTGGAAAGCATCCGGACAAAAGACGCAATCGCCCGTGACATGTCGGATCTGGTCATCCGAAAAAATCTATCACGCGACTTGCTGGCGGAAGAACACAACGAAGCCATCATTCTCGCACTGGCCTCTACCGTTCGAACAAAACCAGAACCAGAAGATGCCGAACGCCTTTTACGAGTGGCCGCTCAAGCAAAAGAGCATCATGTAAAATATCGGGTAGCGCTTGCGTTCGGCATGTTGCTCGCCAAGAAACTGGTATCCCCTTCACTAGTCACTCAAATAAACGAAGTGATGACCGGTTACGAACAAAACGCCGACGGCCCACTTCAACACCGCCTTCAGCACACCCAAAAAATGCTCAGTTTGTACGGCCAACAGGGCGACGAATGATGGACGACGGACGGATCACAGCTACTTCGCAGGAGTGTCAGAGCAAGAATTATTTTGGAATGCGCGCGACTCGGCGCCGCTTTGGATACGGTCCACATACGGAATAAAGATGTTCGGTTTAAACTCTCTCCCCCATACCCCACCGCGTCATGTATTTCCCGTTGAAGGCTGAGAACGGGGATTACAAGTCAACATCCATGAGCGTATTGCTTCAGTCTCTGGGGTTCGGTTTTGGACTCCCTGTCACGAAAATAGTTTTCATGAAGTCGAGAACAAAAAGATTCAACGAGGGCCTTGATCCGCATCCATCAAGAACCTTTCACCCATTTCTTTCCATTGAGTCGCCATCATTTGAACTCTTTCCGGGTAGGTTTTCGCCAAATCATGTTGCTCGGCACGATCATTGATCAGATTGTATAGGGACCATTGAGCCGTGTCCAAGGTTTCGGAAGTTGCTTTATCCGATCCCCTCCAGGGAAAAGGTCGGGTCACATTTGAATCGATAATTTTCCAATCTCCCTGCCTCAAGGCACGATTCCCTTCATGGTAGAACCAGATTGAATCATGCAAAATTTTCCCGTGTTGGTTGAAAGCGGGTACCAGACTTGTCCCGCTCATCTCAGGATGTAATCCGTTATTCTGTTTCACTCCGGCGAGATCCAATACCGTGGGAGCAATATCAATCACATGAGCGATGGATGACCGAAATTCATTTTTCGCCTCAATGCCTTTGGGCCAGTGAACGATGAAAGGCGTCGAAATCCCCCCCTCATGCACCCAGGTTTTGTGGCGTCGAAAGGGTGTATTTGCGGCACTGGAGAATCCGGGTCCAAGACAAAGATAGGTCTCAGCCGAACCAGGTGAGGCCAGTGGATCATGACCGTCTCCCCTTACCATGATCTCAGCGCTGGCGCCATTGTCAGATAGAAAACAAATAAACGTGTTTTCCAATGCGTTCATGGAACGCAGCTGATCCAACACACGACCAATTTCCTGATCCATCCGATCAATCATCGCCGCATGAATGGCCATCTTGGTTGCCTGAAACCTTTTTTGAACATCGGTCGATTCATCCCAGGGCAAGGGGCGATTGATTTCTCCCGGTCCTAATATCTTGAGTTGATCCGGAAAGGCATAGGGTGGTCCTACATTTTTCTCAAGCGGGGAAAGCTTCGCCACGTTCAATCCAATTTTGCTCTGACGCTCACGTCTTTCTTTTCTCAAAACATCCCAACCTTGAAGGTATCGATCGCGATACCGGTCAATATCCTCCGGAAGTGCATGGAGAGGAAAGTGAGGTGCGTGGAAGGCAAGGTAATGAAAAAAAGGTTTGTCCGCATATTTGGAGGCGTGCTCTTTCAAACAATCAATCGCATGCTGGGCCGTGTGAGTCGTCTGATAATAATCGGGATCACGATCTTTCTTTTTGATCGTTTCGAAAAAACCGGGGCCACGACTGGTCGGATTCGAAAGATCAAATCCATGATCCGTTGGATTCCCATCGATATGCCATTTTCCTGAATGGTAAGTACGGTATCCGGCAGGTTTCAGGTACTCAGCGATTGTTTTGGCCCATTTGGGACGTTTTCCACCACCCCCAAAATCTCTCGGGGCTTCCGGCATGGAATCGCGTCGAATTTGCTGCGGATAAAACCCCGTCATCAATGCGGAACGCGTAGGCCAACACCGGGCTGTATTGTAGAATTGTGTGAATCGCAATCCCCCCTCGGCAAGTTGGTTCAGGTGAGGGGTTTCAATTTCGCCACCATAACATCCGGCATCTGAAAATCCCATGTCGTCCGCGATAATGACGAGAAAATTCGGTCGCTGAGCACCCAAAGTTGAAATGGAAATAAAGAGTCCAATCAACAGTAATGGCAAACCGGTCAAAGGCCGCAAACTTACAAAAGGGAAGATTTTTGATGTCATGGTCAATTTTTGAATCGGTTCTTGTTCAAGTCAGTCACTGGATTTCTCAATAAGGCTTATTCGCTCAAAAACTGGCTATCCACCAGCCATTCACGGAAACGCTTGGGCCAATCGCCCGCGGCGGATGTCGTGCCGGGACGATATCCAAAACCGTGTCCCGCATTTGAATACACATGCATTTCAGCGGGTACCCCTGCTTCTTTATACATCAGATAGACCTTGGCCATGCCGATCGAGATATCGGGGCGATCTTTATATCCATAAGCAATAAATACCGGGGGCATACCTGCTCTTACGGTGAAGGTATCCGATTTACCTGGGTAAATCAGTGCCTGAAAATCCGGACGACTTCCATGGCGTTCAATCGGGTCGGACGCTTGAGGGTTTCCCTGATCCGAATCCATCGCAGCATAAGCCGCCAATTCTCCACCGGCAGAGAATCCCAAAATACCAACCTTATCTGGATCAATCCCCCAATCTTTGGCGCGGTGGCGCACCGTGCGGATGGCACGACGCGTATCATCCATGGCATGTCCTTTGAGTGTATAAGAGGAACCTTCTTCCCGACACAGCCGATACCGCATCACAAAAGCGGCAATCCCATGATCAGCAAACCACTGCCCCAGGGCATCCCCTTCATGTCCCAGACATAACACTCGATGCCCACCACCCGGAGCAATGATCACGGCGGTTCCGGTGGCTTTACCTTTTCCAGGAAGGTATGGAGTGATTGAAGGGTTGTGTACGTTAAACACATTGCTACCCTCGGATTTTTCGGGTTCGTCCTTTCGTGCTTCAGATCCCGGCGCCCCATTGGGCCATAAGAAAATTTTAGCAGGCAATTCAGCCCGGCAAACAGAAAAGGTCATCCAACCAAGCATGACCGCCAACAGACAGCGTTGATATGTGAATTTAAGTTTCATGAGTATGGGAAACATGCAAAGCTTAGACCATTATCCGGGCATTGAGAAGTAAAGATAATGCGAAACACAGCATTCGAGTGCGATGAAATGTGCGGGGTGAATGGATTGTTAATCACAGCCATCCCATAGGATGACACAAAAAAGGGCTGGTAATCTTTCTTGAACCCT
>CAYPZD010000051.1:17952-35388 GCA_964415055.1 uncultured Verrucomicrobiota bacterium | reverse complement strand
GATATGATCACCCTAACTTCTCACTCAACTTGGGCCAGAAAGTCGACGGCCGGCATGGCCAGTGTTGAAGCCAAGGTAAGCCCCCAAAAGACAATGCGACTAACGTGATTCATTTTCTGAGCTGGTTGATGGCACTGATACTTGCCCAGCCTGACTCGAAGTCAAGACAATGAAAACTTGTTTTACATGGATGGTTTCAAGGAAAGCGGCACGAATGACAAGATTACTCCAGCCCCTCACTCCGAGGCGATTGAACTGTCCAAGGAAATATACCCTCCCCACATGTTCCATCGATCTTCCTCCCAATACCCTTGGAAAGTCTCCCATGGTAAAGTTAGGTTGCTTTTTGCTTAAAAAATGATAACTGCTGGTGTTAGGCTAATGTCACCAAAAGAAATACTAAGGGCACTAAACTGGAAATGAACACTTTTCAATACTTTCGCAATGGTATGCTGGCATGGATCGCTGCTGTAACCATCCATCAGATCACCCCCATCCTCGCCGCTGATTCCCCCGAGGCATCCATGGGGAAAGCCACTGAAAACGCATGGCCCATGTACCGGGGAAACCCTTCCCTGAATGGAGTTTCCCCCGCCAAGATTGGGCCTAAGCTGAAGGAAGCCTGGGAGTTTGAGGCAGAACACTCCATCAAATCCTCCGCGGCCATCGTGGACGGACGCGTTTTCATCGGTTCGGATGATGGGTTCATCTACGCGCTAAACCTGAAGGACGGCAAACAAATTTGGAAACACGAAACACTGGGCAATGTCGAAAGCTCTCCCCTGGTGCTTGGAGATCATGTGTATGTTGGTTCGGGGGACGGCTTTGTCTACAAGCTGGCAGCCAAGGACGGAACTCTGATCTGGAAATACGAAACGGAAGACCAGGTCCTGGGGGCGCCGAACTGGATTTTATCTCCGGACGGCAAGGAACCATGGATTCTGGCGGGCAGTTATGATTTCAAACTTCACTGCATCAAGGCCAGTGACGGAAGCAAGGTATGGGATTACGAAACCGGTAATTACATCAATGGCACCCCTGCCGTATCCGATGGGAAAACCGTATTCGGCGGTTGCGATGCTTTGTTGCACGTCATTCAACTGTCAGACGGAACCAAGGTGAAGGAAATCGAAGCGGGAGCCTACATTGCCGGTTCGGTCGCCATGGCGGGTTCCAAGGTTTATGTCGGGCATTATGAAAGTGAGTTCCTCTGCTTCGATTTGGACAAAGGGGAGCTTGCCTGGAAATACCGTGAGCGTAGTTTTCCCTACTACTCTTCTCCAGCCATAGCCGGTGACCGGGTATTGACCGGATGCCGCGACCGTCAATTACATTGCCTGAACCGGAAAACCGGGGAAAAGATCTGGACGTTTCCCACCAGAGGGAAAGTGGACAGCTCACCGGTCGTGGTCGGAAATGAGGCCATTTTCGGGTCACAGGACGGGCGCTTGTATCGGGTTCGCCTCAGCGATGGAAAAGAGATCCAGTCCATCGACCTTGGACAACCTCTAACCAGTTCCCCCGCTATCATCAATGACTGGGTGGTGATTGGCAGCGAGGACGGAAATGTATATGGTTTTCGATCCGAATCCGAATAGCACAAAGCGCCGAACACATCAGTACACCGTCGAAACCACAGTATGAAGATCGTTCAAATCACCCCGGGCGCAGGGGGCATGTATTGCGGCGGATGTTTTCGAGACAATGCTCTGGTCAAGTGCTTGCGTGATGAAGGGCATGAAGTGTTGATGGTGCCGCTTTACCTGCCGTTGACCCTTGAGGATACCGACCAGAGTTCGCAGACTCCTATTTTCTTCGGTGGCATCAATGTATTCCTCGACCAGACTCTCGGACTTTTCCGCAAGCTCCCGTCGTCATGGACCTCGTGGTTGAACAAACGTTCCGTGTTAAAACGAATTTCCAAATATGCAGCACGCACGCGGCCTGAAGACGTCGGTGACCTGACCGTTTCCATGTTGATGGGAGAAGAAGGACGACAGCAGAAAGAACTCGATGAGTTGGTGGACTGGCTGAAGGAAAACATGCGACCGGACATCGTCTGCCTATCCAACGCGCTCCTTATCGGCATGGCCCGCCAAATCAAGGACCAGCTCGGATGTGCCGTTGCCTGCACACTACAAGGTGAAGACACCTTCCTGGACGCTCTACCCGCGGAAAATCGTAAAAGAGCCTGGGAAGTGCTATCAACCAGAGCCAGGGAAGTGGACGCCTTTGTCTCCCCCAGTCAATATTTTGGTGATCTCATGCGGCAACGCCTTGGATTTGACAGTTCCAAATTGCACGTCATCCCCAACGGTATTCCGACCGATGGTTATACACGCAGTCCCCTGCCCATGAACCCGCCAGTGCTCGGCTACTTTGCCCGAATGTGTCGTGAGAAAGGGCTTCCCCTGCTGGTGGACGCATTCATACAATTGAAATCCATGGAAGCTCACCGTGATCTAAAACTCATGGTTGGCGGAGGCATGGGCCCCTCGGACGAACCGGTCGTTGAGGAGCAGAAAAAGAAGCTTCGGTCGGCAGGAATAGAGAAGGATGTTTCCTGGCATCCCAACCTAGATCGGGAAGCCAAACTCGATTTCTTTTCGAAACTGACCGTTTTCTCAGTCCCTGCCCTTTATGGGGAAACCTTTGGACTCTACCTTCTGGAAGCCATGGCCGCCGGGGTGCCCGTGGTGCAACCACCCCACGCCGCTTTTCCGGAAGTGATCAATGCCACAACAGGAGGCATCATTACCGAAGGACTCGAAGCGGACCACCTGGCGAAAAGCATCAGCACGCTACTTGGCTCGAAGGAAAATTTAAAAATCTTGTCCAACCAGGCGTATCAGTCGGTCCACCACCACTTCAAATCCTCCGACATGGCAAAGCAGGTGCTAACGGCTTATCAGTCTTGTTCATCACCCCCATGTTAAGAGAAGAGAAACTCAAAATCCTCCAAGCTCAGTGATTCGGAGAATTTCTCCTCACCCAGCACATCTTCCGCCATGGACTTTTTCGTTTTTTGCAGGGCTCGGATTTTTTCTTCAATGCTGTTTTTGATCAACAAACGATAGGCGATCACCTTGTTGGTCTGGCCGATGCGATGCGTTCGATCAATGGCCTGATTTTCCACCGCCGGATTCCACCAGGGATCGAACAGCACGACATAGCTGGCAGCGGTCAGGTTCAGCCCCGAACCACCGGCTTTGAGCGAAATGAGAAACACACCCGCCCCATCGTGTGACTGGAACGAATCAACAAGAGATCCGCGTCCCTCGGTTTTGCCGGTCAGTTTCCAGGTCTTCCACTTTTGTTTTTTCAACTGCTTCTCCAACAAATCCAGCACCTCAACGAACTGGGAAAACACCAGCACTTTGTTCCCCTCCTCCATGATGGGCTCCAACTGTTCCAACAACGCTTCGGTTTTGGCGCTGTCGGCCTTCGATGATGCACGGATCAATTTTGGGTGGCAGCAGATTTGGCGCAACCGCAGCAACGAAGTCAGGATATTGAAACGAAGCTCGTTCAGTTCCTTCCTGGATTTGATTTTAAGGAGCAATTGCTGAGCGCGTTTCTGTTCGGCTTTGTAGAGTTTTTCCTGTTCTCCTTCCATTTCACAGACGATATCCTCCTCGATACGATCCGGCAGGTCGTTGGCGACCTGCGACTTCGTTCGCCGAATCAAGAACGGACGCACTCGTGAAGACAGTCTCAGTCGCGCAAAGGGATCATCCTTCGCGTTGTAAAGTTTACCGAACTGATTACGACTTCCCAAAATTCCGGGCATGGAAAACGCCATGAGACTCCATAGATCCAACAAGCGATTTTCAATGGGGGTCCCGGTCAGCACCAGGCGATAGGAAGCGTTCAGGGCCCGCGCGATCTGGGCGCTTTGTGAGGATGGATTCTTGATGTATTGCCCCTCATCCAGAATGACGCTCAAAAACTGGACGGCTGCCAGTGGCTCCCCCAATGATCGCAGTTGGTTGTAATTGATGACATGAAGGTGATAAGCGGACAGTTCGGAGGCAAATTGATCCAGTTCCTTCGGATTCCACACGCGCACCTTTAGACCCTTCACAAATTTTTCGGCCTCCGCGCGCCAGTTATCCATCACACTCTTCGGGCAAACCACCAATGAAGGCAATTTCTTGTTGCCCTTTTTCGCCCGCAACCACTCGAGCCAGGCCAGCGTCTGCAGTGTTTTTCCCAGGCCCATATCATCCGCAAGGATGCCGCCAAACTGATTGGTGGACAGGTAGGCCAGAAAATGAAATCCGTCCACTTGATAGGACCGCATGTCGGCCTTGATCGAAGATGGAACTTTCGGTTGAACACTCGTTTGGATTTCCTCGCCTCGTTTGCGAATGGCTTCGGCCTGCTTCTCTGGAAGAAAGCGTGAGGCCACAGGATTCGCCAACTGCAAGGCATGAAATCGCTGGGGTTCACTTCCCATGGATTCAGGACTGACTCCCAATTTGGCCAAATCGCGGCTGTCCTCTTCGCTGACCTGATAAAGCATCCGCCGCCATCCCTTTTCACCCATCCGAACCCATTTACCTTTTGCTTTCATCAGAAGCTGCACTTCTTCCTCGGTCAATTCGGTATCTTCAACCTTGGTAACAAGCTGAACATCGAACCAATCGATGTCGTTTTCCTCAGCGGACAAACTGACTGAACGCGTCACCGATTTTTTGCGAAAGGATTCCAAAACGCCCTCCAATCGCACTTCGACTTCTTCGGGCAAATACTCCAACCAGTCAAAGAACTGCTTGGGAAAGGCATTGGTCACTTTTTTCCTGAATTGGGAAATCCTCTTTTTAAATCCATAATGGTCATAAGGATTACTCATCCGCAACCTGAGTGGATCCATCACGGAGGGAATACCCGCCAATTGACTTTCGTCGTAGATCACATAGTGATCCGACTTCGAGGCACCCTCTTCCTTTAACACTTGGGCTCCTTCATCGGATTCCAAAGCCAACCAACTCCCATCCGACCAGCTCTGCACAAGTTCACCATCAGGATTCGCGGCAAACACTTCCACCAGGCATTCCTCCTCGGAAGGGCCATCCAATCGGCATCTAAGGACCGGATGCAGCGGCTGAGTCTGGATTCGATCTTGAATTTCGGAGGGAAAATTGACACCCGAATGGTGAAAAAAACGGACACCATCGGAACTTTCGACCACCTCTTTAGGAACGAATCGAATGTCGCCAAACGGAAACAACTGATCCAACAACGTTGGCCCCACATTCCAGACATTGCCAATTTTATAAAGAGTGGGATTCCCAGTAAGAACCAGTTCAGACTGCTCGACCTGTTTCCCTTTCGAATCTTCAAGAAAAAATTCAAATCCATCCCAACCTTCATGGACCTTGGGACTCATTGCCCAAACCAGGGGGATGTGATTGAATTGGAATGGATTCCCGGATTTGTCCACGCATTTCGCCCTCAAATTGGGACTCATAAGGATACTGATCAAAGACTGAGCTTCGTCCCGGTGATCATATCCCAGGGAAATTCTGTAATGTGAGCGGTAGTCTTCGTCCTGCAATCGTCCAAACAGGGACTCATCATCAGCGGACATGGTAATGCGGCCTTCTTGCAGGTCGCATTTCATCCGCTCGGCCGTTTTTCGAGTCAAGGCAATCCAGCCATGATCTGCTCGGTTCGACTCCAGGGAAGCTTTGTCTTTCAAAAACTTCAGACGCAACTGCAGCGGCACCGTTTTCTTTTCCAACACACCATCCTTCAGCGTTCCAGCCCCAGAAATGCCCCCCGGATTGTCTTTTCGAAATATTGCATACCAATGGTTGACGATCTTTCGACGTTCCATCTGAAGAATCCTGTCCGCCAGGAGTGAAACATCACTCACGGGCTCCAATTCTTTGGGAATCTCGCCGTTGCGCTTCCGGCAATAAGCCACGATGTAGAGCCAAAAAACATGATCATTTTCCGGAAATTCGTCCCACAGATCGAGGGTGCCCCAGTTGAATGTATCACATTCAACCCCTATGTTACTCAGCATCCAAACGTTCGGAAGACTCTTTCGTGGAAGCAATTCGTTGTAGAGGGCATAAACCCCCTCAACAGCCCGTCTTTCCTTCTTGGACAAAGCCGCCCCCTTTGTCTTTTGAAAAACCTCACCCAAGACCGAGGAGCTTGGGGCTTTGACGGGTACTTTCTGCACTTTTGAAGGCTTCTTGCCCAAGTTTTCCCAAGCAAGGATGACGGCATAGACGTGTTTGCATTGGTCAAAACAGTCATCCCCCGTACACCCACACATCCAACCATCGAACCTGTTGTAAAGAAGCCACACCTCGCAAGTCTCGTTTTGGTAAGATACAACCGCATCCGCTTCATCACGATCAGGGTCGATTTCCAAATGCTGAACCGCCCCACTGAGATAGGCTTTCGAACCTTCGTTGATACTCTCAACATCGAATTCGTCCGTATAAACGTCGAGATCTTCCATCGCTGCCGGACTCATAGGTTGATTCTTCATAAAGTAAAAAGTGTCTCGAGAAATGCATGGCAAATATCTCTCAAGGAATCAAACTAATATCTGGGACCGTCGACCTTCCTGCTTGTGTCACCGCGCATCAACCGCTAGCTTGCAGCCGGTTTCAGGGAGACAGAGGATCGCTCCCGGTCATGAGCCGGGGGAGGAAAGTCCGAACTCCACAGGGCACGATGCCGCGTAATCTCGTTTTTGAGCGGGAGTATATGCGGGCGATGCATGCGCGAGGATGCGTTGACGGCCAGTGCAGCAGAAAACAAACCGCCCCGTTTCGGCGGGGTAAGGGTGAAATGGTGGGGTAAGAGCCCACCGCTCGAGGAGTAATCCAAGAGGCACGGTAAACCCCATCGGGTGCAAGACCAAATAGGGAACCTGGAGGCTGCTCGTCTCGTGTCCGTTTCGGCGGACGAGGTTCCGGGTTGGGTCGCTCAGATAAATGATCCTCCGTCCCGATTTTATCGGGATCGACAAAATTCGGCTTATCGTCTCCCTGAAACCATTTTCAGTTTTCGATTGCGATTTGTGCTGTTTATGGCTGAATGGATGTTTCATTCCTTTATTTGATTATGTGGAAATCATCATTTAAATCGCTGGCGGCAACCATGGTTGCCATCACGGCTGGGGCCTTCGGGTTTTCCAGCCAGCAATTGGAGGCGCAACTGAACCTCGAAGACGGGGATCGCGTCTGCATCATCGGAAACACCCTGGCCACCCGCATTCAATACAGCGGATGGCTTGAAACACTGATTCAAAGCCGTTCTCAAGGAAAGCACCTCGCTTTCCGCAACCTTGGCTTTCCCGGAGATCAGGTGGCCAAACGTCCCCGTAACAAGGGGTACATGACTCCCGAGGAATACCTCACCCATTGTGAGGCCGATGTCATCTTCGCCATGTTCGGCTACAACGAATCCTTTGCCGGAGAAGACGGTTTGGAAAAATTCAAAACCGATCTCCGCGAGATGATTGATAATTACCGCAACCTCAAACCCAACGGTAAATCCGAACCCACCATCGTATTGTTCTCCCCGATTGCGAATGAAAACATCGGAGACCGCAACATTCCCGATGGATCTGAAAACAATGTCAATCTGGCCCTCTACACCGCAGCCACCCGCCAGGTCGCCGTTGAAAAGAACGTTTCCTTTGTCGACCTCTTCGCAGCCAGTCAGGCGCTCTACCAGGCTTCCGACGAACCCTTGACCTTGAACGGCATCCACCTCAATGACGAGGGGAACCGCCTGATTGCCCAATTCATTGGTTCCACCCTGCTGAACGAAACGTTCACTGCCAGCTCCGAACTGGAATCGCTTCGCCAGGCCGTGCTGGACAAGAATTTCCACTGGTTCAACCGCTACCGCGCCACAGACGGCAACGATGTCTGGGGTGGACGTTCCGGCCTGAAATTCGTTCAGGGCCAAACCAACCGCGAAGTGTTGATGCATGAAATGATCATGCTGGACATCATGACCGCCAACCGCGACATCCGCATCTGGACCTTGACCGAAGGCCGCGACATCGAAATCGACGACAGCAATGTGCCATCCCCGGTTAAGGTGGTATCGAACGTCGGCGGAGGCAGCCCCAGCTCCAACGCTCAAAAAGAAGGCAACCTCAACTATCAGGACGGACAACAGGCCATCGCCAACATGACCGTGCCGGAAGGTTTTGAAATCAACTTGTTCGCCGATGAGAAACGCTTCCCCGAACTGGTCAACCCGGTTCAACTGTCTGTCGACACCCAAGGCCGCCTCTGGGCTGCCACCTGGAAAACCTATCCCAAATGGGAACCTTTGAAAGAAATGGACGATCGACTGGTTATCCTTCCTGACGCAAACCGCGATGGCATTGCCGACGAAGCCATCACCTTCGCCAAAGTGCACAACCCGACCGGATTTGAATTCTGGAACGGTGGCGTTTTGGTCGCTTCCCAGCCCAACATCCTGTTCCTGAAAGACAACGACGGCGACGATGTCGCCGATGAGGAAATCGTCTTCCTGGAAGGCATTGGTTCCGCCGACACACATCACGCGGCCAACGCATTTGTGTATGGTCCGGACGGAGGTATTTACTGGCAGAGCGGAATCTTCCTCGTGAATAACATTGAGCACCCTTATTCCCCGGCCTTAAACACCGGGTCTTCCGGCATGTTTCGTTTTGATCCACGTCGATATCACATCAGCTACCATGCCGACAACAGCCCGAACCCGCACGGTATCAGTTTCGACAAATGGGGTTATCACTATGCTACCGACGGTACAGGCGGCCGCGCCTACCAAGTGGTTCCTGCTGAAAAAGGATTCAAGATGCAGAAGCTCCTCGAGATGCAGGTTCGACCTGTTCCCGCCAACGGAGTGATCTCCAGCGAAAACTTCCCTGCTTCCTACCAGGGAGATTTCATGATTGCCAACACCATCGGATTCCTCGGGATCAAACAATACGAACTGAACCGAGATGGAGACACCGGCAAGGTCTGGGGTGAACCTCTGGGAGACCTGCTGGTTTCCAGTGACAAGAATTTCCGTCCAAGTGATATCGAATTCGGGGAAGACGGCGCACTTTACATCTCCGACTGGCAAAACGTCATCATCGGCCACATGCAACACAACGTGCGTGACCCGAATCGTGACCACAAACACGGCCGCGTTTACCGCATGATCTACAAGGACCGCCCCCTTCAGGCACCAGTTGAGATCGCGGGAGCTTCATTGGATCAACTGATGAAAAATCTCGAGCACCAAATCGACAGCGTGCGCTACCGCACCCGTATCGAATTGAGTGGTCGCGAAACTTCCGAAGTCATCGCCGCAGCCCAACGCTGGATCAAGCAGTTTGACGCAGACAATCCCGAACACGCCCACCACTTGTTGGAGGCCCTTTGGCTACACCAGCAACACAACGTGCGCAACACTGAGTTGCTGACCCAGCTCCTGCAATCACCGGTTGACCACGCTCGCAATGCCGCACGCACGGTTCAACACCACTGGTTCGGCATGGAGCAAGCTCCACCGACTCTGGCGGAGTCCAATCCGTTGGAAACTTCCGGGCCGGCATCCGGAGTGACATCCAGTTCGGACAGTTTGGTCGAAGTAACCATCGGGACCGTCCCAGAGAAAATGCAATACGACATCAAGTCATTTGAAGTCAAAGCGGGCGCGAAAGTCAAAATCACCTTTGTGAACCACGACTTCATGCCTCACAACATCATCTTTGCGCAGCCAAAATCCGCCAATGAAATTGGTATGGCTGCCATTCAAATGGCTGCCGAGGGTTTCGCCAAGGGATTCATTCCGGAAAATGACAAGATCATCGCCCACTCCAAACTGCTTCAAAACAAGCAGCAGGAAGTGATTGAATTCACAGCCCCGAGCGAGCCGGGTGATTACGACTACCTCTGCACATTCCCAGGCCATCACCTGTTGATGCGCGGCATCTGGAAAGTGGTTCCATAAGGATCCGAACAGACTCTCAAAAAGCAAAAGCCCCGGAATCTTCCGGGGCTTTTTTTTGGTAAATTGGGACGTCTCGTCACAGGAAAAGGCGGATCAAGGTAAGCCGAGTTCCCACGGGATTCCCATTCATATATCCGCTACACAGGCATCGTAAAACTTGACGAAATCGTCCTTGTCATCTCCTTCTCTCACCTTGATGGCGGATCGGGGGTGCTGGTTCAACGATCCGGTCACGGCATAAGGAGTCAAGGTCCCCCACTCCACGTTTTCTCTGAAAGGAATGAGGTAATCCTGGAGCAATTGAAGAATTGGACGCAGTTTAAACTTGGGATTCTTTAGAAATCCGATCAACAACTCCATCGGGCAGTTCCCCGCTCCACGCCCCAGACCATACATCGTCGCATCGATCCGATTGGCGCCTTGAATGATGGCTTCGACTGTGTTCGCGAAAGCGAACTGCATGTTGTTGTGCGTATGAATCCCCACCTCTTTGCCCAGGCTTTCGGTTGCTTTGCGGTACTTTTGAACCAGGTGACGGATTTGCTCATGATAAAGATGACCGTAGCTATCCACCACGACAACTGTACCCACTGGAGTTTGAGCGAGGGCATCGAGCGCCTGGTCGATTTCCGAATCACTCACGGTGGAGATCGCCATAATGTTACAAGTAGTCTCATACCCTTTGTCATGAGCGTCCTGAATCATCTCAATCGCTCCGGGAATCTGGTGAACGTAGGTGGCCACCCGGATGATATCAAGCACACTGTCTTTTTTGGGAAGAATATCGGTTTTGAAGTCTGTCTTTCCTACGTCTGCCATCGCGGACAATTTAATTCCTGCTTCATTGTCACCCACGATACGCCGGATGTCATCCTCCTCACAAAATTTCCAGTCGCCAAATTTGTCGCGCGCAAAGAGCTTTTGAGATCCCTTGTAACCGATCTCCATGGCATCGATCCCTGCCGCAATACAGGTGTCGTAGACTGCTTTGACGAACTCGTCATCAAACAAATGATCATTGCACAAACCCCCATCACGAATGGTGCAGTCAAGAACCTTGATTTCCGGGCGAAAAGTCACCCACGGCGCTGAATGTGATTTCATGCCCCCCATGTAAGCATTTGGAAGAAAAAGGTCAAAAGCTAGTTTATCTATTCCATTGAAAATTGCATCGCCCAATCACCTGAAATGCGCTAGTTTTCCCAAATAAGAGCCATGGCAATATTTCGATCAGTGATGCGAACCATCATTTGAAAATAAAAAAATGATGAAGGTTTTCCATTCGAGCAGAAATAGTTTCCTGCTGGCCGCTGTTTGCACTGCGGTTGCGCTTGGAATGATCGTCTTTCTTACTTTCCCCAAAGACAGGGTCGACACTTCCAGGGTTTATCGTATCGGTTATGGAAATGATGAGCCCTTTCATTTTGACAGCAATAACGCACCCTCTGGTTTGGCGGTGGAATTGGTGAACGAAGCGGCAAAACGGGAAGGTTTGCAACTCGAATGGGTAAAAAACTCAGGTTTCGACAAGAACAAGATGGAGTTCTGGGTTCTCATGACCATCAAACCTGAACGCCGGAAGAATTTTTATTTCACGGCACCATATCTCCAAAGTCGGGGCTGTTTTCTCGTCCTGGCAAACAGCCCGTTCAATCGAACACAAGATCTCAGCCAAAGCCGTATCAGCTATGTTAATTACGCCATCATCAAGAAAACCTGAGTCAATTCCTGCCTGACAGCCAACTGGTCCCGGCACCAAGCAGCCGCGAAGCGGTCATGATGTTGATGAAAGCACAATCAGATGCTGTTTACCTGGATCAATACGCCGCCCTGCGTGCCATCTTGGAAGGGGGCCATTCCACCTCCGTCCGCATCATCAGTTCGCAATTCCCTCCCATGGTGATGGGATTGGCCTCGTCCCACGAAGAAGCTCCCGCAGCCGATCTGATCCGCAAAAGCATGCAATCCATGGTGGACGATGGCATTGTTACCGAAATCATCAGTCGATGGGCCAAGTTCCCGCGCTTATCGGACAACATGGTGGAAGAACTGGTTGTCGCTCGTCGCCAGTTGACATCCTTGTACATTTTTTCAGGACTGCTGGTTTTTTTATGCCTCATTTCGTCATTCCTCCTGATCAAATTGCTTTTTCAAAACAAACAGATGAAACAGCTCCAATCTCAATTAAGAGAACAGGCTGAAAAGTATCTGGCCATCGTCGAAAATTCGAAAGACATCGTCTATATGGTGGATCAAACCGGGACCATCATTTTCCTCAGTCAACAGGCCAGCCAGTATGGCATTGACCCCAAAAAGGCCGAATCCAGGAATTTCCTGCAATATGTTTATGAAGAGGACCTGGAAAGAGTTAAGGAAGAGTTTGAAGAAACATTTACGACCGGTGAAGTGGTCCTTTCTCAATTCAGAATTGTCAATGGCGAAGGTGACCCCGTATGGGTGGAAGAAAACGGAAATCTTTCCCTCGATGACAACGGCAAGGTCATTGGCGTCACAGGTGTTCTCAGGGACATCACTCATCGAAAAAAAGACGAGCACCTGATTCAGCACCAGCGGGAACTTCTGCGTGCCACACTCGAAAACCTTGCTGAAGGCGTGATCGCATGTAGTTCGGAGGGAAAGTTGATACTGGTAAATAAAACGGCACGAAATTGGATCGGAAAAGACACGCCACCGGATTCTTATGCCGAGCTGGATTCCATGCTCAACCTACATACATTAAAGGGTGATAGACCACTCCCTGCCGACTCAAGTCCGATTGCGATGGCGCTGGCAGGAAGACCATTGATCAACCTGGAATACATCATCAAAGCAAAAGATGCCTTTCCAAGAATCGTTGCTTGCTCGGGGAGCGCCATTTACTCAACCACCGGAGAACACTTTGGTGCTGTCGTTGTCATGCATGATGTGACCGCACGAAAGCGACAAACAGACGATTTGCATGCCCTCGTGAAACACCGCACCAAAGCATTACAAGAAGCCAAAATGGAGGCAGAAAGGGCAAACAGCGCCAAAAGTCTGTTTCTCTCCCGAATGAGCCATGAGCTGAGGACTCCCCTGAACAGCATCCTTGGATTCGGACAACTGCTGGAAAGAACACAACTGACCGACCAACAGCAAAACAATCTTGGACACATTCGCAAGGCTGGTCGCCATTTGCTCGACCTGATCAATGACATTCTGGATATCAGCCGGGTGGAAACAGGAACCATTGCCATCGCCAATGAACCTGTCGACTGTAGTGCTGTGCTGAATTCCGCAATCGACCTGATACGGCCATTCGCCGCATCAAGTGAAATTCAGATCATAGATCCGGAAATGGAATCGCCCCTGTACGTGATGGGAGATAGAAAGCGGTTGGAGCAGGTCTTCCTGAATCTGCTGTCCAATGCGGTCAAATATAACAAGAAACAGGGAACCATTAGCTTTTCGATGGAATCTATTGGCCAGGAAAGAATTCGCGTAGGAGTGACAGATACAGGGCAAGGGATACCAAACGATAAGAAAGGTCGACTCTTCGTCCCATTTGATCGACTCAACGCCGAACAACAAGGCATTGAAGGCACTGGACTGGGGCTATCACTCAGCCGATCCCTCGTGGAAGAGATGAATGGTTCATTGACCGGAGAGAGTGTGCAGGGAAAAGGTTCAACATTCTGGGTTGAGTTGGATCGATCCAACGCGTCAAAACCAGACCAGCAAATAAGGGCGGTCAGATCCATCCCCCGCCCGCATCCCATCAAGTCGCGATCTTCACTGATTCTGCATATCGAAGACAACGATGCCAATGCTCAGTTGGTGGAAGAAATTGTCGCACTACGCCCACATGTTGAATTGCTGAGAACCGCCCAAGGTTCACTCGGAGCACAACTGGCACACGACCAGCAACCCGGTCTTATTTTCCTGGATTTACACCTGCCGGATATGAGTGGGCAAAGTGTGCTCACGCGTTTAAAATCCGATGACCAGACCAGGAACACGCCCATATTCATCCTGACGGCGGATGCCACAGAGAAAAGCAAGGCAGAACTATTGGAACAAGGGGCAACCAAATACCTCATCAAGCCAATTGATATCGAAGGTTTTCTATCGATTCTTGACGAATACTGCCCAGCCCCATAGCCATTTACCCGGCCGGTTCCACAAGACCATGTGACCTCCTCGCGCGGATCAATGTTGGAAGTGCAAGCCAAACTCAATATTTTGCATTGATAGATACTTGGGTGGGCTGTTACTTTTTGAGGTCGTCACCCGCAACTCATTGCGTCCAAAAACGCCGTATTGCGGGACGCCCGCCTTTGCCGGGTGTGTCCATTTTGCAAGACAAACAAAACAACTGAAACGATCAGAAAGAAAATTGTATGAGCAACGTTAGTCCAAAGCTCCACAACGCGATGTGGCCAGGTCTCGTCGGAAAAGGAACCGATGAAGGGCAGGAACCACCCATCAGCCTCGAAAAAATGCTCGATCTCACGGCCAGCGCCGAGGTCAACGGGCAAAAATTTGAAGGCATCGACTATTTCCTGTTTTTGCCTCATACCAATCCGGAAGCCAGTGACGACGAACTCAAGAAGATCGCCGATCTGATTGCCGGCAAAGGTTTTTCAGTGGGTTCGCTGGTGGCTCCGGTCTGGCCGGGCACTGTGGGTGATTCCGCCATGGGCACCGACGAACAGCAGGAAAAATTCCTTAGCGCTGTCAAAATGGCGTGTCGGATCGCCAAAGTTTTCAACGATCATGGAGTGCGTAAATATGGAGTCATCCGCATCGACTCCGCCGAATTTGGTGTCGAAAAATGGCGCGAAAACCCCGGCGCCAACACCGCCCGCATTGTAGAAACATTCAAAAAAGCAGCCCAAATCGCCGCCGACCACGGTGAGCGCCTGGCCGCTGAAGGCGAAATCTGCTGGGCAGGCATGCATTCATGGAAAGACATGCTTGATGTCCTGGAAGGTGTCGGAATGCCTGAGGCACTTGGATTCCAGGCCGACCTGGCTCACACTTATCTGTATACCCTCGGCTACAACGCGCCTGAACACGCCCTCATCAAGGAAGGCTATTCCGAAGATGAATTCTGGGCCGCCTATGAGCAAATGACCGATAAATTGCGCCCATGGACCATCGATTTCCATGTTGCACAAAACGATGGCGAAGTACACGGCGCAGGTTCACACGACAAAACCGGCAAACACTGCCCCGCCGACGATCCAAACGGCAAGCTGGATATCACCCGTTGCTCGGGCTACTGGTTGAAAGATTTCGAAAGCCGTGGCATCAAACATATTTGCTGGGACGGATGCATGTTCCCGAACGCCACACTCGAAAACCCCGCCACCTGGAACACCATTCTCGATGCCATGATCAAAGTGCGCGACGCACATGGCAAATAAGGATTCCAACAGCCTAAACAGAACTTTAAGGACATAAGAAAATGAGTGACAAAAAACCATTGAACATCGGATTGGTGGGTTACGGATTTATGGGCCGCACCCATTCCAACGGATACAAACGCGTCAACGACTTCTTTGGAGACATCGGATATCGTCCCGTATTGAAAGCCATCTGCGGACGCACCGAAGCCAAGGCCAGGGAATTCGCCGACCAATGGGGCTATGAGTCTGTCGAAACCGATTGGAAAGCTCTGGTCCAGCGTGAGGACATCGATGCCATCGATATCTGCACCCCCAATGACACCCACGCAGAAATCGCCATCGCAGCGGCTGAAGCTGGGAAAATGATCCTTTGCGAAAAACCATTGGCACGCACCGCTGAAGAATCACTTCCGATGGTCGAGGCAGTCGAAAAGGCGGGAGTCGCCAACACCGTATGGTACAACTACCGCCGCATCCCGGCCGTTACCCTGGCCAAGCAGATTATTGACTCCGGTAAGTTGGGTAAGATTTTTCATTACCGTGCCAACTTCCTGCAGGACTGGACCATCAATGCCGACCTGCCACAAGGTGGTGCAGCCCTCTGGCGTCTCGATGCCCAGGCAGCCGGTTCCGGTGTGACCGGAGACCTTCTGGCCCACTGTATCGATACTGCCATTTGGTTGAACGGTGGTATCAAGGATGTATCCGCCATGACCGAAACCTTCATCAAGGAACGTGTCCATCAGGAAACAGGGCAAAAACAGGCTGTCACCATTGATGACGCCTGTGTCTTCCACTGCCACTTCAACAACGGCTCACTTGGATTGTTCGAATCCACGCGTTATGCACGCGGACACAAAGCGCTGTACACCCTGGAAATCAACGGTGAAAACGCATCCATCCGCTGGGATCTGCATGATCTGAACCGATTGGAGTATTTCGATTACTCTGACGAAGGCATTGTCCGCGGCTGGCGCAGCATTCATGTCTCGGACGGCGACCAACCCTACATGGGCAATTGGTGGGTCCCCGGTCTGTGTATCGGCTACGAACACACCTTCGTGCACCAGGTGGCAGACTTCCTGCGCAGCCTCGAAAAAGGCGAGCCCTGTGCCCCAACCTTCCGCGATGCCCTCGAAACGGCCAAAGTTTGTGACGCCGTTTTGAACTCCGCCAAGAACAGAAAGTGGGAAGAAATTTCCTGACCTTTGAATACTTTGAACAACAGATCGTCTATTAGAAATTAGATGCGTATGATGAAAAGAATCCTAAGTACAATGGCAGCCGCAGCCATGCTATGCGGCTTGAACGTTTATGCAGCCGATGAGGTGGACACCAGCAAACTGCCACCTGCATCCGACAAAAAAGTCGACTTCGTCAAGGACTTGAAGCCTTTGTTCGAAAAAGCCTGCTTCAATTGCCACGGAGTCAAGCCCCGCGCAAAAGGCAAATATTTCATGAACGATCGTGAAAAAACCATTGCCGGTGGAAGCAGCGACGAAAAAGCCATCATTGTTGGCAAAAGCGACAAGAGTCCGTTTGTTCACTACATCGCCGACCTGGTGGAAGAAATGGAAATGCCCCCGGTCGACAAACGCGAAAAATACGCCAAGCTGACCAAGGCACAAATCGGCCTGGTCCGTGCCTGGATCGACCAAGGCGCCAAATGGCCTGAAGGCGTTGAATTGAAAGCCGCTGAATAAGCGATTGCAGCAATCTCATTCACACAAGCGCCACCTCGTTGATCGGGGTGGCGCTTTTTGGTTCTACCGATCCAAGGTCCAGTTCAAATAACCCGCTTCATCAAACCACTGGATTTCATCGGTGAGTGATTCCCGTAAAGGGCGAAACCGAACCCCCAATTCCTTCACGGCTTTTGCATTGTCAAAAAGCATCGGTGAAGCGGCCAATCTCACACCCGTAATCGGAGCGGCCGGCGGTTTTCCCGTGATGTTTGCCCAGGCTTCACTCACGTAACTGAATCCAAGAGCCAACCAATAAGGCACTTGTTTCCTGGGCATGGGACGCCCACTAACTGCTTCCAATTCCTTTAGAAGAACACTCAGGTTCA
>CAYPZD010000051.1:5189-17852 GCA_964415055.1 uncultured Verrucomicrobiota bacterium | reverse complement strand
GCTTCCTGCTCGGCCAGGAATTTGGCCCGACAGTAATCGCCGGGCATGTCCTCGAGGGTTAATTGCACCGATTCATTGGTGGGTTCATTTCCACCTTTTCGGCGAAAACTTTTGAGAATGGATTCGGTGGAACAATGCACGATGCGATCCACCCCCTCTCGTTCTGCCTCTTGAAACACGTAACGCGCACCCATCTGATTGACCGCATAAAAATCGCTCTTTCGATGCGCCCACAAGCCAGCTTTAGCCGCCAAATGAAACACTCGTTTGACTCCACCCATGGCGGATCTTACGGCATCTTGTTCGGTAATGTTTCCCAGAACATATTCGACGTCCAATTGCGGTTTCGCCGGTTTCTGCAGATCCAGCACACGGACCCGATCCCCCCGTTTCACCAAGGCGTTGACAACGTGTTGCCCGATGAATCCCGCGCCTCCGGTTACCAAAGTCACTTCACTCATCTCCTGCTCCTTTACGAATGACGGGGATATCGTAGTTCCAACGATCAACAAACCGCCCCCAATGCTTCTGCACCAGATCGACCGTTTCGGGTGTATATTCAAAACGGTTTTTCTGATAACGCTTCACGGATTCCAGATAAGTCTGAAAATGGAGTTTGTCTTTTTTAAAATCTCCCAGTCGGATCTGATCGTAAATCTGCTCGATCGCCTGCATGGGATGCTGATCAAGGGTGTCATACCCAAGTTCAATGAACTGGTCGGAAGGCAAATCCTTCGTCTCGCTCACCAGGCGATCCATGATCTTGGGATAATGCTCCAGAACGAGCTTGGGAATGGAAAGATGATCATATGGCTGGAAAGCCAACTCCCGAAAAAGATTCCGATAAAAATTCATCATCGATTCGAAAACCCGAAATGGATTCCTGTGAATATGAATGAATTTGGCATCCGGATACATCTCCCGCAACAAGGCCACTCGAGCGGTGTATACAGGATTCTTGACCAGGATCGCCCTGCCCTCATTGAGCAAGGAAAGTTTGTTCATGAAATACAGGAACGTTTTCTTCCATCTCTCAACTTCTGTTTTATTCCCCTGATCAAAGTAAACGCCTTGGCGAAAGTAGGCATGAAAATGCCTGGGAAAATAAAGCCCGTGATAGAATGAAACATCAATCATGTTTGCCAGGGCAATTTCGTCCTCTTGCGGCGAGTCATGTTGAACGGGAACATTGTCAATGAACCTCTCGGACGGGAGGGTCTTGATCAACCAGGGTTCCATCCATCGACCGAGCAACAGCATGTTCCAGGGGATACCCGTCGCGATCGGGGGCAGGTAGCCGAAAGAAGGTGATTTGGACAGGATGTTGTAGAGGTGAGTCGTCCCACTGCGCCAGTGACCAAGAATGAAGACCGGAGGAGCGGATGAACGCTTTTCCCTGGAAATGGATTCCACATAAACCCGTTCCATCCAATCAAAAGGCAACCGCCCCAAAGCAGCCCCCAAGATCATCCCCAAATCTGCAAGACGATCCATCTGTATGCCACCACTGCGACGAAAAACACGCCACAGGGTTTTGAAATCCGCTCCACAAAGAGGATGGGTTGCCAATTTCCGATGCCTGACTTTCTTCTGATGCTCCACGTGCTTCTGACCTGTTGCCCCTCAAAAGAAAGGAAATCCCACCATTTTACAACCGTAATCATCCCCTGACATGCGGGATCATGCACACGTTACCAAGGTGTTTCGGCATAAACCTGCTTGCTCGACACTTCACAAAGTTTTAATCTCTGGCCATGGCAAAGGTTTTGTTGGTAGACGATGAAGTTACCATGGTGCAATTGGTGGCCGATTCATTGCGCAGTTGGGGGCATGAAGTGCACCCCTTCTCAAATGGACCGGCGGCTCTTGGAGCGCTGGAAGAGCTACAACCGGAAATAATTATCACCGATTTGTATCTGGACAAAACGCGTGCTTTTGGTCTGGACCTGCTCAAGCACACCAAAAAGAACCTTCCATCGGCCGTCGTCATTGTGATCACGGGATTTGGCTCCATCGAAACAGCGGTGGAAGCCATGAAGCATGGAGCCTTCGATTATCTGGAAAAACCCTTCAAGCTGGACGAACTCAAATTGAGTGTGGACCGGGCGCTTTCCTACAACGAGGCGGTTTCCGAAAACGCCTACCTGCGCAAACAACTCAAAAAGAAATACCAGTTCAGCCAGATCATCGGCACGTCTCCAAAAATGCAGGACGTATTCAAGATGATCGAACGTGTTTCCGACACGGAAAGCACCGTTTTGGTCCTCGGCGAAAGTGGAACAGGAAAAGAACTCGTCGCCAAAGCCTTGCATTTCAACAGCCGACGACGCACCAGCCCCTTTATCCCGATCAATTGTAGCGCGTTGCCCGAAAACCTTCTGGAATCCGAACTGTTCGGGCACCGCAAAGGCGCCTTCACCGGGGCTTTGCAGGATAAAAAAGGACTCTTTGAAGAAGCCGACGGTGGCACCATTTTCCTGGATGAAATCGGCACCATGCCCCCCACCCTGCAGAGCAGATTGTTACGCGTGCTCCAGGAAAAGGAAGTGCGACGCGTTGGGGAGAACACCCCGGTCCAGGTGAATGTCCGCGTCCTGGCCGCCACCAACGAGGAACTGGAAGAACGCATCAAACAGGGAGAATTTCGCGAAGATCTCTATTACCGACTCAATGTCATCCCAATCCATCTGCCCGCACTCCGGGAACGATTGGACGACATCCCTCTGCTTGTGGCCCATTTCCTGAAAGACAAAGTCCATCCGCGCACCGGAAAACTTTTTCAAGTAAGCAAAGTATGTATGGATGCCCTTGGAGCTCACGCATGGCCGGGGAACGTGCGAGAGCTTCAAAACGTCGTCGAACGTGCCTGCGCGCTGAGCGAATCCCATGTCATCCGGCGTCAGGACCTCCCATCCCACATCGAAAAACTGGTGGAAGCGGATGACACAGGTGTGGAAACAGGATTCATCGAAAAAGCCGACGAAACCGAGGTTTCCCAAAACGTCTTTCCTCTTGAACGCGAAAATGACTCAGGCATCCCGGCTGAAGGCCAGGATCTGGCAGCCATTTCCGCAAACGGACCGCTGAAACCATTGAAACAATTCCTGCGCGACCAGGAAGTGGCCTATCTCAACCGGGTCATGACTCATACCGGCGGCGACAAAGAAGAGGCATCGAAGATCCTGGAAGTGTCTCTTGCGACGCTTTACCGCAAATTATCTGAAGAGGAAAACTAGAAAACCGGTCGATCGCCATGCCCCCTTACCGGTCCATTCCGCCCGTTTTCACGCGCCATGACATCGTTCAACATAGCGTCACAATTGGATTCACAGTTGTCCCTCAACCAGGTGACCATCCCCGATCTCTGGCAGCAGGACGCCGTGACGGCGCTGCGTGAAGGCAAGGACGTCGTCGTACATGCCCCAACGGGCGCCGGGAAGACGCTCATTTTTGAGCTCTGGTCCAATCAGGGAAAACTCAAGAAAGGCCAGGCCATTTACACGGTTCCAACCAGAGCCCTGGCCAACGATAAACTGGCGGAATGGCGTTCCAAAGGATGGAACGTCGGCATTGCCACAGGAGATTTATCCGAAAACCTCGAAGCCCCCATTCTGGTAGCCACGCTCGAGACTCAGAAAAACCGTCTGATCCGGGGGGACGGCCCCAAGTTGCTGGTGGTCGATGAATACCAGATGCTCGGGGATCAGGACCGTGGACTGAACTATGAATTGGCGTTGGCTCTGGCCCCACAGCAAACCCAACTGCTCCTGCTCAGCGGGAGTGTGGCCAACCCTCAGCACATTGTCGATTGGCTGAAACGGCTTGAACGCAAAGCCGTCCTGGTCGAACACCATGTGCGTCCCGTTCCGCTGGAAGAGATGGCCCCCATGCACCTCGGCTACCACATCCCAAAAGGAATCCGGTCTTTTTGGGGCAAATTCCTGGCAAAAAGTCTGGCCGAAGGACTGGGCCCTGTCCTGATGTTTGCTCCGCGCCGAAAGGCGGCCGAAAAACTCGCCATGGAGCTGGCCATACAGCTCCCCACACCCAATCCGCTCACCCTGACCGAAGATCAAAAACATCTGGTGGGCGATCGCATGGCCAAAATGCTCTCCAACCGCATCGCCTACCATCATAGCGGCCTCAGCTACGCGGCCAGAGCAGGCGTAATCGAACCCCTGGCCAAAGCGGGTCAACTCAGGGTGGTGGTAGCTACCATGGGTTTGGCGGCGGGGATTAATTTTTCCTTGAGAAGTGTCGCCCTGGTGGATGATTCGTATCGGCGCGATTACCAGGAATTCCCCATTCAACCCGACGAAATGCTTCAAATGTTCGGCCGAGCCGGCCGCAGGGGGATCGATGAAATCGGATATGTTCTGGTCGGTGGCAATTCAGTCCGTCTCAGAGACGCTCACTCGGCAAAGCTGACACGAAGCGGCATGGTGGACTGGAACGCACTGCTCACCATCATGCACGCCGCATCGCTTCAGGGAAAAGATCCATACGCTGAAGCCGTACGTGTGCAGGAACGTTTGTTTACCACCAGACCCATCTTTCTTGGCGTGGAAAATGCCATGAAGTATCCGGACACACCCTGCAACCTGGGAACCGATGCCGAACGCGCCCGTTACGTCAAAAAGAAAATTCGCCAGATCCTCAACAGCGAAAGTGAATGGGATTATGATCCCACCGTTCAGGAGGTCCCCCTCGAACGTATCCTTGTCCCCATTTACCAGAATGCACAGGGTGACCATGTGCGATGGTGGAAACTCAGGGATCCTGCAAAGAAAATGGATGGCTGGAAATTATCTCACCTCCAGCCAGCTTTGACCATTCCAGAGCTGGTCGGAGAAATTGGTCATGGACGCCCATGCGTTCTGGACGATTCAGGAAAATGGAAAATCTACGGTAAAGCCCTGGCTGTAGCTGACCGAATGCACAACGGAAAAATTATCCTGACAAAATGGGTCAGGCGCCTGACAGGCTGGAGAGGACGCCAGGTTTCCGATGGGCAATGGCAACAGCGCATCCAACCTTTGATCCGAAAACGCATGTCTCAAAAGGGCGTGGATGTGGTTCGCTTCCTGGAACAAAAATACGCCATTACCGTCCACCTGAACTATGGCAAGCAATCCCTGAACGTGCCCGTCGATCGCCATGGCGTCCCTCTGTGGAGCGCGGCGGTGCGCAAAGTGGCACCATCAGCCTGTAACGAGTGTAACCTGGTAGAGACGTGCCGTTCCCTATCAGCCAAGACCGGCACAGCCATGCTTTGGAGGCGTTTAAACTTGATCGATGCCCAAGGTGTTCCGACTCGCCGGGGGCGCATCGTCAGTTTTTATACCCACGGAGACGGGTTGGCCATAGCCGCCGCCCTCGAAGATAAAAGTTATCCGCTGGACGAACTGATTTATGACATCGCCGACCTGCATGCCGGCCATCGATTCAGTCGGGACGAACACCGCTGGGGTGGTCGCATGGCCATGGTCTGCCACGACATGTACGGTTTCCAAAACATCCCCGGCTATCTCGAAAACGGCATCCCCACCCAATACGGTTATGGAGCGGAAACCATCGTCATGGACGTTCACAAAACTGAAGTCAACAAGTTCAAATGGGTGACCGACTTTCTGGGAGCAGGTGATATTGACCGCATCATCATCGAATGGCGCAGCCTTCTTCGCCAAACGGTTCACTCCCCTGCTCTCGAATGGGATCGTTGGCTGGATTTTCAGGAACTTGCCCGAAAAACATTGGACGAAACGGTTTCCCCCACACTCACCGAATTACCAGAACTTGAATACAATCAGAAACAACGAGTGGATCACGCTTTGAAATTGAGATAGGCGCCTCTCAAGGTCCAGGCGACTTGAAACCACATCAAGTATGCACAAGTTTGAACACGATGGATTCAAAAGAATCGCTTAGCCCAACAAACAATCCTCGGTTACCAACTCAGCATCCACTTTTGTTGCAGAGTTGGATGGGAGATGGCTCTTCTTTTTATTGCGGATGGAGACATTGATTTCCATATCCCCTTTTCCAGTCGAATGGGCTTGCTCAGCCATCCCGAATACGGGCAAAAGGTTGTATATCGTCTCACTTAAAAAAGTGTTCACTCCCTTTTCAATTTCAGCATCGCCTTTACTTAGCTCACATAAATGTTTCAGGTGATGCTTCAGCGCAATCACGTGATGCTTGATGTGCTCCACATGAGTCAATGGCGTCCCACATTGGAGAACAATTTTCGAATCGGTCGCCCTAGAGTAGGCTTTGATTTCCGCCAACTTCAGTGATTCATCGGAACCACTTTCAATCTTTGAAATGGCGGATTGGGTAACCCCCATTTTCTCCGCCAACTGAGCCTGGGTCATGTTGGCTTCTTTTCGAATTTGAACCAGTGTATCGGTCACGATGCTCTTTCTCTCAAGCGCTTCCAATTCAGCACGCTCTTCTCCAGTAAAATAGTTGGATTCGAAAAAGTCTTCGATGCTATCAAATTTAGCCTCAGAAATGTCGCTTTTGGTTTTATTTGGATTTCTTTTCATGTTTTTGACCAGAAGCTGTTACTTACGCTTCAATTCACTAATGTGTTTTTTGGATGTTTGAATGTCCTTTTGCTGACTCTGTTTGTTCCCAATCGTCAGAAGGAAAACAGTGTCATTTCTTATTCTGACGTGAATATACAATCGAGTCTCTGCAAGTGACCCCAAATTTTTATCGGCTGAGGATTGGCCGATTGCCACAACCCCGTTTCCTTCCGGATGCAGGTAGCCAGCCCTGAATGATTTAATGTCCGACAAGCCTTCAATGGCTTTGATGTATCTTCTCAAATTTTGAAAAAGAACGGATACCTCCTTTGGATATCTCTTTCGAAATGATTTTAATTTTTCATTAAATCCTTCAACCGGCTCTATTGTCATGTGTCAGCCTCAGTTCATAATATTCCAATTTGGAATATCGTCAATTTTTATTTTCACTTTTTTCTGCTTTCTTTCCTCCGAATCCCCAGAAGCACCCTCTTCAAGGCTTTCTATTTGCCTTTGTCAAAATGAAGAAATGTTCCACGCATCCCATACGTATAAACAACCTTACAATATCGACCTCCAAATCATCCACCTGCATATCTATCATTCTGGATCGTCAGGACTGACAACTCTGAAAAACCGTGTTCCGACGGTCTCCTCGATATCGATATCAATTCTTATCGAATCCGATGCTCCCAAATCACCGTTTTGCCATGCTTCCCAGTGGATCAGATCACTTGAAATCTCAATGATGAATGGTTGGTCAATGCCTCCTTTTAACAACAGCTGAACATTTGAAGCACCTCCACCTTGTTCGGATTGGATGGATAATCCAACAGGCTCTGTGTGTGTTGGTCGTGGCGGCGGAACATCCTCCACAACCAATATCGCTTCTGAGGGATAACCCAGTTGGTAATCATCCCCGGGTTTCAAAGCCAGTTGGAGAATTTCCGCGTCTTCTTCGGCGGAATCCGAAATGGTTGACATCTGAATCAGTCCTTCGAATTCTCCCTCGGGAATTAACACCGGCCCCGTTCCCTGCAGAATATGTAAATCTTTTCCCAATTCAATGGATCCCGAGATTTCAAACTCCACCCAAGTTTCACTTTCATCACCTTTGCGTCGCAAATTCAAGTCACGGCTGCGTGGCATGGACTCGGATAGTATGGAACGGATGGCCCGAACAGGATCTTCCAGGGCGGGAGCGGAATCCGGTAACTCAAGTGGATCCGGACGATATGTCCAATAAATAACCGGCTTGTCGCTTCCGATAACAACATCCTCAAAAGCCGTGGATACAAGCACATGATCCAACAACATGCGTCCGACACCTCCGGAGACACTGCCGGGTTGACGAATGGCCAGAGAACTCAACTGACTGGACGTTGCTTCATCAATGGCCGCTACGGATATATCTGTTTCACCAATCGGATTCACCCATAATGTTGTCAGCACATCAAGTGGTCGGTAAGCCATGACAATCCTCAAGCGGGAGGGTGCTTCAAACACTTCCGGATACCAGGCATCCGCAGTTGAACTGCCATTGGAAATCCCCAACTCAAACTTCTCCTCACCCTCGACCGCGTTTCGAACAAACAAACGACCGCGATAGCTGGAAGAGTTTCCCCCACGCACATGCAACCAATAAGTTCCGGCTCCTTCAGGCGCTTTCGCAAAAAACACATCCATTCCCACATACAAAACTTCCGGCATGTTGGGATCATCTCTTTCAGGAATGGGAATCGGCAAATACACATCTTCACCTTGAACTTCATTGACGTCCAATTGTCCTGCAAACGTAATGATCTCGTTTTCATCACCGCTGGCATGTTGCCACCTCCCGGCAGAAACCTCGGTCAATGATCCGTCCGGATAATCAAATGTCTCCTCCAGAACAATCCCTGAAAAATCGTCGCTCTGAATCACCAGCTCAACCACACCTGCCGCAATTTGATAAGCGGGATCATCCACCACGGATAGCATCAGGCTTTCGGCAGGTTCGGTCAGATCGTCGTCCAATAACTCAACCGTCAACTCCAAACGCGCCTGCCCGGGTTCAAACACTGGCGAAAGAGGAAAGGACAATTCAAAATCCATTCCTCTCTCGGCAGTGCCACCCAGTCCCAGCTGAACCGTGAGCGGAACTTGAAGGTCTCCATCACGCTCCAAAACAATCATCCAATCCGAGTCCACACCTTCCCTTGCTTCAAACAACTGGCTGGTAAGGTGTATGGTCGTCAAATCGTCGTCTGTAATATTCCATTCAACACCTAAGCCGCCTGAAACATCGAACGCATCCGACTCCTCAATGGTCATGACAAGCGTCTCGGCCCCTTCCTTCTTATCATCATCCAGTATCTCCAATGTGATATCAACTCGGTCCTGGTTCGGATCAAAATGAATTCGATCCACCTGCCCGGTATAGTCTTCCCCAAAGACAGCAGTGCCAGACCACCCTATGCCAACATCAAGAGCTTCCTCCATCACGCCCTCCCGTTGAATGATTACCAGGAGGGAAGATCCCCCCCTTTCGGGGAGGATTTCCATGTTGTTATTGATTCTGATCACTGGTTTTTCCGGGACAACGAGAGCTGTCAAATCACCAAACGCAGTGGTGATCTTGAGCTCATCGATTTGAATGTACCCGATGCCGGAAGCTTGCCGAAAGGCAAACTGATCAATGGTTCTCACCGACGCATCATCTCCAGCGACCAAGGTCAGATCATCTTCCGAAACAGGATCAATGCCCAATCGGGTGGCAGCAGTGGATGGTTGGTAACTCATCACAATCCGATAGCTTTGGTTCAATTCCAGAGCTTGATCCAGCATGGTGGAATCGGCAAAACTGGAACCACCCTTGCTGATCCCCAGCCTGAAACCTTCGCCGTCTTCGGAGGCCGCGATGAACAAACGTCCTCGAAACGTTGCGGAACTACCTCCTCGAAAGTGAGCAAAGTAGCCCCCTCCGCTGGAAGGTTTATCCGTGACTGTCAGAGTGAAGGATGCGTAAAGCGTCGCCTCGCTTTCAGCATCAAAGGATTGATCGGCAAGCAATATCCCGACATCTTCCGAAGCTGAGGCGGCGACCATCAACTGCCCGTCCTGCACCATCAGATCGCCCTCGGTCCCACTTCGGTGTTCCCAAAGGCTGCCCTCGGCGGAAACCACAGGGCCGTCCTGATGATTGAAGTTTTGATCGACCAACGTGTCCGCTCTCATTGAAAGTGAGAGTACGAAGATCGCGCAAGTGATGCCCGAAAGGACACCCTGATACCGTATACTTTTGTTTTGTTTCATGTCTGTTTTTTATTGATGTAATGTTGACTGATAACAGTGCTCAAGAAATTGAGCACGATATAATCGTGCATTCATCAACATGTTGCGCAACACAAAACAGGTCATAAAACAAGACATTTACACCTAAAACACGACACGTGAGTACTTTTATTTCACATTTGTGTCATGGGTGGTGAAAAAGGGAGCAAAAATGAACTGGAAAACAATCGGGTGAATTTCACCCCAAAACTGCCTTGCCAATCGAGGTTGTGTTAATTGACAGCGGAAGCGTTCTGAGCAGCATCAAGAGATTTGTAATGCTCCAGAAAACGGACGCGTTGCGTCTCCAGTTGTTCCAGCTGATGGGTGGTTTTTTTGATGACGCTGGAAGCCCTTGTGGCCAGTTGACCGCGTCGATCGGGGGCATATCCCACATCATCCATCATGGAATCAAAGGACTGAAACAAATCCAGATAGGATTCGATCAATGGCATGACTTCAAAATTCGATTGCGCTTTCAGAAGCTGCAGTTGTTGAATCAGGTGCTTGGTTTGAGCCTCACGCTCTTCTTCGCTCCATTGCGCGATGACATCTTTGATGGCAAATGTCTGCCACTGCGGCAGGTCATTTTCCAAAACGGCCATTTTGGCCGGCGGGTTGAGTATCCTCCCCAATTCCTCCAGACTACGCTCCATGCTCCATCGGCGTTTGTCATTGTACTGAGTGATGGATGCGGTCAGCACCGCCCACCACTTTTCAAGGCTGAGCATGTTGGGAAAGGAGGATTGATAGGCCTGGTGAAAAGCAGTCTGCCAATTGAAAAACCGGGGCAGCATTTCGATGAACCGGTGCATGGAGGGTTTGCCATCCGGCATCAGGCTTAATTCACGAAACAACAAGTGCGCGCAGTGTCGAAAGTTGATGGTTCGCACATATTGCTCTTCGGATGAGAATATCTGCTCGGCACTGAGTGGATCATTGTTTTGAAGGAATTGCTTGGCCTGAAAGGTGGACTCCCGTTTGTAAAACCAGGGTGTGGGCTTGCCTAACTTACCACTCGGCACTCCAACCTCCACCATGTCATCCACGGTTAATGAGGGGTCCATGATCGCGGAATGCAGCACAAACTGCCGCAATCCCTCAATCAACCATGCAGGGGGATTGCACATCACTTCAGGGGATGGACGATTGACCATCTCCAGCAATAACACATGAACAAGGTTCCGCAGCCAGATGTCTTCCGAAATTTTAGGCTTCAGGACCACTTGGAATCCCCAGCCATTGGCATATCGCGTGGGAACCGTGATGAAAGGTTCCTTGGATCGGTTATTGGAACTAATGGTAAACCTGATTTTGTTGCGCCAGCTGTCCTGCACACCCAAGGCCTGAAGCATCATGTCTTTGATCTGCTCGGCATTGAGGGCAACCAAATCGGGAGTCAATGCAATCAAGCCATTGTTTTTCTCAACCCCATTCAAATTGGAGGGTTCAAACACCTCCCCTTCCCAAACGACCACAAACTGCTCACTCTTGCTGATCAATGTTCCCGCCTTGGCATGCTGAGCCCCGGCGAAGAACCAGAATCCGGCGAACAAAAGACTCAACCGCCAGCACGACACCGCACTTTGGAAAGGATTTGGCATGACTAATTACCAGCACACATCGTTCCAAATAGACACAAAAGCATCAGGAAGAGCTCTTTGCCTTGGATTTTTTGGGTTTGTCGCTGGATTTGGACTTGGCCGACTTCGCGGGACTGGGCTTATCACTCTTGGCCCCAGCTTTGTAACTCTCACTGCGGTAATCCGTAATATAAAAACCACTCCCCTTGAAGATAAGTCCGGCGCCAGCACCAATGGCCCGGTGCACTTTTCCCTTGCCCCAGCGCTTTTTCTGGCAAACGTCTTTGGGACAGGTGGTTAAGGCGTCATCTTTCATGGATTGAAACTGTTCAAACTCCAATCCGCACTTCTCACATTGATATTCGTATGTTGGCATAATGATGCAAATTCCATCGATTCTTCTGCATAACCCGGTTCAGAAGCACCGATCAGCATAGCAAAAAACGAATTCGATCGAAAACTTCAAGCAAATTCCGACGCATTTTGCTTTGCAAAGCCGCGTATGACAAGTAGGGATGATGCCTTTGCTGTGAACGAACCGGACCAAAATAAAAAGAGATTCTATAAGAAATCCACCTTTGTCACGCACCTGCCCGAGCGCTACCTGTACAGCCCGTCTCATGGTTGGGTGTGTGAGATCGAGGAAGGTCTTTGGCGTGTGGGATTGACCAAGTTCGCAACTCGTATGCTGGGTGACATGGTGGATCAGGATTTTGAGGTCAAATCAGGCGATCCAGTCCAGTTTGGTCAAATCATCGGATGGATGGAGGGATTCAAGGCCATTTCAGACCTTTATGCACTGGTGGATGGAACTTTTGATCAGGTGAATCCTTCATTGCAAACAGATCTGACTGCCATCACAAAGGATCCCTATGCAACAGGATGGCTCTACCAGGCACGCGGTAAGGTCGATCCTCGCTGCATGCCGGTGAGCGAATACACGGATCTACTGGACGCCACGATCGACAAAATCCTCGAACAGCAAAAACAGGAAGCCGAGGAATCCTGAAATGCCCGGATATTGACCATCTTCTAACACCAATTGCCCTGAGCAAGTTCCCACTTGATTTCGTACCGTATAGACCACATTGTATCCACACGTTTCTTGCTCCGAAAATCGCAAGAAAAACCCATACTTTTACATAGGTGATGCAATTGAAAATCAAGGCTTTGATACCCGTCAAACAGGCAACCACTTGGCTCATGAGCGGATGTGCCGTCACAATGCTCCTTACCAG
>CAYPZD010000051.1:0-5089 GCA_964415055.1 uncultured Verrucomicrobiota bacterium | reverse complement strand
CGAAGTGGAGCAAGCGTCGGATCCGATCCAGATTGGGAACCTTGAAGGACGCATCTTTGATTTGACGGCGCCAGAGGACGCCCCCGGCGAAATGTCGGGCGCAAGGATTGTCACCGCCTTTGCAAGTTCGGCATCAGGCACCTGGTTTTTTAAAATGACCGGCCAGAAAGATCATTTGGATAAAGAATTGGAAGGTTTCACTTCATTCCTGGGCTCTGTGGATCTGAATGCCATGCAAAAAGAAATCGCGGCATCCCGCGCAGCAGCCGATCCGCATGCCGGCGTGAACATGGCTGCTTCCAGCGCAGCCCCACCAAGTCGGCCCTCTGCAGCGGCATCCAATCTTCCTGAGTGGACTGTTCCTGAATCATGGACGGACAAAGGATCGCGCTCGATGATTCTGGCCAGTTTTTCAGCGCAGGACGGAGCCGTTGAGATCACGGTGTCCATGCTGGGCGGTGGCGCAGGTGGCCTGCTGCCGAACATCAACCGTTGGCGTGGACAAGTTGGTTTACCTCCCGCCAGCGAAGCGGATCTGACCTCGATCACCAGCACCATCAGTGTCAGCGGAATTGAATCCACCTATGTCAATCTACCGGGCTCAGCCCAGCAAATCGATGCAGTGATTGTTCCGAAAGGAAATCAAACCTGGTTCTTCAAGGCCATGGGCGCACCCGCAGCCGTCCAAAAGGAAACGGAAAATTTCAAATCATTCGCTCAATCAGTCCAATTCTAGCATCATGCTGAAACCGATCATCAAGTTCTTTACCTCCCTTAAACTGACCGTCACCTGTCTGGCGTTTTTCCTGATCATCGTGTTCGTAGGAACGATGGCTCAGGTCAATCTGGGGCTTTATCAGGTACAGGAGCTCTACTTCAAAAGCTTGCTTATTTATTGGGGACCAGAGAACGCGGACTGGAAAATTCCCGTGCTTCCAGGCGGATACCTGGTGGGTGTCTTCTTGATGATCAATTTGGTCGCCGCATTCGTCAGCAGATTCAAACTGACAAAGAAAAAATTCGGCATCTATATCACACACGCCGGATTGATCCTCTTGTTACTGGGCCAGGTTTTCACGGATGCGCTCTCCCGTGAAAGCGCCATGGAAATAATGGAAGGTGGAACCAGCTCTCATTCAGAAGACTTCAAACTGGACGAATGGGTGCTGATCGACCACTCAAACCCAACCGAAGACAAGGCCTACACCATTGCCGATTCACTCATTGCTGGAAGCAAGGGATCTGTCATCATCGACGACTCCATTCCTTTTAAGGTCAAAGTCCACGACTACTGGCAAAATGTCAGCCTGACCGGGACGCTAATTGATGAGCAAGGTAACCAGAAAACAGGTTATACCAGGGTCGAAGCCAAGACGGGATTCGATAATGTATATCTCAAGGCTATGCCTCCAGCCACCAGCATGGATTCAAGAGACATGAAGGCGGCTATTGTGGAATTATTGGATGGCGACACATCTTTGGGGCAATGGCTGGTCGCTACCCGCATGAACCCTCAAAAGTTCGATCACAACGGAAAACAATACTCCATCGCCATGCGGCCCAAACGCTACTACAAAGATTTCTCTCTGACCCTGCTCCGTGCGACTCACGATAAATACACCGGCACAGACCTCCCTAAAAACTTTGCAAGCCGGGTTCGCTTGAAAAACGAAAACACCGGAGAAGATCGTGAAGTGTTGATCTATATGAATCACCCTTTGCGCTATCAGGGAATGACCTTTTTCCAACATCAAATGACCGCAGGTGAAGTCGTGAGAAGATCCGGGATGACCCCCTCCTCCGTTTTCCAGGTGGTTAAAAATCCCACTTGGCTGACCCCTTACTTTGCCTGCGTGATGGTTGGACTGGGTTTGCTGGTCCAATTCATGATTCACCTCCTGGCATTTGTCAAAAAACGCAAACAAGCAGCTTAGTTAACCCGACCTTTTTTTCCACACCAGCGCCTGATTAAAACATTATGAAGAAATTCCTCCCATTCATCGTTCTTGGACTCTTCACCCTGTGGATCGTTTCCGCCATGCGGCCCGCCAAATCGCGCGGATACATGGACGACGTACAATTCGGTCAATTGCCAGTGCTGCGAGAAGGACGCCTGCAGCCGCTCGACTCTGTTGGCATGAATGCTCTGCTCCTGATTCGAGGAAGCCGGAAGGTGCCATTGGAAGGCAACAATGAAAAAGGAGAATGGGGTAATTTCTTCGATATCCGAGGTGAAGGAAAAGAACAATTGTCCGAACGACGTTGGTATCAATTTTCAAAACATCCCAAAAAACTGAATCCTTCGGAATGGCTCATGGAAGTCATGATGCACCCGGAGATTGCGGATGAACGATACATCTTCGCCATCAATCATCCCGACCTCGTGGACCAATTGGGACTGAACGATAAGGGGTTGGAAAAGTCCGGGCTGCGTTATTTCACTTTCAATGAAATCCGGGACCAATTCCCAACCATCCGCCATCATGCCCAGAGCGCTTTCGATCAGGAAGAGGCCTTGCGTTCTCCATTTGAAAAAGCGGTGATCAAAATCTGGGTTGGTATGAATACCTACCTGGAATTGAAAAACACGATCGCACCTCAGGATTCACACGATTTCAACGCCGATCTGGACAATTATCTCGCCATCATCGCCCCGGGTTTGGAAGCTTACCGCAATCAGGTGGCAGGCAAGGAACATGATGAAGCGACATTGGGACAGTTTTCAGCCTACATGGACCGATTCCAAATGCTGAGTTCCGCACGAACCCTGATGATTCCGCCAAGCAAGGAATCGGGAATGGAAGATCAATGGAGCACCGTCGGCACCAACCTGATCACCGCCATTCAAACCATGGATGTCAAACCTGCCGTTCGCTCCTATGCACGCATGGCCAGCACCTTTCATGCGGATGACTCCGGGAATTTCAACCAAGCCGTCAATCAATACCGGCAATCCCTTCAATCTGATTTTACTGAAGAACTCAAACGCACAGGCATCGAGTACCGCTACAATCGATTTGCTCCCTTCTACAAGAGCACGGTGATTTACCTCATCGCCTTCATCCTTGCCTGCATCACTTGGGTCAACGGATCGGAAGGGACGCGCAAAACCGCATTCTATCTGGTCGCACTGGCTGCCATTGTTCATACCGGCGGACTCATCACACGCATGTATATCGAAGGTCGCCCGCCCGTCACCAACCTTTACAGTTCGGCTATCTTTGTGGGATGGGGAGCGGTGATTCTGGGATTGATCATCGAACGTATCTACCGGGACGCCATTGGCGCTGCCATCGCCAGCATCGTCGGGGTGTTATCGCTGATCATTGCCCACAATCTGGCATTGGAAGGCGACACGATGGGCGTTCTCAGAGCTGTCCTGGACACCAATTTCTGGCTGGCCACCCATGTGGTCACCATCACGTTGGGTTATGCGTCCACGTTCGTTTCCGGATTCCTGGCCATCCTTTACATCATGCGGGGCTTCTTCACCCAATCCCTGTCGAAACAGACAGCGCAATCCCTCACCCGTATGGTGTATGGAGTGATCTGCTTCTCGACCTTGTTCAGTTTCATTGGAACCGTTCTGGGAGGCATCTGGGCGGACCAATCCTGGGGTCGCTTCTGGGGATGGGATCCCAAGGAAAACGGCGCCCTGCTGATCGTCATCTGGAATGCACTCATCCTTCATGCGCGCTGGGGAGGCATGATCCGTGAACGGGGCATGATGAACCTGGCCGTGTTTGGCAATATCGTGACCGCCTTTTCCTGGTTTGGAGTCAACATGCTCAACGTGGGATTGCACTCCTACGGATTCATGGGAGCCGCCTTCAAGTGGCTGATGATCTTCAACGCTAGTCAAATCCTGATCATCGCCATCGGCCTCATGCCTCTCGCCACCTGGGCCAGTTTCAAGAGCAAGTCCAAGAACCAGCCTGCATAAGCATCAAACACCACCCAATTGGTTACCACTCGCGTCCTTCCGGTAATGTGAAGAAAGACCGGAGCTCTCTGGACTGCGTGTTCCGATGCATCGGAACCGCTCTGGGTCTGGTCCGCTTGCTCAATTCGCTTCAAACACTGCAGACCTGAACCAACACCCTAAGGTTCCGCCATGAGGAATAGAATGGTATGTGGGTAGCAGCAAGCCACAACGTTCCCCTGGCGTATCCAGAGCGGTGTCGTGACCCCCGCAGTCCAAAACATTCATTTGCATATTCCAAGAACAACTTGAATCAACGTTATCAAGACAAAATAGCAGGCATTTTTAAAGTGCGTTTCGGGAATTTCCTGCATAGGATCACATTCAACAAAAATCACCGTCCATGAAACGTTTACTGAATCTATTTTTCATACTATGCGCGACGATTCCTGTCATCGCAGCTCAACCTGACCACACCCTATCTCTTTGGCCCGGGAAAGCGCCAGGCATCACCCGTGCCACCGGTCCGGAAGTAAAACTTCAGAATCGCCCCCGCCCCTTTTATCAACTCACGCAGATCGCGGAACCTTCCCTTGAGATTTATTTACCCAAATCAACGCAAGCCAACGGAACAGCCATCCTGGTCTGCCCCGGAGGCGGTATGCAACGATTGGCTTACGAACACGAAGGTTTGGAGGTGGCGCAGTGGTTGAACGCCCACGGCATCATCGCGGGGGTCCTGAAATACCGGGTTCCCGGGCCAGCCAAAAGTGGCGCCATCGATGCCCAGCGGGCCATGAGCATGCTGCGTGAACATGCCGAACAATGGGGCATCGACGCCAGTGCGGTGGGATTCATCGGTTTCTCGGCAGGAGGAGAGATCGGCACTTGGTTGGCAACACATCACCACACCCGACTGTATGATCGGAACGATGCAACAGATGACCACGCTTTTCATCCGGACTTTGTCAGCCTGATCTATTCGGGAGGCCTGTTAAAATTTCGCACGACCGAACTGAAAGCTGAGTTTGCCGACAATATCAACGCTGACATGCCAAATGTTTTTATGGCACACGCCTTCAACGACGGATGTCAAAACAGCATCGCCCTGGCAATGGCCCTGAAACAAGCCGGAGTTCCCTCTGAGTTGCATTTGTTTCAGGAAGG
>CAYPZD010000050.1:0-35993 GCA_964415055.1 uncultured Verrucomicrobiota bacterium | reverse complement strand
TTCCCATGGTTCAATCAATGCCCGCTTGGAGAATAGGCATTTCGGACAGGCTCTAGGTACTATTCTCTATATCACCCCTCAGATCAGTGAAAGCGATTGGATCACCATGGATCTTTCCCCGGTAATCACCAGCCTGGTCGAAACCAGGATTTCACCCAGTTAATCGACGACCGCCCCCGTTCTGGACATCAAGCAGGCGTCCACACTTGTGAGGATGAAAAGTGGTCAGACCATTGTTATTGGAGGGCTGATTCAGGATACGATTTCCTCCGATGAGCGAAAAGTTCCTTTGCTGGGTGATATTCCTGGTCTTGGTTTATTGTTTCGCGGAACGGTCAAGTCGACTGAGAAAAAAGAATTGGTGATCTTTTTGACACCCAGGATTGTGTCCTGATTTCGGACTTCCTGCAGATAGCTTCAGCTTGGAGCGTGCGTTGCTCCGTACAATAAAAACGGCCGGGAGAAGTCCCGGCCGCAGTGTTTAAGATGATTCAGTGATAAAGGATTAACCGACGACTTTGACTTCGGTGGCACATGGCCCCTTGCGTCCTTCGCCCGAAACGAATTCGACACGGTCTCCTTCGTTGATCATTCCATGTTCCAAAGCGGATTTGTGGACGAAAATGTCCTGGCCGTTGTCCTGGAGGATAAAACCATATCCCTTTTCAACGTTATACCATTTTACTGTTCCTTGTTCTGCCATATCTGATGATACTTTCTAAAAGAGTGAAATTTTCTATAACGGATCAATAGCGTGAAGATCTGCGATCGCGATCCCGGCCTCTTCCGCCGCCGCCACCACCGCCGCCGCCCCATTTGCCGCCGCCGCCGCCGCCGCCGCCGCCGGATTGTGGTTTGGGTGTTGCTTCATTAACTCTGATGTTGCGCCCCATGAACTCGGTGCCGTCCAATTCCTTGGCGGCCGTCATGGCTGCATCGCGATCCAGAAAGTTCACAAATGCGAATCCGCGTGAACGTCCGGTCTGACGATCTTCTACGACATAAATGTCGTCAATGTCTCCAAAACTGCCGAAGAGCTCGCGCAAATCGTCTTCAACCGTTTGGAATGATAGATTACCTACAAACAATTTCATGATGTTACTTGAGAAGTGAAAAAACACCTTCCCGTGCATTCGGGGATACCAACTTAATTGAAGAATGTTCTCAAACGAAGGAGGGCCTACTTTTGAATTGATCCGCTTTCGGTCGGCGACTAAGGTCTTTTTCCACTTTGTTGGCGAGACAATGGTTCAACCTGCCTGTTCTGTCAATCTCCAATCCATGACCAGACAACTTTTTAGCAATATGACCCTGGAGGCCTGTAGCCTGATACGATCCCGTTTGTTGCCAGTTTCATGAAGACGCATTCTCATTCATCTTCAAATGATCCCGGATCCCCAACCTTGCTGGAGGAACTCAGTCATTGTACCGCCAGGGATGCCATCAAGCTTAAGGGGGCATTGACTGGTTTGATGAGCCAAAAGAGTCGCGGGGAGGCTCACAAGAAGCAGCTCCAATCATTTGCCCAGCGCATTCAACGTTCAAAAAACATCGTCCAAAAACGCAAACAGCTTCTACCTTTGGTTCAGTATCCGGCTCATTTGCCTGTTTCCAACCGGGTGGATGAGATTGTTCGGGCGATTCAGGATCATCAGGTGTTGGTGTTGTCCGGAGAGACCGGATCGGGTAAAAGTACGCAGATTCCCAAGATGTGCCTCAGTGCAGGGCGTGGATTGAGGGGAAAAATAGGATGTACACAGCCCCGACGCGTCGCCGCCCAATCTTTGTCCAAACGGGTTGCAGAGGAGTTAAGCGTTAAAATGGGGCGTGAAGTAGGCTGTAAGATACGTTTTCAGGACGAAACCTCTCCTCAATCCTATATCAAGTTCATGACCGACGGGATCCTCCTGTCTGAACTCCAGAATGATCCCTCCTTAAGCGAATATGACACTTTGATTATTGATGAGGCTCATGAGCGCTCCCTTAATATTGATTTTATTTTGGGCCATTTGCGGGGCTTGTTGAATGCACGTCCCGATCTCAAATTGATCATCACTTCGGCAACCATCGATACCCGTACCTTTTCCGAGGCTTTTAACAATGCCCCAATCATCGAAGTCTCGGGCAAACTGTATCCCGTGGAAGTTCTTTACCGTCCTATGGACGAGGATCAGGTGGAGCAGGGGAATCTGTCCTATGTGGATGCGGCGGTTGATACCGTCGTGGAAATTCTTTGTGCCAACCATCGGGGAGATGTGCTGGTTTTTATGCCGTCGGAACGGGATATTCGAGAGACGGTGGACGCTTTGGCGAAGCAGATTTCCGGATCGGTGGAGTTGATGCCGCTTTTCGGGAGGCTCGCGAGTGGTGATCAGCAGAAAGTGTTTCAATCTGGCAACCGGCAGCGAGTCATTGTCGCTACCAATATTGCTGAAACCTCTTTGACCCTGCCCGGAATTCGGTTTGTGGTGGACACGGGGTTGTCCCGGGTCAGTCGTTACAGTCCCGGAACGCATACGCGTCGCTTGCCTATCGAACCCATAGCGCAGAGCAATGCCAACCAGCGAAAGGGGCGATGCGGACGTGTGGCTGAAGGCGTTTGTTATCGATTGTATTCTGAAAACGACTTTGAAAGCCGCCCCGTCTTTCTTTCTCCCGAGATTCAGCGGTGCAACCTTGCGGAAGTGATTCTGAAAATGAAGGCATTTCGTTTGGGGGATATGGAGACCTTTCCATTTATTCAACCACCCAAGCCGTCCGCCATTAAAGCCGGTGTTCAATTATTGAAGGAACTGGGTGCGCTGGATGTTAAAAATGAACTCACGCCCCTTGGGGGGAAATTGGCCCGTTTGCCCTTGGATCCGACCATTGGCAGAATGATTCTCGAGGCGGAGAAAGAGGGGGTGGTTGAGGAAATTGTGGTCATTGCCTCGGGGCTGAGCATTCAGGACCCCAGGGAACGTCCGATGGATTCAGCGGAATTGGCAGATCGCGCGCATCGCCAGTTTTTACATCCTAAATCTGATTTCGTCACCTTGCTGAATCTGTGGAACGCGTTTCATGACGAGTGGGAACGGTTGCAGACGCAGAACCAGTTGAGAAAATTTTGTCGCGCCCATTTCCTGAATTACATGCGTCTGCGGGAATGGCGTGATATTTACCGGCAGATTCATTCGGTGCTTGGAGATATTCGTGTCGAGGTATCTTCGAAATCCATTGAACGCAACAAGGAGGATGACCAACGTTGGTACGGCGCCATTCATCGCAGTATTCTTGCTGGTTTGCTCAGCCAATCGGCGCGTCGAAAGGATCGTAACCAATATGCCGGTGTATCAGGTCGTTCCTTGAGTTTGTTTCCCGGTTCAGTCCTGTTTGAACGACAGGATCCAAAGGAGGCCAAGGTAGGAAACAAAAAGAGCAAACGAAAAGGCCAATCCGAATGGATTGTCTCCGCTGAAATTGTTGAAACATCCCGTACATTTGCTCGGACCAATGCAGCTATTCAGGCCGCTTGGATCGTCAAATTGGGGGCGCACTTGTGCCTGTATTCACATTTGAACCCGCGGTGGGACCGTTCATCCGGTCGGGCTGTCTGCACCGAAGTGATTCGGATGGGAGGTGTTGAAATCATGGCCCGCCAAGTCGACTTTGGCCAAAGCAACCCTGAAGCTGCCCGGGAAATCATGATTTATGAGGGGTTGATGCGTGAGCGCGACCAAACACAACTTTCCTTTATAGCTGAAAATGATCGTGTTCTTCAGGCTGTCGAAGAGCGATTGACCCGTATTCGACATGGATCGTTCATGAATCTTGAAGATTTGCTCTTTGAGTTTTACCACCAGCGCCTTCCTCTCAAGGTGTCCAGCATCTCTTCTCTTCAACATCATCTAAGACGTCATCCTGAAGCGGGGGAAGCATTGAAGATGAAAGCGGAGGATATTTTGAAGGATCAGGTGAGTGGGGCTGATCTTTCGGAATACCCCAATGAAATCCAATGGGAGGGGCACGACATCAAAGTGGAGTATGCTTATGCTCCGGGAGAAGATCATGACGGCATATCCCTTGTTCTGACGCCTGAAGCAGCGGCATCTCTGCAGGAAGTCTATTTGCCCTGGATGATTCCGGGGAATCGTGAATCCGTGGTTCAGTGCCTGTTCAAGACCCTGCCCAAATCCAAACGACGCGTCATCATGCCCATTCAGGACAGGGCGCGGGCAGCTTCCGTTGCGATCGGGGCTTCTGGTTGTCATGAATACCTGTCTTTATTGTCCGATTGGTTGGAGGATCGTTTTGATTTGAAGGTGACATCCAACGAGTGGGACCTGAGTGGATTGCCGAATCACTTGAGGCCTCGGTTGAATATTGTCAGCCGGAAAGGAAAAACTGTTTATCAAGGGCGACAACTCCAGCAAAGTGAGAAAGCGGTTAAGAATCACCGCAAAGAGTTGCAACAGGAAACCTGGGAAGATGCATGTCGCAAATGGGAGCGTCATGATATTCATGGTTGGTCATCGGGAGATTTGCCTGAGCGTGTGTTGGTTGGTCGACAGGGGGATCAGCCATTGTACGCTTATCCGGGGTTGTTGTTGCGGGATGGAGTGATATCAGTGCGCTTGTTTTCCTCTTACGCCGATGCCGAAAGAGCCACCAGACTGGGATGGGGGGCGCTGTGTGAGAAAAATTTTGATCGGGAACTTGGCTGGTGGCGACGTGATCTGTCTCACTCCAAAGCGCTCGAACGGGCCCGGACCTGTCACGTGGCGATGGGGAGTTCGGAACATTTTGCTGAGGATGCCTACGCGTGTCTGCTTGGTTATTTGTTTGAGACCGACTCCTATTTGCCGCTCACCACTTCAAAATACGAGGCTGCTATGAGTCAGGCACGTGCCCGGATCATGGGGCTTTGGGGGGAAGCGGTAGATTTGTTGAACCTGACATTGGAATCCTGGCATTCTCTGGCCGTGCATGCCAATCCCTATGCTGGGATGTCGGGTGACCTGGCTTCTTTGTTTCCTGCCAGGTGGCTTGCTCATGTGCCATACACCAGATTGCGGCACTATCCACGATATCTCAAAGGGATGTTGATTCGATGCGAGCGTGCGAGGTCCAATGCCGTCAAAGATCGGGAAAAATCGGCCCGGCTGGCTCCCTGGTTAAAGCGTTTGAACGAAGCTTATCGCCGGCTGGGGGCGGGGGATAAGCGTTGGAAGGACTGGGCTCAACTGCGTTGGATGTTGGAGGAGTATAAAGTATCACTATTTGCTCAGGAACTGGGGACATCCGAGCCTGCTTCAGAAAAGAGAATGGCTGCAATCCTCGATAAACTTGAAGGATAAAAATCACTCCGCAGATGAGACCATCTGCGGAGTTTGTCGTGCGATTCTATTGTTAAATCCGGGTCACATTTTTCGGGGTGAGCCGGGTGTTGAAGCAAGGTAATTACTTCTTCTTCCTGCCGGTTTTCTTCTTGGCTGCTTTCTTAGCAGGTGCTTTTTTTACCGCTTTTTTCTTAGCGGGAGCTTTTTTGGCGACCTTTTTTACAACTTTTTTCTTAGCAGGAGCTTTCTTGGCGACCTTCTTTACAACTTTCTTCTTGGCGGGTGCCTTCTTGGCGACCTTCTTTGCCGCTTTCTTCTTGGCGGGTGCTTTTTTGACTGCTGCTCGCTTATTGGCTGCTTTTTTTACGACCTTCTTTTTGGCGGGTGCCTTCTTGGCCACTTTTTTAGCGACCTTCTTTTTGGCAGGTGCCTTTTTAGCCACTTTCTTCACAGCCTTTTTCTTGGCTGGAGCCTTCTTCACAGCCTTCTTTACAGGAGCTGCCTTCTTCACCGCTTTCTTTTTGGCGGTTTTCTTTTTGGTTTTCTTCATTGTTTGTTCTTTGGGTGTATCGTTTTTGTTGGGGGGAGCCGTTTTTTCATGGATGATTTCACGCATGATGTCGATCTTGCCATCGACTTCCTTTCGGGCGCGTCCAATTGCAGATTGAGCCTTGTTGATGGTGTCGCTTAAGACATGACACCCGTCCCGCAGCCGTTTGGTGAGTGAGGCATCTTTCTTCAACTCAATACCGCGGTCTTTCAAGAACAAATCCAAATGACGAAAGAGATCGTCTCGCTTTATCTGTTTCATGTGTGAATTGTAAAACGATCGTTTGGGTAGTTTAACACAGCTTGATGCAATTTCAAAATTGTTTTTGATATTGTTTCCCGGCTGCGACCTAATTGTCACTTGTTGCCGGTTTCCATGGCCATGGTTTAACAAATGCCCGGTGTGCCCATGCATCCCATTTCGCTTCCAGTTCTTTTACTTTCCCGGGTTTTTGCGCCGCCAGGTTGTTCATCTCTGAGCGGTCCTGTTTCAAGTGATATAATTCCCAGTCCTGGAGCTCACCGTTTCGCATGCTGCCCTTGCGAACCAATTTCCAATCATCCACTCGAACAGCGCAGTTGGCTTCGTGTTCCCAATAGATTGCCTCTCGTTCAATGGGGCGGTTGTCGAATGCCGGTTGCAGGGAGCGTCCTTCCATGGGATGAATCGGTTCCTGTCGAAAAGTGGAAGGGTAGGAGGTGCCTGATACGTCCATGCAGGTGGCCATCACGTCAATCAGGTGTCCGGGTTGATGCCGGAGCTCTCCCGAACTCTTGATGCGGTTCGGCCAATGAACGATCAGGGGAGTGGAGATGCCTCCTTCATGTACCCAGTGCTTGTATTCCTTGAAGGGTGTGTTGGAAACATTAGCCCAGTTGCGTCCGTAGGCGATGTAAGTGTCTTCAGGTCCGGGCATGATACCCGGGCCTCCCTGGACCGGGCGACCGTCCCTGGTTTTCATCGGCGGCCAGAGTTTGGGCTGAAGTTCATCGATACCCATGGGGCTTCGGTCTTCGATGGCGGATACCCATCGTTCATTGATGTTTTCTCCACGTCCAAATCCTTCGGCACAGCCTCCGTTGTCCTGAAGGAAGAGAATCAAAGTGTTGTCCAATGTCTGGTTTGCTTCCAGTGATTCGATGATTTTTCCGATTCCCTGATCCATCCGGTCCACCATGGCTGCGTAGACTTCCATGCATTTGATCTCCCATTCCTTGTTGGGGACCTTGCTCCAGTCCCCGGCAGCAGGACTGAGTCGGGTGTCCGGAGGGATCAATCCCATTTGTTTCATGCGCTCATACCTGCGCAACCGGATATAATCGTAACCATTGTCGTAGTCCCCTTCGTACTTCTGGATATCCTCGGGTAATGCCTGCATCGGCCAGTGGGCCGCCGTGTAGGAGACATACATGAAAAAGGGCTCTTCGCCTGCCTTTGAGTTGTGTTCGTCAATAAACCGTATGGCATTGTCGGTGATGGCGTCGGTATAATAAAAGGTATCGGGTTGATATTCCGGATCGTTGTCAGGGGTGATGAAGGTGTTTTGCCGACACAAAGTGTGGGGGTCAAAAAAACTGCCCGCACCAATGATTGTGCCGTAAAACTTTTCAAAGCCACGCTGCAAAGGCCAATTGTCTTTTGGCCCTTCAGGACGCGTGTGGGTCGTGACATGCCACTTGCCGCTCATGTAGGTGCGGTATCCGGATGTACTGAGAGCTTCGGCAATGGTAACGCAATGTCGGTTGAGCCCGTTTTGATAGCCGGGTAATCCGCGGTCGCCCAGCATGTGTCCGACACCTGTTTGATGTGCGTATAATCCGGTCAACAGAGAGGCGCGTGTCGGACAGCAGCGGGCTCCATTGTAAAACTGAGTGAAGCGAAGTCCGTTTGCAGCGAGTCGATCCAGATTGGGGGTATGGATCTCACTGCCATAACATCCAATGTCCGAGTAGCCCATGTCATCCGACATGATCAGGAGGATGTTTGGACGGGTTGCCGCCTGTGACATGACCGCAAGCGATAAAGCCGCTGCGGTGCACCACTTCAAGAAACGAATGTTTACGTTGCCTCTCATGAATGGAATGCGTCGGAGTATGTCGGTTAAAATCCGCAGCGTAAAGAAAGAAGTCATGTCATGGCAAAATAGCATTGCAGTTCTTCCATTCCTTCGGCAAAAGTTCCGACCGCTTTTTTGCTGAACACTTAGATCATTTTTGAAATTGTTAATGTCCCATGGCCAAGAATCAATTGACTGAAAAAGAAGTTGTCGAACTGTTGCAATCCGTGTTGTCCAAAACGATGGAGGATTCACATCTCGCACAAAAGATTGTCGACAGTATCCGGAAGGAGATGGAAAGGAAGAAGCAGGCTCAAGCTTTCCAGGAATTTTGTCGCCGCTGTCCTTTGCCTGATTTGAAAGATGAAACGTTGAAAGAGGTCACCAACCGGTTTGAAGAAACCTTTGGTCGTGATTTGATTGATTTTGTCGTGAATGAAAAGGACAGCACACTCAATGTGGAACTGAACGTGCCTAACGGACCGCTTGTCAGTGCCATTGAGGTGAATGATCTTCCGTTGAACGAGGAGGAGTTGCCTCCTGAAGTTAAGATCAAATACGTGCCGTTTCCTGTCGCATTACCCGGTGACCCGGAATTGGTATGGGTTTTTGCCAAGCGGGAAACCATGACCCCGGAAGAAGCTGCCAGAGCATTGCATGAAGCCCAGGTTGAATTCTGGGAGTCGAAGAGTGGGCAGTTGCAATTAAGGAAAGGAGCGGACCGGACTTTCCCAGAATTTGTCCAGAGAGTGCCTGCCAAACTGCTCACGGAGGTGGGGCTCAAACGTCATTACAAGGATCCTGAGCCTATCAAAGTGCTCCGTAAAGAACCCAAACATTGATCCTGAAAAGGATCAGGCCTGCTGCATCCAGTTCCAAAGCGGCCTCAGGTCGTCACGCTTGAAATCCGGATGAACGCCCAGGCCGAATCCGGCGTGATTGTGGTGCCTGTACAGCAGGCGCAGGTCTTCATAGGCATCGGGGAAAACCTGATGCCATTGCCGTAGCTGATCGTGGGGGGTGTCACATGGCAGCGTGGACATTTTATGATCCTGCAACCAGGCCTGGAAGGCTTCCATCGTGTAAACAATCAATCGATCATCCTTCCATGTTTGTGATTTTCGGGAAGTGAAAGGATTGTTGTATTGTTTGAACGAAATGGACTTCTTTTCTGCGCGGGATCTTGCCAGTTGATGACTTGTCTTGGGGGATTTCAATCGTCGCAATGTCAGCCAGCGCAGCCATGACGACCACCATTCTCTGAGCAAAGAGCCCAGCATGGCCCGGTTCCGGTATATAAGCCAGGTGATCATGAGGATCACTGCCGCCCAGAAGAGCCATTGCAACCAGGAACCTGATCCTGAGGGGAGGGCGTTTGGTGATGGTGCGGATGATGCGTTCGATTGACCATTTTTGCCTTGGGGAGGGGAACCTTCATTTCCTTGGTCTTGCGGTGCACTATTGCCACGTTCACCTTCATCACCTGCCAGACTTTCTGCGATTCGATCGCCCAGAGAGTTCGCTTCGCGGCCTTCCTGCCCCTCTCCTTTGCCAGAGGGATTCCACTTCATGGCCCATTGGCTTGCTTCACCGATTTTCGCATTGATGGCTTTGGAAGTGTGTGCCCATTGGTGTGCTGCTCCCGGTCTGGGGGTGAGCCAGGCGAGCAGGCTGACCACCACGATCAGCCAAGCGCCGGAGACAAACCACTGGATCCCCATTTGTTGAGGCATGCGTGCACGCCGTTGTCTCAGGGTGAATCTGAGGTTGAGAAATCGTGTGGACATCAGCAGCATCAAGGCTGACACCAGATAGAGTCCCAGCCAGATGCCTGAACGTGTATGGAGTGCCGGAGCATCCGTCGGAAGTAGGGCTTTGCCGATCCCGAATAGTGGAATGGCCCCAACGGAAAAATAAACCACCCACAGACCTGCCCGCCTTTTTTCACCGGATTTCGGGGTGGGTTCTTTTTTGACAAACGTTGGCAAACGGGGAAGAGCGCGATCGATGATGCCTCCCAGGAGTCGTTTGGAAGGATCATCTTCAAAAAAGTCTTCGGTTTTTGCGCAATCCTTGACCAGTCGATGCGCGCACCACCAAGTGAATGCCAGCAGGAAGATGCCCAGCATGAAACCTTCATGAGTGCTTGATATATATAGCCAAGTCGTAAATGCCAGGGATAAGCCATAAATATTGGCAATGAAAGCGCCCCGCTCGACGCTGATGCGTGCGACAGCTACAATCGCAATGACATACCAAAACATCATCCAGCGAATCCCGCCAGCCATGACACCGTTGTAAAAAACATCCAGCAGGAAAAAGACGAGACTGCCTACCAGTATGGCAATGAGCAGGGGACTCAAGCCGATTGCCAGATAATCACCGAAAGTAGGCATTTCTTTTTGCTTGGAAACAACCATCTGCTCAAAAAAGTTAGGATTAGTGCAGAAAAAATGCCACAAACCTCTTGATAAGGAAAGAAAATGTCTTTATAAGAGTGCCTTGCGGTGAACGGAAAAAGGCAGCGAGGAATAAGGCTAGCTGGTAGGATGAACCCCTGGAGGTCTTTTACACCGCACGACTAAGATACACCTAAAGAGTTACGTCAAACCAGATTGCACGAGTGGTTTCTACCTACCAGCTTGCCTGATGTTTCCACCATAACCCCAGGCCCGGCTAACGACCAGCCAAAGTTATTCACAAGTTATTCACAACCCTCTTTTACTTGGATTGCTCTGTATTCTCAGCTTCCAATGCCTGATGCAAACACTTGGTAAGGTAGGGTAGAAGCTGTTTTTTACGTGAGACAATGCCCGGCAATTCGTAGACATCGTTGTCAGCCAGATTGTACTGAATGGAATCCTTCAAATGTCCATCCGCTGCCACCAGCAACAAGGAGTTTTGCCGGACGACATCCGTGATCAACAGCGCAGAGAAATAATATTGGTTCTGGTGTCGATAATCTTCAAGCGCTTTGAAAAGATTGTCCTTCTGTTCCCAAAACTGCTCAAATCCAATTTCTTCAATTTGAGCTACACTGAACGTCTTCTCCTCTTCTTCGTATTCCTTGCAGTCATTTGTAATAGCTTGACCTGGAGGACGGTTTGTTAAGACGGATCCGGAACTGAATAGGGCGTCGGTAAATTCCGCTGCATTCATCTCGGTGACCTGCTCGAGGTATTTCAACATATTGGAATCCGTTGCCGTGGCTGTAGGAGAGGTCAGATTTAAGGTGTCGGATATGATTCCGGAAAGCAGCAGTCCGGCAATGGGTTTCGGGATTTCAATACCCGCATTCAGATACATTTCTGATACAATTGTGCTCGTGCTCCCAACAGGACGATTGACGAACAGAATGGGTTGCTGAGTGGTGAGTGAACCAATACGATGGTGATCAATGATTTCCAAAATTTCGACCTGATCAGCTCCTTTCACTGCTTGTGACAGTTCATTGTGGTCCACCAGGATCAGTTGCCGTTTGACGCGTTTGACAAAATCGGTCTTTGAAAGCATGCCAACCACCCGTTTGTGTGCGTCCAGTACCGGAAATGCCTGGAATTGAGAAGAAATGGCCACATCTCGAATGGAGTTAAGTGATTCATCCTCATTAAAATACAAAAAATGCTCCGTGCGGATATGTTTCACCGAGACTGCGGCTCTACAAAGCATGGCGGTCGTTGCCGAATCATGTTCGGAAACCAGTATCGACACCCCGTTGGCCTCTGCGAGTGCCCGGATGCCCGGACTGACTTTGAGTCCTCCGGTGATGACCATGACCCTGATCCGCTTTTCGATGGCATAAAGCTGAATATCCTCCCGATCTCCTGCGATCAGAAGAATTTTGCTGGGATCATAACGTTCCAATCGTTTTTCAAAGGAATCCATGCGCATCGCGCCAATCATCAGGACCAGTTCCTCTTCCTTGTCTGGTTCCTGAAGCCCAAATGCATCGGCATGGAGGACATCTTTGAGATGGGCAAGACTGGTTAATATGCGGCGCGTGTCCTGAATGCGACTGTGACCGGGCAGAAAGAATTTGCTCATCTTGAACACCGAAACCAAACCACGGCAATGTCTCTCATCGTCTAGAATGGGCAGGGTCCGGATGTTGTGCTGATCCATGATTTCCAGCGCTTCAAATGCGCTGGTGTTTTCGGTGACTTCGATGACCCTGTGCTGCATGACATCACGGACTTTGGGGCGCACATCGGCCACGAAGCGTGGTGGTGCCACGCCGAATTTCCGGAGTACAAAATCGATCCGATCATTGATATCGCCACAACGGGCGGCGATGGCGTTTGAAACACCTGTCTTTCGTTTGAAATCAGCATAGGCAATGGCTGCACAGATGCTGTCGGTGTCCGGATTACGGTGTCCTATGACCAGTATTTCGCTCACTGATTTTAAAATTCTATTCCAGGTTGTCGGGCTGTTTTGTCGGGTCTTCACAGAAGGACCTCATCTCACGGACAGTATGATTCGGATCCGGCGGACTTGTCGATGTGTTTTGGCGAAGAGATTTTCATGAACACAATATGCAACGCCCATTGCAATCTTCCATGCTTGCGTTAGTATCTCCAGCAACATGAGTCAGGATTCAAAAGAAATCAGATTGTTGAGGAATTGCGAGGCGGTTCAGATCCCCTCCGGGCAGAAATCCATGCTGCCAGAAGGATTTGAAGTGTACATCGTTCAGGAACTGGGGGGATCTTTCACTGTCCGGGCCATCAGTGGTTTGTTTCGTATTGAAGGCAAACATGCGGATGCGCTGGGGCGGGAAATTGCTGATTCGAATGCGAACAAACCTGTGGAGAGCGCTCCCAAAGGAGCGTTTGACGAAAAATACGTTTGGGAAGCGTTGAGAGCTTGTTTTGATCCGGAAATTCCAGTCAACATCGTGGACCTTGGATTGATCTATGACATGAAATCCGAGGAAGTGGTGGACGGAATGTATCGGGTTCAGGTGAAAATGACCTTGACCGCTCCCGGGTGCGGGATGGGGCAGGTCATTGCCAATGATGCCCAGGATAACATCCTCAAAGCCCCGGGAGTGGCCGACGCCATTGTTGAAATTGTTTGGGATCCGCCCTGGCATCAATCCATGATCACCCCTGAAGGTCGCAAGGCTTTGGGTCTTTAGTTGGGAAAAAACTTTTCAACCGCCCTTGGCAACGGTATTTTGCCGCTTGCTTGGTTCGAAGCGCGTTCGTGTGTGGGTCCATCGAAGGGCTTCCCTCGGTTTCCTGATAAGGTTTTTTCCTTTTAATGCTCCTTACAGGGTCGACCGGAAGTTATCTGGGGACATCACGGGAGCAGGGGAACGAGGTCGCTTTGGTCCTGTAAGAAAATCCTTATTTGAAAAACGAGAATAAATGAAGAGTTACGACATAGCAGTCATTGGCGGCGACGGAACAGGTCCCGAAGTTACACGTGAGTCCATCAAAGTTCTGGACGCGGCCGCAGCCAAGTTTGGTTTCAAACTCAATTACACTGATTTCGATTTCGGCGGTGACCGTTACCTCCGCACCAATGAAGCACTGCCTGATAGTGCGGCCGATGATCTACGGAAATTTCCCGCCATTCTGCTGGGCGCCATTGGGCATCCTGACGTCAAACCCGGTATTCTTGAAAAAGGCATCCTGCTTCGATTGCGGTTCGAACTGGAACAATACATCAACTTGCGGCCGGTCAAACTTTACGACGAACGCTTCTGTCCGTTGAAAGATAAGAAGCCGGAACACATTGATTTTGTTGTGGTTCGTGAAAACAACGAAGGCCTTTACACGGGGTCGGGCGGATTTGTCTTCAAGGGTTCTCCACATGAAGTCGCCGTTCAGGAAAGTGTTAATACCCGTCGTGGTGTCGAACGCTGCCTGCGTTTCGCTTTTGAATATGCGCGTCGCCGCAACAAGGAAAACAAGTTGACCCTTTGTGGTAAGACCAACGTTTTGACCTACGCATTCGATCTGTGGGAACGTGCGTTCCATGAAATCGGTGAGAAGGACTTTTCCGATATCAAACGGGACTACGCGCATGTGGACGCCACGACCATGTGGTTTGTCAAGAACCCAGAATGGTTTGACGTCATTGTGACCGACAACATGTTTGGCGACATCATCACCGACTTGGGCGCCATGGTGCAGGGTGGCATGGGAATCGCCGCCGGTGGTAACCTCAATCCGGAAGGAACCAGTATGTTCGAACCGATCGGTGGTAGCGCTCCAAAATATACCGGTCAGAACGTGATCAATCCGCTGGCTGCTATTTGTGCCGGTCAAATGATGCTCGACTTCCTGGGTGAACGGGAAGCGGCCAAGTGCATTGAGGATACCGTGATCAAGGTTACCCGCGAGAAAATCAAGGACCTGGGTGCTGGCCGCATGGGATATTCCACCACCGAGGTGGGTGATCTGGTGGCAGAAGGCCTCTGATATTAATGAATCCTTTCAAAAAGACGGAAAGCATGGGCTTTCCGTCTTTTTTATTTGTCATTCAAAGCCTGGCAGCATTGAATTCCGTCAGTCAATCGTTGGCTTTCCAGTCTGGATCATGCTAGATTTGGGCAGGGACGATAGCAACGCACGTAAAACGAATGAAGGACGTTAAAAAAATTCTGTTGGCGACTGATTTTTCTTCGGGCGCAACTGCCGCACTGAAGCAGGGGATTCGCATGTGTGAACGTGATGGTACACAACTGGAGCTGCTTCACGTTGTCGATTCACATGGTATGGTGGATCTTGCCGATGCGCTCCATCAAAGTGTCGAGGAAACCACCAGACATTTTGAAGAGGACGCGGGCACCCAACTGAATCAATGGCTGAAAAATGCCGGTGTTGAGCAGTCCTTCCCTGTCAGCATTGTTTCGGGACAACCGCTGGACCGTATACTGAACCATATCCGGGAAAATGAAATTGATTTGTTGCTGCTTGGATTGACGGGGCAGGAACATGAAGGGGCAAAGGATGCCGTGGGCGTGATGGCCAATAAGTTGATCCGAGTCTCCCCGGTGCGTGTGCTGGCTGTTAATCCAAAGCAAACGGAAGATTTCAGCCACGTTGTTGCCTGTGTCGATTTTTCAAAAAACAGTCGGGAAGTCGTGCGCCAGGCAATTTTGGTGGCAGAGTTGGAGAAGAGCCACCTTTCCTTCATTCATGTTTTCAATCCACCCTGGCACCGTCTGCACTATCGCGCTCCCGCAACCGGCTCGGATGTGGCCTTTCAAAAGCGTTTTGAGACGGCGTTGACGCAGAAGTTGACGGATTTTGCGTCAATTCCCGAATCCATAGAGCATGATTATCATCTGGTGGACGCATCCAATTGTGGCTACGGCATTGCCGAGTTTGCACGAAGTCGGGGAGCAGATTTGATCGTGATGGGGACCAAAGGTAAATCCAACCTGCACTACATGTTCGCCGGCTCCACCGCTGAAAGAGTCCTGCGCGAACTACCTTGTTCAGCCCTCGTCGTCAAACCTGTTGCCTGATGAGTGGCAACACGGTTGGTCTGATGAGGCTGATCCGCCTGCCAGCGAATCTACGCGGATGTTGGAGGGGCGGGTAACACTGGGACTTTCCTTTGAGGGTAGATAAGCAGGGATTGGAAGCCATAAGGATTGCTCGGCGAGACACCAAGCTCTACCTCTGATTCATTGCTAACTAAATTCGCTTAGAGCGCAACGGCGGAGTGCTGGCGTTGAGAAAACCGTCGCCAGTGAGTGTATCCGGCATGCTTGGCCAACTGGATTGCCTCGGTAAAATCGGCACCGACTTCATTCGGCGCATGGGCATCCGAACCAAAGGTCAGGGCGACTCCCATTTGTTGAGCCATTTGCAGGAGGTCGGGGCAGGGATACATTTCCTTGCATTCCTTGCGCAGACCCGCTGTGTTGATTTCAATGGCGATATCGTGCTCTTTGGCGGCTGTCAGGAATTGACGATACCAGGGCGTCGGATCTTTCTGCGGTCGGTAGTTGAATTTTTTGCACAAATCTGCGTGACCAATAATCTGGTATAATCCTGAATTTGCGGCTTGGGTGAGCCGGTCGAAATAGGCTTCCCAAATTTTATCCACATCACCTTGTTCCCATTGGTCTTTCTTATTGGGATTGTCGATGTCGAAATTGTCGCTGATGTAGTGGACCGATCCTATGAAGTAGTCGAAGGAACGCTTGCTCTCCAGTTCGCGCACCCAATCTTCATGGCCGGGAATGAAGTCCACTTCCAACGCCAGCTTGATCTGTAACTCTGGGAAATCTGTCTGTGCCTTCCTGACATTCTCCACATACAAATTCAGGTCATCCATGTACATATGCCAATCATCCCAATCATCCTTCTTCATGGGGTTGTGTTCGGAAAAGCCGATTTCGGTCAGTCCTTTGGCGACCGCTTGCTCTGCCAGTTCCCAGGGTTCTCCCTTGGCATGGTGGCAAAGAGGCGTATGCATATGATAATCCGCAGGGAAATTCATCGCTTCAGACCATTGTGGAACTTGCTTGGTTTGCCAAGTTTTTAGTTCCAACCGTTCTTAGAAAATATGAGATGTTTTGACGATAACGACTGGATTCGGGAGGCTTTGTTCTGTTATCAACCCATTATGAGCTTTCAAATCCGAACGACGGTTTTGGTAATGTGTTACCTGAACCTCATCTTCCTTTTGTACCAGACCAAAGCCCAACCTGTCGTGCACGAAGACCGAACGGTGACATTCAGCCTGAATTCACCTGGCGCAGGTAAAGTGCAGCTGAACGGATTGCCGGGGATCGGATCTGTGCAAATGAACAAGGCAGGCGAGGGAAATTGGGAGATTACCGTAGGACCACTTGATCCGGATCTCTACAGTTATAGTTTTGCGGTTGACGGGGCGCTGACCATCGATCCTAAAAACAGGAACGTGAAGAAATGGCGGACCCTCAATTCCATGGTGGAAGTCCTCGGCGAGAACCCTCAATCGCTCCACACCCTCGAGGATGTACCGCATGGAACCGTGCATCGACATTATTATCACTCACAGGTAACGGGAACTCATCGTTCATTGCTCGTTTACACCCCCGCTGCTTATGTTGCTGATCGTGAGGCTCGTTTTCCCGTTCTGTTCCTCCTGCACGGTTTCGGAGATGATGAAACGGCTTGGACTGAAGTCGGTCGGGCTCATTTCATTGCTGACAATTTGATGGCGGATGAGCGTGCCAAACCAATGATCATCGTGATGCCAAACGGTCATCCGGTTCCCATTCCTGACGGGCAGCGTCCCGATAATTATAGTGAAGACAACAGACGTGCTCTGGATGCGGAAATTCGCAACGAATTGATTCCCTTTCTGGGGGGGCATTACCGCATCAAACCGGACGCTTCAAACCGGGGAATCGTGGGGTTGTCGATGGGAGGTGGACAGTCCCTTGGTATTGGGCTGTCTCATCTGGATTTATTTCAATGGGTGGGCGGCTTCAGTTCGGCGGCGCCGGGAGGAAATTTGAACGAACAATTCCCTACGCTCAAAGATGCCACCTCATCCAGTCGACCTGAATTGCTTTGGATTGCTTGTGGAAAAGAGGATTTTCTTTTGGAAAGCAATGAAACCTTTGTTGCCTGGTTGAAAGAACAATCCATTCAACACACCTGGCGCCTGACTGAAGGTGGTCACGAATGGCGTGTTTGGCGGCGATATTTGACCGAGTTGCTGCCGTTGCTGTTCCGGTGAATTAAAGAATCTACCTGCAGCATGCTCAAGGTAGAACGTGCCGTCCCTGGCGCGTGCCTCGCGGCGTTGGAATTGCAATGAACGTTCGCTTTGGGAAGCCCGCGGTTTGGAAAACTGGGTGTTGGGTGTCCTTGATTTTCCTTTGTGTGGTGATTCCTGGAATAAGGATGTCATGAGGGTTGCGCGCCAAGACGCCACGCTCTACCTGCCCGGCGAGATTAATTCAGCATTCACTATTTACTATTCCCCATTTGAAAGAAGGGATTCGAAAATGTTTTGGGCTGCTTGTGCGGGATCGGGGGCGGCTGTGATAGGGCGGCCAATCACCAACCGGCTGGCTCCGGCGTCCATGGCTTCCTTTGGCCCCAGAGTACGTTTTTGATCTCCCATGGCGTCGGTTTTGGCTCGGATGCCGGGGGTGACCAAATGGATGGAATCCGGGAGGATGCTCCTCAACCGCGGAAGTTCCAAAGGCGAGCAGACCAATCCACGCAATCCATTGGAAACGGCCATTTCCGCCAAACGAGCGACCTGATCTTCGACTGTGTCATTCACGCCCGTGGCGGCCAATTGTTCCTGATTCATGCTCGTCAGCACGGTCACGCCGAGAACCACCGGTGGCTTGATACCCAGTGAAGCAGCCGTTTCCTGAGCGGCGTTTTCAGCTGCTTTGACCATTTCAGGTCCGCCTGAGCAATGGATGGTCATCCAATCCACGTTCAAGCGAGTGGCATTCGCCACGGCTTTGGCAACGGTGTTGGGGATGTCGTGAAACTTTAAATCCAGAAACAGTTCTTTTCCAAATTGTTTAATGTCCTGAACAACTTCCTTGCCCCCAAACGTGAAGAGCTCCAGTCCAACCTTGAATCCCCCGACGTGTGGTGCCAGGTCTTTGGCGATCTCAATGGCTTTTTCAGAAGTGGCAACGTCCAGAGGGATCAGTATAGGGTTTGTATCCATGTTCTGATTTAATCGTGGCTTTATGAAAGGCGCTTAAAGGCCCAGTTCTTTTAATTTGGGTTCCATGGCTTCCGCCCAGAGACGATATCCATCAGCGTTCAAGTGGAGGGCGTCCGGCATGATGGAGGCAGGCAATTGACCGTCCTCGGTGAGGAAAACTTCTCCGATGTCCAGGTAATGCACACGCTCACCATCAGCATAGCGGCGAATGATCTGGTTGATGCCCTGGTTAATGATCCGACCACGATCAAAGGGCGTGCGTCCACGCGGGAATACGCCCAGCAACAGGACCTTGGTGTCAGTAGAGCGTTCTTCAAGTATGTCCAGAATGCGCTGAATCCCTGCGGCGGTTTCGGCGGGATCCTGAGCCTTGTGTCCAGTGTTGTTGGTGCCGATCATGACAACAGCCACTTTGGGATTAATGCCGTTCAGGTGTCCCTTTGTCAGTCTCCAGATCACATGTTCGGTTCGGTCGCCTCCAAAGCCTAGATTCACCGGTTTACGGTCTGCGTAGTATTCTTCCCACACTTCCTTGCCGTTGCCTTCCCAGCCCTGGGTGATCGAATCACCGATGAATGCGAGATCAACATTGCCTTCACGGACAATCGTTCGCTTTGCCTGATCGCGTTCCCGCCACCAGGTTTCATCTCCTCGGGAGTTGGGGACGACGGCCGGGTTCACATCATAGAATTTTCGGATGTCATGATATCTTTGCTGCAGACCTGCCAGGATATCCTTGTAAGCAGGATCATTGTGGAGACTTTTCATTTCATGCGGATCAGCGGCCAAATCAAACAGACTCCATTCGCGGGTTCGGGGGAAAAACATCAGTTTGTGGTTTTCCGTTCGGACTCCATCCTGGATTGGGACGGCGTGCACGGCGGCGTTTTCATAATAAGCGTAATAAATGGCATCTCTCCAATCGGGAGTTTTCGCTCCGCCGTTTTCAAATAAAGGTTTCAGGCTACGTCCCTGCATTTCTTCGGGAACATCCACTCCGGCGATGTCCAGGAAAGTGGGGCCATAGTCAATGTTCTGAATGAGTGCGCTGGAGCGGGTGCCGGGCTTGATTTTGCCAGGCCAGCGAACGAGAAACGGCATCTTGAGAGATTCTTCAAACATCCAGCGTTTGTCATACCAGCCATGCTCTCCCAGGTAGAAACCCTGGTCCGAGGAGTAAATGACGATGGTGTTTTCCGCCAAACCGTTCTGGTCCAGGAAATCCAGAATACGCCCCACACTGTCGTCAACTGCCTGAACAGATCCCAGGTAATCATGCATGTATCTCTGGTATTTCCAGCGGAGGATTTCTTCATCTGTCATTTCGCCGGCTTTCATCTTGTGGATGAAAGACTGGTTTTGCGGTTCGTAATACTCGTCCCATGCCGCCTTTTGCTCGGGAGTCATGCGGCGATACTCGCCATTTCCGAGATTTTGGAAATGTTCTGTGAACTGATTATCCCCGTGAAATTTGGCATCGTGCCCCCAATGGAAATGATCCTTGATGGTCATTTCGTTTTCCTGAAGTAGCTTGGATCTGCCTGCATAATCATCCATAAAAGAATCGGGTTCAGGAATGCTGCCCATGGGGTAACGTCCGAAATGGCGAGGGTGGGGGGACCAGTTGCGATGGGGCGCTTTGTGTTGGCACATGAGCATGAAAGGTTGGCCGTTTTCATTCTGTTCTTTCAGCCAGTCCAACGCCAGATCGGTGATCTGGTCGGTGCAGTAGTTCTGGTAGCGTTTGCGGGTGCCGTCCATCTGAATGAGGTCCGGATTGTAATAACTGCCCTGACCCGGAAGGATCTCCCAATAATCGAAGCCCACCGGATCGCTTCCAAGATGCCATTTGCCGATGACTGCTGTTTTGTATCCGGCCCCTTGCAGCAATTTTGGAAACGTTGTTTGATTCGGGTCGAAACGGTCTCCATTGCGCAGAAAACCGTTCAAATGACTGTGTTTGCCGCTAAGAATACATGCGCGAGATGGGCCGCACAGCGAATTGGCACAAAAGGAATTCACATACAAGGCCCCTTCATGAGCCAATCGATCAATGTGCGGTGTACGATTGACCTTCGAGCCATACGCCCCAATGGCCTGAACCGCATGATCATCGCTGAAAATGAACACGATGTTCGGGCGCTTGGCGGCCTGCATGGAAACTGCGAACAAGAGGGCGAAAGCGGTCAGACAGGTTCCTGCCAGGCATCGGCTCCAACTCGATGGGCGCAACCGTTGAAAAAATCGATCCAAAGGAATTTGCATGACAACAGACTCCGCAAGACGGGCCGCTTAGTCAAGTCACTCCTTGATTCATCTCAAACTAAACCAACACTCGCCAGCACCCCTTGTTCAGATTATAGTGAGGACACGTGAAAGGCATCGGGGCCATGATTCAATCTCTGTTGTATTCCTGTCATTTATTTGTGCGTCGGCACTGGCAGGGGTTTTTGGCGTGGAGGGAACGTTTTCGGTTCACCGAGGAGGCCTTGCATCTTTTGATCGCCGGGGGGATTGGCATCATTGGTGGTGTGGTGAATGTGGTGTTCGTGAAGATTATTGTGGGATTTCAACATTTGGTGTGGAAGGAGCAGGGCGCCAATGATCTTTCTCCGTTTCAGGGGGATGAATGGGAACGGATGCTGGCTCCCGTCCTCGGCGGAATCACTGCGGGTCTGATGCTTTCTCTGGGGCTCAAGTGGGCGGGCAGAAAGGGGAGTAACAATTTTCTCGAAGCTGTTTCGATGGGGGATGGTAAGTTACCCTTTCGAAGTGCCGTGAGTCAGGCTTTGTCCTCGATGGTCAGTATCATTTCCGGTGCTACGATTGGTCGTGAAGGTTCCATCACCCAGTTTACCAGTACGCTGGCTTCCAAGTGGGGTTCAATAGCAAAGTGGCATCCATATCGGGTTCGATTGATGGTGGCTTGCGGGGCGGCATCGGGCATGGCGGCAGCTTATAATGCACCGATTGCCGGTGCGGTTTTTGCAGCTCATATTGTGTTAGGTAATTTTTCCATGCACTTGTTTGCTCCACTTGTGTTTTCTTCGGTGATTGCTTCGATGGTTTCCAGAAGTTTCTTCGGGATGGAGCCTCTTTATCATGCTTCTTCTGAAATGACCATCACCCTCATTCAACTGCCCTGGTTCGTGATTCTGGGAATAGTTTGTGGTCTGGTGGGCGCTTTGTTCCTGAAATCCATGCATAGGCTGCGAAGGCTGGTGCAGAAGGTGTCGATGCCTCTTCCGGTGCAGCTTGGATTGGGCGGGTTGGCTATTGGTGGCATTGCTTACTCCTTTCCTCAGGTTTTAGGGAATGGGTATTCGGGTGTGAACCTGATTTTGGCACACCGCATGGAGTTGTCAGCTGTGCTCGCTTTGTTTGCCCTCCGTTGGATGGCGACCATTGTTGCCGTTGGTTCGGGCGCGGTGGGTGGCGTGATGACGCCGACTTTGTTTCTGGGAGCCGCATTGGGGGGCGTGTTCGGTCTCTATACGCTCCAGGAACAATGGCATCTTGGGATTCCTGTAGGTGTATTTGCCCTGGTGGGAATGAGCAGCATGCTGGCTGCCACCACGCATAGTCCTCTGCTGGCCATGATCATGGTTTTTGAGATTTCATTGAATTACAACCTCATGCCGGCACTCATGATCTCCTCAGCCATCGCCACTCTGGTGGCAAGGCAGGTCCATTCGTCCAATATCTACACCGAGGCACTATATGCCAAGGGGATGGAGGGGGCCTGGGAATCGGATCAGGTCGGTGAAGCTTCCCGTCAGAGGGTGGGGGATCTCATGCGACATCCCGTGCCACCGTTGCGGGATAATTGCTTGTTCCCGGATATTGCCGATCGGTTCATTACGTGTTCCTATCATTTCCTTCCGGTTGTTGACGATCAAAACCGATTGTTGGGCATGGTGGCTCTGAGTGATTTGAAAGAATATTTGCACATGGGGGAACAATTGAAGAGTGTGATTGCTTATGATATCATGCGGGCCGTTCCCAAATGCCTGACACCCGGACAACGACTGGATGAAGCCTTGTCCGTCTTGTTGGAGGCTGAAATGCGCAACGTACCGGTGGTGAACAATTGTCGGGAACGACGCTTGGTGGGGGCTGTGAACCGTGCCGAGGCTCTGGGGCAGCTCGCCGAAGCCATGACTTCTCGAAGCGTCAAAGGAACCGGGGAATCAAACGACAAGAAATGATCGAAACGAATATGAATCATCAATGGCTCATGAAAGGTGGTAGATGGAATTTGGTTTTCCAGAACTTGCTGGTTGGCGGGCTTCTGTGTCTGTGCTCTGTCAGTAAAGCCGCAGAACCGGTGGCCGATGCCGAGCGTTTGCCAAGACTGAAACCAACCGAACTCCAACAGGTGATGGATACCTTTGAGGTGAAAGAGGGGTTCGAACTGGAGTTGACGGCAGGCGAACCGTTGGTGGTGGATCCGGTCGCCATGGATTTTGATGCCTTTGGACGAGCTTATGTGGTGGAAATGATCGGTTATTCGGAACGTCGCCCGGAACGTCTGGGCCGCGTTCGTTTTTTGACCGACGAAAATCAGGACGGTAAGTTTGATCAAAGCCAGGTTTTTGCGCACGATCTTCCCTGGCCCACAGCCGTCGTCTGTTATGACGGCGGAATATTCGTCGGGGCTACTCCGGATATCTTCTTTCTTAAAGACACTGATGGTGATGGTGTGGCCGATGTGCGGCGCCGGGTGTTGACTGGTTTTGCGGCAGACAGCGCACCTTATCGAGTGGATCAACTCAACATGCAGGCCATGATGAATTCCTTCCACTGGGGCCCGGACAACCGGATCCACGGTGCGACCGGATTGGTGGGGGGAAGAGTGTATTCCCCTGTGGTTCCCGGGCAACAGCCCGTCAATTTGCGCGGTCGTGATTTTTCCTTTGATCCTCGTTCCCTGGATATTCGTTCGGAGAGTGGTGGCGCTCAAAATGGCATGTCGTTCAATGCGGATGGTGAGAAATTCGTGTGCAGTAACAGCGATCACCTTCAGCATGTGGTTTACGACGATGTTTATGCCGGGATCAATCCTTTGGCGCCATCGCGTTTAGCGCGGATCAGTATTGCCGAGGATGGTCCTGCAGCGCCTGTTTTTCGAATCAGTCCGGACGAACCCTGGCGTGTGATCCGGACCAAGTGGCGTGTGGCAGGTGCCGTGGGTGGCCCGGTGGAAGGTGGCGGGACTCCATCCGGATATTTTACCGGAGCCACCGGAGCGACCATTTATACTGGAGATGCCTGGGGGGATGAATTCTTTGGAAACGCCTTTACCGCTGATTGCGGAAGTAATCTGGTGCACCGCAAACAGCTGATTCGAAACGGCTACTCCTGGACCGCGCGACGTCCTGCGTCGGAGCAGGGAACCGAGTTTCTGCGGTCCTCGGATAACTGGTTTCGTCCGGTTCAATTTGCCAATGGACCGGATGGTAATCTCTACATTCTCGATATGTATCGGGAAGTGATTGAACATCCATGGTCGCTGCCGAAAGGAATCAAGCAGTTCCTGGATCTGAATAGCGGCAATGATCGTGGCCGCATCTATCGACTGAAAAGAAAAGGAGTCGAACCATCGCAGCGGGCATTGCCCGGACGCCAGGAGGCAGCTCATTTGATTCCCATGCTGGGGCATGAAAACACCTGGCACAGGATCACCGCAACGCGATTGCTCCATGAAAGACAGGACACATCCGTTGTTCCGGTATTACGAGACTTGATCAAACACTCTGAGCGTCCTGAAGCACGGATGGATGCGTATCAAGTCTTGGATGGATTGGGAGCGCTGCGTGCATCTGATGTGGAGCAAGGGCTAAGGGATGATTCAGGTAAGGTGCGTCTGGCCATGATTCGACGAGTGGGGCGTATGAATCGGTTGCCCCTCAGTAAAGAGGCATGGCTTGGTATCATGACTGATCTTGTTTTGGATCGGGAAACGCGTTTTCAGTCGATTCTGGCCCTGGCGCGGCATCCGGTGGGTCCCGAAGCTCAGGCTTCTTTACTTTGGCAGGCCATGACACTGGAAACCGAGGATAAACGCTGGCTGCAGTTTGCCGTGTTGCAGGCAATGGGAAATTGCCTGCCTGAATTTCTCAATAAACTGATTGTCATGCGAGATACGGGCGCTTCGGTTTTTCATGATGGGACAGCGTTTTATAGAATGTTGGGAGCTTCGGATGATAAAGTGAAGATTGCCCAGGGTTTTGATTGGTTGGCAAACAGGCCAGTGGGTTTGAGAGAGGTGGCATTTCTAAAATCCTTGGGAGAAGGACTGAAGCAGTTAGGGCACTCATGGGAAACTGTTGTGAATGTGAAGGTATCTCAGAAAGTCAGGGACAAATACCAGGATTGGTTGAGCCATTCCGGATTGAGCCACAAAAAATTGGCGCAACAAGTGATCGCACTGATGGGGCAATTCCTTTCCCCTGAGACCAAACAACAATGGTGGGAGTGGTTGGGGCAGGAAGCATGGCTGCCGTTGCATGCCGACTTGTTGGCAGGTTTGAGATCATCGTTGGATAACCAGGATCTCGAGAGGTTCTGGAGTGCCTGGCCGAATTGGTCGGCTCAATCGCGCCAGGTCGCCACTACACATTTGCTCTCCAAGCATGCATGGACGGAGCACTTTTTGAGTGAAGCCGAAGACAAACCTTATATGCTGGGTGATTTAACCTTTGCACAGCGCCGCGGTCTGCTTGGGCATAAGGCCCAATCCATTCGAAGTTTGGCTGCGAAATTGTTGGGGCCCGATGAGACGGTTGCCGACGCGTCGCTGACAGCCACGTTTCAACCTGCTCTGTTGCTGGAGGCCGATCTGAAGAATGGTCATCGACTGTTTATGGAACGTTGTGCGACGTGTCATCGTGGCAACGGAGAGGAGGGCTTCGCCGTGGGGCCTGATCTGGTGTCGGTGAAAACCTCCGGTAAACATCGCTTGCTGGACAGTATTTTGTTTCCGAACAGGGAAGCCCAACCGCAGTTCATGTCCTATCTGGTCAGCACAACAGACGGAGAAGATCATGAAGGGCTGGTGAGTCAGGAAACAGGCTCTTCCATCATTCTGCGCCAGTCAGGCGGCCTGGACGTCACGATTTCTCGCGACCAAGTTCAATCATTTCGTGGCACAGGCAGGTCCATGATGCCTGATGGGCTTTCTGCCGGAATGACGGTTCAGGACATGGCTGATCTACTGGAATACATCGTAAGATTGCAACGGTAGGGGAATCCATGGCTCGTTCCAGGAAACACTACCGGATATTGGTCATCACCGATATCCATTATGCCTGTGACCTCGAAAGAGCCAGGGGCGACTATGAATCGCGAACGGTATCCAATCCTCTGTTGAGATGGCTGCTAAAGCAGTACCGATACTTTCTTTGGCGGCGCGATCCGTTTGGGTGGAACTATTATTTAAAACGTTTCATCGAGAGCGCGGGGGAAGCTGATTTGATTATTGGCAACGGCGATTACTGTTGTGATTCGGCCTTCATGGGCGTTGCGGATGATCCTTCCCTGAAAAGCGCCAAACAATGCCTTGAACAGCTGCGTGATGCTTTTGGGGATCATTTTATCGGGATCATGGGGGACCATGATATCGGAAAAAAGAGCATGTTCGGCGGGTTTGGGGGCATGCACCTGGATAGCTGGAATCGCTGCCTGGATGATCTTGATCTAAAGGATTTCTTTCAAGTGGAATTGGGTCGGCATGTGCTCATGGGATTGAATTCCACCTTGATCGGTTTGCCATCCAATCTGGCTGACTGTTCTCCCGCTGATGTCAGCGCCTGGGAAGAGAAACGACATGCCCATTTGGAAACCATGCGAGTTTCATTGGGGCGTTTGGGTGAAGATCAGCGTTTGCTTTTCTTCATCCATGATCCTTCCGCTTTGCCTCACTTGGCGCAGTTTGACTGGATCAGGGAGCATTTTCATCGTTTGGATGGTACCTTTGTCGGGCACCTGCATTCCGAACTCATTATCAAAATGAGCCGTGTGTTGGCTGGTATGCCACAGATTCACGGATTGGGGCATACTGCTTTGAAAATGTCCACCGCTCTTCAAAAAGCCGGGGAATGGCACCCCTTCAAGGTTCACCTCGTTCCTGCGCCAGGGGGAATTCAAGTCTGTCGCCAAGGTGGTTTTGGTGAAATTTTGATCCCGATGGACGGACAGGATTCTGTTGGGTTTAAGATCCATTCACTTGGGTGCAACACAAGATGACTACAATATCCATTCGATGGCCGATGGAATGACCTGGACCTTGCCGGTGCTTGCCCGGGTAATTTCTCCGTCAAGATTCCACAGGGTTGATTGATCGCAATGGATTTCAAACTGATCCGTTTGTTGATAACACACCTCCGGAAGCTCGACATGCCGGCCTTTGTGAAGTTTGGAGAACAGGCTCAGTAGAAGAGGTCTTGTGGCTTTTTTCAGGTAAAGGAGATCCATGAGCCCATCTTGAAAGCTTGCCTTGGGTGAGAGTAACATGCCTTTGCCCACATACCTGGAATTGCTGGCGACAATCAGTGAGTAGTCTTTCACCATTTCTTCCTTACCGAGGATGAGTTTGCCTCTTTGTGTTGGATTGCGAAGGATTTCAAGGAGCCCTGCCACATTGTAACGTTGAGCGCCCATCCATCTCAATGACTCCGCCCGTTGGTTTCCGCTGGCGAACAAGCCCCAGCCACACACGTTGAAAACATATCTTGTTTCCCCACTCAGATCAGCTTTGAGGAGATCCACTGAACGGGGTTGCCCCTTTAATAGCGTCTCGATGGCCTGATGATGCGCCGTGATCCCGGTGTCTTCCATGAATGAATTACCTGTGCCTCCCGGGATGGAAGCGACGGGCACTCGTTCGCAAGGATTTCGTTGCATCAGGCCGTTGATGATTTCGTGCATCGTGCCGTCGCCTCCAATGCCGCATAGGATCGTATCACATTGGGTGGTAATGGTTGTGCTCAGATGTTCGGCGTGTCCCTTTTGAGCGGTTTCATGACGGATCACCCTCCAGTGATGTTGCTTCAATTTTGCCTCCACCAGTTGGGCTAGCTGGAGGTTGTCTCCAACGCCCCCTTTCGGATTGGTGATGAGGTGGATGATTCGGGTCATGCGTTTGGATCGTAGGAGAAGGCGGGGGGAGGTGTCCAGAAAAGGCGTGGATTCATGATTGACTTGATCCCGATGTGAGACACCATTTCCGCATGAGTAAGAAAAACTCCGGAAGTATTTGGAAAATATTGTTGCTGATCGGTGTCGCCGCTTTGGTTGGAGCTGGTTATGTGCTGTTTCAGAAACCTGAAGTTCAGGAGAAAGTGGAGGATGCCCGTTGGATCTATGAGAACCGGGAGGCCGATCTGTATCAAGGGCTTGATTGGACCGATGGAGAAATCGTCAAGGTGCTCGATGGAAACTGGGTTTATGTCAAAATTAAAGAGGGATTCGTTTACGCCTTGCGTATACGCGGGCTGGAAGCGCCTACGCTCGCGGTACGCCTAAGCGATGATACTCTCAAGCTGGGGCAGGAATCCAAAAAATTTCTTGAAGAACTCGCCCTCAGGAAGCCTATGAAATTCCAGGTCATTGACATGAGTGACACACGGTATGGGCATGGCTATATCGAACTGAACGATGAATCCATTTTGTTCCCCATGATCAAGGCCGGCATGGCTCGGTTGAATCGGTCGGAAATCACCCATTTTGAAAATCAGACCCTGCTCGACTTGTTTCAGGCAGAGCGAGAAGCTCAAAAATCAGGTGTTGGTATATGGGAACCTTCATTGCAAATCGACTGGACTTTAGGAGATTTCAGTCAAACCGGACAAGCCCCACAACTTTAACTTGCTGCCAGGCGCTGTCGCCAGAGACGCCGGAAATCTTCCCGGATTTCATTGGCAACCACACATTGACAGGTGGGGCTACTTGTTTTTTTGGATGGTATAGATGATATAGCTTGCGCGTTTGGCCTGGTGATTGGCTTTGACGCGGTGCATTTCAATGCTGGCACGGTTTTTCTTCACGAGTTGCTCGAACCTGGCATCGATGCTCGCGGACCAAACCGCCAGTCGTCCAGTGCTTTTCAGTGCTCTTAATATCGAATGGATGCCTTTGCGTGAATACAGGGATCGGTTGCCGGACTGAACCATGGCCACGGGCCCGTTGTCGATGTCCAGCATGATGGCGTCATAGGTTTCCGGTTCTGCTTCCATAATGATCTCCTGAACATCTTTGGCGGTGATTTTTACGCGTGGATCGTCCAGGAGAACTCCGTTGACGGATTTCAGGTGAGTCCGATTCCATTCAACCATATCAGGCAACAACTCGGCGACTTCGATCCCGGTTGCTTCACCGGAATCATCCAGGACACTTTTCAGGGTGTAACCCAAACCAAGTCCTCCTATCAGCACTCGATTGGGTGCGTCTTTATCCAGAATTTCCATTCCGAGGGAACCCAGCATCAACTCCGAATAGGTGGCCCGGGTATTCATTAACTCCTGTCCATTCAGGCAAATACCAAAACTGCCATCATGTTCGTAAAGCGACATGATATCGCCGTTTTTCAACACGGATTCCGATAGTTTTATTCTGGGTTTCATGCTCGATCGTGATCGTAAGTTCCGAACGCAGCATGGTGTGGTTTGGTTGGTATGTCCATTCTATCTTCTCAATGTCATCGTCGCATCCTTTTGTGGTTTTTGGACAGCTTTGTTGGTGATGGGGACAGGGAGGTATGCATGATGTTTTTTTATTATAAGGGTTGAACTTTGTTACCCGAAGCAGTGCTCAGGAAGGATACACCGAGACCAGCGCGGCTACAGTCAGTATGTAGCCGCGTCTGGTAGGTGATCGTTGACTAGACTTCCTCCCAATGGCCTGGAGATGGAACAGGGAAGCGGCCCTCGGCATCAGGTTTGACCGGTACCTGGCTGTTGAAATCCAGCGTCTCCAGTGGACGGCAAAATTGAAAGCGGGAGGCCATCATGTCGTCCCATGTGACTTCAACGCCGGTGTGCGTGGCTGCCCGACCCATCAGTGACGCAAAATCCGAGTAGACGGCGCGTCTGGCTTCGTTGTAGGGAAGATCCTTGCGGATGGCTTCGATGAAGTGGTTCCATTCGTATTGCCAGGGACTGTGCTCGTCGGCGGGTGGTGTCCATGAAATGTGGTCACGACCGATGCGTTGATCTTTGAATTCATGGACGGTTGCCCGGTGGGTTTGACCGGAGAATTGAGCGGCTCGCTTTGTTCCATGTATGAAGGTGGCGAATTCCGTGCGTGCGTTGTGCTGACGACGGAATCCGCAGAGGGCCTTGGTCCCGTCTGCGAAGGTGTATTCCATGGAATAGGTTGCCAGATTTTGCCCGCAGTCCGTGCTTCGGGCGTCCCGGCCTCCCATCGCGACGCAGGACACCGGCCAGGCGTCTTTGATCCAGCAGCATTCGTCAATTTGGTGGATCAGATTATCCACCATGTGACCCGACCCCACCCAGAACAGGTGGATTCTTCCAAACTTGAGTTGAGTGGCAAAATCCAGAGCCTTTTCACCTTGTGGCGATAACCAGCCTGCACTGCCCAGTCGATTGGCTCGTATGAGTGGTATTTCACCAAGTTCTCCGTCTCGAATCCGATCGATCAGCGCCTGTCTTGCAGGAGAATGCCTGCACTGCAATCCGGCGGCAATCTTGACGCCCTTTTCATCGGCCATGTCCGCCACTTTCACCAGACGATGCAATCCAGCCGGATCGGAGCCGAAGGGTTTTTCCATGAAGACGTTGATGCCCCGGCTCACCGCGTATTCCACGTGGAGCGGTCGGATGTAGGCTCGGGTGGTGCACATGGCAATGTCCCCGGGACGGAGTGTGTCGATGGCATGACGATAGGCGTCGAATCCCTGAAACTGACGATCAACCGGCACGTCAACATCCTTGTCGAATTTCTGTTTTAACGCACCGAGGCGTGCCTGGATGGGCTCGGAATGAAGATCTGCTGCTGCCCAGAGCTTGACCGGACCCCGGTAGGGGACGGACAAGGCGTCGCGAACGGCCCCGGTTCCCCGTCCTCCACATCCGATCAAGGCCAGACGAATGGTCGGATCATCGGCTGCAAAAACGTTCTTGGGCAATGCAGAAATCAGGGCGGCTGTTCCTGTCAATTGACCACTGCGCTGAATGAATTGTCGACGATTGACAGATGCGGGGTTGCGAGGAAGTTTCATGCCTCATCTTGGCACAGAATCGGGCTATTTGCTGATCCTTGATTGGCATGAATCAATCGCTTTTTGTCATCCTTTTAAAAATGTGTTTGGCAGCAGTCTTACCTGAAGATTGTTGTTAGCGTTGAAGTGCCACGTTTTGGTGTGCGTGGCTGCAGCTTCTACGCAGTTAAGGGGTTATGAGGCGTTGAGCGCCAGGGGGAGCCAGACGGTCTCTTACTCGTGGTAGTTTGGCATATGGATCAAGCATCCAGACCTTTTTACCATGACGTTCGGTTTGGATTACCGGCATGTCATCACCATTGATGGAGGCGGTCACTTCCCGGGCATCACTGTCGATCCAGATATCGCTCGGATGTGTGCCGAGTTCCTGCCAGATCTGGGCTCTCCATCGGACATTGCTCCAGAAGGGGCGGAATCCTGCATCCAGTTCCAAATGGAGTGCCTTATCGGATACTTGGCTGGCGACCAATTTTCCAAAAGGGAAACGTTCGGTTTCGATGTTGGCGATGGGTGTTTTCAATTGGATGGGTAATTGTTCGTGTGGGTTTGGTTGATAGGCCACGTAGGTTTGCGATGGTTCGGCAGAAAGCAGCCACATGGTTTTATCCGGGATGGATTGAAGCTCGGCGTTGTGCGTTTCCAAAGTTCCTTTACCCACTGCGAATTCCGGTGATTGCAGGTATAGGGTGTTCTCCTGGTCCATGCCGTTTACTTTGCGAATCAGGTAGTTTTCGTTGTAACAATGCCATTTTAACTCGAGCTGACGTCCGGGACGTTGGTATTGAATGTGACGGATGAATCCATCCACCTCCTCTTGCACGTGACCTTTGAGCATGATGCTGCGGAATTGTTCGAACGATCCGTATTCCTCCGCGTCGCCGATTTCCACGATGAATCCGCTGCGGGCTTTTACCCAGGCTTCGTCGGGGATACCTTCGATCGAGTCACCGTTGAAGTTGTCCTGATACAAGGCAATCTGCCGGGTGCGCTGTTCAAGTGTTGTTGTGCAGATGCCTCCCAGTTGCGTGGCTTTAAGTGGGCGAATGCCGGCGAAGGTGTTCCCGTCGTGGATGAACCACCAGTCACCAGACTCGAGTTCCACCGGCAGGTTTGTAACGGGTTTGTCGTTGATGAAAAGTCCCTCAAGGCCCGGTTCCCAACGGAAGAGAAACATCCCGGCCGACACGCGGTTCAGTTTGTCGGGAACCGTCGGAACATCGTTGTGCCCTCGATTGCGTCCGGAGTAAGTGAAGATCATGGTGTTCTTGTGCTGCATCAGTCCGGCACGACCTTGTTCGACAAACTCCCGCATCCAGGGACCCGGTTGGCGTGTCCATTCGTCCGTCTTGGGACGATCCGGTTGATTCCTGAAATAGAGTTCCGTGCGATCCATGAATGCCGCCCCATTGAATACATAATGTGGATACAAAACGCTAAACCGTTTGGGACTGCCCAATGGAGCATTGGGTGATGCTTGTTCGTGGTTCCACCAGGCTGATGCGTAGACCATGCACTCAGTGGCTTCATAGGGGTGATTGATGGAGCCCAATGTGTAGTTTGTTGTCTGGTGGTTGATCATTTCCCCATAGACCGGGGCAGGGGTAGTATTCGGTATGTTGGGCAATTTTGGATAAAGCTGCATCCATGGGACCAGATGTACCGAACTGTGCAGTGTGTTTGGGTATTGTTTGTGCCATGCCACATCTTGAAGGTAAGCCGGCAGATCCGGCACCATGCCTTGAACATCGTCCAGGGGCCAACGACCGCCATTGACCGGTTGTTTCCACACACCCCAATCGAAGAATTCATTCAGCCAAATGGGTTTCTTCACTCCTGTGGCGAATTGTAGGCGATCACCACTCGTTCCCAGCCATGCTCCCGGCGCCATTCGGCTACCGGGACCGGTGATCCGTTCTACGATGGGGGACCAGGTGAGAAAACGATTGACCCACAGGCGTTCGGCAATCATGCGAGCCATGCGGGCCAGTTCCGGATCTTTCACAAAAGCTTTCATGGCATCATAACCGTTGAAGCTGCACCAATGTCCCTCCAGGACGTTGAACTCAGCTATGTCACCGCTCAAGTTGATATGATCCAGTTCACCTCGCAAACCCCAGTAAGCAGCATCCCTCAGCTCCGGATTGCCCGTTACCTCCCAACTCAATGCGAGAAAGCTCAAGTAGTCATGAGCGTTCGACCCATTGTAACCCGGGGCATGCATCCAAAGAGTCGGTTCGATATCGGCAGCTTCGGGACGAAACGCAATGATGAGATCCTTGATGGCTTGATGTGTTTCTGGTGTGAGACGTTCACCGATCCTGAGCGTGAGAATGGCCAGGGGAATGAGTTCCGTTTGGTAAGCGCACACTTCCTTGGCGGGATGTCTGCGCTGGGGATCCGCCCAGGCTTCTTCGATGGCTCTTTGTTTGCTGCGACAGTATGCGATGATTTCACGATTCACCTCAATCACATCCTCCGGATCACCGATTACCAGTCTTTCAAATTGAGTCAGGCGCGGCTGGTCCAAACGACCCGGATTGCTCCGGTAAATGTTTCCCCGCATCCGGTGTCGAAGAGCATCCCGTCCTGCGGCGATCGTGCCCGATTCGAAGCTTTCGAAAGAATCATTCAGCATTTCCATTACATCAGGATAGGGAGGCATTGGGGAGATCTCCTGGAGGAGTGATTCTTGTGCATTGATCTTACTTGTTGTGAAAGTGAATACAAACAGCAGGGCTGCACAACCAAGACAGCATTGCATGAATGATCGGTTCTTCCATGCAATCAGCAGCTTTTGAACATGCTTTAAAATGATCATGCGTCACTGTTTAATGATAGCTGAAAACCTGTCGAGTAAATTTGTAAGAGGAGAGTGGTTCTTTTTTCATCAGCGGCCTGCGAAGTAACGAAAAGTTAAGTTGATTCTAGGCTCGGTCACAGTTTTGGTGGGCGGTAAACGGTGTTGCCAGAAAGTTTGGGTGGTACCTTGCATGACCAGGAGACTGCCATGCTCCAGTTGAATGGAAACGGTTTCCTTGGTGCTCTTGTGTTTGAACGCAAACTTTCTTTCCGCTCCCAAACTGAAGGAACCGATGGCTCCGTTCTCTTTCAGTTCTTTCTCAGCATCACTGTGCCAGGACATGCCTTCGCTACCATCGTTGTAAAGGTTTAGCAGGCAGGAGTTGAATGTCTCGTTTGTTTTTTCTTCAACCGTGGTTTTAAGCTCCAAAAGTTCCTTGGTCCATGGTTGTGCGGTTTTGCTGGTTCCCGAATAGCTGTATGTAAATGAGTGATCTCCATGCCAGGCAACTTTTCGTTTGGTGGTCAGGTGCTTACCGGCGATCCTGACTTCGTCATGTTTCCAATCGATGGTTTTTAACAGCTGATTGAAATAATGATCTGCAGATTCCCAGGATAGAATGGCTCCGTAATACTTAACGATCCCATCCTTTGGGAGAAGGTTTTCCGGTTGTTCTATTGATTGACGAAATAGGTCCATCGGGTGAGATCAGCTTGCAAAGGCATTCCAGATGTTGTGTTGAATCAACTGTTGGATTTGTTCCGGGGAGATGCCGGATTTTTGTAATGCTGGTAGGAATGTTTGAGAAAGGCCGGTATAGCCACGGACTTCTCCGCCGTTTTCTTCTCCTGCCGAATACCAGCCATTGTCTTGTGATAAAAGCAATCGATCCGCCCTGTGTGAAAGCATTTCCGGGACTGTCTCCAGGTGTTGCTTGAGGGGGCGTCGACCTATGGCATCATATGAAACCCATCCATCCAGATCAGCTACTTTACGATTGATGGTTAATCCATGACCGTCAGCGTGGGCAACGATGAATCTGGATGCGGTTCCCCCGTGTTCCATAAACAAGCGTAAGGCTGCCAATCCAGCGAATCCTCCACCCGTATGACAGGTGACACTCAGCTTTGTTTGATGAGAGACCAGGGCGGCTGCCTGGACAATGGTCGCATCGATCTTGGATAGCGGCGCTTTCTCGCTTTCAATAGAGTCGACACCAATTTTGATGAAACCCGGGCGAATCCCCGTTTCCCCGATGCCATGTTTAAATTCCCTTGTCCACAAATCTGCCATCTCCTCTGCGCTCAAATGATAAGCAAATTTAGGAACATACTTGTCCCGGGCGCCTCCGTAAAATCCGGTGTTGGTGACGAAATGCACTCCTGTATTGGATGAAAGTCGGCGTAATATTTCAGGATCACGGCCAATGTATGCCGGCGTGCAATCGTAAAAAGTCGATACGCCTGCCTGTTTCAAAGCCTGAACATACGGTAGCATGCGACGATAAACTTTATCCTGATCCCATCGGTGATTCCCGGTGGAGTCTGCTCCTATGAAATCGCAGAGAATATGTTCATGGGGAAGGGCCACGCCGTGAACTTCGAACTCAATGGACCCTTGGACGGTTTGAATTGTTTTGGTCGGTGTTGTCGATGGGGTCGCCAAGTTCTTGGTGGAACGAGTCAATCCCAGGCTCAAAGCACCGCAGACAAAGGAACGTCGACAAATCCGGTGATGGTTCATGAGCCACTATGGCCACAGCTCCTCCTGAAAGGAAACACGAAAATAAAAAGTGCCAATTGGGATGAGCGTGACAAACCGTCCGGATGGCACTAAGGTTCCAGTCAACCGTTCCTGCTGATATGAAAATAATGACTCTTTCGTTGCAATACATTTGGATACTTATCCTTTCAGTGGTCATTGTGATCCCGGTTTTGTCTCAATCGACCGAATCCCGCCCGATGAGTATTGTTTTGTTTCTGATTGATGATTTGGGGTGGATGGATTTGGGATGTCAGGGGAGTGACTATTACCAAACGCCTAACATTGATGAACTGGCAAAAGAAGGGGTTCGTTTTACCGATGCTTATGCCGCCTGCGCAGTTTGTTCCCCTACGCGTGCTGCGGTTTTGACGGGTAAATATCCTGCCAGATTGTTGCTAACCGACTGGCTTCCGTCGGGACGATGGAAGCCCAAAGCAAAATTGAAGGAAGGCCGGCGTGTCCGCGCCTTGCCTGTTGAAGAATATACATTGGCGGAGGCCCTGCGTGATGCCGGATACAAAACGGCCAGTGTCGGTAAGTGGCATCTGGGAAGTGAACCCTTTTCCTTGCCCCAACACCACGGGTTCGACGTGAACGTTGCGGGCAAT
>CAYPZD010000049.1:0-36169 GCA_964415055.1 uncultured Verrucomicrobiota bacterium | reverse complement strand
ATGATCACCCTAACTTCTCACTCAACTTGGGCCAGAAAGTCGACGGCCGGCAGCAGGATAATCTTTGAAGAAACAGTCCAAACGTCACATCCACCGCGATGATTCACTCCGCTTCCAACAACTTCACCATGGCCTGTCCCATGGCTTCACCCACATTCATGTAGGTCTCAGCATGCCCGTTGTAGTGCCCTCCTGAGCTTCCGCCTTTGGACAATGGATGAGTGTAAACAGTGGCAACGTTGCCTTTGAATTCCGGGTATTTCCCGGATTCACCGTCCACCGCAAACATGGCATCCAACAGTTTCTTCCCGTTACCCGTGTCCTCTTTGGATGTCTGCCCGAGCGTGGCGCAGACAAACTTTGCATCGGGCGCATTGAATTCCTTGCGGAGTTGTTTGATAAGATGAACGAGGTTTTGCTCGTATCGACTCGATAAGGCCTCGCTGCGACTGTCCCGATCTCCTTGCCACCAGAAAAATCCCGCAACTTCGTAACCCTTTGCATCAGGATAATACTTGTCGAGTTCATTCAACACCTGCCTGGCACGAGCGATGTCCCCATCGTACTGCATCCCCGCATACCATCCAATCTTCTTGGGCTCCGTACCCTTCTGCCAACGCTCCGGCGTCCCCTTGTATCCCGGATGCACCCAGGTGACGCCTTTGGAATCGGTGAATTCAAACCCTTCGCTCCCCGGTGGCAACAGATCCCATCCAAGCGCACGGTTTCCGATACAACTCTTGAGGATCATGACAGGCGCGTCGATGGCATGTCCCACCTGATGCCCAATACCAAATTCAGGACCGATCCTGCCACCCTTGATGGTCATCCATTCATTATTGAAGAGTCGCATCCCACCAAGACCGCTGCCCATGACTCTGACATTCCTGACATCCTGGCGCACAGTCCAATTGCCCTCATCATCGACCAGATAAGGATACATCCCCTTTTCCTTCACGGCATGAATCAGCGATCCCTCGGGACCTTTTTTACCCGGCTGTATTTGACCGGCACCCAGCATATTGGACTGGCCCAGCAAGATGTAGACCTGCACGGGCTTACTCATGTCAGCCGCTTGTCCATCCGGATCAGGCAAACTATCCGCCGACAATACAACTGTTGTAATGAGAACTGCGACTGAACATCGCGTATACTGCAATAGACCTCTTAATGTGTTTTTCATAGATGTTTTCATATGCCGTTAACCAGCAGACTAACGTTTTAAAAATGATTCACTCAATACAACTGAAACGATCAGATCCTGAAACCCTCGATCTCCGTCAAGCATTTCGTTGGTTAAGGATTGAACAATCCGATGATCACCGAAGCTGAGTCCGCGCCCCGTGCTGTAGACGAGCAGTTTTTCGATCAGGCATGAGGTGAACAACTCCATATTGTTCAAAAGATAAGCTTTCAAATCGGTCACATCGTGCAACACAGTTCCACCTGGCATGGTGGCAGATGTGTCGATGCGACGCCCCAGGCGCGTTCCTTCTCCCTGGCTCGAATAGAACTCCTCCTTGAGCTTCTCCGAAGCGCCCTCTGTGTAAATGGGATAATACTCCCGCCAACGCCCCACCGGATCAAATTGTTCCATCACGAACCCAAGTGGATCAATCTTTTCATGACACCTCGCACAAGTCCTGTCTGCCTGATGCTTCAACATCAGCTCACGCATGGTGGTGGCTCCGGAAGTGTCGGGCGCAACAGCAGGAACATCCGCGGGTGGCGGAGGGGTCGGCTGCCCCAACACGTTTTCCAGCAACCACACTCCTCGATGCACCGGATGCGTATCCACACCATTCGCGGTGGCCATCATGATGGAGGCCAACCCTAAAAGCCCGCCTTGTCTTCCTCCTTTTGGAAAAGTTACCCGCTGCATATTTTTCCCCGTCAGGTCCCCTCCATAAATTTTATTGAGATTCTGATTTCTGAAACTGAATCCAGGATCAATAAAATAATCCAAGGTGTAATTACCCACCAATAATTCCTCAAAAAAACGTTCCGTTTCTTCAATCAGCGCATCACGATCCGGATTGAAGAACTTCAACAATCGAGGATCCGGCATGATATCCTTGAGCATGCGAGTGCCCAACCATTGGCCGGTAAAATGTTTTACAAATTCCAATCGTTCGGGTTTGGACAACAAACGCCGGGCCTCCTTTTCCAACATATCCGACTTCGACAATTGACCGGAGGAAGCAAGCGCAGTGAGTTCGGCGTCCGGAGGAGAACCGTTCAGGAAGTAACTCAGGCGACTCGCAAGCTCATGCTCATCCAATGCACCTCCTCCAAGCTCACGAAAGAGAAAAAGAGGCGATACCAAGGCTTTACGGATGGCCAGGTGAAGGGCATCTTCAATGCGTTTCCCTGGAAACTCGTCACAATGCGCACGAACGAGTTCCATATATCTACCCAACTGATCGTCGGATACAGGACGTCGAAAAGCTCTGGACAAAAAATCCCGAAGAAACCGTTCAGCAAATAGGATATCCGTAGACTCGCTGGCTTGCCGTCCTAAATACGCTTTGGACCTGGCCAATCTGTCGCGCATTGTCTGACTGATCACCACACGACTGGGACCATTCACCGCCACTTCCAGAATGTCCACTGCAGGACCAAAACGATGCATCTGTTCGTGGGCATATGCTTTGCACCAATTGTGAGGGCCATTGAACAAGCCCCCACCATAGACAGCCGGTGGTTTATCCAGAGCCGGATCACTCAAATCAAGATCTCCACTCTCCATCAAAGCACAAATCGCTTCATAAAACTCCGCCTGACTCGATCCTCGTTTTCCGCCATTCAATTTGAGCGCGGCGGCGTAGAACGTACGGTCATTCAACAAACGGTCATCAATGAAATCATGTGAAAGATCAATCCTCCCCGGATCCGAATACACGGGACCGTCCGCCCATCGAAATCCCATGATCTCGCCTTGAAAAAGTTCTACTTCCAAAGGTCCCACGGAATGCTTCGCTTCGGATGTCGATATGGAAACCTCGCCAAGCATCCTCATGTCCGAAAATTTCGCGTATTTCTGCTCCCCGTTCTGACGTGCGAAGACTTGCAACAGGAAGGGTTTGGATCGGCGTTCGTAAAACATGTTTTCGGTTTGAAACACACGGGCATCAATCTGCACACTGTAAATGCCGCTGATTGGCGCTTCGAAAGTAGAAGTCCATCCCGCTGCGCTTGCCATATTGCGTGAAGAAACCAGACGGAAAACCTCCCCAGCCAAAGCTCCCCCCCCTCCTTCATCGGTGTTCAATGCCATGGCATCGATTGAATAGTGATGCGGTTCGGCTTTGGGCAGTGTCACCGGTTGCGGTAGAAATTCGTCGGCAATTGCAGTGGCAATCTCCAGATATTGCGCCAGTAAGGGCGGTGAGATCACCAGTCCAGATGCAACGTTATCAAAACCAAACTTGGAAACATCCGATGGAAAGGAAGGCGGCAGTTCAAATTCCGGATAGTCAAACAAGTTCCGAATGGTATTCAAATATTCAATACGGTTCAGACGACGCGGCAGAGTTCCTCCAGGAGGCGAATGTTCGGTCAAAAGCTTCCCGAGCCAGGCAAGAAAAGTATCACGATCGTCACTCCCGGGAAAGGATTCCGCATCACGAGGAGGCATCTCACCTGAATGCACCACCTCGTGAACCGTCGTCCAAAGTTCAAGACTATCCGTTGATGCCCAATCCGCCGATCGCAAATCAAGATTCACGCCCCTTTCCAGTTGGTCACCACTCCCCGCATGACATTCGAAACAATGTTGCTTGAGAAAATCAACCACCGGTGCAGGCAAGGACTCCCCGGCAAGCAGGACAGTCGAAAAGCAAATCATTTGGCACCAAAGAAACAGCTTCATCGGATTCCTAGGATAAACATTCATTGAGGTTATGACTCGCACCGGCGAACTGGTCGATGTCCATACCGGACCGCTGCATCAATGTCAGCATCAAATCACCCAGCAATCTTGAATCCGAAGCAGAGCGGTCGTTGGACCAGTGGTTTCCGTGAGAAAAACCGCCACCCGCCACCAGAGTCGGCAGGTTACTGTTGTCATGTGTATTGGAATCGCCCATTCCGCTCCCAAAAACCACGGCGGTGGTATCCAGCAGTGTTCGATCTTCCGGGTCCTGATAGCTTTGGAGTTTTTCAAGAAAACGCGAGAACCGTATCACATGTTCTCTGCCCACCAGATTGTAATCAGCAATTTTCCTGGCCTCATTCCCATGGTGGGAAAGGCCGTGATAACCCGCGCTCAAACGTCGGCCATCAATCTCAAACACCTGACTCCATCCCGGAACCAGAAAGGTCAACACCCGTGTGGAATCCGTGCTCAACGCGAGCGCCATGAGATCATACATGAGCGTTTCGCACTCGAGAGATTGGTCAGGTGAAACTGGATCAAAAGCAGGCAGCGTGTAGTCGGTGGTGGGAAAAGGCCGTTCCAACCATGCTTCTTGTTTTTGAACCATTTTCTCCACATCACGCAGCGAAGTCAGATACTCATCCAACTTGCCCTGGTCTCGGCGGGACACACGCCTTTTCAGGGATTTGGTTTCCTCAAGCAATCCATCCAACAAACTGCCGTTCCCTTTCAAGACATACTCCATCCTGGATCGATCACTATCAGAGCGGAAGAGCGTTTGAAAAAGCACACTTGGTCGCCCGATCATCGGTAAGGGCACTCCTTCCTTGCTGAAACTAAGCCGGGCCACATCGGGCGGCGTGCCACACGTCAGTTGCAGTGAGGCATAACGAGTGTGATGCCCGACGTGTTCGGCCACCAGTTGATCCATGGAAACAGAACCGGTCGCGGATCCGCTCAACCACGCCTGCCAACCTTCGTGACCATTGCGCCCACGATGATCCAATCCGGAAAAGACCGAAAACTGATTGCGAAAGGATGCCAATGGTTCAAGCACATAAGGCATGTCATAGGCTTTACCTGTTTGTTTCGGGAAAAAATCCGTCTGATGGAATCCCAGATAAGTGCCGATGCACACCAAACGTTTCACCGGCATGGAGGCGGTTGTGGCTTGTAGGCACGGCACACTAAATGACTCTAACATCGGAAGAGCCAAACTCATCCCCATACCACGTAAAAACCGCCTGCGATCCGTCCGCATAGGGATCGGTTGATGCTTCGCCGTTTTTAACTGCTGTTTTGAATGCTGCATTGCTACTTATGGTTACTTCATAACGCCATTGGAAATGGAACATATCATTTTCAATGAGGATACGTATTCATGGTGAAGAACTGGTACACTACCATTTTCTCATGATGAAGCCATGCAAAACAAAGCCTTTTTTGAGAATAAATGTAGAGAAAGAATGCTTTCTATTAAAGCACAGAGCTCACACCCAACTATTCGGGAGTGCCAAAAAGAAACTTGATCGCCTCCGGAATCCAGCCACTATCCCAACGATGATCCCTTCGGGGTTCCATGACATATCGATGAGGAATACCTTCCTGAGCCATCAAGGAATGCAACCGAGCCCCCCCAGCCGTTCGTTTGACACCATCACAATTGAAATAAAAGAGACGGACCTCTTCTCCTAGATCTTTGCCACGTTTTCTTAGCAATATGGAAAGCCGATAATTCTCAAAGTTTGCATCACTCCCAAAACGCTCTCGAACAGCTCCCTTCAAGTCATACCCTTCATCGAAAAGCCCCGTATCCATGCGAACCCCCGGATCCCACGCGACAACTTTGCGAAACATATCAGGATGACGTAACAGCAAACTCATCGCTCCCCACCCGGATTTGCTAAAACCAATCAAAAACCTACCCTCACCATCCGTCAGAACAGGATACTGAGATTCAACAAAAGGAATCACCGTTTGTAAGAAATGACTCTCATCCTGTTTGGCCGGATTTTGATCGTGATCCGCATACCAAGGTTTGGCAGTAAAGGAAGGGGCGACACATATGACCTTATGCCGGTTGTGAACATTGAGCCGACGCAATTCCAACAACCCATCCCCGTGTTTAAACAGCCCCTCCTCATGCACAGGCAGGACAAAAAGTGTTCGATACTCCTTGCTTGCATCCAATGCGTAAGGCAACAAGACCGAAGCGTTGTCTCGTTTGCTTGGAAGGGTGATTTCAATGTATGAGACTCAATTGTAGTTTCCCCGACTTGGGCCAATTGCCCAAGAATAGCATGATTGAAAACAAGAACGCATCCGCTCAAAATTACTTTTGAAACCTGGAGAATGAATCCATAACTGGATTGTAGATCTTTTAATCGTCTCAGCATGAGAAAAACACTAATCAATCATAAAACCGTCACAACCAGAATTTGTCTCGCACTTTGCTGCTTTTATCTGGTGAATGTAGTGATGGAATGTACGGCCGCCAACGTTTCCAAATCCACGGATCGCCCCCCCAATATCGTTTTCATTCTTGCCGATGATCTTGGTTGGGCCGAACTCGGATGCTACGGTAATACATTCAATGAAACACCTCATCTCGATCGCCTCTCCAAGGAGGGCATGCGATTTACCGACGCCTATGCGGCAGCACCGGTTTGCTCACCTTATCGCGCAGCGTTCCTGACAGGCCAACATCCCGCACGCATTGGTATTCTCGATTATTTGCGTCCCGACTCCCCTAATGCACTTGAACCTTTACATACAACCCTTCCGGAAGTTCTGAAACAACATGGCTATGCAACGGGCATGATTGGTAAATGGCATCTGACCGGATACAAACACCATGGTGCAGAACGAGAGGTGCGTCCGAAAGATCATGGATTTGATTGGGACTTCGGTGGTGAGGTGAAAGGTGTCGGCAATGGCGCCAATTTCTGGCCCTACGTTTTCCGCACCCAACCCATCCGCTGGATCGACATCCCCAACAACCGTCTTGGAAAAGATGAATACCTCACCGATCGACTGAACATCGAAGCAATTGATTTCATCGAACGACACCGAGACAAACCCTTTTTTCTCTACCTCAGCCACTACGCACCTCACACCATTCTAAACGGCCGTCCGGATTTGGTGGAGAAATATAAAGCAAAACATGCACCAGGGAAATCAACACGCGAGCGCTGCTACATATGCCAAGATGCAGGACTGGGAAGTGGTGATGCCGGTCATCATTGGGCTGGTGACCACAATCCACATCTGGCTGCCATGTTGGAATCCATTGACAACGGTGTTGGAATGGTGATGCGCAAACTGGACGTACTTGGGTTGACGCAAAATACCATCGTTATCTTCACAAGCGACAACGGCGGTGAAACCAATGTCACCTCGAATGCGCCACTGCGAGGTGGGAAAAGTGAACTCTATGAAGGTGGGGTTCGGGTTCCGTTGATCGTTCGCTGGCCACACTCCATACCTGCAGGAGTGAGCTGCAGTCAACCGACACAAAACCCCGACTTTTACCCAACCCTGCTCGCAGCGGCAAAGATCAAACAACCCAAAGGAATCATCCTCGATGGGGTCTCCACACTGGAGGCATGGCTGGATCCTTCCCATACAATTTCGAGAGATTTTCTTACCTGGCATTACCCATTGGAAAAACCCCATTTCCTCGGAGGTGTCTCGGCAGGCGCCATTCGGTCCGGACCATGGAAACTGATCGAGCATTTCGAAACGGGCAGGCTGCAGCTTTATGCCCTGGACAAAGATCCAGGGGAAACACACAACCTGACCGAATCCGAACCTGTCATCGCATCGCAACTACACCGAAAACTGATTGATTGGCGGACAAAGATGGGCATGCAAAGTCTGGTGAAGTAGAGTTAGGCTGTTACTTCCTGATTGCGTGGCAGCAAGATGAATATCCCGGAAGCCCTTCCCATGCCAGGTGCCCTTTAGAGTGCTGTGGCTCGACACAGCTTTGGATACGAAACGAATCATCCACCAGCATTATGTATCCAAAGAATATTCATCTTCCCGAACGACCTTTGGGCGGATGCCTGGTGTAAGCAACTGGGAACACCGTTATAATTTTGCACCGTATCCAAAACGGTGTCAAGTCGCGCACACTCCAAAAGCACCGACTCACACGGACCATCCAGAAATGAGGCAAGGTGCGCCCCGGCGTTGTCTCGCAACTAATCCAGGGTTGCCATGAACGTGCTCTTCCTGTCTACTTTCTCCCATCCCAATCTCATTATGAAAGCAATCTTCTTCCATCTCCTTCTGGTTGGACTCTTCCTGTCTGGTTCCAATCTCACGGCACAAGACAACTGGCCCAGGTTCCGCGGCCCCAATGCTGACGGCGTTGTCGCAGACGATCCCCGCCTTCCGATCAAATGGAGCCAAACGGAAAACGTTCTCTGGAAAGCCGGGATTCCCGGTCTGGGCTGGTCCAGTCCGGTGGTCTGGGGAAACAAGGTATTTGTAACAACCGTCGCCAGTGACGGAGACTTTGAAAAACCCCAGGCGGGTGTGTATAATGGTGAAGGGCGAAAGGAAATCCCGGCCGGCGTTCATCTTTGGCTCGTTTACTGTCTGGACATTCAAACCGGAAATACCCTGTGGAAACGCGAAGTGCACCGAGGAACACCTCCGGTGGGACGCCATCCGAAAAACACCTACGCATCGGAAACTCCCTGTGTGGATGGTGAACGTGTCTACGCACTTTTTGGCGATGTGGGCCTCTACTGTTTTGATCACCAGGGAACGCCCTTGTGGGAATCCCTGATTCAACCGGAAGAAACCATGCGAGACTACGGTGCCGCGGCCTCGCCTGTATTGCACGAAGACCAGGTATTCGTGCAATACGACAATGCCCGATCCTCTTTCATAGCTGCATTCGACACGAAAACCGGCAAACAGCGCTGGCGAACACCCAGAGAAGAAAAAACGACCTGGGCCACACCCTTTGTCTGGAAAAACGAACAACGCACCGAACTGATCACCGCTGGCAGGAATCGCATTCGATCCTGTGACCTGAACGGTGAGATACTCTGGGATATGGATGACAGGATGTCGGTGCTGACCATTCCGTCCCCCTTCGCGGCACATGGCATGCTGTATGTCACGTCCGGATATTTTCAGGATCGCAAGCGCCCGATCTGGGTCATCAAGCCGGGTGCGACGGGAGACATCACCATAGATGAAAAAGAGAGGAAGAGTGACTTCGTTCAGTGGCACAATCCTCGTTTGGGTCCTTACAACACCACGCCGATTGTTTATGGAGATTACTATTACACCCCTGTTGGACCAGGGCATGATGACCTGCCATCATGCCCTGACCGGAGAAAAGATTTACGATCGCACCCGGTTCCCCCTTTACACGAGTTTCACGGCATCCCCGTGGGCCTACAATGGGAAACTGTTTTGTCTTGCGGAAAACGGAAAAACGTTCGTCGTAAAACCGGGTCCGGATTTCGAAATCCTGGAAACCAATGATCTGGATGAACTATCCATAGCCACACCATCCATTGCTCAAGGCAAATTATTCATCCGAACCGCTTCCTCCATTTACTGCATCACAAAGGACACAGACCCATCCGGGAATTGAATCATGCAAACATCTTGGTGAACGACTCCATGAAGCATACGGTTTTCAAATCTATCGGACTCCTCTGGCTGATCTGCTTTACCAATGTTCATACATCGATCCAGGCAAAGGAGGCGTTTCGATTGGTTAAAAATGATGTGGTCGCTTTCCTGGGGGGGGCCAACATGGTTTATTTGCAAAAAGCGGGATACCTGGAATCCATTCTGACCCAACAATTCGCTGATGCAGCTCCGAAATTCCGAGACCTGGCTTGGGAAGCGGACACGGTCTTCCAACAAGGAACCGTCATCGAGCGTTGGCGTGAGCATGCTCATTTTGATGAAGATGGAGGTCTTGGCAATTTGAATGATCAGTTGAACAGGATCGGTGCCACCGTTGTGATCTCTCAGTTTGGGCAGTCGGAGTCATTGGAAGGTCCGGAATCTTTGGAGGCGTTTTCCAAGGCTTATTCCGCACTGATTCAATCCTGGTTAACCAATGGCCGAAAAGTCGTGCTGCTCACACCAAATCCTTTCGAAACTTCTGACAATCCCCATCTGCCGGACCTGACCCAACACAATCCCGTGTTGGCAAAATATGTTGAAGTCACCAAACAACTTGCCAGACAACATCAGGTCATACTGGTCGATCTCTTTGATCATCCAGCCAATAATCTCACTTCGAATGGACGACACGTCACCCCGGAATCTCAAGAAACCGTTGAAAAACGAATCGCCGACCAGTTGGGTATTCCTTCTCATACCCCTGACACATTCAAAGCCCTGAGAGAAGCGGTGGTAGAAAAACACCGACTTTGGCTCAACTACTGGCGCCCCAGCAACTGGAAGTTGTTGTTTGGCGACGATGCACGACGACAATTCACCAAAGGCCCTTTGACCTTACGCGAAGAATGGCAAACCCTGCTGCCTCTCATTGCCAAAGCCGAAGAACGCATTCATAGCATTGCACGTCGGGGTACGGACCCAGGCCACAATCGTCCGCCCAAGGAAATCCTTCATGGAGACCCTCAGGCGGATATCGAACAAGAACTGGCGGCATTCACCGTGCCGGAAGGTTTCAAGGTCAACTTGTTCGCCAGCGAAAAACAGGGGCTTACATCTCCGCTCAATTTACGATGGGATCCGTCCGGTCGGATGTATGTGACCGTCACCACGACCTACCCGCACGTGTTTCCGGGAGACCTTCCCGACGATAAAATCATCGCCTTGGAAGACAAGAATCACGACGGAGTAGCGGATGCTGCCACGGTCTTTGCCGATGGCCTGAATATTCCCACCGGCATCGAATGGGGCAATGGTGGCGTGTATGTAGGGCAAAACACGGAGATCCTTTTTCTGAAAGATACGGACGGCGACGGTCACGCCGATGAAAGAAGGGTATTGCTGAGCGGATTCGGTGATGGCGATTCCCATCAAACCATCAACTCCTTCATCTGGAGTCCGGACGGGCAATTGTATTTCGGTCACGGAGACGGATGCGAATCGCGTGTGGAAACGCCCTGGGGAACCAGTTCACTGTTCAACGCCGGTTATTACAAATTGAGGCCAAACCGATTGCACCTTGTTCCATTTCTCGAAGCTCATATGGGGCCAGGCAATCCCTGGGGTATTGGATTCGATCCATGGGGTCAGAGTTTCGGTGTGGATGGTGCCGGAGGGGTGAGCTGGCTCGGTCCCGCCCAAGTTTCAACCACCCACCGCCGCAGGTTTCCAAGGATCGGGGATCCCGGAGGTTATTGTGGCATCGCTTATCTCAACGGCAGGCATCTGCCCGATCATATGCGAGGCAACTTTTTGATCGGCGATTACAAAGCCAATCGAGTCGGTCGCTTTTCACTGTCCGATCAGGATTCAGGATTCGAGCTTTCCTAGGAGGAACCGCTGCTCAGATCCAGTCATCGCAACTTTCGACCGGTCGATGTAAAAATGGGACCGGACGGTGCCATCTATGTCGTTGACTGGTACAACCCGATCACCTGCCATCAGGATGACTCCTTCCGCGATCCGACACGCGACAAGGCGCATGGTCGGATATGGCGTATATCCTTGGAGGGTTCCAACGAGGGACAAGCACAAACATGGCCGGCAGACTTGCTGACGGCCCCCATCGGCGAAGTGATCAAGTCCTTGTCTTCTCCCAATACATGGACGCGGTATCAGGCAAAACGTGCTCTCACGGCGCGTCCCCGTTCAGAAGTGGCATCGGCTCTTGATGCCTGGGTGGAAACACTGGATCCAAAAAATTCGAGTCACATATTTCAGCTCTACCAAGCCCTGACATCCTACGCCACCATCGAAGTGGTACGCCCTGCCCTGCTCATAAAACTGCTGGAATCTTCGGACATGCGGGTTCGAGCTGCAGCGACCAAACTGATTGGTCGCTGGCAGGATCGAATCGAGGATCCATTGGAACTTCTTTCACAGCGCATCCATGACTCGCACAGCCGCGTTCGGTTGGAAGCCGTCGTGGCCTGTTCGTCCATCTCCTCCGCCCGTTCCATGCTGGTTGCATCTGAAGTGATCGATCACCCGATGGATCATTGGACGGAGTACGCCCTCAAGCAAACCATTCATCGACTCTTACCTCACTGGTTGCCGGCATTCAAACAAGGTAAAACCCATTTTGAAAAACCGAAGCATCTGGCATTCATCCTGAACGAAATTAAAGATGATGAGGCTATTGACCGCCTCAAGCAGCTGGTTGATTCAGGCACTCTCGATCCGCAAACTACCATCAATGCCATGATTGCCATTCTCGCGCATGGTGATCCTGAAGATCTTTACCGGTATGGGATCCACCCGGGCAGGTATACAAAAAACGGAAAACACGATGTCGCTGCTCATACCGCGATCTTTGAAGCACTCTTAGAAATCCTTGAGACAAGGCCGACGACAATTCCGGAGGAACACCTTCGACCATTGAAAACCCTGGCAATCCAGTCTGAAGGGCAGATTCGGATGCATGCCATACGATTGATAGGGCTTATGGAATATGAGGATGCGTCTGAAACCATCATCAGGATTGCGACAGATCAAGACATGGAAACAGACGTTCGGGCTGCGGCACTGGAAGCGGTCGGAGCCATGGATGTAGAGGAACGACAAGACCTTCTCGTTCATTACGCCACGCACGCTGGCGAACCTCTTCTTCGTTCAACTGCCATCGTTTCTCTGGCTCAATTCGACATGCCCTCGGCGGCCGAATCCGCTGCAGCCTATCTGACCGAAGAGGTCGAGCCTGAACGACTGGCATCTCAGGTTATGGCCGCATTCGTTCATAAGGCGGGGGGATCCAAAGCACTGGCTGAAGTCCTCAAAAACTACAGCATCAGTTCAGTTGCCAGTCAAAAGTTACAACGAATGCTCTATGAAACGGGCAACCCGGACCCCGTTCTCATCACGACATTGAATCAACAAACGAATGCACCCGAAACGAGCAAAGATTACAGTGAATCCTTGGTGCACAATCTTGCCACCCAGGCCAAACGAGAAGGAAATCCTCAAAACGGTCAAAGTCTCTATTCAAAACTGGCCTGTAACGCATGCCATCAGATCAACGGAGTGGGAGGCATGATTGGGCCGGACCTGACAGCCATCGGCACAACACTCGCCCCGGAGCGTATCATTGAAGAACTCATGTGGCCGGGCCGTCAGATCAAAGAAGGCTTCGCTCCCGTCGAGATTCATACCAAGGATGATCGCATCCTCATCGGATACGAACGTACGACGTTTCAACGCCCGGACGCAGAACAACTCATTTTACGCGACACCGTTTCGACGGAGCTCATTAAAATCAACAAAAACGAAATCCAGACATCCAGAAAACTCGGAAGCATGATGCCGGAAGGTCTCACCGACGGCGTCAGCGAAAAGGAACTGCTTGATCTTGTTCAATATCTAATCCAATTGGGAACCCAGTTATGAAGCCATCACACCTTCCATCCACGCTCGCAGCACCTCGACCTATCACCTCATACTGGAAACCACTCCAATGGATCCCGCTATGCTTCACCGTTATTTGCTTGAATCTAAGTCAAGCAAAAGCGGAGGATTCAAAGGACGCATTTGTTTCGATCTTTGATGGCAAAACATTGGAAGGTTGGTCGGCGAGTTTCCCCGAAGCTTCCGAGGCATGGTATGTACGCGATGGCTACATCGTGGGTGAAGGCAGCAAGGGTCGTTGCTATCTCATTTATGACGGCAACCATGATATCGCTGACTTCGAACTTAAATTCACCTATCGGTTCCCCGGTGAAGGCAACAGCGGAGTCAACATCCGAGCCAAAAAGGATCCCACCGGAAAACGGGATTACCAAGCCTATCATGTGGATATAGGACAGGTGGGCATAGGCAAAAATGTTCTGGGAGCCTGGGATTTCCACACTCCGGGCCGCACCGAACACCGATGCTTCCGAGGGGATGACCTCGTCATTCAGAAAGATGATTCACCCACCATAACCCCACTTCAAACCTTGTAGCAATCGAATGCCAAAACCTGCACTATGGGAGCACAGCAGGCTTTCGAACAGCCAAAGCCTTTTCAGCTAATGCGTCCAATTTACCGGCCCTCGCATCTGAATCCATCTGCAGATCCCAATCATCATATGTTGGATGCCACCAAGACTCCAATTCTCTTCGTTGATCATTCGAGAGATTCTGAATGGCCACTTTAATTTCTTCAACGGTCATCGTGATATCCAGTTAACATTTTTTGATCTGAGTCATCACATCCTTCAAGACCACCCAATTAGCTGGGTTTTTATCTTGTAAGCGACAGTCCAATTCATCCATGTAAGTTCAGTCACGTTGTAACCTTAGAACGGTCAAAAAGGCAGCGAGGCGGTCTTGCTCAGTTGAAGACCACTGCTCAACAGTTTTCTGTATTTCAACAAAACTCACCTAACGGATTTACTAGGAATCACGGTAACCGCAAGAGCATACTTGATGGCCCCGGCCTTTTGATCTTTAAATGCGACTTGGCTTCCCATTGTTTGATTGGATCGAATTCGAAAGCCATAAGGATACACGCCAGGGACGGCACGTTCTACCTATGTGATGCACTTCCGCGAACTACAGAGCGACAATCATCATCGAACATCCTGCGTGCTCTTCGTGCTTAGTGGTTCAATAAAACTCAGGCAATGATGTCATGTAACACCTCTCCATGCACATCGGTCAGACGATAATCTCTTCCTGAGTATCGGTAGGTCAGCTTTTCATGATCCAGTCCCATCAGATGCAGGATGGTTGCGTGCAGGTCGTGGACATGCACGGGGTTTTCGGCGGCCGAACATCCGAATTCATCGGTGGCTCCATAGGTGAATCCTGGTTTGACACCGCCTCCAGCCATCCAGACGGTGAATCCATAATGATCATGATCGCGGCCTTTGGTACCTTCGGAGGTTGGAGCACGCCCGAATTCACCGCCCCAAATCACCAAGGTCTCATCGAGCAATCCTCGAAGTTTAAGGTCTTGGATCAGAGCGGCGATGCCTTGATCACATTTATTCGCCAATTCACGGTGGTGGTGGATGTTCCCATGCCCGGTGTCCCAGGCGATGTCATAGCCGTCAATCGAATGGGAAATCTGCACCATCCGCACACCCCGTTCCACCAAGCGTCGAGCGATCAAACATCCTTTGGCAAACTCCGAATCACCGTATAGTTCCCTGGTCGCCGAGGATTCCTTGGCCGTATCGAAAACATCAGGTACTGCAAACTGCATCTGAAAAGCCATCTCCATCGCCTGAATACTGGAATCCAATTGCTGGTCCTGTATCTGACGTTCAAGGTCCAGATGGTTCAGTCGACTCAACAGGTCGGCCTGACGCCTTTGCGCATTTCGCGAAAGATGGGGATTCTTCAGATGATTCAGGATTTGATCCGGCTTCATTTCGGCGATATTGGCGTAGACACCCGAGTAGGCACCGGGCAGGAAGGAATTACCCCAGTGCGCGGCTTTGCCGCGCGGTTTGGCACGCGGGCTCATGGCCACCAGCCCAGGAAGCTCTTCATTCTCGCTGCCCAATCCGTAACACAACCAGGATCCCAGGCTGGGGCGGCTGGGTTGCAGATGTCCCAGATTAAACATCATCATCGCGCCTGCGTGTTCCGGGATATCGGTGTGCATGGAATGAATGAAACAGATGTCATCCACACACTCGGCGGTGTGCGGAAAGATGTCGCTCACCCATTTGCCACAGCGGCCGTGCTGTTTGAATTCAAACGGAGAAGGCAACAATCCGTTCTTGGTATTGCGCAGTGTCTTTCGATTGACGATGTCCGGACGTTCACCCGCATGCCGTGCAAGCAGAGGTTTGTAATCGAAAGTGTCCACCTGTGACGGACCGCCCGGCATAAACAGTTGAATCACATGTTTGGCCTTCGGCGCGAAATGGGGCGCTTTGGGAGCCAATGGAGAACGTATGGCCGTCGAGGCGGTATCGGCTTCACCCAGCATTTGAGCCAACCCAATGCCTCCGAACCCCGCTCCCAAGCGATGCAGCGCTTCGCGTCGTGTCAAACTTGCATGAATATCAAGTGGTGCGTTCATAGGATCATTTTTCTGAAGGATCATCGAATATACATGAATTCATTCGAGGCAAGCAATGCCTGACAATACAATTCCCAGGGATTCAGATCCCCTGGTTCATCTTCAGCCTCTTGCAAAAAAGTCTCCGCAGCCTTTGTTTCTTCAGCGCTTGGTGAACGACCGAAAATCAGACGATAAACGGCATCCACCCTTTCGGTTTCATGACGGAACCCTTTTTCCAAACGCCGGGCCAAAACCCTGGATCGATCCATCATAAACGGACTGTTCAGCATAAACAGGTATTGCTGGGGAATGACATTGCGTGTGCGTTTGGCCGCAGTCCCTCGAGGGATGGGGAAATCGAATAAGCGAAGGAATTTGTCAGATTCCGTCGGATCATTGCGACTGATCTTGGCGTAAAGCGTTCGCCGGTGACTGGAGGCGATGTCGTCCACTGATGGACCTCCTTGAACCAGATTGAGTTCGCCTGTCACCATCAGCAAGGAATCCCTCCAGGTTTCCACATCCATCCTCCGAGGGTCCATGCGCCACAAAAGCCGGTTGTCCGCATCCACATTGAAACAGGATTCCACAAATTGACTGCTGGACCGATACGTGGCTGAAGTCATGATGAGACGGTGCAGGTTCTTGAGGGAACCGCCTGATTCGGCAAAGGTCGCCGCAAGCCAATCCAGGAGCATGGGATGAGTAGGCTTTTGTCCGAGTTTACCGAAATTATCCGGCGTCCGCACCAAGGCACGACCGAAATGATGCATCCAGACGCGATTGACAAACACCCGGTTCGAGAGTGGGTTCGAAAGATCCGCCACGGCATCAGCCAACTGAGCACGACCGCTGCCTTGATTGAAATGTTCCCGTTCCCTGCCTCCAATCACACGGAGAAACCGCCTCGGAGCAAGGTCGCCTTTCTTGAGCAGGTTACCCCGCAGCGCCACATGCATGTCTTGGTCACCGGCATCATGAAGTGTGTGCGCGAAATCAAACTTGGCTGGAGCCTCTTCCCGAATCCGTTTGAGTTCTGCTTCCATGCTTGCGATCACTTTTTTGGCAGCTTCGCCGTCATCACCTTCCAAACCCTTTGAAGCCTTTCGTTTGTCTTTGAGTTTCGCATCGAAATCCCGGATGCGTTGTTGGCCATCGTGGTAGGCACGCACCACCGCAGCCTCGTCCAACGGTGTTTCCCCTTCCCGTGTGTTGAGAAACACGCCGGCGATGGAGTAGTAATCTTCCATGGGGATCGCATCAAATTTATGGTCATGACACCGGGCACAGGAAACCGTCAAACCAAGGAGCCCTCGTGAAAAGGTATCCACCCGATCATCGAGTGTTTCTCCCTTGGCCTGGGCAATACTATCAGGATCGCCACCATCCGATGTGTAATGAGGCCCCAAAGCTAAAAATCCCGTACCGATGGATGCTTCAGCGCCTATGGCATCACCGGCAATTTGATGCTTGATAAAATCCGCAAATGGCATGTCATCGTTGAATACGTCCACCACCCAATCACGATAATGATACGCCTTTGGATTGGAACGCCCATCCTGTGTCCATCCTCCGACGTCACTAAATCGGGCCACATCCAACCAGTGACGGGCCCATCGTTCGCCATACTGTGGACGAGCCATGAGTGAATCGATCAGTTGAGCAACGCTCTCGTCATTCAATGACTCTCCCTCACCTTGGTCTAAAAGATGAATCCAATCGTTTAACTCGGTGTAGGTGGGCGGCAGCCCAATCAAATCAAGAAAGGCGCGACGCACGAAAGTCGGAGCATCAGTTGGTTGAGCCTGGGGTAGAGAAGACTTTTTCAAACGCGCTGACACGAACAGATCAATCGGATTTTTGATGCGAAACGATGGACCGGGGCGGGGAGGCAGTTCCGGTTTACGAATGAGTCGGTAGGCCCAGTGGAGACGTTCCAACTGCCAATCATATCCACCCGAAGAACGAGCTGTATGGGAAACCGAAGGCCAGGGGGCACCATCCTGGATCCATACCGCGAGAAAATGTAGTTCCTGATCGGTTAAGCTCGGGGAAATCTCCGGATGGGTCGGGAAGGAAACTCCGGCTTGAGCCGCCCGAAACAGCAGGCTTTTCTCCGGGTGATCGAAATCGAACAACTTTCCCGACCGACCACCTTCGATCAAAGATTCCCCGGAACCGAAAACCAACCCACCCTCGCTCTTTTGAGCGGCTTCACTGTGACAGGCATAACAACGATCCAACAGGAGTGGCCGGATCTTGGATTCGAAAAACAAATGGTTCTCATCACCCCCATCGGATGCCGAAAGCGATGAACACACAAGTAAAAGCGTCCATACTGCACAAGCAGTACGCCTTGCAACTTTCGCTGTCGATCGCAATGGATACATTGAAATAGCCATCAGAGAAAGGGGGAGACTAACACGTGGCCGTGTTGCGATACAAACAACAAATGTGCCCATGGCACTGACAATTCGTCACCGGTGCATCTCATCCAATTTCGGAACATTTCGTTTGAGTCAACGCCTTATGGAGTGCGTGTTCCGATGCATCGGAACCGCTTTGGATACGCCAGGGAAACGGTTTGGTTTTCTCATACCAAATAACTGCCCCCATCCTCCATGATGACAATTCCCATTTGTGGGTTTGCACATTCAGAATTTGAAACCGCTTTGCGTACACGGACCATATTGTCCAATCAAGGACATATCCAGAGCGGTGTCGAGCCACCGCAATCCAGATTCACACCTACATTGTTCGGTACTGTTTGGAATCGCCCCCCTTTGTCCTTGCACAAGTTCCATGCGGGTATTAGTTGTTTCGTTCAATCCGCATGCGTTACTGGTTTCACATTTTTTGCCTTGGATGGGTGGCGGCATTCTCGGCGCAAATGACCGCCGAAGGCGATCACTGGGCCTTTGCGCCACTGAAAGTTCCCGCGCCCCCCCCCGTTAAGCATACATCATGGGCAAATCAACCTTTGGATTTTTTTATACTGCATCATTTGGAAGCCAAAGGTCTCACCCCAAACCCACCAGCCGACAGGGAAACCTTGATCCGACGTGTGTGGTTCGATGTCCTGGGGCTTCCCCCCGAACCCGATGAAATGGACCGTTTTCTATCCGACCAGACGAGTAACGCATATGGACACATGATCGATGCGCTTCTTGCATCACCCCATTACGGTGAACGTTGGGGGCGGCATTGGCTGGATGTGGCGCGTTACGGCGATTCCAATGGTGGCGATGAAAACCATCACTACCCTCATGCCTTCCGATATCGCAACTGGGTGCTCGACGCCTTGAACGCGGACATGCCGTATCATCGTTTTGTTCAGGAACAACTCGCCGGGGACATCGCCCCGTGGTCGAATGAGCGGTCACTCGCCGGCACAGGTTTTCTCGCCATCGGAACCAAAATCCAGGCAGAACAGGATCCCATCAAAAAACGCGCCGACACCATTGACGAACAACTGGATACCCTTGGACGCACCTTCATGGGACTGAGCATTGGTTGCGCAAGATGTCACGATCACAAATTCGATCCGATCTCCGAACGTGATTATTATGCATTGGCCGGCATTCTTTACAGCACGGATATCGAAGACCGTGAAGCCCCGACACAGGAAGGCAAACGCGAGGAACAGGCATGGAAAAAACGCCTGAACGCTATCGAACAATCCATCCAAGAAGTGACGCGAAAATTTGAAGCGCTGCGAAAAGATGGTCAAATGATGGAGTGGGAGGCGGAGAAGTTCGACAGGGGCAATGTCACGATTGACACGGATCGATACGGAAAAGATATCGGTATCATCAGTGATCCCGGATCACAGGAAAATTTTGTCGAATACGATATCGATATGGAAGAGTCGGGAGATTTCCTTTTGGAACTGCGTTACGCCGCGCAAACAGCCCGCCCGGGGCAAATCCTGCTGGACCAACAAACGGTTTTTACGAATGCGCTTTCCAAAGTCACGGGAGGTTGGATGCCGGAACATCAACAATGGTTATTGGAAGGTACCTTTCGGATTGAAACGGGTCCCCATGTACTGCGCATTCAATCCAAACCCCTTATGTCGCATATTGACCGAATCCGGTTAACGTCTGTGAACGGTTCGGCGGACATCCCATCTGTCATGGAAGAACTCGCTAGGCTGAACAAACAAAAAACGGAACTTGAAGCACAACGCCCTGTTCACCCCAAATTGATGGCTGTTTCGGAAGGAACGATTCAGAACATCCAATTGAATATTCGAGGGAACCCACATGACTTGGGGGATCCCATCCCAAGAGGATTCCTGACTCACATCGGTACTGCCAAGCTGCCTGAAGTGAATAAAAACCAAAGCGGGCGCTGGGAGCTTTCTCAATGGATGACCTCTCCGGATCATCCATTGACCGCCCGGGTCATTGTCAACCGGATTTGGCAATGGCATTTCGGACGTGGACTGGTGGCGACTCCGGATAACTTCGGAAAAACCGGACAAGCCCCCTCACACCCTGAGCTGCTGGATTGGTTGACCACCGACTTTATTCAACACGGATGGTCTTTGAAATGGCTGCATCGAAGGATCCTCCTTTCAAGTGTCTATCAATTATCCTCCGACGATGGCGTCAATCCTTCTGCGAAATCCATGGATCCGGACAATCGGATGCTTTGGAAACATGAAATAAGACGCCTGGATGCGGAATCCTTTCGCGACGCACTGCTCTCGATATCCGGTTCATTCAATGCCAACGCTCATTTGAAAGAACCCATTCAGGTGAAAGCCCAGGATCCGTCTTCGGAAGACATCGCCAACAATCGTACAGCCTACGAATCATTTCCCCATCGCACGGTCTACCTTCCGGTGGTGCGTTCGCATACTTACGATTTGCTTGCACTGCTTGATTTTCCGAATGCCACCGCCCCGGTCGGCAAACGATCCCAGACCACCGTCCCAACCCAGGCCTTGATGATGTTCAACAGTGCGTTTGTCGTGGAAATGACTGAAAGGGCAGCCAGGAATTGGCTACGTACCACAACCAACGAAGAAGACCGATTGAATGCGATGTATCGCGTCCTGTTGACGCGTGACCCGACGACTGAGGAAAGATCGGCATGTCACGCATACCTCAGCCAAAGTCGCCGGATCCTGGAAGAACAGAAAGCCTGGGAAACATTGTGTCACGCACTCATCCTTTCCAACGAATTCATGTATGTCCGATAATCTGATTCATCCCACAATGGTTTCACGTCGCCAGGCTTTGAACCGGCTGTGCGTCGGCTTTGGAGGTTTGGCGTTGAATGCCCTGTTAAACCAGGAATCAAGGACGGATCAGAACGCTTTGATCGGGCATTTTCCGGCACGCGCCAAACGTGTCATTTTCCTTTTCATGCATGGAGGCCCTTCTCATGTCGATCTTTTCGATTACAAACCCAGTCTGGCAAAGTACGACGGCAAACCTCTTCCGTTTCCGGAACGCAAGGTGCAGTTCGCGGCACGAGGAAACCTGATGCCTTCACCGTGGGGCTTCCGGAAAGTCGGCCAATGTGGCCACTGGATGTCCGAGCTCTGGCAGCACTTGCCCACGGTGGCGGATGACCTTTGCATGCTGCACTCCTTGTGCGAAACGAACGTGGCCCATGGTGGGGCATGCATGAAAATGCACACCGGCAATGAAGCGTTGCTGCGTCCAAGTTTGGGAGCATGGGTCAGCTACGGACTGGGAACGGAGAATCAGAACCTTCCTTCGTTTGTCACGATCTGTCCAACATCCCTGCATGGTGGCGTGGATAATTTTGGAGCGGCTTTTCTTCCAGGGGAACATCAGGGTGTCGCCCTGGGAACGCCGGGATATCCCAACACACTCGCCAAGGATGCACGCTTTCATTATGTCGAAACCAAATCCGCCAAAGAGCAATCCATACAACGGCTTCAGCTGGATCTGTTGAGGCGCATTCAGGGTGGGGGCACCCATGAATCCGTCTCCGTTTTGGAAACACGCATGAAGTCCTTTGAATTGGCCTTTCGCATGCAACGGGAAGCAGGTGAAATCACGGACTTATCCGGTGAATCCACAGCCACCCGACAGCTCTACGGATTGGATGATCCGGATACCGAGAATTTTGGGCGACAATGCCTGATGGCCAGACGTCTGGCTGAACGAGGAGTGAGATTCATCCAGGTCAGCCACGCACACAGCCTGCCATTCAACAACGAACAGTGGGATCAACACTCCCATCTGGAACAAGGACACTCCATCAATGTGCGACAAATTGACAAGCCCATTACAGGGCTCATTCTGGATTTGAAATCACGCGGATTGTTGGATGACACCCTCGTGTTATGGGGCGGTGAATTCGGAAGAACACCCTCCATCCAGAAAGGCGACGGACCCGTCGGACGCGACCATCACCCCGACGGATTCACCATGTGGATGGCGGGTGGAGGTGTCAAAGGGGGAATGCGATATGGAAGAACAGACGATTTCGGATATCACGCCATCGAAAACCGGTGCACGATTCATGACCTACATGCGACCATGCTGCATCTCTTGGGATTGGACCACGAAAGACTCACCTACAATCACCTGGGCAGGGAATTTCGACTGACTGACGTGTCGGGCTTTGTAGCGCGGAAAATTCTGGCGTGAGTAGACTAATACAAAATCACGAAATTTGTTATTCTTATAAGGAGCACTCCTCCCATGCTAATCATCCGGTGTGGCTTTGAGAATTCTCTCTATCCCCTCGGATAATAAATCAATCTCGTTGACCACAACATCCCAGACAATGGCATAATCCACTCCCTCATAATCATGGATGAGCCGATCTCGCATGCCAGCAATGCTACGCCAGGAAACCTTGGGTTCGAGCGCTCGAACTTCGTTTGGTATTGCTTTGGCAGCTTCACCAATAATTTCAATGCTCCGAACAAAGGCACGCTTCGCAACAGCATCCATAAAGAATGTTTCATAATCAAATCGAGAACGTTCCTGTTTCAAAAACGCGATCTCGTCGAGAATGTCACGAAGTCTTTCAGCTACCAATCGAGGCATAACGGACAGTCGGAAGAATCAATCTGGCTTTGCGCGGCTCAAGAGCCCCATCGGTGACAAGGTCAATTTGGACTGGAAACAGGGATTCTAAAAACTCGTAAAGCGCATTAAAACTTCGAAAATTTTTGCGACCAATGTCGAACTCGACATACACATCCAAATCGCTGGAGGCGGTCGCATCACCTCGTGCTCTAGATCCGAATACCCCAATCCTCCTTGCGCCAAGTTCGCGCAATCGTTCCGAATGGGCTTCCAGTTCACTGACAACATCCTTCACGGCTTCATCATGACATCACTCACGCAAAACAGCAATAAAGGAATCCCGAGACCTTTCTTATGGGTCGGTATAAATCACTTTCTGTATTTTTGTGAGGATGTCGCCGTTGAAAGGATAGAGCCGGGTCATGAAGAGGCCATATTGTTTTTCCTTCGGATCGATCCAGAAATGGGTCGTGTGATAACCACTCCATCCAAAACTCCCCACAGAAGCGACTTCGTTGCCTCGTTTTTCTTTGAGTATCTGGAATCCAAACCCAAGCACATAACCCTCGTCGGAAGCACCAAATCCGGAAACCTCCCCGAGTTGATCGGAAAGCATGAGGTCCAATGTTTCTTTGGATAGAATCTCCCGCCCATCGGGTGCGCGTCCCTGATCAACCAGCATCTGGCAGAAACGACCAAAGTCATTCATGGTAGAAACCAGCCCTTCTCCTCCAAGGAATAGTTGACTTTCCGGGGCGTAGTAGAGTTCATCCTCGGCGGTTGTTCCCGGACGAAAGCCGTCCTCGGTTTTAACATGCAAATGTTGGAATCGAAGGCGATCCTCCGGTGTGAGGTAAAACTTGGTATCCTTCATTCCCAACGGATCGAAGATCGATTCCTTCAAGAACAGGCCCAGGGATTGTCCACTCAGTTTCTCGATGGCTGCTCCCAGGACAGCGGTGCTCAGTCCATAAGTGTACCGCTCGCCGGGTTGGTGTTTGAGAGGAATACCGGCCAATAAATCGATCAAGCCCTCCAGATCCTTCAGTTCCATCACCTGTTTCCATGTTCCTTCTTCATCAAATGAGCCGTCATAGCCATAGATACCGGAGGTATGCAAAAGCAGATCACGATAGGTAATGGGACGTTTGAGCGGTTCCGTCTCATCGGTGTCGGGTGATTTTTGGACACGGAACTCGGCAAGTTTTGGGAGCACTTCGGAAACGGGCGCGTCCAGTTTTAGCAATTCACGCTCATAAAGAATCATGGCCGCCACACTGGTGATCGGTTTTGTCATCGACCAGATGGGAAAGAGCGTCTGCTCATGAATGGAGTGGTCCCCTTCTCGTCCGGAATCCATGGCGTGTTCGTAAACGGTATCCCCGTCCCGCACCCATCGGAACGTATGTGAAAGGACCTCTTTTTGCTCGATGAATTCGGATTGCAAGTCGAGTAACCCTGCCCCTAATTTGGCATCGGTGTGCTGACCGGACAGATCGTAACAGCGCATCTCCTGATCATTGCGCACATAGACACGCCCTTCAGCAAAAGCCGGAGCGGACCAAACCAGAATACGTCCCCCCACCCGATGTGTGGGTTCGATCAGTTGAGTGCGGGACAACTCCCGATAACCAGCGGGAGTCAGATCCGCACTGATGAGTTCTCCATGGTCATTGTATATGAAGGTCTTGTTTGACGGTGTATGATGAAAGGTAAACGCGGAAGGCCAGGAGGTCGAGCGTTTGCCATGGCGATTTAACAGGGGTAGAGGCGATTCCCAAACGCGTGCCCCGGTTCGAATATCGACACAATAAAAATCTCGTCGCCCCCCCGCCGAGTAAAGGTATCCATCCTCGTCGAGATGAGCGGTGTTGAGTACGCCTGCGACTCCCTTCCGTGGTTCCGGACCCCAGATGACCTCGGCTGTGCGATGATCCTTTCCAACTCTGATGGCGGCGGAAACATTATTGTAGCCCATGACGTGAACCAGATCTCCATGCACGCGCGGCGCACCGATGGACATGCCATAAAGAGGCTTGATCCCAGCATCCCAGTGGCGGGTTCCGGTGGATGGATCGAGAGAAACCAAAGCATCTCCATGCCATACGAGCAACTGCTCCACCCCGTGGATTTTAGCTTTCGTGGGTGGACAATACCCTGGCTTGGAGGATGAGAGTGCCCGCCAGCGTTCCTCTCCGGTCCTTTGATCAAATGCAACGACCGTGGAACCATCCCCTCCCACGATACAAATCAACAGATCCTTGTATGCCAGTGGATGTGCGGCACATCCCCATTCGGGAATGTCCAGTGCGTAGTCTGTTTTGAAATCCTTGGACCATATCACCCGACCATCCGATGCATTGAAACAGAACAGATTTCCTTCCGCCCCCAGGGTATACACGTACCGCCCCACCACCGTTGGTGTGCATCGTGGACCGATGGCATATGGAAAGACGGTTGTATATGGGCAGTCATAGACGTATTCCCAGATCAATGCACCGCTGACTGAATCAACGCAACTCACTCTCTCCTGTCCGGGAATCTCTGCGCGGATGAAGTTGGGGTTCCCTTCCACCTTACCCGGTCGGTAAGGCTCCGCCAAACGATCCATGATAAAGACGCGCCCGTCCACGACTGCAGGTCCTGAATAACCGCCTCCAATGGTTCGTTTCCAGAGCAGCGGAAAGCCGGAGTCTGGAAAAGAGATTTGGATATTTTCTTCGTGCATGGACGTATCCCCGTAAGGGCCCAGGAAGTGGGGCCAATCATCTCCTGACAATGAAAAGATAAAGATTGCCGAACAAATCAGGCTGACAACAGATTTCATGATTCCTTCAAGCAATGATGTTGTGCAGGATGTGACCGCCGATATCAGTCAGTTTTCGAATGCGCCCCGCATGTCGGTAGGTCAATCTCTCATCCTCCAAGCCCATCAAATGCAAAATAGTCGCATGAACATCCCGGATATGGATCGGTTCTCCCACGGACCGCAGACTGAACGGATCGGTTTCGCCTGCGGTCGCGCCTCCCTTCACATTGCCACCGGCCATCCACATGCATAGCCCGTAGGAATTGTGCTCACGACCAGGTGTTTTCGGCATGGTGGGGCTGTTGACGAATGGGGTGCGTCCCATTTCCGAAGCCCATACCACAAGGGTTTCATCCAGCAAACCACGATGCTCCAAATCCTCCAGCAAAGCCGCTACAGGTTGATCCACTTCCTGGCTGTGCTTGCGCATGCCGCCTTCGACATTGCCGTGATCGTCCCAACTGTGGGATCCGATCTGCACACCATGAATCAACAGATTGTAGCGCACCCCCCGCTCCACCATTCTTCGCGCCAAAAGACATTGCCTGCCAAATCCGGCAGTGGTTTCGTTGTCCAAACCATAGAGACGTCGAACGGATTCTGGTTCACTCGACAAATCCACCGCTTCCGGAGCGGCGGTCTGCATCCGAAAAGCCAGTTCATGGGCGGCGATACGCGACTCGAGTTCCGAATCCCATGGTCGATGTGCGAGATGACGTTGATTGAGACTTCGAATCAAATCAAATTCTTCTCTCTGGTGAGTCGCACTCAATCCCCTGGGTGGTTGTAAATTCAATATCGGACTCCCCTGATCACGTAACAAGGTCCCCTGATGCACGGCGGGCAGATATCCATTGGCCCAGACAGCGGCGCCATTGCACGGGGCTCCCCGGGGATCCTGGATCACGATGTAACCCGGCATGTTCTGATTGGGAGTGCCCAGGCCATATTGAATCCAGGAACCCACCGACGGACTCCCGGGGAACTGACTGCCGGTTGTCACATGATACGTGGAGGGGCCATGGTTTTGATTGTCGGTCTTGATGCCGTGGATAAAGGCAAGATCATCGACACGACGCGCCAGATTGGGAAACAATTCGGAAAGCCAACGCCCCGTGTCGCCGTGTTGTTTGAATTCAAACGGGCTCCCGACACAGACATGGGGAAAGGAAAGTCGTCCCTGCAATTCTCCTTTCACCGAAAGATCGCCGGTAAGAGGTTTGCCATGCAATTCTCTCAGCATGGGTTTGTGCTCAAAAGAATCCATCTGAGAGACGCCTCCCTGCATGAACAAAAAGATGCAATGCTTGGCCTTGCGCGGAAGATGCTGGGGTTTGGCCGCCAGAGGACTTTTGAAATCCGGCTCGTGATCCGCCACAAGATCATCCTGCAACAGACCTGCCAAACCGAGGGCGCCAATACCGTTCCATGTCCGGGAAAGAAAATCCCGGCGTGCGATACCTTGGCTTGTTTGATCTTTAATCGACATAAATAAACTCACTGGTGTTGAACAAGATGCGGGCCAATCGGGTCAACCCGTCCGTGGAAGTGGCAAATCCTTCAAGTGAGGACCGTTCTTCAGGTAAGGGATGGCGTCCCAACGCCCATTGAAATGCCAGTTCGAGTCGTGCCTTTGAATCTGAAGGCGCCTCTTTGAGCAAACGTTTCGCAAAGTGGGCCGCTTCTTCGTTGACCAACCTGCCGTTATACATGGCCAGGGACTGCAACGGGGTTACTGATTTTTGACGCGATGGCACGGTATCCTCGCAAACAAGACTGTCAAAATTCTGCATGAAGGGCATGGTCAAGGTGCGTTGCTGGTAAATGTATATGCTTCGCTTGCGACTTTCCGGTCCCGTGTCCGTTGCCCATTTGCTTTTGGAATACTTGACCCGTTCTTCGATGCCATCCGGCAACGCTGGGAAAATAGGCAGACCATACATTTCGGGATTCAACCTGCCACTGACAAACAAGACCGAATCACGTATCGCTTCCCCCTCCAGTCGACGCGGCGAAAAACGTCCCAACCACCGATTGTCCGGATCCAAATCCAAACCGCGACGATCAAACTCCGTCGAACTTTGTCGATACGCCGAAGAGTTAAGCATGACGCGATGCATCGCCTTGATGCTCCATTTCTCTTCGACAAACTTCCGTGCCAGCCAATCCAACAATTCAGGGTGCGATGGGCCTCCGCTGAGTTTTCCAAAATCACTTGGAGTCATCACGATGCCCTGGCCAAAGTGGTGCATCCAGAGACGATTCACCATCACCCGGGCGGTCATGGGATTCTCCTCTGAAGCGATCCATTCCGCCAAAGCCATGCGGCGACTCCGCGTCGGCCAACGTTTGAAGGGATCCAATCGAATATCGGCCGGTTCCTGATGCCCCGTGATACAACTGGGAAAACCCGCCAATACTTCTTCACCAGGATTGTCGTATTCCCCCCGAATCATGACCCTGGAAACTGGCACACCCGGTTCGTAAGGAGGACCAAAGGAATGACGCAGCGACATGGCGCGGGGTTCCAATCGCTTGAGGTGTTGTGATGCGAAGGTTGCCTGATGTGCCAGATGCTCATAGCGCTGACGTTCCTCGACTGTGATCGAATCATTTTCGGGATCCATGATCCAGGCATGGAGGTCTAATTTGTCCGCTTCTTTTTTATCGGAATCTGCATCCGATTCCGAACGCCTCTGTGCCTCGGCCCGAACACGCAGGCGGGTCCTCAAAGCTTCGAACGACTCAAGTCCGGACCGAATCTCCGCCCGTTTGGCTTCCGCCCACTCTGCCTCACCCTCCCGGTAGAAGGAAGCAGGCAGCGATCCCCCAATTTGATAAGCATCCCCGCGTTCGGGCGGCATCAACTGCACGGTGTTGAAAAAGGCCTTCATCCGGTAAAAATCCCTGGTGGAAATGCCATCATACTTGTGATCGTGACACTTCGCGCAACCAACCGTAAGCCCGAGAAAAACCGAACCAACCGTCGATGTCATTTCGCTGAGCATTTCATGACGCGTCTCATCACCACGCGGTTCGGTAAAAGGAGCGAGCCTGAGAAAAGTCATGGCCACGACATTCTCGGGTTCCGGCAAGGGCAGTTCTCCCGCGCCCATGATTTCCTTGAATTCATCGCCAGCGATCTGCTCCTTGATGAACTGATCGTAAGGTTTGTCACGGTTCAGGGAATCAATCACATAATCCCGATAACGCCAGGCATGAGGCAAATCCGGATCCCCTTCATAACCCGCCGTATCGGCGTAACGGGCCAGATCCAGCCAAAACTTCGCCCAACGTTCGCCATAACGATCATCCTCAAGCAAGGTATTCACTAAACGCTCGTAGGCTTGAGGCTGATTATCATTCAAAAAGGCTTCGATTTGTTCGGGAGTCGGAGGCAAGCCGATAAGATCAAAAAACAAACGCCGAACAAGCGTGCGCCGACCAGCCTCCGGAGCATAGGAAAGTCCGTTTGCTTCCAACCTGTTGAGCAGAAAGGAATCAATCTCATTCCGCACACGCTTCTCGTTTTTCACATCAGGCGCTTCGGTCGACAGGGGTAGGTAAAATGGCCATTCCTTGCTTCCTGCTTCCACCGTTGTGCCCTGCAAAAATGCCACAACAAAACACCCAAGCACACAAAGCAAGGAAGCTGCGGCCCTATCAGGCATCTTCAATCGGGAAAACATGCACGTATTCTGTCTCCTACCCAAAGGTCGATCAAGCCAGAATCAACTTCGTGACTTAGTGCCTTAAGTCCCGCCCACGGGACGAGTGTGAGTATCAATCAGTAAGAGTAAAGTCGTCACAGCCATCATTTGCCCGTAGCCGACCGAAGCATGTCCTTGGTAGGCAGCTTGGTCAAATCTGATTCCTGGATTTGCAAATACACGGCACGGTTCCAAAGGTGAGGACAAAAAATATGAATCGTCCCTCCGTCAATCACGGCATCGAGGTAAGAGACCTGATAATTAAACCAACCATTCTTTTCCGGATTGGGTCGCGCTGCATTTGCGAAAAGGAACCTGGGTTGCGACCAGTGTCGTCCACCGTCAGTGGAAAGTGCCACCCAAATTTCTGAACGATCTTTCATCCCATCCATCGTGCCGGACAATCCGGTGTATTGCGTGCCAGCATGCCGATTGTGAAACAAGGTGATCAATGTTTCCCGGTCGCTCAAGTGAAACACCATGGGAGGCGCATCCGGATGAACGAGAGAAGACAGTTTCGGTTCCGACCAGGATTTACCGTCATCGACACTACGCGCTGTCCATATATGACCGGCAGGCGTTCGAGCCATGAACAACACTTCACTTCCCTGCAACCAGATCGGACGCCCTTCATCCATGCGCTTGAATCCAGGAACAAACCACCCATCAGGCCGCACTCCGGGCAACAGTTCCCATGACCGGCCTTTATCCTCACTGCGCAGCACATATTGTTGCGTTTCCAAAGGCTGTTTGGACCAGTCGGCTGCATGCGATCCCAACAACCACGCGCCGCTGGCCGTTTCGGTCATACGCGTCACCGACATGCCGAGGAACCCGGGATCGTTGACCGGTTTGATCAGTGTCGCCTTGCTCCAGGTATACCCATCATCATCCGACCAACGAAAACCGATGGGCGTGTTCTCAAACTTTCCCTTCTCGCGACTATACTCGCTGGGAATGGGCTGGGTTCCAAACGCGTAAATCCGATGGCTCCCTTTGGGAATGAGAGGAATGAATCCGTGCTGACTGTAATCAATATCAAAAGCAACCCGTGGCCCCTTCCAGGTGCGTCCGTTGTCACTGGAACGGTAAGCCAGGAGATCATTCACTTTCCCCGCGCCTGCAGCATAATGATTTCCCTCGGGAAACATTAAAAGCAAATCGCCTTTCGGAGTCCTTACCGCCCGTGTCTCAAACAATCCTCGCACACCTTCTTTGGCCACGTGCAAGACCTGCCCCCGCAGAGCACTATGATGGAGCATGCCCAAATCTTCATCCGCCACCAGATAGGGAGGCAATTGATTTAGATCCAAAACCAACGGATCCTTCACGCCCAAAGAAACCTGAGGTTCCAATTCCAAGGTATGCTTTAAATCTCCCGCGCCCACTTCGCAAACCACCCGGAATCCCAGATCGAAATACCTGTAATCACCGTTAATCCGATGACGCGCGGCTGACCGACAATCACCTTGGGTCAAGCCCCAGGAACCACCACGGAGATCCCGCCCGCTTTTGATCTCACGGTTCACCAGATCGGAATCTGTTTTGTAGGTATCCTCCCGAATGGCGCACCACTCCGACACATTACCGTGCATGTCGAACAGCCCCCAGGCATTGGCTTGCTTGCTGGCCACCGGATGCGATTGATTCCCGCTGTTCTTTTGATACCACCCCACCTTACCCAGGGCCGCAGCTCCGTTGCCCGCGCAATAGGCTGTTTTGGTTCCGGCGCGACAGGCGTATTCCCATTCAACACCCGTAGGCAGACGGTAATGTTTCTTTTCCCGTTCGCTGAGCCGTTGGCAAAAGGTCACCGCTTCATGCCAGGTGATATTCTCCACAGGACGATCGTCTCCTTTGAAAAAACCCGGATCGGTGCCCATGATTTCCCGCCATTGCTTTTGAGTGACTTCTGTCGTGCCAATCAGGAAACCCTTCCCAATGGTTTCATGGGTCTGCACTTCATTGGTGGTGCGTCCGGGCTCCGACTTGGGACTTCCCATCACGTATTCCCCCGGGGGAAGATAGGTCAGCTTCATTCCCACCGTATTCGTAACAGAACTGAACGGCTCAAAACCCTGAGCCAACACTTCACCATAACCCATGGCGCTCCCAAACAAAATCAGGAGCAGAGCATTGATCGGAGCATTCATTTTCGAACATCGAAACATATCAGATGACCCTTTCCATTTCTGAAGTAAAGCCTCCCATTGGACAGCACGGGAGCGGTTCGGCATGCCGTCCGGGCAGGCAGCACTTGTTCGCGGAGGATGATATCAAACTCCCCGGGATTGGCCCTGGCGATGACGAGTTCACCATCGGCCCCCATCACGAACATTCGACCGTCGGCGCTGAAAGAAAGCGACCCTTTCCCCAAACGCGGGCTTCGCCATTGTTCCTGTCCATCTTCAAATCGAATGCATTTCACCACGGCTTCATCGAATCCATAAAGAAATCCCCCCCAATAAACACAACTGCTCTGCAGGTTTCGCATGACAGCACTGTCAAACACCGATGTGATCTCATTGTTCGAGATTCGAATTTTGGCACAACCTCGACCATAGGCAGAAGAAAAAAACACCTCATCACCAACCACCACAGCATCACCACAGTTGGCCTTGTGTTTGTTGAAGAAAGGATAACGCCACAGCATTTGACCGTCATCGACACCCACCCCCAAAATGGAATCAGCGCCACAAATCACCAAACATGAATTGCCATCCACCGTCGCTGGAACCGGTGTGGAGTACCCGCAGGGTTCCTTCCCGTTTTGCCAGATCAATTTGCCGCTGTGTTTATCGAAAGCAGCGCCGGCGTTGCCCATATTCAATATCAGTCGTTCTCCCAACACCACCGGTGAACTGGAAAAATGCCAGGTCGGCAACTTGAAATCCAGTGAGCGATGCAGCTGCTGTTCCCAAATCACCTTGCCGCTCGCAACATCCAGGCAAAGCAGATCCCCCATTTTGGAAAGAGTATAGAGTTTGTCACCATCCACGGTGGGCGTGGAAAGTGTGCCCCCTTCATAATACTTGGGCAGGCGGGGACAAGGATACGAATGCGACCAGATCACATCCCCGGTATGCTCATCCAGGCAATAGACCGAATCGCGTTGCCCCGCCACCTCCTCGCCCTGATTCCCCATCGTGAATAACCGCCCCCCGGAAGTCACCACCGAAGAAGAACCAAACCCGACCTCAGCCTTCCACGAAACCTTCAACTTTTCCTGCCCCCGATCAATCCCCCAATCGGTCTCACGACTGATACCGTTGTAATCAGGCCCTCGGTAGTTGGGCCAGTCCCCAGCAAAAGCGGAAGACCAACCTGCCAGCAAAGCGATAAAAACCCCAAGCCACTGCTTCCAATCGGAAATATTCAAAAACAGGATCATCATGCCCCCCATACTCTCAAGACAACCAAACAGAATAAAGCATAACTTACCCCAAAACACCCCTCTGGACTGCGGTGAGTTCCGATGCATCGGAACTCTGGATACCCCAGGGAAACGCCACTGCACACTCATGCCAACAGCATCCCAACCCTCATGACGGACCCTCCCCACGTGAAAGTTCACGCCTGTGAAACTTGAACCCACCCCGCGTCTGCGCACCGTATCCAAAGCTCCGATATCTCGGAGCACTCCAAAGCACATCCCTGGACTGCGGTGATCACGGCACCGCTCTGGATACCCCAGGGAAACCCTACAGTTCCCTCATGTCAACAGCACCCCTCTCCCCATGCCGGAACCTCCTCACGTAAATGTTCACCCTGGTGAAATATGAACACGGCTCGAGTAGGCGAATCGTAGCCAGAGCGGTGCTGCACACCGCACTCCAAAATGGCGCTTACCCAAACTCTACCTTTAAGGAATTTGGCCAGATGTGCCCTATTCACACCCATCTTCACAACCATGCGCTTGCATCCAGACGTTTCATTTGCCACTTTGCACGAAAGTAATTTGACCGAGAAACTATGCCTGCAAGAAACTTAATTCTATTACAATTGTCGTTCATCGCATTCCTGGTCCAGGGAGCAGCCTTTGATCAAAGCCTATACGACACCAAAGCCCGTGTTTATTCTCCGGAAGAAAGCATGGCTCTGATGGAACTTCAGGACGGCTACTCCGTGGAACTGGTCGCGGCGGAACCCATGGTGGAAGAACCGGCTGCCATGGCCTGGGATGGTGATGGCAAACTTTACGTGGCGGAACTGAACACCTACATGCAGGACATTGACGGCAAGAACGAACACGCCCCGGTTTGCCGCGTGGTGTTGCTGGAGGATACCGATGACGATGGCAAGATGGACAAGCGTTCCGTTTTTGTCGACAACCTGGTCCTCCCCCGGATGATCCAGCCCCTTGGCGACCGGGTGATCATTCGGGAAACCAACACTTTTGACCTTCACAGCTACCGCGACACAGATGGCGATGGAGTCGCGGACGAAAAGGTAATGGTATATGAAGGCGGCCCACGCGGCGGAAACCTCGAACATCAACCAAGCGGCCTGGTCTGGAACATCGACAACTGGATGTATGTCACCTACACCAACCGAAGATATCGATGGGATGGCAACAAAATCGTATCGGAGCAATTGCCCAATGGATCAGGACAATGGGGTGTGACGCATGACGATGTCGGTCGCAACTTCTTCTGCACTGCCGGGGGAGAAAATCCCGCTCAGGCATTTCAACAACCTTTGGTTTACGGAAGCTTTTCTCTACCGGGAGAAAAAGAACCCGGCTTCCACAAAGTATTTCCTTTGGTTCAAATTCCAGATGTCCAGGGCGGACAAGGACGTTATCGAAAGGATCAATTGACCCTGAACAACTTTACCGGATGCGCCGGTCAGCACATTTTTCGAGGGGATCGACTACCATCGGATTTCTATGGCGACTACATCATCCCCGAACCAGTGGGACGGCTGGTTCGACGGGCAAAGGTTGTCCACAAAAACGGTAAAGTTGTCCTGAAAAATGCGACACCAGGGACTGAATTCCTTCGCTCCAGGGATGCCAACTTTCGTCCTGTCCACGCCGCAACCGGTCCTGATGGATGTTTATACATTTGTGACATGTATCGTGGCATCATTCAGGAAGGCGCGTGGGTTCGACCTGGCTCCTACCTGCGTGGGGTCGTCGAACAGTATGGACTGGATAAGAACATCGGTCGTGGAAGGATTTATCGCATCGTACATCAATCAACGAAACGCGGTCCCAAACCAAACCTGCTGAAAGAAACAAGCAAACAGTTAGCCCAACACCTTTCGCATCCAAACGGTTGGTGGCGGGATGAAGCACAAAAACTGATCGTTGTGCGTGGCGATACTTTAGTTGCGCCTGATCTGGAAAGAATGGCTCGTGAGGAAGAATCTCCTTTGGGCAGATTGCATGCTTTATGGACACTGGATGGCTTGGGAGCAAGTGACATTCCCCTGCTCGTGGAGAAGCTGAATGATTCGGACGATCGTGTTCGTGCAGCTGCAATCCGGATTTTGGAACCAGCCATCGGTTCCGGGAATCTTGAAGTGCTCCAACATATAAGAAAACTGGCAAAGGATACAAACCCGGACATCGCTATTCAACTCGTCCTTTCACTCGCTCATACAGGCGCATCAGAAGGAACTCCCATCATCGAACAAATCAGCGGGCAATTTGCCACCAACCCAAACGTCACCGCAGTGATCCAGCACATGAAAGCCCGGCAGGAAGATGCCAAACGCCGGCGTGCTTACAGCGAATTACTCGCTCAAGGGGAAACGAACTACAAAGCCATCTGCACGGCCTGTCATGGTGAGGACGGAAGAGGCACACCGGTTCAAGGTATCCCAAACATGACACTCGGCGCGCCCTTGGCCGGTTCGTCTCGATTGGTTGGCAAAAAGGATATCCCCATCAAAATTGTTCTCAAAGGAATGATGGGCAAACTGGATGGCAAGACCTACCCCGGTCCCATGCTGCCCTTGGAAAGTTATGATGACAAATGGATCGCATCCGTTCTCACCTACGTTCGCACCCAATGGGGCAACCGGGCACCGTCCATAAGTCCCGAAGATGTGGCTGCGGTTCGAGCGACCATTCAGGACAAGAAAACAATGTGGCTGGCGGATGAGATCATGAAGGTCACCCCCATCCCAACAAAACAAATGCAGTCCTGGGTGCTGACCGCCAGTCATAATCAACAGAAAAGCCGTCAGGCCATCGATGGAAACCCGGGATCACGCTGGGACACCGGTATCACACAACGTCCGGGCATGTGGTTCGCATTTGATATGGGCGAGAGCAAGGAACTGGCATCCATCGTTCTCGATTGCCAGGCTTCGGCTTTTGACTACCCACGCCGATACAGCGTTGAGATATCCGACGACGGTCAAACCTGGAGCGAACCCATTGTTCAAGGACAAAGCGACGATCCCATGCTCGACATCATGCTGCCCGGCATCAAAACCCGCCACGTCCGCATCAGTCAACACGGCTTCGCCGAAGGAAAATTCTGGTCCATCCACAAACTCGAAGTTTACACAAAATAACCAGGAGTTAGTTCGGATAGGGGTCGGGACGAGGGATTAACCCCGCCCCGCCCTCCGAACCGGACTTGC
>CAYPZD010000048.1:36763-38474 GCA_964415055.1 uncultured Verrucomicrobiota bacterium | reverse complement strand
CAGATCAATCTCGAATCATTTGTGGCAGATTGCCACTTTTTTAACGGGCTGTTAATGTATCATCTCCGTGCATGGTTTTACCTCAGAAAGACAAATACCATACTATCAGCATATTGCAAGAACGAATCATCTCAATGGGCGTAGTTCATTTTTTAGACAATGGAGGGGAGAGTTCTCCCGATAAGTCTGGACCCCAAACTTTCCCCTTGAAAACGTTTCTGAGCAAAAGGAATGGAACGCGGGGAGACTATTGTTAATCGAATGACTGTGGCGTTTCCATTGCAGCTTGAAAAGGATTCCAAAGCACTGAGGCTTGAAGTGGGTGTAAGACGGAGCTTACCCCTCCGGTTATGGATTTCTAATTGTTGAACTGCGCCCGATCTCATTCGCTTTTTATACAGACATCCGCAAGCCGTTGCCCCATCTCCAAGATTCCTTCTGTAGAAATGACAAGCTTCTTTTCCATTCCTGGTAATTCATCCAATTTGATATGATGAGTCAGGAAATCATTTTCCAATGCTTGAGCAACCGCCCCCACCACATCCACCTTGTTGAGGTTTTCATGATCGGTGGGAGGTTGCTGGCTGACAAACCATTTCAATCCAGGCATCCCCAGATCCTTGCGAGCCTGTTCAATCAGGGAAACAAGACGTGCGGAGGCTTCTTTCCTGTAAGGATGAAAGGACATGTCATTCTCCCCAAGATGATAGAACACGCCAGCTAATTCCACCTCATGCCCCTTCGACTGCAGTTCCTGAATGGAATTCCGAACGAACCCAATAAAACTCGGATAAAGATTGCGAGACGGCGCTTCACTGCCTTCGGGAATCCAGTCAATGATCTGAGAGCCACTATGAGTGAATTTGGCAATTGCAATGGAGCCCGAGTAATGTTTCTTGAGCTCCGCACCAAAACTCAGTTCAGGTCCAAACGTATCATAACAACCGGCTGGCCCAAGCGGTTCCCATCCATTGGAAACTCGATAACCCCCACCGATATCATATTTAAAGGCGATATCAGCTTGATCCTCCGCCAAATGTTTCCATGCATCATCCGCTTTCAACTCCTGAACGAACGCTCGTTCCCCTTCCATATTTCGATGCCCCGCCAACACAAATAGCCTTACCTTGTCCCCGCTGGGATAAGGCCACTTTTTCAATGGACGCACAACTGGTTTCATCAAACCCATGTTTTTCAAATAGGCTTCGGCATAGTTCACTCCGTGCTCCAACTGCCCAAGCGTTCCATAATGATAATGGAGTCCGACCGGTCGACCAATTTCGACGCCGACATGCGAAGTGGGAACGTATTGCGCCAGGGGATCCTTTTGTGTGACAGATTTCTGACCAAGACTGATGGCATACATTCGCGGTCGCAGGTCCATTCCCCAAATGGTCTTTGTGCACAACTCGCCAATATAGAAACGAAGATCGGGTGTCTTTAAGTCCCGGCGAATGCATTCAAGAAATCTCGTGAGATTGGCTCCATACTCAGCCATATAGGATGCATTGAACATGTCATTCTCGCCCTGATGCCACATGAAACCCTCGATGCGATATGGAATCTGCCCGGCATCCAAACGCGCCAACGAATCACGCACCAAATCCATCAAAACGGGATACATCTTGAAACCGCTCGGCTCATCCGGATTCCAATCACCGCCCAAATGAGTCCCACCAGCGGCGCATTTGATGATGGCAATCGGGGCATC
>CAYPZD010000048.1:18879-36663 GCA_964415055.1 uncultured Verrucomicrobiota bacterium | reverse complement strand
CACCGCCCAAATGAGTCCCACCAGCGGCGCATTTGATGATGGCAATCGGGGCATCAAGCTTTGCGCCAACATCACGAGCAAAACTTAACTCCGGCCCTACAACTCCATCCACAGGCTGCAAAGCCACCCAACCATTGGACCGCATCTTATTCTCGCGCCCAATACAATAGGAGAAACGAACCTCATCCTGCGCCCGTTCTAAACCGTGGAAAGGAGGAAAATTCTTCACATCTTCCACATGCGAATCCGAACCCACCATGTTCGACTGCCCGGCAAATATGAACACACGAACCGGATCAACATCCTTCTCAGCCATCACCGCAAAAGCACTAAGACCGCCCCCCAGCACGATCCACAGTATATGTAAAACTCTAAAAAACATCCTGTTCATCTCGTATAGATCCCGCGACTGCGGGCGACTGTCTAAAAAAAGTCACTCATCCACCCTATAATTCACATTAGCCAACAAAAACTCCACACATTCCAAAGCCGTGGTGCATGTTTCCAAATCATATTGAATGGCGCCTCCCTGTTCCGCTCCGCCACCGTGCCCGGTCAATTCGAGCAAGACATAGCGTTGTTTCTGATCGGGGGCAATGAAGGCCGTATAAAGAACGGAAGGTTGGCCCAGGTGTTTGTCCTGATAATGTTCGTTCGGATCCCCCGGGCGGTTCACCTCCACACACAGCACAAATGATTTATCCTCCCCCAGCAGCAGATATTCATCCAAACTAAACTTGTGGCTGCTCGTCGCTCCGGTCACTGCATCCACTTCTCCGAGGGGATTCACCCCTGAAACCAAAGTGTAGCGGTGACGCCATATGGGTAAGATCTGATGGCGTGGAGTCGGTTTGCCTCCCCAGGCCGGGGTTTCTTCATAGGCAAGTGTAGGATCAATATAAAGCGTCTCAATCATGGAACCGGAACTTGTTTCCGCCCAAACGGCGATGGACGCAGGTGGTGTATCCCGCTCTGAAAGTTGCAGCGTCATGGAGACGGCAACATCAGCACCTTCAGCCGGAAGCCGGGCAACCATCTTGCCCCCCTTCCCCATGTCTCCGTAACCGGCCAGAGGAGATGACCGCACAATGGCGGCCCTGTTTTGCGATTCATAGCCCAGATCGATAAAAGAACGAACGGGCCCCAGCCCCTTCCAGGATATCAGCAACAAAACACACCATAGAGCCATGATACCGGTCAGTTTTCCATAACCGATGAATGCTCTCTCTGATTTGCCAACTGCACGTTTGAAGTAACGCAGCCGGCCAAACAAATGGCAGCCCACCAACAGGGTGGTAACAAATCCAAAAACAATGTGGATGCGTGTTGTCAGCAGAGAGAACGGTTGAAAGAAACTCAACACGCCCGAACACGCCAGCGTGATAAAGCAAAACAACAATCCGAAATTAACCAAATGTTGCATGAATGATCAAATGCGACGGTTCTGAATGACACACTTCGCGCCCCCTGTGTCCTTCGTGTTTCATAACACAGAACGCCCCAGTTCCTTATCACTTGGACAAGCCACGAAAGGATTACCCCAACCCTTTTTCGTATCCGATCAAAGTCTGCAGCTCTTTGATGTGCTGGCTTCCGATTTCTCGTGGTTCCTTACCATATTTCTTGCAAAGGGAAGCTGCATACCCTGTCGCAATCCCCATCTGACCACAGGTATTCATCACGCGCGGCCCCGCCAATCCGATATGCGAACAACTGAAACAACGTCCCGCCATCATCATGTTTGTAATGTCGCGGGAATACATGCTCCGGAACGGCAGGTAATAAGTGCCCCCCGGTTTGCGAAAGAGCGCCTTGGAGAGAAAGTCTTGTTTGGATCCCGTCAGTTTCAACTGATAATGCGAATCCACACTCCGGGTTTCCTCAGCAATGGTATCCGGAAAGGTACGACGTTCGGTCATATCCTTCATGGTATACAGGTAATCCCCCATGATTCTGCGGGATTCCCGTTTTCCGGCGATGTGAGCCACCCATTTGAGTTGCACCGTGGCATTTTTCGGATGCCGCTTGGCATTTGAAAAGGAACCGTAAATGGCACGCAACACATGATCCCGAATCTTCTCGGCATCGTGGATCTGGTGCAGATCATTGTCCGAATACTCCCAATACCATTCCCCTTGCACGGCTTCATGGCTATTGGCAACTGGCAAGGCCCAGGGTACCGCAGGAAAAGTGGATCGCTGGTTGGTGCGCTCGGAATTCCAAAGCACGCTGGACCCCATCACGCGGTTATCCGCTTTGTCGGGGCTCCAGAGATCACCATGAGGATCCCAACCTTCTTCGTAATCGTGTCGTGACTCGCGTCCATAGCGACACTCAGCCCCAGCCCAAAAGCCCAACCATCCGTCACCGGTGGCATCAATAAAAACCGGAGCCTTGAATCGTCGGATTCTGCCCGACCTCACTTCGCGCGCCTCGACACTTGCAATGGTGTCACCATCCTTTTCCAGACCGATGGCCATGTGATTGGCAAATCGTTGCACCCCGGAAGCGGACATGGCCTTGTCACGTTTGTCCTGATCCTTGACCGCATCCGCATCTCCGTTCGGATAATGTTCGGTGTCGATCTGTTTTAGGATGCCCTCACCCTTCCCGTGAATCCCTTCAGTGTGCACGCGAATCTCGTGACTGGCATTTCCACCAAAAACCGGACGATCCTGAATCAACGCCACATTCAAACCTTGAGAACGTGCCGACAAAGCTGCGGCGCACCCGGATATCCCTCCACCGACGACAACGAGATCAAATTCTTTTTCCTCAACTTCCAACTGGTCACGCCCTGTCAGCTTGTCTTTCCAGGCGGCCAATTCGACAAGATCATCATTGGGCAATTGGGGATCGCTTTTCTGAGTCAGGTAGATGGCATCACAACGCCCATCAAACCCGGTGAGATCTTCCAGTTCAATGTTTACATCGCCGGCGCTCTTGATCTCCATGCTGCCTCCGTGTTGCCAGTGCCAGGATTCATTGGTGGCACCAAACTCAGGCTCCAGCGCCTTGCCGTTCACATGAACCCGAAATCTTCCCGGAGCTTCCCAGTCTCCCGGACACCAGTCACGTGTTCGAACAAACACATGCCATTTACCTGCCTTGGGAATGGAAACTTTGGTTTGTGCGTTTTCAACAGGAATCCCCATGCCATGGGCCAACAAATACGAACCGCCCATTTGTTGATAATGTTGGGTATCCAGTTTCCAGCCACCGTCCTTGTCAAAAGAGGAGGCTTCAGCCAGAACACCGGTTGCGTCAAAAGCGTCCACAGACGCTCCGAAAGCATATCTAGGCGCCAACACAGAGGACAAGCCGACGCCGCCAACAACACGAATAAAGGATCTACGGTTCATATGCATGGTGAACGGGATTATACGCAACATCCTCGGCCTGCCCAGTGGAAAATAGTTCAATCAGCAGGCTCGGTTGCAGGCCAAAAAATAGGAATCCATGATCGTTGGGGTCATCCCGCACGCGGGACTCACTCGCGCTTCAAACCTCAGAACATTGGAACCCACTTCTTCGCGTCTTTACGCCTCCGCGCCTTTGCGATAAAAACAGGCATTCGTTGAAAACTTCGTGATCTGGAATAAGGTTCCGTGGAAGATTCGCCAACGTATAAAAGAACCTTACTGAATTTGATTCCCAAAGCCAGGCTACTCCCCTTTACCGAATCTCGCCTGAGAAACCTGTCTGGCGGAGCGATTCGTATAGAACGATGGCGACGCAGTTGGAAAGGTTCAGCGATCGGGCATCCGGATTCATCATGGGAATGCGCAACCATTGATCCGGTTGCTCTTTGACCAGGGCCATGGGCAACCCGGCTGTTTCCCGGCCAAATACCAGGTAATCGTTCGGTCCGAATGTTACTTCCGCATATTGCATGGGCCCATCGGACTCGATAAACCAAATCTTTGAACCAGGGTGAGTTTGTTCCAGAAATGTCTGCCAATCCGGCCACTTGGTCCAATCAACGTGCTTCCAATAATCCATACCCGCACGTTTCAAATCCTTATCCTCCAATCGAAACCCCAGAGGTTCGATCAGATGCAACTTCGCTCCGGTCGCCGCGCACAGACGGGCAACGTTTCCTGTATTCGGAGGAATCTCCGGCTCAACCAAAACCACATGCATTTACGAATTGTGAATGGTGAATGGTGAATGGTGAATAAAAAAATCCTATTCAAATTCACCCAAACGAATGCAGGCCACCTGGCGGTCGCCTTGTTGACTCCAGGCAGGGAAGGACGCGTTGCATGCTTCCACCGCATGTGGGCATCGTGGGTGAAAGGTGCATCCTTTCGGAGGATTAAGAGGTGAAGGAGGATCCCCGGGCAAAAGGATACGTTGACGCTCCCGCTCTCGATCAGGGTCCGGCACCGGCACAGCACTGACCAGTGCCCGGGTGTAAGGGTGCTGCGGATCATCGAACAGAGACTCGGCGGGACCGATTTCTACGATGCGCCCGAGATACATCACTGCAATCCGGTCAGCAATGTGCTTCACAACGGAAAGATCGTGCGAGATAAAAATCAAGGTAAGATTCATCTCGCGGGAAAGTTTGGCCAGCAGATTGATGATCTGGGCCTGAATGGAAACATCAAGCGCCGAGACGGCTTCGTCCGCCACCAGGAATCTCGGTTCCACAGCCAGAGCACGCGCAACAGCAATCCGTTGACGCTGTCCCCCGGAGAATTCGTGGGGATATTTTTTGATGAATCTGGGAGACAGTCCCACCTTGTTCATCAGCTCGGCCACTTTATCCGGCATTTGTTTTTTGGGAACGGATTTGTGAGCCAGGATCGCCTCGGCCAACGTGTCGTAGACCGTCATGCGCGGATTCAGCGAGGCATAAGGATCCTGGAAGATCATTTGAAAATCCTTGCGTGCGGCCCGAAGTTCCGAACCTCGCAACCCAACCAGTTCCCTGCCCTCTAACCTGACACTTCCAGCAGTAGGCTCAAGCAACTGCAACATGGTGCGTCCGAGTGTCGATTTACCACAACCGGATTCCCCCACCAGACCAAGGATCTCACCTTGCTTTAATTCCAGATCCACGCCGTCCACGGCCTTGACGGTGGCAACGGTTTTGCGAAAGAAGATTCCCTTCTCCACGGGAAAATGGGTTTTCAATCCCTTGATATCCAGAAACGGTATGGCGGTTTCACTGGTCATTTAAGTTCCAAGCCTCCTTCCTGAACCCGGACACAGGCGGTGGAATGTCCGTCCTTCATTTCCTTTAACGCAGGATTTCCCTGACGGCACACGTCACTCACATGCGCACAGCGTGCAGCGAAAGAACATCCTGCCAACGGTTTCGTCAGATCCGGCGGTTGACCTTCGATGGTGAACAATTCGTGCCCCTTAGGTTGAAGTGCCGGAATCGAACGTTGCAGGGCTTCGTTGTAAGGATGACTTGGATGATAATAAATGGACTGGGTGGCACCGGATTCCACGATTCGACCGGCGTACATTACGTTCACCCGATCACAAAATCCTGCGACCACACCAAGGTCGTGCGAAATGAATATGACAGCCATATGCATGCGCTGCTGCATGGTCTTGATCAATTCCAGAATCTGCGCCTGCACGGTCACGTCCAACGCTGTGGTCGGTTCATCAGCGATCAAAAGGTCCGGTTCGGTGATCAGGGCCATGGCAATCATGACCCGTTGACGCATCCCGCCGGAGAATTCGTGTGGATACATCCTGATACGACTGGCAGCACCTTGAATCCCGACCTGCTCCATCATTTCGAGCGCCTTCTTACGGGCCGTTGCCTTGTCCGCCAGACCATGCAGCAAGAGGGGTTCGATGAGTTGATCTTCCACCCGCAAGTAGGGATTCAGTGAAGTCATGGGATCTTGAAAAATCATCGAAACCCGACGCCCCCGAACCTGGTTCAATTCCTTTTCCGACATCTTTAACAAATCCTGCCCGTCAAAATCCGCCGTGCCGGATTCAATCCGCCCGGGAGGTTTGGGGATCAATCCCATCAATGAATAACAAGCCACCGATTTACCGGAGCCCGATTCCCCCACAATCCCGAGCGTCTCCCCTTTGTCCACGGAAAAGGAAACACCATCCACCGCCCGCACAACGCCTGCACGGGTATGGAAATAGGTTCTTAGATCGTTGACGGAAAGCAATGCCATGGCTTAGTCCTTACTCGCACGCGGATCCAAGGCATCGCGCAACCCATCTCCCAAAAAGTTCAGTGAAAACAACGTCGCGGCGAACAATGAGCCCGGAAACAACAACAACCAGGGAGCTTCTTCCATGATCTCCGCTCCCTCCTTGATCAAGGACCCCCAACTGCACATCGGTTCCTGCACCCCCAGCCCCAGAAAACTCAAAAACGCCTCCAGCAACATGACCGCCGGAATGGTCAAGGTGGAGTATACGATGACCGGTCCCAAAACATTGGGAGCCAAGTGCCGCACAATGATTTTCCACATGGGAAGTCCCAGGGCAATGCAGGCTTCGATAAACTCCTGTTTACGAAGACTCAACACCTGCCCCCGCACAATACGGGCCATGGTCAACCATTCGACCGCGCCAATCGCCACAAACATCAAGCGAATATCCCTCCCGAAGAAAACCATCAACAAAATCACAAAAATAGTGAACGGCAGCGCATAAAGGATATCCACCAGGCGCATCATCACTGCATCGGTCTTTCCTCCGCAGTATCCCGAGATGGTGCCATAGAGCACTCCGATCGTCAGGGAAACCGCTGTTGCCACTAGCCCCACGGTCAATGAAATGCGACCTCCATACAGGACACGGGACAACAGATCGCGCCCCAGTTTGTCCGTCCCCAGCCAATGGTCGGCACTGGGTGGAGTTTCGCGCAACTCAAGATTTTGTTCCTGATAACCGTGTTCCACCATCATTGGACCGAAGAAAGAAGCCATGCCCATGATGAGAATAAAAATCCCCCCGATCACCGCCATGTGATTCTTTCGCAGACGATGCCACGCATCCTGCCAAAGAGAGTGCCCCTGCTCGGCCTGTTCGAACAGGTCGGCAGCGGGCGGCATCTTGGGTTGGGGTAACAGTTCGGCCATGTCGCTTCCTACTCCAGTTTAAGTTTTGGATTCAGCCAGACCTGAACGACATCGACCAGTGTATTGAACACCACGATCAGGGTGGCAAAGAAGAGCACCAGGCCAAGCACCATGGTGTAATCCCGATTAAATGCGCTGGTCACAAAGTGTCTTCCCAGTCCGGGAATGTTGAAGATGGTTTCAATCACGAACGACCCCGCGACCAGGCCGGCAAAAGCGGGCCCCATAAAACTGACGACCGGCAGAATGCCTCCACGCAGGGCATGGCGCAGGATCACAATACGCGCAGCAGCACCTTTCGCGCGCGCCGTGCGAATGTAATCCTGAGTTAACACCTCCCGCATACCACCTCGTGTGAGCCTTGCAATGTAAGCTGCGTAATAGGCACCGAGAGTCAGGGAAGGCAGCACCTTGTGGGCTGCGGTATCCCAGCCCGGATAGGGAAACCATCGAAGTTTCAAGGCAAACACCAGCACTAAAAGCGGCCCCAACACGAATGTCGGCAAACAAATCCCGACCATCGCAAAACTACTCGGAACGTAATCCAATAGTGAATTCGGCTTCAACGAAGCAATCACCCCCATGATCAAACCAAGAACCAACGCAATGGTCATGGAATAAAAACCAAGCTCCATTGATTTTGGAAATGAATCACTGATGATTTCATTCACTGTTCGTCCAGGGTATTTGAACGAAGGCCCGAGGTCACCTTGAACAAGATTCTTCAGATAATCACCGTATTGAGCCATCAAAGGCTTATCAAGGCCGTAGTGCGCCTGCAGGGTACGCAGAACTTCCGGACTAACCTGACGCTCGTCATCAAAGGGCCCCCCCGGAGCAAGCCGCAACATGAAGAAGGTCATCGTCGCCACCGCCCACAGGACCGGTATTGTCTCAAACACTCTGCGTAGAATGAATCTGACCATGTGGGTGTGCGATATGGATTAATCTTCGAATGTGATGCGGTGATCGAAGGACATTTACTGCGATTCGAGGTAAAGATGTTTGTAAGGATGATGATCCAGAATCGTTGGGTTCCACCCCTTGACTCCTTTGTCCAACAGATAAACCCTCGTATAAATATAGATGGGAATAACGGGCACTTCTGCCATCAGGATTTCTTCGGCTTGTTGAAAGTATTCAATACGGGCGGATGCATCCGGAGTGGCTCCCGCTTTCTTGATCAGTTCGTCGTAAGCCTCGGAGGACCATCCGGTCTGGTTTTGCTGACTCCAGGATGTCCACATGTCCAGAAAGGAATTTGGATCCACATAATCCCCGATCCAACCGGCTCTGGATACGAAATAATTCAGACCACGTTGGGCATCCAGATACACCTTCCATTCCTGGTTGTTCAATTCGATGTCGATGTTCAGGTTTTTACGCCACATTTCCTGGATGGCTGCGGCAATGGCACGATGGTTCTCGGAAGTATTGAAGATAATGGAAGTCTTTGGAAATCCTTCGCCATTGGGATAACCGGCATCGGCGAGGAGTTGTTTGGCTTGTTCCACATCGGAAGCAACGCGCGCCCGGGTGGTGTATCCGGCAGTTCCAGGCGGGGTGAAGAAATTGGCCGGAATCTGCCCCCCTCGGGTCACGTTCTTGACGATCGCCTCCCGATCAATGGCCATGGCCAGGGCGCGACGAACGCGCACGTCATCAAATGGCTTTTTGGTGGTGTTGATGCGATAAAAGTAAGATCCAAGGTAAGGATCAATGTGCAACAAATCGGGGGAGTTCTTTAGATAATCCTCGATTTTGGCAGGAAGTGTTTCGTAGGTGTTGTGTAACTGGCCGGCCCGAAAAGCACGATCCTGGGTTTCGACACTTTCCATGGGGTAAAAACGGATTTCCTTCAACTTCACCGTGTCGGCATCCCAATAATCCGGATTCTTCTCCACAATCAACACATCATTCAATCGCCATTCCTTCAAGCGAAACGGGCCGTTGCTGACAAAATTTCCGGGCTTGGTCCACTGATTGCCCCGGTCAAAGGGACCACCATGTTTCTCAATCGTCGGCATATGCACTGGAAACCAGGTGTAATGGTTGAGGAGGGACAGAAAATAAGGAGCCGCGCTGTTCAAAGTGATTTCAAGGGTGTGGTCATCAATTGCTTTGGCGCCGATTTGTGTCTCATCCTTCAAATCCCCCGTGTTGAATGCCTCGGCATTCTTCATAAGAAACAGCATGTAGGCATACTCACAAGCCAGCTGGGGATTCAAAATGCGTCTAAAGGACCGAACGAAGTCATGAGCGGTCACCGGATCCCCATTGGTCCACTTGGCATTTTCGCGCAGGTGAAAGGTGTAAACCAACCCGTCCTCGGAAACATCCCAGCTCTCAGCAGTCCCGGGAACCGGATGCAAATCGACAGGATCCTCGGTAACAAGGCCTTCAGTTAGCGAAACAATGACATTGTGCTCAGGCACACCCGTCACAATCTGTGGATCAATACTCTCAGGCTCAGTGCCGTTGGCAAGATGCAGGATTTGCTCCCGATTACCCTGTTGCACACGAGTTTCCACGGGGCCACAACCCGATAGAGCCAGCAACAACCCCAGCATCAGGGCAGTCATCCAGCGGTTTGCCGTCAATTTCAATAGGTAATGCATCCTGTTATGTTATTCAAATTAATCCAATGAGACGTTCCAACCAGATTTCGACAAACTGAGCCAAATGTCAATCCGGTCTTCACGAGAATCCCTGGCAGGGGGATGATTCTCCTCGGGATAGCAGGAGATTTGTTTTTAGACAGGATTTACAGGATTTACAGGATGGATTATCTGGATTTGGCTAAACAATGGAGAGATCAACCTTCAATTGGGCGACAACTATAGCGGTACTGTATGAATAATACAAACGCATACTTTTCAGTATTCGCTTCTGCCAACTGGTCTAATCCCGCAAATAATGACAATTGTACCCGCCCGGATTCTTCTGCAGGTAATCCTGGTGATATCCTTCCGCCGGATAAAAATCCTTGGCTTCGGCGATCTCCGTCACAACAGGATTGTCCCATTTGCCAGACTGATCAATTGCTGCCTTCACTTTCGCTGCGGTCTGTTTCTGTTCTTCAGTGGTGTAGAAAATGGCCGAACGATATTGGGTTCCGATGTCGTTGTGCTGACGGTTCAAGGTCGTTGGATCATGCATCCGAAAGAAATACCCCAACAATTGTTCGTAGCTGAGCTTCGATGCATCGAATACGACACTCACCGCTTCGGCATGGTGGGTGGTCCCCGAGCAAACCTGTTCGTAGAGGGGGTTCACGACTCTTCCTCCAATATATCCGACCGTGGTTCGGGTCACACCGGGAATGTTGCGAATGATTTCCTCCATTCCCCAGAAGCATCCTCCTGCCAATATGGCTGTTTCATGCGTGGGAGCCTCAACGATTCCTGCCTCAATAAACGGTTTTAAATAATCGCCGTAACCCGCCTGATCCATTTCCTCAACTGGAATAAACCTCAACGAGGCCGAATTGATGCAATACCGCATGCCTCCGGCATTGGCCGGACCATCATCAAACACATGCCCAAGATGCGAATCCGCCTTCTGGGAACGTACTTCGGTCCGCACCATTCCAAATTTGGAGTCCTTTTTTTCAACGATCTCGGTTCCTTTAAGTGGCTGGGTGAAACTCGGCCAACCTGTCCCGGAATCAAACTTATCCAATGAACTGAACAAAGGTTCTCCGGAAACCACATCCACATAGATTCCCGGCTTCTTGTTGTCCCAATACGCATTGTTAAAAGGCGGTTCGGTCCCACATTGCTGGGTCACTGCAAATTGTTCGGCAGACAATTGTTGTTTCAGTTCTTCCGGTTCTGGTTTTTGATAGTCCTTCATATCCTGTTCATCGAAAGGCATCGCTTTCGCCCGAGGTAGGCTTGCCCGACGCTCTATGGATATACCCCAGACTGCCAACAACGCAAGCCCGGCCACCAATGCATACTTTATTCCATTCATAAGATTTGCCCTTTCCAGGGTCCTGATTCATTCGTTGTTTCCCAAAAGCGCCACTTCACGACACTTTACCAGTGAGTCGCAATAAATCCACAAACCTTAAAAATAATGTTCGTCCATACAGGGGTTAACCGCAGATTGCGCAGATTCATTTTTTTAGTCAGGCCTGAACATAAAACCACTCATTTGGTTTACTAATGTACCAATTCAGGTGATAACCATAGAACCCGACTCCCACAAGACGGTGATGCGGCTATCAAACAAAACGATGATGCATGACTGAAATACATTCATATCAACTTATCTTGATATGATGATTTTAATCTTGAAATTGCCATCAATCAGTGTCATAAGAACAGACAAATGGATGTCATCAAAGAGATTCACGAACGGGTAAAACATCGCGAAGCCACTCTCCACCAGTTGCTGAAGGAACGTATCGTCTTCATTGACGGGGCGATGGGCACCATGATCCAGAAACGGAAGTTAAATGAAGATGACTTCCGTGGAGATCGGTTTACGGAATGGACCAAAGATCTCAAGGGCAATAATGATTTGTTGAATATCACACGCCCTGAAATCATCCGCGACATCCACTTGGAATATCTGCGCGCCGGGGCAGACATCATCGAGACCAACACCTTCAATGCCCAGGCCGTCTCACTGGCGGACTACGGCATGGAATCGCTGGCATACGAACTGGCGCACGCAGGAGCTTCGGTCGCCAGGGAGGCAGCCGATCTCTTCATGAAGGAATGTCCGAACCGAACCGTCTTTGCAGCAGGCGCCCTTGGACCCACCACCAAAACGGCCTCCGTCGCCACCGACAACCACAACCCGGCCGCACGGGATATCACCTACGAAAAGCTGGTGGAAGCCTACTATGAGCAGGCCAAAGGGTTGATCGAAGGAGGTGTGGACATCCTGATCGTTGAAACCATTTTCGACACGCTCAACGCCAAAGCCGCTTTCTTTGCCATCGAAAAACTGTTTGAAGACATGCAGGTCACCCTGCCCTTGATGGCCTCGGTCACTTTCATCCAACCGGGCAGCAACCGGGGTATGACCGGTCAAACGGTGGAAGCTTTCTGGAATTCCATCAGTCACGTCCCCCTCCTGAGTGTCGGTATGAACTGCGCGCTCGGGCCCAAGGAAATGCGCCCCCTGATCGAAGAATTGTCAGGACTCGCCCCCATCCCGGTCAGTGTCTACCCCAACGCCGGACTCCCGGATCCCCTGCTCCCCACCGGATTCCCGGAAACACCGGAAACATTTGCCCCCAAAATCAAGGAGTGGGCGGACGAAGGCTGGTTGAACCTCGTTGGAGGTTGTTGTGGCACGACGCCGGATCATATCAAAGCACTCAGAGAAGCCATCGAACCCGTATCACCACGCACGATTCCGCAAATCGAACCACAAATGCGTCTGAGTGGACTGGACGCCTTGACCGTCACACGCGCCTCCAACTTCGTCAACATCGGCGAACGCACCAACGTGGCAGGTTCTCCACGCTTCGCGAAACTGATTCGTGAGAGCAAATTTGAAGAAGCGTTGTCAGTCGCTCGTCAGCAAGTCGAAAACGGCGCTACCATCATCGACATCAATATGGATGAAGGGATGCTGGACTCCGAGGAAGCCATGAAAACCTTCCTCAACCTCATCGCTGCAGAATCCGACATTGCCCGCGTGCCGATCATGATCGACAGCTCCAAATGGTCCGTGCTCGAAGTTGGACTTCAATGCATTCAAGGCAAGGGTGTGGTGAATTCCATCAGCCTCAAAGAAGGCGAGGCCCATTTTCTGGAACAAGCCCGCAAAATCCGACGCTACGGAGCAGCCGTTGTCGTGATGGCCTTTGACGAAACTGGTCAGGCGGATTCTTACGAGCGCAAAATCGAGGTCTGTGAGCGATCCTACAAACTCCTGACCGAACACGTTGGTTTTCCGCCCGAAGACATCATTTTTGATCCCAACGTCCTGACCGTCGCCACGGGCATGGAAGAACACAATGACTATGCGGTGGCATTCATCGAGGCAACCCGCTGGATCAAACAAAACCTGCCGGGTGCCAAGGTGAGCGGTGGCATCAGCAACGTGTCCTTTTCATTTCGCGGAAACAATCCCGTGCGTGAAGCCATGCACACGGCCTTTCTTTACCATGGCGTTCAGGCCGGATTGGACATGGGAATCGTCAATGCCGGTCAATTGGGAGTGTATGAGGACATCCCCAAAGATCTGCTGGAGCACGTGGAGGATGTCCTGCTCAACAGACGTCCCGACGCCACGGAACGTCTGATTGCCTTCGCGCAAACAGTCAAAGGAGAAAAGAGAACAGAAGCCGAAAAAGCCCAATGGCGTGAAGGGACGGTGGAAGAACGTTTGTCGCATGCCCTGGTCAAAGGATTGGTCGAATACATCGACGCCGACACCAAGGAGGCATTGAACAAATATGGCAAACCGCTGGATGTCATAGAAGGCCCTTTGATGGACGGCATGAACACCGTCGGAGATCTGTTCGGAGCAGGGAAAATGTTCCTGCCGCAAGTCGTGAAAAGCGCCCGCGTCATGAAAAAGGCCGTGGCATTTCTGCTGCCTTATCTGGAAGCTGAAAAAGCCAAAAGCCCCCAGAAAGCCGCCGGCCGTGTGCTCATGGCCACTGTCAAAGGTGACGTGCATGATATCGGAAAAAACATCGTGGGGGTCGTGCTAAGCTGCAACGGTTATGTTGTCGAAGACATGGGCGTGATGATCCCGGCGGATCAAATACTTGAAAAAGCCAAGGAATTCGGAGCAGACATGATCGGTCTGAGCGGCCTCATCACGCCATCACTCGACGAAATGGTGCATGTCGCGAAGGAGATGGAACGACTCGGAATGAAACTCCCCTTGTTAATCGGTGGGGCGACCACCAGCAAAGCACACACGGCCGTCAAGATAGCCCCTCATTATTCGGGGCCGGTCGTGCACGTGCTCGACGCTTCCAAAGCCGTTACCGTGGTGCGTGACCTGATGGATGACAAGCGGCGGGAAGTCTTTCTGGCAAAGAACCTGAAGGATCAGGAAGAGTTGCGCGAAAAACACAGTCAATCAGGTGTCAAGCAACTCAAATCCATCGCCGATGCCAGAGCCAATGCCACCCAAATTGATTGGAGCAATTACGAAGCGCCTCGCCCTGATTTTACCGGGATCAAGACACTGAACGCTTTTCCGCTGGAAGACCTGGTTCCCTTTATTGATTGGTCCCCCTTCTTTCATACCTGGGAAATGCGTGGGCGCTACCCCGCCATTCTGGAAGACTCGATCGTGGGAGCGAAAGCCCGGGAGCTGTTTGAAGACGCCCAGAAACAACTCAAAGATATCGTCCTCAACCGCAGGTTCACCGCACGCGCCGTTTATGGATTCTTCCCGGCGGCATCCAGAGGAGATGACATCATTGTATATCGGGATGCGGATCGTTCGAGTGAATTGACCGTGTTGCATACCCTGCGTCAACAGATTCACAAAGCCGAAGGCCAATTCAACCATGCCCTCGCGGACTTCATTGCCCCGGAATCATCGGACATTGAGGATTACATCGGCATGTTTGCAGTCACGACCGGCCACGGAGCCGACGAGTTGGCTGCAACTTTCGATAAGGATCACGATGATTACGCATCCATCATGACCAAAGCACTGGCTGATCGTTTGGCCGAAGCATTTGCGGAATACCTGCACAAACGCGCGCGGTCGGAATGGGGATACGGCAAGGATGAACAATTGAACAACGAACAATTGATTCGCGAAAAATATCAGGGTATCCGCCCCGCTCCCGGCTATCCGGCCTGCCCCGACCACACCGAAAAGCGTTTACTATGGGATTTGCTGGAAGTGGAAAAGAACACCGGCATCAAGCTCACTGAAAGCTGTGCCATGTGGCCGGCGGCCAGTGTCAGCGGCATCTACTTTTCACACCCACAATCCAAATACTTCGCCGTTGGTAAAATCGGCAGTGACCAAATCGAAGACTACGCTGAGCGCAAAGGCATCAGCGTTGAGGAAACAGAAAAGTGGCTGGGGCCCTGGTTGAACCAATAAGCGACCATCGCACGCCCCCCCAGGTAGATCCGTGCCGTCCCCGGCGCGTAGCCTTGTGGTATTCTTTAGCAAAGACAATCTCCGTTTAGGGAAGCCTACGATACCCAAACACCCCACATCCGCATAGCTGTCGCTAGCGGGCGCATCGAGACGATACGATCTACCTGAACGCCGTCTTTGATCAGAACTTCGCTTCGAGCGCTGCGATGAAGTTGCGTCCGGGTGAATTGGTTCCTGAACCATGAATGCGGTAGTTGCGATCCGTGATATTTTCAATGGCGCCGGTCAGACTGAAGTGTTTGTTAATGTTCCAACCAGCCCGCAGATCGAGCAACTCATACCCCGGAGTTCCCATTGGAGGAATACGTTCGGTATCACGACGGTCACGGCTGGAGAGCCTGTCAGCATCAGCAGAAAAGACGCCGCGAATTTCAGCCCAATAACGCTTGGATTCGGCCATCCAACGCAAACCAACCTGACCGGAAAGCGGCATCACGCGATCCAGGTATTCAGAAGTTGAAACAGGGCCTGGACCTGTGAACACATCCACTTCTCCATCCATATAAGTTGCGTTCCCGAACAAGGTCCACTCGGGATAAACTTCATAAGACAGCCCCAGTTCAACACCTGTTACGAATCCGTCACCCACATTCGCTTTTCCGACTTCGGTCTTTCCTCCGGCGGTGATAACCCCTGTTGGAAAACGATTGATCAAATCATTCACATCAGTGTAGAAACCGGCCACTTCGCCAGAGAACCTACCTTTGTTGACGCGGGTTCCAATTTCGTAAGTCAGGAATTTTTCAGGATCCAATCCTAAGGAGGGAATTTCCTGTTCGTTGGCCCCGGTGTCGAGTTGGGAGGTCAAGTCGGTTAAATTCGGGGCACGGAATCCTTGGGACACACCACCGTATACATTCCACACTTCGGGTTTGATTTTGTATACCAATCGAGCATTTCCAACGACATTGTTCCAGTCACGATCAATGCTAACCTGTCCACCTGTGACAGGATCTTCCACCTTGTCAGCACTCGCACCGGCATAGGTGAAACGTCCACCTGCAATGAAATCCCACTGTTCAGCCAACGCAATGGTATCCTGAAGATAAATACCCGCCAGATCATAAGAAGCGTCGTCTCCGACAGGTCCCTGAATCGCGTTGCGTGATGAGAAACTGTTGACTTCGTCATGGTAAAAATCCACCCCGTAAGAAAGATCACCAATGGAAGTTTCACTCTGCATCTGATGATAAAACCCGATGGTGTTCACATCAAATCCCTGGTAGTCCTGACGTCCCCCTGTGCGAAGACGATCGCGCACTTCCTCTTGGTAGTGCCAGGAAAGATTGGACTGCATGCTGTCGACAAAACCATCCAAATTGCTCGCATGCCATTGAACGTATGCCAATCGTCGTGTCTGATCAGTGTCTCGATGTATCTCCCCACCAACGGCAGTCCCGGCATAACTGACGCCATCCATGGTTTTGTGGGTTCGAGGGACGTTGTTTAGAAAGACGTTTTGATATGCCAAAATCAACTTGTGGTTGTCATTCAATCGATGGACGAATTTCAAATCGAAATCAATATCGTCATAGCCGGTTCCTTTCTGAGTCCCGGTGCTGCCCCCGGCCACGACGTTTCCGTATTGTTTATAGGAAACACCGGCAATAACTCCGGTTTGGCTATTCAATGCCGCCTGGGATTCTGCGCGCAACATATGAGAATTCTCAGCGCTGCTCACCCGATAATAAAGCCGGCCACCATAATCAAAACCATCCGCATAAATTCCGGGGGAAAGAGTATTGGCGCTGACCACGCCACCGGCGCCATCAGATCCATACTGAACCGAACCAGGGCCTTTAAGAACCTCAAGCGAACTCAGCGACAAGGGATCTACCGTGTTCCAATATTGATTGGGACCATCGCGAAAAACGGAATTGTTCAAACGGATCCCATCAATAAGAAAGATGTTACGAAAACCGGTGAAACCCCGTATGAAAGGAGAACCCTGACCTGGAGACGTTTCCTGCAACAACACGCCCGGTGTATCTCTCAAAATCTGAGGTGTCGTTCGATACATGCGCTGCTTGAGTTGGTCATTATCGATGACATCCACTGTATTGGGAGAATCAAAGAGAGAACGAGGACTCCGGGAAGGAGTCACCACCACCATCTCCATTTCGACCAATCCCGAACCAGATTCATTGGAACGGGTGTTCGCGCTCTGAGCCTCCATGTTGCTCTGTGCTGAAAGGAGAACTGGTAGTGCAATAGCAGATTGACACCACTGTTTAGATTTTTGAGTAAACATACATATTATTCAGGTTTCAAAAATCTGACCTTTATTATTCAGAAGACACCCCACCCACATTTGGAATGCGCGCATCAATTCAAGCCAGAATGCGACAAGTTTTTAATATCCAGATTTACTTGTCAAAAAAAACTCTTATGATCATTCACTCATACTTGAAGGCACTTCCGACGATTTATTACTCAACTTAGAAACACTCCTTCATGCAAAACGGCTATCAATTTGATATGGAAACGTTCATTTTGTGTTCAAATCAAAGTCACTGGAATCAGATACCTTACCTGGAAGCGTCGCGGTAAATTTCGCGGCGTTGCTCAAAAGGTTGAACAGTGTCTGACGAACCTTGGT
>CAYPZD010000048.1:0-18779 GCA_964415055.1 uncultured Verrucomicrobiota bacterium | reverse complement strand
CGGTAAATTTCGCGGCGTTGCTCAAAAGGTTGAACAGTGTCTGACGAACCTTGGTCAGATCAGCACGCATTACCCCGATATCCTCCTGACATTCGACTTTCAGGGTGTTTCCATTTTTTGAAATCAGAGGCTGGACGGTTTCCGCGATCTCGTTCAGCATTTTTGCAATATCGAACTCCTCCAGATACAAGGTCATCTTTCCTGCTTCGATCTTCGACAAATCCAGGATATCATTGATCAGCCCCAGCAAATGTTTCCCGGCTCCCTGGATCTTTTCCGAATCCGGAACAAAACTTTCCTGCTCGAAATCTTCCGCCTCTTCTTGCAGCATCTCTGAATAGCCAATAATGGCATTGAGCGGGGTGCGCAACTCATGGCTCATGTTGGCCAGAAAAGCACTCTTGGATTTATTGGCTTCGTCAGCAGCCTCCTTGGCTTCACGCAATTGCTCTGCATTCTGATACTCTTCGCTCACATCCCAGATGACGGTCTGCACTCCCGTCACCTTCCCATCCCCATCGAAGGCTGGCACCTGAATATCCTTCAGCCAGACGACCTCTCCCGACGGCAATTGAATGGGCAATTCATTCGCGTACCTCAACTCTCGGGATTCTATCACGGCTTGGTGTGTATTCTTGATCCTCTGAATCTGCTCAGGAGTAAACCAATCGGGCAAGTCATCCCACCCTTGCCCCAATTTGATGTCAAACCCGGCCTTATCTTTCCAGAAGTTGTAGGAAGCCTGATTCAAAAAAGTAATCGTTCCATCCACATCCCGGCGAAGCACCAGGACCGCGACGTTTTCCACCAGGGATTCGAAGTATTCCTGTGCTTCCTGACGTTCCTTGACTTCTTTTTCCAAACGCACACGCGCCTCTTGATCGCGACGAGCCATCTCGTCCCGCAATTGATCCGCTTCACGTTTACGACGCTTCACCATCCAACGGGCAATAAACGCCCAACCAAGCAATGCTCCCCCCCCAGTCCCCAAAGGCCAAACAACCCAGCCATTGGCATACCAGGGAACAACGACGGAAAAACGTTTGGCGGCCGGTATGGAGTAATTCATATCTCGGTCAATGAACTGCACAAAAAACGTCCCATCCCCCTCATGATCTCCTTGCCAATCATATCGACTAATCAAAGTAGGTTTACTCCATGCGGCATTTAATCTATCAGGGGGATCAGCCGGATGCCCCTCTACAAAGGCATAACGAAACAGGCGACGACGCGGTTGGGTTTTAAAATCCACAACATCCCACCGGAAGGAAACCAATTCCCCTTTGTTCACCTTTGTTATAGACAGAGGATCGACTGACTCTCGCCCTGTGATCAAGTGTATGGTTGGGGAAGAAGGAATCACTTTGGGGGGACGATACCTCGAAATCCCATTCATGGTGCCAATCCAATAATCCCCATGTGCATCCTGATCCACTGTGAACATCAAAAAATGTCCCACGCCATCCGTATCGTTCAACAAACTCCAGGTCACCCCATCAAACCGGAAAAGCCCATCAAATGAAGCAAACCACAAAACTCCATCTTGATCACATAGGATATCCAGGACAGGGCCGGCCGGAACGGGCTGATCTGGTGTCCATTTAAGCGACAAAAACCGTTCTCCATCAAATTGGGCAATACCACTGGAAGTTCCCAGATATATCTTCCCGTCATTCGACTCGCACACACAAAAAACCATATCCGGCACACCTCCTTGCACTTCACTGTTCACAAAGTAGGAATCAACCCTATCTCCCTGAATATGGTAAACTGGAGCCGGGGCACCATTCTCTTCAAACATCCTGTTGCCAGCAGTCCAGATGCTTCCTTTTGAATCTTCATAAATGAATCTCACTTTGTTTGTGCCCCCCAAAATCGCCTCCACCTTCGATTCCGAATCCAAAAGCTTATTGTATGGAAGATACCATAAATTCTCGCCTTCCTGACTATCTACCCCTAACCAGGTGTTGTCTTTGGAATCAACCAACAGAGCTGTGTGCACCATGATATTTGACCGCGAATTTCTCGGCGGAAATTCAAACCGGGTCATCCCAAAAGAATCCATTGTTGGATTGTAATACTGAATACCATTCCACTGAGGAATCCACAAACGGCCATCTGAACTTAACGTGAAAGAGTTGACTCCACGGTCTACATAGCCTTTCTCTGAAGCTGACGTAAAAAAACGCTGCCCAGGCACCTTTCGGTTGGTGGTCCAGCGAGACAAACCGCTGGGATTTCTATTGGCAAACCAGATAGCCCCATCAGAAGAAGATTCAATCAATTGAACCGCTTCTGTCCCCAATCCATCGGCCTTTGTAAAAGTTTCCAGGGTTTGGTCTTCATAACGAAATAATCCATTCATGGTTCCGCACCAAAGCGCACCGTCGGAACCTCGGGAAATACTGGAGATAGTATTAATCGATTCACTTGCTATCAGATCATTCTCATACCTAACAAAAGACCGATTTTCCGTATCAAATCGAATCAGTTCCCCGGATTCAAACCCCAGCCACACAACGCTATCTGAATCACTCCAAATACTTGTGATCATGTTTCCGTTTCCGGTATGTTCGGGTGCAAATGTAGTCAACTCACCGTTCTCTATTCGGCAAAGCCGCGTACCTGATGGACCGGAAAGCTCCACCGAAAACCACAATGTTCCATCAGGACCATGGTGAAGGGTTCTAACCGTCGCTCCAGGATCCACCAGGTCACTTTAGACCATTTGCATATTTTCAACCTTCAACAATCCTCCCCGGGATGATCCCGTCCAGACTACGCCATGGTCATCAATAGCTATAACCTGCATGGAAGAATCCGCCGAAGGCTTCATCCCTTTCACTTGAGTGAACACTCCATGGTCAAATCGAGACAAGCCGGACAATGTCCTGACCCAAATGACTCCGTCGGCCCCCTCACTGATATCGACCACCACTCCATCTGAAAGACCATCTTGTCCGGCAGGGAAAGCATCAATACGACCACTATCAGTATCCAGACGATGCACCCCACGTGAAGTTCCCAACCACAAAACATTCTCTTTTGTCGAATGGCGAACAGCCCAGACATTATTGTCCAACAAACCATTTTGCTGAGAAATGACTCGGGTGTCTGAACCACCAAACTGGGCAAGTCCAGAAATGGTCCCAACCCATAATGTGGCGTCCGCATCAGACCAATCCTGGTCGGAGATAATGTTGTGAGGCAGGCTATCCGCCGTTGAATACCGACGCCACACCCCTTTGCGGAATGGTGTCATCTCAAAATCTGCATGGAATACTTGCCCTGGTTCAATGTGTATAACTTCCCCGTTATTAAATTCAATCAAGCCTTCAGGGTGATGGGCCATCAACTGGTAATCTCCTGCCGGCAAGGTTGGGAACCTAAAATTGGCACCCCGTTCCGATGAGGTAACTGTGTAATCGACGAGCCGACGGTTTGACTCCCCTCCTACCTCATGAATGTCCTCAATTTTAAAAAGCTGAATCAGTACATTTGATATCGGATCACCGGCATAATCAACCACACTTCCCTTAAGGTTCGCCCCAGTAAGATACAGCTCGTGGAGAACTTCTTCCCCTGATGAAAAACTATTTTCAAAAATCCAGGATGCCTGACTACCGCTTTTAACTTTCACATCCACTTTGTCCGAATCAGAATACCTCAAAGTGGTAAGAATGAAATGCCCGTTATCATCCGTTGTCAGTTCAGTGTTTTGTAACTTTCGATCCAAACCATACAACTGAACCGTGGTACCCTTTACCGGCACTCCATCCTCTCCAATGACTTTACCCCGGAACACGACAGGCTTTGCCAGGGCGTTTTTTGATCGTGTGACATCATGCTGTGTGTGGGCATCACCATGAAACTCTCCATGGAGTCCTCGGGGTCCCGCATCCGCAGCGTTACCAGCGTCAAAATTCCAAAGACCAACCAAACCCACTTCATTCCCGGACAAACGATCGAACATCGATCGATGAATCTGCTCCGCAGTGCGTTGATGATCCCAGACCCTAAACTCATCCATCTGCCCTTGAAAATCTTCATCGTTCGGGGCCTGCCATAATCCCCGACCAATCGAATTCGCCTCAAAGACATCAATGACGTTCATGCTGGCAACCGTGGGAAAACTTCCCACCAAAACTCCATTGGCATACAGCTTCATCCCTTGATTTCCGGAAACTGCGGCCAAGTGGACCCATTGATTCAATGGAAGAAAATTATTTACACCGATACTACGTCGGGGGTCAGAACTTTCCCTTTCGAGAAAATGCTCCGTGTCAATGTCATATCGAAGCACGGGATAATCCTCAAAAATCATCAGCTTGATCGAATTCGTGTATTGACCGAACTCGAACACTCTTGAATAGTTTCTGAAAGCTGTCCATTTGACCCAGACTTCCACCGTTACCTCGTCGAGCCCTTGAAAAGCGTTTGTCGGCAAGGTGACATAATCTCCATCCCCATCCAAGGTAAGCACCTGATTAAGATTTTGAGTTGGCTCGGGCTGGGCATTCAAGTCAACACGGGAAACAAACACTCCGAGCATAATAACATAGCCAATCATAAACCGAAACATACCCGCCGCACACAATATCCGGTTCACATGCGACGCTGGCAGTCGAGTTGGCTGTTGTCTATAAAACATGGTCCTTTTACAGGCTTTTGTTGATGGCTTTTTAACTACCACAGAGGACACCGAGAGCACAGAGATTTTTTTTTGAACTCAACTCAGAAAAAACGTAATCCACAGGGCACAAGCACTCCTATGCACTCTCCGTGTCACCCGTGGTTAAAAAAAATTGAATCGCAGTCCCCGGACAAATGTGCATACTCCTGATCAGTCACCTGTTTAAGCCTGAACAACCCTGGAAACACGGAAGATATCCATGCCAAAAATTTTACTAGTGGAAGACAACGAAATGAACCGCGATATGCTGAGTCGAAGACTCCAGCGTCGTGACTTCGAAGTCGTGATTGCAGTTGACGGAAAAGAAGGGATCGAAAAAGCCTCCACTGAAACACCCGACCTCATCCTCATGGACATGAGCCTCCCGGAGATCGACGGTTGGGAAGCCACTCGCCGATTGAAAGCGGACGATGCCACCCGCAACATTCCCATCATCGCCCTCACCGCTCACGCCATGGAATCCGACGAGGCCAAAGCGCGCGAAGCCGGTTGTGATGATTTCGACACCAAACCCGTCGATTTGAAACGCCTGCTGGAAAAGATCCAAAACCTGCTTTCCTAACCTTTCTTAAACGATTTGAACCAAGAGTCAGACAATAAGAGCCCAGCCCCTACAGACGCGCAATCATCGACAAAGAATGCTCGTCTGGCCTGAATCCGGCATGACTTGAAAACCCCCATCAACCACATCCTGGGGTATTCGGAAATGTTGTTGGAAGAGTCTTGCGACGAAGCTTGGGATAATTATGAATCCGATCTGGAAAAGATCCTGAATGCGGGACGTCAACTCCTCACCCAAGTTCGCTACTATTTCGACGACTCGCAGACACGCCCCGCCAAGCTCGATCTGCCAAGGGTGCAACATGAGTTTCGCACACCGCTGAATCACATCATCGGCTACGCGGAAATCCTGATCGAACAAGCTGAAGAGTTCGATGACACGATCAAAATCAAGGATCTCGAGCGTGTCATCACTGCCGCCAAAACGTTGCTGGAACTGTTGGAAGCTCACCTCATCGTGGACGCTTCAGACATCGTTCAGAATGAGAAAACACCGGATGTCAGCTGGCCGTCGGTCCCTGTGGCGGCCGCCTCTCCCATCGACGTATCCGAACCCGCATGGAACAATGCCACCATTCTGGTCGTGGATGATGACCCCTTGAACCGAGATCTCATGGAGCGCCGATTGGCACGCCAGGGCTGCAAGACACTGTCAGCGGAGAGCGGCCCAAAGGCCATTGAAATGCTCCGTTCGGAATCGGTCGATCTGGTGCTCCTGGACATGATCATGCCCGAGGTGGACGGATTTGAAGTGCTCAGCAAACTCAAATCCGATGCAACGCTCAGCCGTATTCCCGTAGTGATGCTGTCCGCCTCGGATGAAACCTCCACCACGGTCCATTGCATCAAGATGGGGGCGGACGATTTTCTTCCCAAACCCTGCAACACCACGCTGCTCCTTGCCCGCGTCGAATCCGCACTGGCCAAAAAGCAGCTTCAGGAAATTCAACGCAAGGAAACAGGATTTTTCCACGACAAAGGCACATTACGGGCCGACGCCCGCAGCTACGTCGAACGCAAAGCGGACCGCGAACTCGTTTCCAATTTGCTGACATCGGAACTTTGCTATGTGCTGACTTCCCGACAGATGGGCAAATCCTCGCTCATGGTCCGTTCCGCCGCCAAGTTGCGCGAACAAGGAGTCGGTGTGGTCGTACTCGACCTCACCGCTGTCGGCCAGAACGTGACGCCCGAACAATGGTATGACGGCCTGCTCAATCGTGCCGCCCGCCAGTTGCGTCTGGAGGATGAAATGGAGGATTACTGGTTCAAATACGAACGATTGAGCCCGGTCCTTCAACGAGGATTGGGTGCGACGCCAACTGAGTGATCTCTAAAGAGTCTTCAAGCCTGCAATAACAGTCTGAAGATATTTCCGAACACTCCTGGCCAAATCATCGATGCCCTCCGGCTGTTCGGGACGCGGCACCAGGGGTTTGAATATGTTTTCACAACACAAAGGCATGTCGCGTCCGGTCCAAGCCACCGGATGTAGCAGGCGATAATGATCAATTTCCCCCCACCCTGGTCCGCAGTCACGATCCTCGGGCCAGTTGCGGTGATCTTTCATACAAAAACTATGAACGACATCGGCACATTTCTGAATGTCGGGGATCGGATCCACATTGAGGTAATCCATGACATTACCCGCATCATAATTGACACGCACTCCCGAATCATTCACCTCACGGATGATCTCCGCGCAAGCTTCTCCGGTTCCGGTTTCTCCCCCGTGTTGTTTGACAACCAATGTCACGCCCAGATCTCTTGCAATCGGACCGAGTTGTTTGAATCGCTCCACCCAGTCCGGTCGGTTTCCTCCCTGGGTATGCCCAAATGTCAGCACCTGCGGAATACCGGCCGCAGCCGCCTGTTTCAGCCGGTGCGTCAGGATCTGCAAACCATCCTTGTGTTCGGGGTAAACCGTACTGAACATCATCAGAGGAGTCAGTCCCATGTCCCGGCACTCTTGCCCCAACGCTTTCGCGCGATGCATCGGGGCATCGGTCGGCATCACCGGAATACGATCACCTCCCGGCGTCTCCCGATGAGTCGTCCCCCAAGCCACATAATCAAATCCGGCTGCACGAATCCCTTGTAAAGCTCGCTTTAAAGGAAACTGACCATAGGGCAACGTCATACATGCCAATTGAAACTCGGTGGGCTCCTTTGATTGCGCCTGCAACCAAGTGGGTGAAGTGGCCAGGGCGGCAACGGATGCACCAAGAAATCGGCGGCGTGATAAGGTGTGGTCCATAAAGAGAAGCTTACCGGCCAGGAAGGTCATGTCACGTCGATTTCCTTGATGATTGACTTGCCCGCGAAAACCTTCAGCATGTCCGCATGAAACTCCTGATGTGTGCACTGTGCCTTTCCGCCCTCCTTGCGCAAGGGGCGGAACCCATCGTGCCCCAAAGCCCCATTCATCCGTTTGCATCAGGAGACCTTTCCTCGTTCACATCCTGGCTGAAAGACACGCAGCATGAGGATCCGTCGTCCGTTTTTACCATGGATGACAATGTCCTGCATATTTCAGGAGAAGGGGTTGGCTATCTGGCAACAAAAGCTGCATATCGTGATTACCGGGTGACTGTGGAATACAAATGGGGAACCGACAGAACAAATACAAGCCCCTACGTCAGAAACAGCGGATTATTACTGCACGCGACAGGAACTCATGGAGCCGCTCGCGGCATATGGATGAATTCGCTGGAGGTGCAATTGGCGCAAGGTTGCGAGGGTGATTTCATTGTCATTCGAAGTGATGAACATTCCCCTGTAGATATCACCTGCCTCACTCGCCTGGCAAAAGATCAACGCACGCGCTGGGATCCCGAAGGCATGCCCACCCGCTACTCAGGCAGGCAATTCTGGTGGAAGGATCATCAACCCTTCTTCAAGGAACTCCTGGACACCCGGGGACAGAACGATGTCGCAAGTCCGGTCGGCCAATGGACACGGGTCACCTGTGAATGCCGGGGCGACCGGGTCAGTGTTTTGATCAATGGCATCAAGGTCAACGAAGCTTACAAGGTCACCCCGCAAGGCGGACACATCTTGCTGCAAAACGAATCTTACGAAGTCTACTTCAGAAATTTAATCATCGAACCCCTTGAATCAAAACCATGAATCCATCCAATCAAACCAATCGTCGGGAATTCTTGAAACAAACCACCCTTGCCACCGCGATCGCTCCCCTGGCCGTACATGCAGCGGGCAACGAGAAAATCAGGATCGGCCTGATTGGTTGCGGCGGACGCGGCACCGGGGCAGCCGCCCAGGCTCTTCAAGCAGACAAAAACATTGAACTCATCGCCATGGGAGACATGTTTGCGGACCGCTTGGAAACCAGCCTGAACACGCTCACCAAAACTTCCGCGGTCGCAGAAAAGGTCAAGGTCAAACCGGATCACCAATTCGTCGGATGGAACGCCTTTGAACAGGTGTTGGCCAGTGATGTGGATAGTGTCATCTTGACAACACCACCCCATTTTCGACCGGCCCATTTGAAAGCCGCCATTGCGGCGGGCAAACATGTTTTCGCCGAAAAACCGGTGGCCGTGGATGCGCCGGGTGTGCGTTCGGTGCTCGAATCGTGCGAGGAAGCAAGGAAGAAAAAACTGAGCGTGGTCAGCGGACTCTGCCTGCGGTATGGATATGGATTCCGTAACATCATGCAACGCATTCATGGCGGGGAAATCGGAGACATTCACACCATGTTCGCCAACGATTACCGCAGTGGCATCTGGTATAAGGAGCGCCAGCCGGACTGGACCGATATGCATTATCAAATGCGCAACTGGTACTACTACACCTGGCTTTCCGGCGATTTCAACGTCGAGCAACATGTCCACTACCTCGATATCTGCGCCTGGGCCAAAGGAGCCTATCCTGTAAAGGCAGTGGGCATGGGTGGTCGTGAGGTCCGCAATGAAGAAAAATATGGCAACATATTTGACCATCACAGCGTCACATATGAATTTGAAGATGGTGCTCGACTGGTCTCCAACACACGACAGATTCGAGGCTGCAAAAATGATATGAGCGCCCAGATCTATGGCAGCCGTGGAAAAGCGAACATCAACGAACGACGACGTGGCATCTACATGGAACCAGCAGGCAAAGATCGTTGGATTTATGATGGAGAAGACAACAATTTCTATCAGACCGAGCACGATGAAATGTTTGCCGCCATCCGCGCAGGTGAACCGATCAACAACGGAGAATACATGGCCATGAGCACACTGCTCGCCATCATGGGACGGATGGCGACCTACACCGGACAGGAAATCACCTGGCAACAGGCCCTCGAATCAAAGGAAGATCTGACACCTGCAAGTTATGCCTGGGGCGATGCTCCCGATGCGCCCATCGCGGTTCCCGGAGTGACGCAATTTGTATGACTCAATCAACCTTACCTCTATAAGCTTGACACTTTCGGGAGAAAGATTAAGAAAAACTACATGTCCAGAAACCTTTTTCGCGTGTTGACCGCATGCGGTCTATCCGTGTGCATGTCAACGAATGTACTCACCCAAGAGATTCTTCCTCTCAACGGAATACCTGATACAGGCAGCGGCCTGGACGGCCGTTACTGGCAGGCAGGTATCGCAACTATCGACAACCTGGATGACAAAGGCGGTGAAAAAGACATCGGCCTGAAGATCATTCGCGGAGCCCACCCTACCGGCACTTTCACAGCCACCGGTTTGAGTTACCAGGGCGGCAATGACCTGACACCCGTCCGAGACTGGCTTCAGGCAGACGGAGCATCCTATGTGGGGGCTGATGGAAATATGGATGACGGTTTGTTGAGTTTTACCGGATACCTGCGTGTGGATTCTCCGGGCATCATGGACCTGCGCAGTGAATCAGACGACGGTTCCATCATCTGGATCGCCGGCGAACGTGTGATCGATAATGACGGCAGTCATGGAGCGCCAGGACCCGCTCCGGATGGTTCTTACGATTTTCAGCAAGCAGGTCTTTACCCCATTGAAATTGCCTGGTTTAACGGAGACTGGACCAGTGATGCCGGAGACCATGGAGGCGCAAATCTGAACATTCTTGCTGATGGTGAAGCTATTGCCGGCGACCTGCTCTACAGCGCTTCCGATGTCGGGGCCGCAGCGATCGGTGTATCCGGGATATCTGCCGAGTCCGGCGAAGCTGGCCTGGCTGGCAAATACTGGACCACGGAACCCAAAGGATTCGAATTCGGCGAAGGCGCTCAAGGACCTGTATTCCAGACGGAACCTGGAGATGACCACGGTATTTTCATGATCAATTCCGATCCTCAAGGAACATTTGTTTCGACCACGGTCAATTACACCGGTGATGATCTGACGCCCATTCTGGACTGGTTAGCGGGAGATAGCGGTTCATTTTCCGGCACCGAAGGCAATCTTGATGATGGAATGATCCAGCTGAGAGGTTTAATACAAATCAATTCTCCTGGAACACATGATTTCAACAGCTCATCGGACGATGGTTCGGTTGTCCGTATAGGCAACCAGGTTGTTGTCAACAATGACGGAGGACACGGAGCCCCCGGCCCCAACCCGGACGGAAGCGCCTTTTTCACCAGTACCGGTCTGTATCCCATTGAAGTAAATTGGTTCAACGGGGACTGGACCAACGATGCGGGAGACCATGGCGGCGCCAACATTAATTTGACCATGAATGGCGAGCCATTGACCGACCTGATCTTCCAACCACTTGAAGAGGGCATCACACTACCCAGTCTGGTCAAACCTGAACCCGTCGTGTTGCCGACGGTTCTTTTGGAATCTTTTGAAGCAGCCGACAACGATTCCATTCTGGATACAGCGATCCTCTGGAATGGCGATCGCACCGAATACGCGGTGGCGGATCTGACAGCCGACGACACCATCGCGGGTGTTACCGACGGCAACAAGGCATTGGAAGTATCCTTCAATACCATGTCCGGGTGGGTTCAGGACTTCCAGGTATTGCTTAGTCCTGAGGCTTCCTCGACTTTACTGGAAGCCTGGAACGAAGATGCTCCACATCGCTGGTGGTTGCTGTACGACATCACCTTTGGCAGCGGTGGAGGAAACTGGGCCAACAACCCGGTTTGGATCGGAGACGCCACTTATGGAGATCAAGTCGAAGTAAACGGAGCATGGGACGAGCCCGTGACGGCGTTTATTGAATTTGATTCGGTCCGGAATGGAAGTGATCTGATCCCCAACGAAGACGGTCGGATTGCCATTGGGTTTGGCTTCAATGGGGATTTGAGCGAAGCAAGCAAGCTGTATGTTGATAACATCCGATTACTGGACACCTATGCCAGGGGTTATGCGCCTGAAGAAACCTTGATCGACGGCTTGGAAGGCCCTGATCTGGTTTTGTTGACCGACGGTGGATTCCCTCTTTATGACTATGCGAGAGAAGGCGCGGATGATCCACGCATCTCGGAAGGTGATGGAGCGGCCTGGATTGAAATCGACGATGGAGGCTGGACCACTGCAGCGGTCATGGAGCTCTCTCAAAATGCTACCTTTAACTCGATCATTGCGGGAATCGCGCCTGAAGATCGAGTCCATTACACATTGAGCTACGACTTCGTCATCGTCCCGGATCCAAATACGGCGGTCTCATGGTTTCAGTTCCTGCCCTCGGCGACCGGCCTGCGTCTGACCCCGAACTGGGTCGGCAGCGAAGTGCGCCGAACTACCTCCATCAATCTGGCCTCCGTTGCCTGGGCTGATCCTGCACCAAATATCAACTTGGTTTCGCAGGGAGGTTTCGACGGATACGTGGACGTCTTTGTTGATAATGTTAGAGTCTTCAATGCCAAGGCAATTCAGACAGAAGAGCCTGAACCCGAACCTCTGGAAGCCCCGGCACTTGGATCCGCACAAATTGCCGGCGGTCAGTTTGAGTTGACCTTCAGCAGCGTTTCCGGCGGTTCCTACACGATATTGTCAACGAGCGATATTGGATCAGGCAATTGGTCAGAAGCGGCCACAGGCATCAGTGCTTCCGGCAATACAACTTCCTGGCAAGTGGATATCGGAGCAGGCCAGGCCTTCTACCGAGTCCGAAGAGACAATTGAAGAGGCAATTAATTACTTATCATTCAAAACACCCGGTTCCCAAAGGTTCCGGGTGTTTTTTTATGCTCAAACGTAAATGTCTGTCCCCCATTATTCCGAGTCAGGCCTTGCCAGGAAGGGCATTCATGATATTTAGCAAGCGGATAATCTCTCCGGGCATACGGGAAAAAACATGGCCCAATCAATAGACAACAGCCCATTTTTCATTGATAAAAACCGAAGCAGGAAAACTCCACACAGGGATTTCATGAGACTGTGTTGCATCCATCGATTGCTGCAGGTTTCCCTTTCGATCCAGAAGCTTCCAACGTAAGGAACCGCCCCTGGCCCAACCGGCACCTTCCGCCCAGCTCAATAAAATATTACCGTCTTCATCCATTGCCATGGACGCATGTTTGCCCGGCATCTCCTTCAGCGAATCCTAGAAGGGAACCACCCGGCCTGTGTCGGCAGTGTAATGATTCAATCGAATCCGGCCAGCTTGTTCATTTCCAAAAAGCAATCCACCATCAGGCATGTCCAAAAGGCTGACACTGCTCATGGGGCAGGCTTCAATTTCCCAGGGATTGAAGCTTGAATATTGAAAAGTTCGTCCACCATCCTTCGACCAAAGATCAATCATGGGACGCACCTTCCCCAGAATTCCACGATAAGCAATGTGCAATCGATCGGGTTTCATATAATGCACTCGCATTCCACAGCAGGCACAGGCGCCACGCGGTGCTTCCGGGATGCGTCTTTCACGACGAAACGTCTTGCCTTCATTATCCGACATCGTAAGAAACATGTCTCTTCCCATTTCACCTTCCATATCGGAATCGCCCCGCCCATGCCATGCAACCCAGACGCGCCCCCTGTTATCGCAGGTAATGGAACCGCCACCATCCAGGGCCCCGGTCCATGTCATCAGATTCCTTTCTTTCTCAAAGGATTTGCCGTCGTCCGCCAATCGTGTCACCAATAACGGCGTGGGAGGTTTTTCTGCGTTCGAAAAATGCTTGGCTACTTCCCCGCTACCAAACCATGCAACATGCACACGATTCCCCTTACCGATACACATTTGCGCTCCGCGGATGGTTCCAACCGAAACAGCGGCACCAGGGTAGTGATTGACACGTATCGGGGACGACCATACACCTTCCCCGGCAGATCGCGTCACGTAGAATAAATCGCCGTGCCCGGGTTCACCCAAATAGTAGATGAGATGCAATTGACCTGATCGATCTACCTGGACCTGAGGTTGGATCCCCTCGTTAGGTATCCGCATCAAAGCAACGCCATCTGCATTCAAACCCCATGCATGCATCAGCACTACAAACATCAGGTAGAAAAACTGTCTCGGAATCATCCATCCAACTTAGCTGCACTTGGAGCAAAGGAAAGACTTTCTTGAATCATGGCATATGTCGCGTTTTTCATCTTCTTCGGAAGACGATTTTTCAGGTCAGTAGCCACGTTTGAAAAAACGTGACATTAGCGCTGGCGAACAACACGAAACCCGGTGTAAACCGTCGCATCCCCCGCTTCCGCAAAAGTTCGTATGCTGGAACGTACAGCTGCAGGAGCACATGTCCACCCGCCACCACGCATGACACGCCAGTCTCCATAGGCATGCTGATCGGTTTTGTCTTCAAAGCAGGGATCCTTCACCAACACCTGATCGCGATCCGGACGGGCGATTCCGTCGAAAACCTGTTCGTAAACATCTCCTGCCCATCGGTCCCGACACCATTCCCAAACATTACCATGCATGTCATGAAGACCCCATGCATTGGCTTTGAACTGAGCCACTGGCGCAGTGAATGCGATGCCATCCCCTTCTCCAGTCTCCAAACGGACGGCTCGTTGATAACGCGTGGTGTTTGGGGAAACGGATTCCAAAGTTCCATCAGCGACATTAGCATGAGTGTAGGCAAGGTCAGGGTCCAGCCCCCAGCTATACCAGGTTGAGCTTCCGGCTCGACAGGCATATTCCCATTCGGCTTCGGTGGGTAATTGATAGGCCACCCCTTCTTGATCCGTCAGCCATTTGCAAAAGGCCAGGGCATCGCGCCAGGTAACACATACGACCGGGTGTTCTTCGCTTTGTGGAAAACCCGGTGTTTTCCAGTTGATGGATGCATCCGAATGAAATCGATCGACGTAATCCTTTTCTTCCGGAAAATATCCCATGGCGCCCTTGTGTTGTTCAGCTTCGGTGATGTATTGAGTCGCTTCAACAAAGCGTCTGAATTGACCAACCGTCACTTCGGTTTGACCGATATCGAATGCTTGTGTGATGGCAACACGATGGGCTGGTTTTTCATGACGCATGTTCTGGCGATTGCTATAGGGATGTGATCGATCAAATTGTCGTTCCCTGCCATTTTCATGTTGAAAACCACGCACATACTCCCCCGGCTCGATCCGAATGAACGGCATTCCGATCGAGTTTCTCTGAGGTTCCCCGATGGCATTTCCCATCAGAAAACAAATCCCAAGCCATGTTAACAGTCGAACATTCATTCCAACAACTCACTGATCGGTCCGGGGCTATCCTGAAAAGCGCCATCCTGCTCCACGCCCATCTGTTGCACCATGGTTTGCCAGAGGCACGCGAGCGGAGTGTTTTCTTTTAACTGCAGGTGGGTTTGATGCCGAATCCCGAGTCCTCGCCCCCCTGAAATCACGGTAGGCAATGTGTCCTTGCTGTGCCCGATGCCCATTCCGCTGGAGAATCCCAGCATGGCATGGTCCAACAAAGTGCCTTCTCCCTCACGGATGCTGTTCAGGCGTTTCAGGAAGTAGTTCCAATGCTGCATGTAAATGGTATCCACCTTGGCCAGTTCCTCGAGATTCTTCGGGTCGTTACCATGATGGGTCAATTCGTGGTATCCCTTGGAAACGCCAAACTCGGGATACACCCCTCCGGCGAGTTCGGTGCGGACGACGTAACTGATCACGCGAGTGGAATCGGTCTGAAACGCTAGAGCAATCAAATCATACATCAGTTTGGCATAGGTATCGTAAATAAACCGGCCATTGCCTTCCGGCGCGACCGCCTCTTCAAAATTGCCATACCCTTTGAGTGACGGCTTCGGTTTGGGCCGATCCGCCCAGTCCAATTCCCGTTCCAACCCTCGTTCCACTTCACGCACGGAATAAAAATATTGATCGAGTTGCTCCTGGTCCGAACGCCCCAGTTTGCGCTGTAAATCCTTCGCGTCATTCATGACCGCATCCAACACGCTTCCACGCTGCCGGAACTCGTTCTGCTGTGCCACTCGATCCTGTTCGTTGGTCGATCGGAAGAGGCGGTTGAACAATTGTTTCGGATCATTCTCAGCCGCGAGGGGCACACCTTGCCGGTTCCAGGAAATCGTTGCCAACACCTGACTCCCGAATCCGGTGCCACGCTTCACGGATAACTGGAGTGAAGGAAAGCGTGTCTGTTTGCCGTGCGTTTCAGCAACGATTTGATCCGGGGAAAGGATTTGTTTGGCACCCCTTTCAACGGAAGTAGCGAAGGGATACGCCCCGTCATGTCCCCCACCCTTTTCGAGCCATGTTCCGGACAATACCGTAAAGTGGTCACGGTGCGGTTCCAGCGGTTTCAGGATACGGGACAGTTTCGCCTCCGCACCAAACCCGTCCGGATAAAACTGACGCATGTTCATACCTGTCCCGAAATAAAACATCCCCATCCGTGGAATGACCTGAGGATTGGTTATGGCCCCCAAACGGGACGGATTCATCGCTTCAAGTAATGGAAGCGCCAGACACGTTCCGGCTCCTCTTAGGAAGGTTCGGCGATTGAGTGGTTTGAGTAAGGACAGGTTCATGTAAAAATGGGTTATTTGTTCAAAAAGGTTGAACTGGTCACTATGCAAACAATTAACGAACGTAATGTATCTCCATGGTCGCGCATGGAAGCAACAGCTTGTTGCAACAGGGTGTCGTCCGTCGGTTCAATGGGACGTCCCAGTGCGTATATCAACATCTTCCCGGCCAAAGCGCGTCGAAACCGATCGGATTGATCCAGCAGGTGCGAACGAAATGCTTCAAACGTGTCAAAGGATTCCCCATTCGGCAAGGTGCCGCTGACATCAATTTCAGGACCACGTTCGCCCCGGAAACTTTCACCGTCCTGACGTTGCCGCCATTTCCCGATGGCATTGAAGTTTTCCAAAGCCAGACCGTAAGGATCCAATGAACGATGGCACGCAGCACAGGTTTCGATTTCCTGATGTTGCAGCAGTCGATCCCGCACAGTGAGGTTTTCGCCTTTGATGTTGGGCTCCACTTCCCCGGCGTTGGGTGGCGGCGGATCAGGTGGATCATTGAACAACACTTCCCTGATGTAAACGGCACGGGAAACGGGTTTCGTTCGGATCCCATCCGCCCCGGCGAGATGAACCCCCATCATGCCAAGCAAGCCGCCTCTGGGGGAATTTGGAGGAAGATTAACTTTACGAAAAGCCTCCCCTACCACATCCGGGATATCGTAATGCTTGGCCAGCCGGTCATTCACCATCACAAGATCGGAGTCGATAAAATTCAAAACACTGAGATCCTCTTCAAAAATCATCCGAAAAAAAGCATGTGCTTCTTCGACAGAATCCAGCCCCAGTTTCCGGTCATATTGCCGATAGATATTCTGATCGGGAGCAAAGGCAAGGAACGTATCTGTCCGCAACCACTGACGAGCAAAACCCTGCACAAAACGTTCCATCTTCGGATCCGCCAGCATGCGATCCACTTGACGTATCAATGTTTCCTGTTGCCCCAAGTCACCGGCTGAAGCCCTTTCAAACAGTTCTGCATCGGGCATGCTGTTCCATAAGAAATAGGACAACCGTGAAGCCAGTTCGTAATCGCCAATCCGTTGCCCAGAAGATTCCGACACAGGTTTGGAAAGGTAGAGGAATTTTGGAGACACCAGAGCGGCGCACAGCCCCACTCTCATCGCCTCGTAAAACGTTTCTCCATGATCCAGCTCGGATTGCATCAATTTCAGGATCGGTTCCAATTCGAACGAATCCACGGGCCGTCGCCAGGCTTTGGGGAGGAAACCGTTTAAAATGCTTCGGGCATTCTGGAGCGGATCGTGTGATTCATCGAATGTCTGAAACAGCGAAGTATGGCTCTTCGGCGGCCATTGTTCGTAGAGCGGCCCCTCCACTTCGAGATAATCCAGAAACAAGCGGGGATAGCTACTGGTATCCAGTTTCCCTGGATCCGGAGTCGAGCGATCGCCTCCCCATCCTTCGGCTATTTTGCGTCCGTCAAGACGAATGGTCTCCGCAAAATCCCCAGACTCACCCAACTCACGATTTCGCCGCATAAAATGCTCGCCGGGTCGTTGACTCATGTAGAGGTCCGTTTCATTCTCCATCCGCACTTGAAGCTCACCTCCCAGGGTATCACGTGAAACGACCACGGAATATTCCTGTGGCTGATCCCACGGCGCATCCACGTTCACTTCCAGCAAGGTTTTCATTTCCTCATTCGGATGACTGTGGGTCAGGATCATTCGCGGGATTTCTCCATTGGCACCACGCGCGCTACCGGCCCGAATGGTGAACCGATAAAACCCGTTCACGGGCGCCACGTTGTTGTCGCGTCGCCCCGGATAACGCAACATGCCATACGATCGCGTGCTTCCCTGGATCAATTCCATGCCTCCCTCCACCGGATTCATCCCAAGTCGTGAAACCAGATAGCCAATAGCATGACTATGCTCGATGTCCTCGAATTCCAGTCTCATGGTTTCGGTTGGATAGTCGGGAGGACCTTCCACAATCGCCTTGTCCGCGATACCGCGTGCCACCCTGTAATACAGTTCCATCAGGGACGGATCAAGCAACAGCGCCGCGCTCACTTTATCGAACCCTTCCGCCGTGCCATCGGGTGGCAGAACGTCCAGGGGACTTTCACCGGCTGGAAACTTCAGGGACAACAAATCGGCAATCGTATGAGTATATTCATGACGGTTCATCCGACGTAAGGGAACGCGATCTCCAACAGCATGGGCCTGCCGGTGGAGCTGACGAAGATTTTGTGCTATCCAGTTTGTCACTCGTTCGGTTTTTACAATATCCGGACGAGGTTTATCCTCTGGCGGCATTTCACCCAGATGAATCAAGTCGCGGACCTCAATCCAAATCGATGCGGATGCGCGATCCGAAAAATCGTTCCCCAGCACATCGAGGCGCAAGTCCCCTTTTTGCTTATCCGGACCATGACACGGAACACAATGGGACCTAAGGTAAGGGCGAATCTCAGTTAAAAAAGGATTTGCATTCGCTTCGATACAGCACAGGAAGCAAATCCATATAATCCAGGGGATGCAGATATTGTGTACGCGATGCAAATCCAAACCTTTCAACACCCCCTTTGCTACGTCCGAATCACCTCCAAGTAAAGCATTCATTAGATACCCGTAGCCGCGTTTGCAAAAACGT
>CAYPZD010000047.1:0-39849 GCA_964415055.1 uncultured Verrucomicrobiota bacterium | reverse complement strand
GTGGCGACAAATTGTCCTGCTTCCAGAAGAGAATCATGCGTTCCGGTATCCAACCATGCGGCACCACGACCGAATGCCAGCACGTTCAGGTTGCCGGATTCCAGATAGGAGTTGTTGAGGTCCGTGATTTCGAGTTCCCCACGGTCGGACGGTTTCAGTTGACGTGTTCTTTCCACGACCGATTGGTCATAAAAATAAAGCCCGGTGACCGCGTAGGAGGAAATGTAGGATTTCGGTTTTTCAATGAGTTTCCGTGCTTTCTTGTCTGGTCCGAATTCGACCACTCCGTATCTTTCAGGATCGTTGACGCGATAGGCAAAAACGGTGGCGCCATCCTGTTGACTGTTTGCCTCCAGCAGATCCTTGGTAAGTTGATGGCCATAAAAAATGTTGTCACCCAGCACAAGAGAGCAGGGGGACCCGTTCAGGAATGACTCACCAATCAGGAATGCCTGCGCAATACCATCCGGGGAGGGTTGTTCGGCATATTCAAAACTTAAACCCCATTGATTTCCGTCACCCAGCAGTTGTTTGAAATGCGGCAGATCCCTCGGCGTTGAAATCACCAATATTTCCTGAATCCCGGCAAGCATCAGCGTGCTGAGCGGGTAATAAATCATGGGTTTGTCGTAAACAGGCAGAAGTTGTTTGGAGATGGACAAGGTGGCCGGATGTAACCTGGTGCCGGCCCCTCCCGCCAAAATGATGCCTTTTCGTTGCTTTCTTTGTTCCATGATGATGATTGCTCCTCAGACCTTTGGTGAACACAGGTTTTTTTTGTATTGTTTAACCGCACCACCGCAGCCGCGGGATCTACGAGATTTCGCAGATTAACGCAGATTTTTAAAATGTAAGATATGGTCTGGCTATATTCAAAATGAACCCATTAAAAGGAAGAGATTTTTGTGTAATCAAATGGGTTGTATTCAACATCTGCATTAATCTGCGCAATCTGCGGTTTAAAAAAAACGTGGTCTCTCCTACAGCCCCAGCCGTTGAAGTTCGTAGCCTCTCTTCAAAACGGAATCACACCAATCCGAATGATTGAGATACCATTTGACCGTTGATTCCAATCCGCTTTGCACATCGTGCCTGGGTTTCCATCCGAGTTCGGATTGCAACTTGGAGGCGTCGATGGCGTATCTGAAATCGTGTCCGGGGCGGTCTTTGACAAATTCAATGAGATCCGAATGGGGGGATCCGTTGGCGCGTGGTTTTAAGCGATCAAGTATGTCGCAAATTCGACGAACCAGTTCAATATTCTGAACTTCCTGATCTCCGCCAATGTTGTAGGTTTCCCCCGGGTTACCATGCTTGGCGACAAGGTGAAGTGCTTCAGCGTGATCGGAAACGTACAACCAGTCTCGTACGTTTTCCCCCTTGCCGTAAACAGGAAGGGATTCATCTCTGGTGGCTCGAAGCGTGACCAATGGAATCAATTTTTCAGGAAATTGGTATGGACCGTAATTATTCGAGCAATTGGTGATGACGCATGGCATTCCATAGGTCTTGTTATAAGCACGAACGATCAGGTCCGAGGAAGCTTTGCTCGCCGCATAGGGAGAATTGGGCGCATAGGGGGTTTGTTCGGTGAATTTCCCTTCATCACCCAGGCTGCCATATACTTCATCCGTTGACACATGTATGAAACGAATGTCCCTGTTTGCTTCTTTTTTAAGATCCCGGCAGGCCTCCAGACATTCAAATGTTCCCACAATATTTGTCTGAATGAATGCATCGGGTCCTTCTATGGACCGGTCCACATGAGATTCAGCTGCCAGGTTCAGGACATGCGTGATGTGATGGTCCTTGAGTAATCGCTTCACCAAATCCCGATCCTGGATACGGCCTTCCTGAAAATGGTATCGATCAGGTTCATTCAAGTCGGAAAGATTTTCTGGGTTCCCTGCATAGGTGAGGGCATCCAGATTCACCACGCATTCAACATCCGACTGGCTTAATAGATGCCGAACCAGATTGGAGCCAATAAACCCTGCGCCACCGGTGACAAGTATTCGTTGAGCATTCATTTCATTTTACATGGGCAGGCTTCGCCCCCGTCGATTCTTGCGAGAATCGACCTAAACACAATTCAGCCCGATGGTTGCAGGCATATGCTAGGCTCGAAGATGTCGATCAACCTACTTCAACTTGAGGGGGGAATCAAATGAATTGCGAATGCAGTGGCTTGCAATTCATTTTGGGCTAAAACCCCTCCTCATTCGGTACATCTGCAGGATGTGTGCCTTGCTTGATTGTTATGGGCGTGCCGTAGGTATTATTTTCAATGTCAATGACTTGCCGTCCCTTAGGACAGTGATTTCGGTAGACTCACCGATCTTGATGGCGTCCAAAGCATAGGTGTAATCATAAATGTTCTTAATCGGTTGCCCCGCCAGAGCCGTAATAACATCGTCCGCCTTCAATCCAGCTTGGTCGGCAGGTCCTCCTGATCGGACTCCAGTTAATTTAACGCCAACCACTTCTGTCGTATAATCGGGAATGGTTCCGAGGTAGACACGTAACGTATCCCGATTGCCTTGCTGCTGAGTGGGGGCTATTTTGCTGTATTGCAATGGCTCATCCTCGCTCTTGAATAGATCAATAACCATGTTGTTTGCAAATGAACTGATGCGCTGTAATCCCTTCCAATTCAGTGTGTCATAGTCATCGCCCGGACGATGGTAGTCGTCATGGCTTCCGGTGAAAAAGGAGAGCACAGGGATTCCTTTGGGGTAAAAAGCGGTCGTGTCCGTTGGTAAATACGGATCTTCCTGAAGCGACAGCTGAAAGCCGGCCAAGATGTTGCGTTTTTCAATCAACACTTTCCAATCGGCAGATGAACCCAGTCCCTGAAGCGTCAACTTGTTGTCTCTCAAGCGCCCAACCATGTCAAAATTGAGGTAGGCGGTCATGGAATCCAGGGGTAATGGGGGATGATTGGCAAAATGTGAGGAACCGATCAATCCAAGCTCTTCCCCGGACCAGAATGCAAATATAACCCCACGATTTACCTTCTCAGGAGATTCTGTGAAGAATTGCTTCACCGCCCCGGCCATTTCCAGCACTGCCGCCACACCCGACGCGTTATCGTCGGCTCCGTTGTGAATTTGATTTTCTTCTCCTTTGATTTGAAATCCACCGTGTTCGCCAAAGCCCAGGTGGTCATAATGAGCACCCAGGACGACATATTCCTTTATCGATGCAGTTGAGTGGGGCGGGTGCAAGATACCAATCACATTGCGGTCAGTCTTGCGAATGCGGTTGAGCTTCACTTCGAATTCCAAAGTCGTATCGGGTATTTCCAGTGTGCCGATCGCATGTGGATTTTCCTGGTCAAGGCCATCTTGCAGCGATTTTAAAGTCTTGCCGGTTCCCGCCAGCAGTTGATCTGCCAGCGCTTCCGTGATGCTTCCTGCCAGAATGCCCGAATTTCCAAGGCTCTGATCGGATTGTAATGGTATCAGTTTGCCGGAGTTGGGTGAATTGGGACCCGTCACAACCAGAAGTCCACTCGCTCCCAATTCGCGTGCAATCAGCGCTTTATATCGTAGTGAAGAGTATCGGTTCAACAGAGCCCGTCTGTCGTTATCCACATCTTCAGGGACGTATCGCAGGACCATGGCGACCTTGTTCGAGACATTCAGCCCGGCATAGGAGTTGTAACCTTCGGCGCCGTCCCCAGGGACTTTCAATCCATAGCCGGCAAAAACAAGCTCACCTTTGAAGGGGCCATTTTCAGAGAAAGCAAGGGGGCGGAAGTGTTTTTCAATTTCCAATGTTTGTGGAGCAGGTTGGGAATCAGCAGATTGCGATGACTTTTCAAAGCGGAAAGATGTCCCGCTTTCGTCTACTTCGACACCGGCGGAAAACTCAAATGGCTGGTAATAGCCATCTTGGTTGTCAATGGGTTGAATGCCTATCTGTTTCAACGATTTGGCGATGTATTCCGCCGCAAGGCGTGCGCCTTTTTCTCCGGTCAATCTGCCTTCCAATTCATCAGAAGCCAGGTAACGCACATGCGTTTGAAGGTCTTTTTCCGTGATTTGAGGAGATAGTTTCGGTTCCTCTTTAGGAAGTGCTCTTCCTGGATCCGTGCCCGGCACAGCTTCCAGGACGGGGATATCCGTTACATCCAGGGAACGTTTCGCCGATTTCTGAGTTGCCGGTTGGGGTTCTCTTTGCCGGACAGGTGAACGTCTCAGTGCAGCGCGTGCCGCTTCATGATTCCAGTTGGCCACAAAGAGCTGTCCCTTGTCCTTGCTGCCGGGGTTTTGCGCGTATCGGTTGGACGTCCAGACCAGGCGGTTCCCGTCGGGAGAAAAGACGGGCAATCCATCAAATCCGTCCGTGAAGGACACACGCACGGGTTCGCGATATCCCAGTCGATCCACTATGTAGAGTTCGAAATTGGAAAACCCTTCCTTGTTGGTGGTGAAAATGATGTATTCGTTGGAGGGGTGAAAGTAAGGCGCCCAGGCCATGCCGAAATCCTTCGTGATTTGTCGCACATCACGTCCGTCCAATGTCATGGTCATGATGTCTGCGTTGACCCCATCTGCGTCGAATCGACGCCAGACTATGCGTTTCCCATCGGGTGAAAAGAAAGGGCCCCCGTCATAGCCTGGATGGTTCGTAAGTCGTTTCACAGCCGAACCATCTGATTTCATGAGGTAAATGTCCCCAAAATACGAAGGATCTATCTCGTAGCGTTTCTGGTCTTCTTTGCTCAACTGCTCCAATGGAAAGGCATGCCGGAATGAGCAAAACGCCACCCATTGTCCATCAGGTGAAAAGGATCCCTCGGCGTCGTATCCTTTTTCAGTGGTTAACGCCATCACATTGGAACCGTCCTTGTTTGCCACGAAGATATCCATGGTGTCGTCGTAATCCCAGGCATACCGCCGCTCCTGCCCGCTGGCGCGCATCTCGAGTTCTTCTTTTTGCTTCTCAACGGCTTTTGGATCGTGGTGTGTGGAGGCAAACAGGATGCGTCTGCCGTCCGGATGGTAAAACGAACAGGTCGTTTTACCGTTTCCAGGAGAAACGCGATGGATATCACCTGTCGTGAGGTCGAGGTTGAAGATCTGGAAGAACGGATTGCTTGCGTCCCGTTCAGACTGGAAAACAAGTTGGGTGCCATCCTTGGAAAAATAACCCTCCCCACTTCTCCGCCCGGCCAGGGTCAACTGCCTGGCATTTTCGATGAACACCTGTTCCTGGGGATCCGGTGAGGCTGCCTGTCCTTGAAAAGGTTGGAAGGAGATCATTGAGAATATCCCTACCATCAGTTTGATGACCGCTTTATCATTCCCGCATTTCATGAGGCTCATTCTAATGGTAAGGAACAGGCTTCGCAATGGCGGTCCTGTGAAAACAGCTTTAAGATGAGACCGAAGCTTTCCTCTTTCGATATCGTAAGGCTTTGCATATAGTCACGCCATGTTGCAGGCACTGACAGAATCTTTGAAACAAGGAACCCATCTTCGGAAGGAAGAGATCCAATCAGCCGTCGATGATATGATTGCGGAAGGTATTTCCGTGGAAGATAAGGCTGCGTTCTTAACTGCTTTGGCTGAAAAGGGGGAAACGGTGGAAGAAATCGCACAGTTTGCCTCGTTGCTCAGAGACATGGCAGTATCTCCTGAATTGGATCCGGACATTCGCAACTCAGTGATCCTGGACGTTTGCGGAACCGGCGGGGATCATCAAAACACGTTCAACATCTCCACCACCGTGGCCATCCTGGCATCGGCAGTCGGTGTCTGCGTGGCCAAACATGGCAACAGGGCGGTTACGTCCAAATCTGGAAGTGCGGACGTGCTGGAGGCCTTGGGCATCCCTGTTGATCTCGCTCCGGATAAGGCGGCCGCATCCTTGAAAGACAACGGATTCGTTTTTCTATTCGCTCCTCACTATCATCCCGCTTTCAAGCACATTGTCCCCGCCCGAAAACTATGTGCCGCCAACGGACAACGAACCATTTTTAATTTCCTCGGGCCGCTCTTGAACCCGTTAAAACCCACAGCTCAACTCATCGGTGTGCCCAAACCCGAAATCTGCGGCAAACTGGGCAAAGTGCTTCAATCGCTCGGCATTGCCAGAGGAATGGTGGTAAGCGGCGAAGTGGGAGATGGTGGTTTTCTGGATGAACTTTCCACCGTGGGCGCCAATCACGTGGCCGAGTTTTATCAGGATCGGGGATTTCATGAATCCACCTGGTCACCGGATTCATTCCCGATTGGCAAAGCCAGTATCAGCGATTTGGCCGGAGGTGATGCCCAGGCCAATGCCGATCTCATCCGACAAATCCTGTCCGGCAAAATATCCGGACCCAAATTGGATGCGGTCTTGTTGAATGCCGCCGCCGCCCTGTTTGTGGCCGGAATATCTGAATCCATGGCCGATGGTTGGGAACTTGCTTTGGATGTCATCCAATCGGGCAAAGCCACCGCCAAGCTGGAAGCGCTTGCTCATGGCTGAAGGTCTGCTGATTGTTTGGATAATCCTGTAAGTCATGCCAGCCCCCCGGACAGAGATCCACGTATGGCGTTTCATGGACGGGAAACCCGGTCATGAAAACCAAACGCTGGGACTCATCAGGGCTTTGGAAAAACGTGTTGCTTGCTCTGTTCAGGATTGGAGGGTCCCGAAAGGATGGCTGGAGCGTCTTCGCTGGCGTCGCGTTTGGGGTAGGGAGGCAAGCCTTGTCTCTCCGCCCGATTTGATCCTCGGCGCCGGACATCTGACCCATACCATGGTGGCGCGTGCACGCCGGAAATACGGGGGGAAATCGGTGGTCATGATGAAACCCAGTTTGCCGGTCAGCTGGTTCGATTTGTGCGTGGTTCCGGAGCACGATGGTCTTCAGGATAGAGATCGAGTTTTAACAGTTCGTGGTGTCCTCAACCCTGTCGAAAAATCGGAGACTCAAGTCCGGTCGCAAGGACTGATACTTGTCGGCGGTCCTTGCAGACACGTTCACTGGGATGATCCAACGATGGTAAAACAGATTGCCCGGATTCACCGATCGACACCCGATACTCTATGGACATTGACCACTTCACGTCGCACCCCGGATGCCTTTCTGGAATTATTGAAACCAGCCGACAACTTGAAAGTGATTCCCGCTTCCGAAACACCTCCGGGATGGGTTGCCGAACAGTTGTCAAGATGCGCTCAGGTTTGGGCAAGTGGAGACAGTGTTTCCATGCTGTATGAATCACTCACCTCTGGCGCTGCGACGGGTGTGTTGGAAGTTGATTGGGCAGGGGAGGGCAAATTACGGCAGGGAGTGCAATCCCTCATCCAAACCGGAATGATCACTTCCTTTTCCGATTGGCCGTCCGGTGAGCCTTTGCCGCCACCTTCCTGTCCCTTGGCGGAATCTCAACGCGTGGCTGATTGGTTGTTGAATCATTGGTTTCCTGACGTGGAGGGTGGGGCATCCAAGCATTCGAGCGAAGGTCTTTCTGAATGACACACACAGAACAGTCCGCGATGTCCGGAACGGTGCTTCAGTTGCTGCCCGATTTGCATTCGGGTGGCGTGGAAAGGGGAACATTGGAATTATCCAATGCCCTGGTGGAGTCCGAATGGAATTCGCTGGTGGCCTCGAACGGTGGCCGGCTGGTCGAACCCCTGGAGTCTGGTGGCGCCCGACACATCCAATGGTCCATTGGGAAAAAGTCTCCCCTGACGCTCCGCTTCGTTCCCGCTTTAGTGCGGCTGTGTCGGGAGCAAAAAGTGGATCTCCTGCATGCGCGTTCCCGGATGCCGGCCTGGATTGCTTACTGGGCCTGGTGTTGCATCCCCAGATCTTCCCGCCCTGTTTTTGTCACCACGGTGCACGGCCTCAATTCCGTCAACGCCTACAGTCGCATCATGACGCGAGGCGAACAGGTGATCGCCGTTTCGGACACCGCCAAGTCTTATGTGCTTCAACACTATCCCAAACTGGATGCCGCGAAGGTAAGCGTCATTCATCGTGGTGTGGATGACGAGGCATTCCCGTCAGGATTTCAACCAGATTCAAAATGGCTGCAACATTGGGGCGAAACTTTTCCGCAAACCCGGAATGCGCGCATCTTGACCTTGCCCGGACGCATCACACGTCGGAAAGGGCATATTGAGTTTGTGGAACTAATCGGCCTGCTACGGCAACGGCATCCGGATATCATCGGCATGATCGTGGGTGGTTGGGAAGCGAAACAGCAGGGGTATGTAGATCAAATCAAACAGCGCGTTAACTCGTTGGGACTGCAAGATGCCATCCTCTGGACCGGACACCGTTCGGATATGAAGGAAATCTACGCCAAATCCGATTTGGTGTTTTCCCTTTCCAACAAACCCGAATCCTTCGGACGAACCATCCTTGAACCGCTGTGCATGGGGACACCTTGTGCCGGGCTGGACCACGGTGGAGTCGGGGAGATCCTGGGCACTATGTTTCCGCAAGGAAAGTTGCCGCTGGCCGCATCCCGAGCAGACTGGACCGCTCGTTGCGAACAATTGCTTTCAAAAGAAGCGCCCCGACCGAAGCCGAATGCCTATCCGCTGAAAGAGATGCTCCAAAAGGAAATCCAATGCTACGAACATTGGATCCGTCAAAAGCGCTCGGTCGTGGCTTAATGGTCTGTCGAGAGTGATCTTAATTCGTATTCGGCGATGGTGTGAGCGAGCCCTACCCCCGTGTGCCGCTTGGCTTCAAGGGTGGGAGGGACTCCCAGATCATTCAGCGCCTTGCTGGTTTCCGGTCCGATGCTGGCCACTTTCATTTCAGGGTAGGTTTCGAGTAGATCGGGAAGATCAAATCGATCGTGAAAGGATTCAACGGCTGATCCGCTGGCAAACGTCAGCCAGTCGGCACCATCATTCTGCAGCTTTTCACCCATACCGAATGGATCTTCGGTTTCGGCGATCGTGCGGTAACAGGCGACATCGTCGACAATGGCGCCTTTTGATTCCAGATCCTTTGGTAGATCCATATTTGCCACTTCCGCGCGAGCCAAAAGGATCCGAATGTTTTCAATGCTTTCGTGTTCCTGGATGGCGTTGGTGATCTGGTCGGCCTTGAAACTCGCCGGAACCGCGTCGACGACCAGGTGGAGATCCTGCAATTTTTTGGCCGTGGCCGGTCCGACAGCGGCAATTCTGAGATTACCCAGAGACCGGATGTCGTTAAATGCCTTGAAAAATGCGTCAAAGAAAGCTTCCACTCCGCGGGCGCTGGTGAAAACGATCCAGTCATATTCCCCAATCCCAAGTATGCATTCAACAAGTTCACGCGAACGGGTGGGAGTGTCACTACGAATCGTGGGGACAGACATGATTTCAGCCCCCAGCTCACTCAGTCGGTTACGGAGGGCGTCGGAGCTCGAAACTGGTCGGGTCACGACAATACGACGCCCAAACAAAGGTTTGCGCTCAAACCAGTTCAATTGTTCGCTGAGGCGCACCACTTCTCCGATGATGGCGATGGATGGGGAAACGATCCCTGATTTCAAGGCGAGTTCACCTAGAGATTCGAGGTCCCCGACAACTGATTTTTGACGACCATAAGTCCCCCAACTGATCATGGCAGCGGGGGTTTCTTTCTCTAGGCCATGCTCCATCAATGCCTGGGCGATTTCCTGGAACCGTTCCACACACATCAGCAACACCTTGGTCCCCGGGGTGCGGGCGATGGTTTCCCAAGGGTAATCCGGCATCTTCTGATCCGGATTCGAGCGACCCGTGAACACGCTGAAACTGGAAGACAATTTACGGTGGGTCAGGGGAATCCCGGCATATGCCGGAACGGCGGAAACGGAACTGATCCCCGGAACGACTTCGAAATGTATGTCTGCTTCACGCAACGCAAGGCCTTCTTCTCCACCACGTCCAAAAACATAAGGATCCCCTCCTTTGAGCCGGACCACCATTTTGCCCTCTTTGGCTTTGTCGACAAGCAGCTCATTCAGGATCTCCTGGGACATGGTGTGGGAATTCGGTTTTTTGCCGCCAAAAATGATTTCCGCATCTTCCCGGGCATGTTGCAGCAACCCGGGGTTCGCCAATGCATCATAAATGATACAATCAGCTTCGGATATCAATCGGGCCCCTTTCACGGTAATCAAACCCTCGTCTCCCGGCCCGGCTCCCACCAGGTATACTCTGCCTTTATTCATCGTCATGACGCCAATCTATCGATCTCCCCAAGTGAAATGCAATGTATCGATGCATTTTTTATTGGAATGGCCCCCTTATAGAACACTTCAGATGTCTCAAGGCTCGAAGAGGACTCGGGGGGGGAACTTGCGGCTCCAGGCAGATATCGCGATATTTTCTTTTGCAATTCATAGGGATTTCATCATCATGACCTCCGAATTTCCCAGTCAACCCAGGGTTGCCGGCGGCTGTTTATTGTTCAGTCGTCTGGGGATGAATACGCATGGACTATCATGAGCGCAAATAAGGATCGATTTGAATTGGAGAAGGAACTGCTGGATTCAGTGCAGGACAAAGGTGCCGTGGACAAGGCAAAAGTGTTTGTTCGATTGTCCGGTCCCGGATGGCTTCAAAGCGCCATCACATTGGGCGGTGGATCGCTTGCCAGCGGCCTGTTCCTCGGTGTGATTGGTGGTTACGAAATGTTATGGGTCCAGTGGCTGGCCATGTTTTTCGGCGTGACCATGCTCTGCGCCATCAGCTACGTGACCCTGTCCACGGAAACGTCTCCTTTCACCAACATCCGCCGGCATATCAATCCGGTGTTGGCCTGGGGGTGGTTGGCTGCTTCCCTGTTGGCGAATATTGTTTGGGTGCTGCCGCAGTATGCCCTGGCTTACGGGGCGATCACCAACAACCTTTTCGTCGGAACATTCGCCGAGTCCAAAGATGCCAATAGCACGAAGTTCATGATCACGATCCTGCTCATGTTCATCGTGATCCCCATTACCTTGAGTTACGGAGGAAAGGGGAAAGGCATCAAAGTGTATGAAATGATTCTGAAAGTGATGGTTGCCTTGATCGTGCTTTCCTTCATGGGGGTCACCATCGCCATCTCGGGCAATGTGGATTGGGGCTCCATCGTTGGCGGGTTCATTCCAAAACTTTCGTTGATCAGCGAGCCTTCCTCACAATATCGCACCTTCCTGGATGCCATCCCATCCGAAGCTGCCAGAGGTTTCTGGCAAACCGAAATCCTGACCCTGCAGCGGAACATCATGATCGCTGCCGCAGCGACCGCGGTCGGGATCAATATGACCTTCCTGTTGCCATTTTCTTTGTTGGCCAAAAAATGGAATCGTAAGTTCCGGGGATTAGCCATCTTTGATCTGGCCACCGGCATGGTGATTCCGTTCGTGGTGGCGACTTCCTGTATTGTGATCGCCGCCGCTTCCCAGTTTCACGGAAAACCCTTTACCGGATTGTTGGATGAAACGGGAGCCAGTGTTGTGGTCAATGAACAAAGCCCCAAATATGGCGATTACAGCGGCATGATCACCAAGCGCGAGCAGAGTGAAGGCTTGCAGGGCGTGGAAGTGGCTGACTCGGAAAAACAAATCGCCGCCATGTTGATCCAACGCGGCACGGGGGATCTTGCCGGCGCTCTCAAATCCTTGTTCAAAGGCAGTGATGTCGTCTCCAACTATGTGTTCGGATTCGGTGTCCTGGCAATGGCCATCTCAACCATTTCGATTCTCATGCTGATTTCCGGATTCTGCGTGTGCGAAGCGCTCGGAAAAGAACATGGCGGGATGACCCACCGTCTGGGAACTCTGATTCCCATTACAGGTATTTTGTGGCCCCTGCTATGGACCGGAGGATCCAAGGCCTTTCTGGCGGTGCCGACCTCGGTGTTTGGATTTGTGCTGATTCCGATCGCTTATCTTACTTTTCTGTTGATGATGAATTCCAAAAAAGTGTTGGGCGACCATCTGCCGACAGGCGGGAAACGTCTGGTATGGAACGGTCTCATGGGACTTGCCTTCATCATCATGGCTCCCGCAGCAGCCTGGAAGGCCTGGACCACCAATCTGAACATCGGCGAAAACACCTACGCCTTTGGAAAGATGGCTTTGATTGCTTTTATCGTGCTGGTGATCGTGGGATTCTTCTTCAAAGAAAAAGAAGATAAGACGGCTTAAGCCGTGTCTGTGCAGTTTATCCGCAGATGTCACAGATTTACGCAGATATAGAAGGAAGATCCATTCGAATGGCGGCTGAAATTTGGGACACTATTTGGTGAATCACTTTGAAGAGATCAAATCTGGCTTTATACCCAATATCTGCGTTCATCTGCGGATTCCTAATTGAATGATTTCGGTTAAGAAACTTTTGCTTTGTCGCGAATCAAGGCTGCTTTTTCGGGAGCCAGACGCGGCAAAGTATTTGTGAATCATCTGGAAGGGGCATGGCGTCACCCACGGAAAGTTCCTGCTTTCCGGTTGTGGGAGAAGTTGTCTGGTACAAATGAACCATCTTCCAGTTGCCGTTCGCCATTTCGACGGGATAAGCAGGTTCGGCGGTCCAGGTGCCGCCGTCGGCATCCTCGGTTTGCTTCCACGTTCCCTTCAGGATGTTGGATGTCAGTGAACCTTCCAGTTCGTAGTTTGCATCAATGTATTCGGCTTTGAAATGCAAGCTTGGATCTTTGAACGTGCCGCCGATCAACCAGGCAAACCGATAGTCGGTGTCCTGATCAAATCGCCCGAAGATCGTTTCGCCATCCAAAGCCATCTCCCAATGTAGAAAATCAATGCTCCCATCCCAATGCTTGGCTTCGCAGGCCCATCTGCCGGAAAGGATGCCTTCATTGGATCCCGAGGCAGGTGGGAGCGCAAAAAATAAAGGGTCAGTGAAGTTTTCTTTGCCATGTGTCAATCGACGATTGAGTTTCCATTGCTTGGTTTGTTTATCGCGGGCTTGATAAATGGGAATCATCCCATTGGGCCATTTAGGTGATGTAATGGCGAAAAAGAAGGGGGTGGGTGAGTCGGAGTCCGGTTGTTGAAAGCTCAGAGTGACAGTGTCGTTTTCGGAAGTATGGATATAAATCCCCACCGGCTCAACCTCCTTGGAGGGTTCCGCATGACCCGTCCACCCCGCCGTGATGGTAGCCAGGAATAACCAGGTCAAACCACGACCATTGGGTATCGTTTGAAGGACGCCAAAGATGGACTTTATCCGAACCATGTCGGAAGCATGCTTCATCGGTTGAACTTTTGGAAGACGACAATTCAGTCAGGTCGCGCCATCATCCAGACACGAAATTCCGTGCGACTGACTGTTCCGTCCCGATTGGTATCCAGTGCGCGTAAAAGGTCGGGAGCCTGTTCCAATTCATTCAAATCAATGGATCGATCGCGGTTGGTGTCGAATTGGTTGAACCACAGAGGTGCGTTACCTCGATTGCCAGACTGGTTGGGCGTGGCATTGGGAGGTGAGAATCGAGATATCGAGTCGGACATTTCCGTTTCATCCACAAAACCATCCTGATTCGCATCCATGCGTTCGAAGAAATCCAAACGTGGAGCTGGCCATTCGGATCTGGAAAGTTTTCCGTCCTGATTGCTGTCCCGCTCAAGCATACGTTCCCAGGAGGGCATGTTGCCTCTGCCTCTCCGGTTCGGACGTGAACCTTGCGGGTTGTCGGGGCGTCTCATAACCCTTCCGCCATCTCTGCCTGCTTCCAAAGAAACTTCAAAAACCTGACGAACGGGTACGCAGAAGGTGTCATCGTCATCGCAGGCGAAGTAGTCGATCGTGATTTGAAAGGGCGTTTGCCTTTGGTCTGGCGGACAGGAGAGATCAATCAGGAATTCTCGCGGATCGGCATCAGCCGGATGTTCGACCTTGGCAGAGGATCCGGATGCAGGCGTGGCGTGGAAACCTTCAGGTAAAGTCAGTTGATACCGCAACGGATCGGTCAAATTGTTCCAATGAACATGATGAAGCGGGTCCATGAAAAACCCGATGTAGAGTTGTCCGCGGCCACGTCGAAGCAGATCCTGCGTCGCTTCTGCTCTCAACTTGACGTAAAACGGTTGCCCCTTGTCGTTTTGCCTGGCAGTCACTTTTACAGCTTGCATTGGATCGGACGGACGTTGGATTCTTGGCACGATACCTTTTGCCACCGTGCTGGGAGGTGGCTCGGTGGGCATGTTCAAGTCTGACACCTTGGTGGGCGAAACCACAGGACCCAGCAACGCCTCCAGATCACTGCGCAAAGCATCCGGATCACTCCAGGCTCGGCGCTTCAGAATCACTCCGTCCGGATCAATCAGGTATTCCGAATTGGGCGCGTTCCCCAGTCCATGCTTGAGCGTGTTCTCCATGGAATCACATATCCATGGGATGTTGGATCCCAGAGTGCGCTCCGCTTCCCGGACATGCAGCAGGCGTTCCTTGAGGTTCAAAGGTGTGACATATCCGTTGTGTTCCGGATGCGCCAGGGCCTTGTAGATGTAAAAAAACTGGACACCCTTCGGGGCGTAATCCTGATGGACCGTCTCCAAACTGGGGACGTTACGAAGGAAAGGTGGTCACGTGAGACACCCAAACACCAAGACCGTGTGTTTGCCCCTCAATTGGCCGGTATTCCAGGGATGACCCTTGGCATCAAAACCATTCAGCAAAGGAAGCGTATCCCCAACGGCGGGCGCAGATTGATTAAACTGCCCCACCATGCCTTCACGAGAGTTGCTATTTTGCCGTGCCCTTTGCGCGTGAAGAGGAAATTGGCATGCTGCAATCAAACAGGCCATCAGGATGGATCCGAACAGGTAGTGTCGAGTTTTCATAGGGACTGATTTTAAGCCCTAGACGAATCGACCATCAAGCCGGTTACAAACGCCCCTTACTTCTATGCCCCATCTCAATCTTCTGCTTCATGAATGTTCCTTTACTTCACCGGTACTTTCATTTGCCAATGCGGTTTTCGTGAAGCAACACGCAGAATCTTCCGAGTGGGTTCAATCAAAAGAATGATTGAATTTTGAGATGTTTCTGGAGGCAGTTTCAGTCTTTTTTCTGAAGGACTTTTTTCTGGGTTGGCCTTTCCTTGGTTGCTGACCAGTTTCCGTCGGCAACTTCGTCTTTGAATTCATCCAGGTAGATCCATTTGCCCTCAAGTTTTCGTGCCTGCTTGAGTGTGGCTTCCACTTTGACGGTTCCGCCTCCATAGGGAAGTTCCAGTTTGAGCACATTTTTGTCGGCTTTGACGCTGGTGTAATCCAATTGTCCTTCATCGGATTCAGCATATCCGGTAAAACTCGCGCCATTTTTCTTGATCACCATGGCGTGTTTAATGTCGTTTTCTGTGGTCTCAGCCACGACATTCCATTTGCCTTTTAACACTGCAGCTGCGGATCGAACAGCTTGCCAGTCCTCGCTCGCGGTTTCTGTTCCGTTACCATCTTGAACATACCATTTACCGATGAGCGCTCCCTGCTGATTCAGGCTGGCTTTGGCTCCAATGATTCCGGTGTTTCCATCCCGTTCGAAATCGAATTCAATGGTCAACGTTTTTCCCTCGGTTTTGACTCGGTCCAGGATTCTTTCATCCCCGGTTTGTCCGATCAGGGTAGCCTGTAGGTTACCGTCCTTTTTGGAAACCGTCAGTGAGGATTCCCTGGTTTCGCCATCGGGCAAGGTGGCGGTGGTGATCCATTTTCCTGTGAAATTGGCTGCGTTTGTTTCTACATTGCTGAAAGCCGTTAAAGCAATGACGGCAATGCCCGAAAAGAATGTTTGAAAGGTTTTCATGGAAGCTAGCATCATCGGATAGTATTCCAGGGATTTCCAGAAAAATTGTGTGATCAAACCATGTGGGGGCGCATTTCAATTTTTATGCAATGGAGGGTTGAGTTCCATCTCCCGCCCATGCTTTCTCCTCGAAAACGGTAATGAGCGAATTGTGCACGGAGCCTCATAACAGGTCCCCCGGTTTTCAATGATTGCCTTTTTTTATCGCAAAGGCGCAGAGCCGCAAAGGCGCAAAGCCATTTGAAACCGAGAGTGCATGAAGGGCGCATCTCAGTTCCTACTAAGAATAAAAGTGTGAGCCGAGAGCCATAGAAATCCGTGCGTTTCTGCTCCTTCAAGGAATCAAGTGAGATGCCCCATGCATGAGGAAAATGTATGATGAACCGTAACTGCCTATTTGGAACCTTACGGACTATTGTTTGGTTTCTTTATCCTGACGCGTATGCGACTCCTCGGGAGAGGTTTTCTCTCCGTGTCTATCCGTTAAGATTTGATGGCTTTTATTTCGCCAGTACTGTCGGCGAAGCGTTCCATTTCGATCCCCATGGAACGCGCCTGGGTCAACCAGAGGTTGGCCAGCGGGGTGCCTTCGGGCATGTTGACGTGTTGACCTGTTTTGAATTGTCCACCTCCATTGCCTGCCAGGATGATCGGGAGATCGTTGTATTGATGTGTTGATCCATCGCCCAGTCCGGATCCATAGGTCAGGATGGTGTTGTCCAGCAGGGTGCGTCCATTCGCTTCCTCGATGGCGTCCATTTTGCGCATCAGGTAGGCGAATTGTTCCATGTGAAATCGATCGACCTTGAGCAGGTCATCGATCATTTTGGTCTGGTTGTGCGACATGCCATGGTGGCTGCGTGGTTTGTCGAAGAGGCCATCAAACATGTACGGGGTGTCCCATCGTTCCGGTCCGACCATGAAGGTGGCAACGTTGGTTAATCCGGTCTGCAAGGCCACCACCATGAGGTCTCCCATTAATCGTATGAACTCACCGCGTGGCAGGTAAGCATCCGATGGTTCTTCCAGGGTGACCTTGTCGAGTTCGGATTTCATGTCCTGCAAGCGATCCATCTGCTGTTCTATGGTGCGGATCGAATCGAAATACTCCTCGAACTTTTGTTGGTCGCCATAGCTGAGTTGGGTTTGCATGGATTTGGCATCTTCCAGCACCAGAGAGGTGACGTCTTTGAATCGCCGGTTCGCGTTTGTCGAAAAGAGTCGCTTGTAAAGTTTGTTGGGATGCCGGATGGATGGCGCCACGTGTCCAGTGCCATACCACGAGATGTTGTCGAAGTAGATCGATTCCTTGTTGTCCTTATGGGTGTTGCAACTGATCTCCAGCGTAGGGAAAGGCGTCCTGTCGCCCACCGCATCCGCGACGATGTGGTCCAGCGTGCGATCCAGCGGCCATGCGGAGCGTTTGATTGAGTAGGGCGCGGCGCTGCTGAGGTAACAACAGGCGCATTGTGCGTGCACATCGGTTCCGTTCTGGAATGTGCGATCCATGCCGGTGATGAGTGTGACCCTGCTTTTAAAATCCTCCAGCGGTTCCATGGTAGGCGTCAAGGAATCCAGGGGTTTGACCGAAAAGTTGGGATCCTGTTTGCCGAGTGAAGTCATCAGGTTGCCAAGGTTTCCTTTCGGTATGACATCGTTTTGTTCGCCCGGGAAAAAACCTCTGCGCACGACTCCGATGGGGACATAAAAGTGCGCCATGCGTGTGGGAACCTGTCTTGAAGGTGTGACTTGTCCCAAGCTTTCCAAACATGGCAAAGCCAGAACGGCGCCCCCCATGCCTCGGAGAAATCTGCGTCTTGATGTTTTCATATGTGCCTCAGGAGTTTGATCGGGTTTTGAGTTCCTGGAGAAAAGGTTGACTGAAAATGATCGATTTTAAAAGCGTTTGTATGCGGTAATCATCCTCCTTGGTAGCTGCGACAATTTGATCCAGCGCTTCTTCATCCGCCGGAGTCAATGCTCTGGAAAGGGCAAAGCTGAGCAGGTGGCCGGCCAATCCCCGGGTGAACAGATCTTTCTCCGCCAGCAGCGCGTCTTTGAATTCAATGGCGTTGGTGAAGGTATGTTTCCTGAACAATTTGCCGGACATGTCCACTTCACGACCATTTTCGTAATGGGTGCGCCAGTTGCCAACGACATCGTAATTCTCCAGAGCGAATCCCAGCGGATCGATTTTTTCATGACACCCTTTGCAGTCCGATCGTTCGCGATGTTGCGCGAGGCGTTCACGCAGTGTCAGGTTTTCTTCGCCTGCGGCGGGTTGTTCGGACAATGGCGGCACATCCGCCGGGGGTGGTTCGGGTGGTTTGTTGAACAGGACGGACGTCAGCCAGGCGCCGCGCGTGATTGGTTTCGTGCGGTCCGGTCCCGATGTCATGGCCATGACGGCTGCTGTGGTGATCACGCCTCCGTTGCGTCGGTCGGTGACAGGGAGCCGATGAAAATTCAGAATCGTGACTTCGGTCGGAACCCGATCCGGTAGCTCTCCGATGACCAACGATCCATAGGCTTCCTGCAGGAGTGCGGAACGGTAGGTGAAGTCCGAGTCGATGAGCTGTGTGATCGGGCGGTTTTCGATCAGGATCGTTTCGAAAACGAGCAACGGTTCCAGCATCATGTGCATGCTGTCCCGATATTTCAGGTAGTAGAAACCGGGGAACTTGTCCGGGTTGGGAGCGGATGAAATGATGCGCTCCAACTGGAGCCATTGTGAAGGGAAGCTGTCGCAGAATCGTTTGAGCCGTTGATCCCTCAGCATGCGTTGAAACTCGGCTTCGAGCGTTTCCGGGTGACTGAGACGACCTTCGTTTGCCAGATCGAGCAAGCGCTGATCCGGAAGACTTCCCCAAAGAAAGAAGGATAATCGGGAGGCCAGATTGAAATCGGTCGAGTCGGTTTCCGATGAACCATCGGAAGGTGTATGATTGAACAGGTATAGAAACTTTGGAGAAGAAAGAACCGATGAAGCCACCGCTTTCATGGCTTCTGTGAATGGCACATCCTGGTTTAATTGCGTCTCAACATAGTCGGCATATCGATCGATCGTGTGAGTGGTCGGTGGTTTGCGAAAGGCGCGCTTCAAGAATGGTTGGAGTCGGGTTCGGATTGTTTCTGACAGATCTGTTTGATCCTTTGGAGTGGCAAAGAACGTGTCCCAGATGCCGACGTTATCCGGATTGAAGTCCTCGCTTTCGACAATGGATTGGGCCAACCCCAAAAAGGACTCCAGCAGCAGTGGGGAAAGGGACAAATGATCGATCCGGTTGTCAAACCCATGTTCGGCGCGAAGATCCTGGGGGAAGGGAACCACTCCGGCGAGTCGTTTTTCGATCATCTGCGATTTGCCAAGAGGTCTGCTGCCTACCGTTACCTTCTCCGGCATTTGTCCGGTCTCAGGTTGAAAGTAGTTCCGGTGTTCTCGCATCATTTGTTCGGGTAGTGAAAACACGACACAACGCAGGTCAAACAAATCCACGACGGCATTGTTGTATTGGAATCGGTTCAAGCGTCTTAAAGATGTCTGATCAGCTCCGGGAGAGGGGTGTTTTTTAGACTCGTTGAGCAGCAATTTAATATTGTTGAGCAGCAGGTCCTTGGATGCCGAATCGAGTTGTGGTTCGCCCTCGGGTGGCATTTCATTGAACTTGAGGACTTCGCTCAGTTGAGTCAATAGCTCCGGTTGATCCTGCAAATTCTCCTCATTCTTGATCTGAAGCAGGTCCACATCCCCCTTCGTTTTTCCGTTTTTGCCATGACACTGAATGCAGTGAATCTTGAATATGGTTGTAACCTTCTGGAAGTCATTGGCATGCGTGTAGGTGGTAGTGCAGGCAATTGCTACCCATGTCAGTGCTTGGCGGAACATCCTATCGAGAGTAATGGGTGATGATTCCTAAACCAACTTAAAATTCAATCATTCCATGATGGTTGTTTGGGTCCAGGCAGCAATCAGGCGTTTCTGTTTCCAAAGTACTTGCTCAAGCAATGGCTTGACTGGAGCAAATCATTTCTTTAATGGTTAGTCTCCATAACCCCTAGTCAAAGTCTTTGATGCAGAAACCTGCCGGAGTATTGTGCCCTGGTGGAGTGGACTGTATCTAGTAGGCATTGCAATCAAAAAGAAACATGCAAATGAAACGGCAAAAATATACACTACGACCTCATGTGAAGTGGGCGGGCGGGCTTCTGCTTGCGGCTTACTCCACATCGATGATGGCGCAGGTATCGTTCAATGCACCGGATGGTGGATGGAACTATATTTACGAGGGAGACGAAGCGAACTATGCACCGGAAGGTGAGGGGTTCGCTTCGCTTGATGGTACCTGGAACCATGACAATGCCTCTGACCAATGGGATGGGTCCGGAATTGGAGGAGATTTTGGTGATGGTAACCGTCCCGGTGGCGCCATGGTCATCACCGAAGGTAATACGACTTTCCTGCGTATTCAGGACACAGGGGATCCTCGCGACTACGATTACAGTGACCCTGGATCCAACCGTAAAGTGTATCTCGGTCACAGTCTGACCGAAGACGGCGCTGCTGATACAATCATGGATGATGGTGTTACCTTGATGTTCCGTGCGCGTGTTCCTTCTAGCGGTCCACTGGATCCTTTGCATCGTGACGGACAACAGGCAAATGGAACCCAAGCATATCCGGAAGGTGGAGACGGCTATGTCACCTCGGATGGAGGTAAAGGAAATTTTGTGATCAAGCAGAACTCGGGTGGTGCGATTGCATTCTCCCTGACAACCGCACAGGATACGCCAGGCGGCAACCCAACAGACCGCGTTACCAATTTCAGCGGATTGAGTTTCAATGAATTCAACGGAAATGCTGTTTCTGGTGAAGTCAACTTCGGTCAGGGCAAAGGAGCCAACGTCATTCCTTTCGATCCGACCGTATGGCACGAATTCTGGGTGACGATCGAGAAGGATTCCTCCAACAATGGGACCCATGTGGGGACTGTTTGGATTGATGGAAGCACCGCTTCTCAGACGTTTTCCATCACTGCGGGGACTGGTGATGATTTTGGTGGTATCAGCTATTTGGCCATGGGGGCCACAGCGACACCCCAAAACGCCGCCTTGGATATTGATCACTTTGGTGTGAAGTTCGAAGCCGTGGCACCTGCTCCACGCTCCTATCAACTGCCTGATGGTGTGGATTGGGCATATGGATATGAAGGAGATAAGGTCGATTACGCTCCCGATGGTGAAGGGTTTGCTTCTCTGGATGGAACCTGGAGTCATGATAACGGATCAGATCAATGGGATGGATCCGCTATTGGTGGTGAGTTTGGTGATGTTAACCGACCAGGCGGAGCCATGGTGATTGAAGAGCCGGGTGTGACCTACCTGCGCATTCAGGATACCGGAGATCCCCGTGACTACGGTTACAGCGATCCTGCTTCCAATCGAAAAGTATATTTGGGACACGATCTTGCTCAAGATGGAGCAAGCGATACGGTGATGGATGACGGTGTGACACTTTATTTCCGTGCACGCGTTCCCATTGATGGTCCTCTGGATCCTCTGCACCGTGATGGACAGCAAGCTGATGGTATACAACCATACCCCGAAAACGGTGATGGTTATGTAACTTCCGATGGTGGCAAAGGAAACTTCGTCATCAAACAAGCCGGAGGGGGAGCGATTGCCTTTTCTCTGACTACAGCAACGGATACTCCCGGAGGCAATCCTTCCGATCGAGTCACCGACTTCAGTGGTTTGAGTTTCAATGAATTCAATGGAAACGCCGTTTCTGGCGAAGTGAACTTTGGTCAGGGCAAGGGAGCGAATGTGATTCCATTTGACCCCACCCAATGGCACGACATCTGGATCACCATTGAGAAAGATGAGTCAGGCAACGGAACCCATGTGGCCAACATATGGGTGGACGGCAGTGAGGCATCTCAAACGTTTTCTGTGACGGCTGGCACAGGAAGTGATTTCGGTGGCAGCTACCTGGCTATGGGATCGACAGCTACGCCTCAAAACTCTGCGCTCGATATCGACTTTTATCGCGTCGCACTGGGCGTGCATTCTCCCGATGGCATCGAGGATGTTGCCCCGGTTCTTATCACTGACCTCCAACCAGGTCTTGGTGCAAGTAATGTCGATGCGGGTGATGGCATTTCATTCAAAGTCTCCTCGAGTGACGCCATTCCTCAGGAAAATATCAGTGTCGTTTTGAGTGGAGTGGATTACTCTGGTGACCTTCAGTTTGATGGTAATGAAAATTCCTGGAATGTTTCCCTAAAGGGATTGCAGGAAAACTTCATATACAGCGGTAAAGTGATCGTTAGCAAAGGTGATGGAGGGGCTGTTGAATTGTTGGTTGCCTTCGATACCTTTGCGGATGACAACTTCACCTTTGAAGCCGAAGACTGGAACTTCGAAGGTGGTGACTTCATCAACGATCCGGCTATCGGATTTGGTGGTAGCGGATACTTTGATAAAGGTACCGGAGATGATACGGAAGGTGTGGATTTCCACGAGCTTTCCGCTGACTTCGACTTCGCGAATGAAGATGCCTGGCGTATTCCTTTGGCCGGCAATATGCCTAACACGGATCCGAACGGCAATGAGGCTGGACGTTCCAAATTCGAGAACGATCCCGATGCTGATTTCAGTGTTGTGGGAACCGAAGCAGGTGAGTGGTTGAACTACACCCGCGATTTCTCTGTTGGCGACGCCAATATCTGGTTGCGTGGTGATCTGGGAAGTGCCGAGGAAGTTCAACTGGACCTCGTCGAAGGCGCTACCGGAGCAAGCCAAACCACAACCAAACTTGGTTCCTTCAAGGGAGCTGGTGGTGGTTATGATTGGATTCCGTTGACCAACGATTCCGGAACGATCCAAAAAGTTGCGCTCGATGGTGAAGTAACGCTTCGGGCGACCATCGTTTCGGGTAGCCCTGACCTGAACTTCTTCATGGTTACTGAAGCTGTGATACAGCCTGTGACCGTCGTAGCTCAATCCTCAGGCGCACTTAGCGAACCCACTGTCGTGGACTTCAGCGCTGTTGGCGCGGATGCTTCCTATGAGTTCCACTTTTATGCCAAAATGGACGGAGCCTCTACCGCGATTGCGGGTAACGACGCCTTCGCCATCAAATTGGATCAGTGGAACAATCAAGGTGTTTTCGGGACCACTCAATTCGGTGTGGCCGACAACTTGTTTGAAGCCGTTGGCGGCAAGAGCGTGGCCTCTGTCTTTGATCGCCCGGTGCATGTCGTCATTGTGAGTGACAGCGGCGCGGGTGAATCCAGACTCTATGTGGACGGTGACCACGTCGGAACCTGGGGCGGAAACTTCGAACTGCCAGGATCCACCAAGGTCATGGGCGCTCGCCTGGAACAGGCAACCGATCATATGGGAGCCGGTAGTGTGATGTATTCCTGGGCTACTTACTCAGGAGTCCTTTCAGACAGCGAAATTGCAGCGAAATTCGCAGCATTGCCTGATGTTGATGTGCCCAATCCCGGCGGCATCACTTCCATTGGTCTTGCTGATGGAAATGTGGTCATCGAATTCGATGGAACCTTGATGAATGCTGATAGCGTCAGCGGACCTTATAATGCCGTTGCCGGTGCCACCTCACCATACTCTGTCGCTCCAGACCAAGGCGCTCAGTTCTTTATTGCTCAATAAGAGCACGCAAGACTGATTTCATAAGTTACAACAATGAGCCGGATTCCCCGATGGGGAGTCCGGCTTTTTTATGTTTGGAATGGAGGCAGATCGGGGAGATTTCGTAAGTATGATTAACACCGTGGCAAGAAACGGGTGCATCACAGTTAATTCTAGAAAGGTCGCAATAGGACAAGAGCCATTTTGGATTGCTCCGAGTCATCGGAGCTCTGGATACAACATGACAACGTTATGGCCTTGAACGACACTGATGGCATACCATTTCCCAAGTGTAAGAACCACTTGAGCTTTTGAATGAGGCACAAGGCGTTTTTTCACCATTGGGTTGATCGACAAGTATCCAGAGCGGCGATGACTCGCGCGCAGTCCAGAAAAGTTCAGGCGATAAACGAGAGTTTGGAATGAAATGACCTGCGTCCGGTAGAAATGATTTGGTATGTTTTGGCTCGTGCGGTCTTTCGATGAGTGATAGTCTGACCTGATGAATTTCCCAGTTGATATGCGGGCCGGGCGATGTGCTGTGCCTGGAAGGTTACAGATGTCTTTTATGGCAATCCTTTGTAACTGGAATGTGCTCCATGCGCAGGTGGATGTTTGGATTGGGACGGGTAGCGCCTGGCCCAGTGAAGGGATTTACATCACACAGTTGAATCCCGATACCGGTAAGTTGTTCAGGGCTCAAGTGGCAGCCGAAATACGTGGTCCCGGTTTTCTTGCCATGCACCCCAAGGGGAGTCACCTTTATGCCGTGGGATCTATGGATCAAAAACCGGTGGTCGCCTGTTATGCCATTGAGAAGCGTGAAGGAAACGATGGCTTGAAATTTGTAAATGCTCTTGAGATTGGAGATGGAGGAGGGACACATGTTTCGGTGAATCAAGCAGGGAACCTGTTGTTGACCGCCCAATACGGTGGAGGTTCGGTTGCTTCATTCTCACTCAATGCCGACGGATCACTTGCTGAGCGCAAACAATTGTTGGAACATTCGGGCGGTTCGGGCGTGGTGGCAGGTCGACAGAATGGTCCGCATCCGCACTGGACCGGGTTTTCGCCGGATCAACGATTCGCGTTTGTGCCGGATTTGGGATTGGATCGTGTGATGATCTACGCAGTGGATGGTTCCAGACAGACCATTCGCACACATGGTTTTGCTGAAGTCCCCGCCGGGGGAGGCCCGCGACACATGAAATTCCATCCCAACGGACGCTGGGTGTATGTGTTGAATGAATTGGATTTAAGTTTGACGACCTTCAATTATGATGCGGCGAACGGATCGATGGAATCCCTACAAACCCTTCCAAGCGTGCCCAAAGAAGAACTTGCCAGAGAACAGTTCAAAAGCGCTTCCGAGATCCGCGTGCATCCCAATGGTCGCTTCGTTTATTCCGCCAATCGGGGGCATGACACGATCACGGCGTACAAGGTGGATCCTGACACAGGAGCCTTGCAGGTGATCGAAAGAGAACATGTCCGGGGTGCCACACCTCGAAACTTCAACATCGATCCATCCGGTCGCTGGTTGTTGGCTGCAGGGCAGAATTCACACACTTTGGCGTCGTTTGCCATTGATTCGGAAACCGGCGAACTGACCTACAACCAAAGTGTCATTCACGCTCCATCGGCCATTTGTGTGCTTTTCGAGCACGAGTAGCCTGGTGCGGATGAGTTCCGTTTCCTTTGTTTTACGCCATTGTCAAATGAAGCAAATTTTCACATTATCCCATTCATCCATCATGAATCGCATACTCATTTTACTCTGCTTGTGCTGTCTGATTCGATCGGTTCAAGGCGCTGATCGACCGAACATCGTGTTCTTTTTTACCGATGACCAGACCACATCCACTTTGGCTTGTTACGGTCATCCCCAGGTGAAGACGCCCAACATCGACGGACTGGCGGCACAGGGGACGCGGTTCACCAATGCGTTCGTGAGTCATTCGATTTGCTGGGTCAGTCGCACCACTATCCTGACCGGCTTGACCGGACGTTCTTACGGCACACCCGGTAATCATGATCAAGCCAGGCCCGAAGCCGTTGAAACGCTTTACACCGACCTGTTGCGAGACAACGGATATCGGACGGGTTTTTTTGGCAAATGGCACGCCAAAATGCCGGGAGGTTACAAACCTCAGGATCACTTTGATGTGTATCAGGCAATCGGTCGCAATCCATTCTACAAAAAACAACCCGATGGTTCCTTGCGGCATGAGACTGAACTGATCGTCGATCGCGGGATCGATTTCATTCGCAACCAACCCAAGGACCAGCCCTTTGCCTTGAACATGTGGTTCAACGCCTGTCACGCCGAAGATGGCGATCGACGCCCCGGAATTGGTCAGTTCCCATGGCCGCAAGCCGTGAATGGTATGTATGAGGATCTGGAAATGGCGCCGCCCCGATTGAATGCTCCTGAAATTTTCGACGCTCAACCCGACTTTCTTCGCACAACGATCAACCGCGAACGCTTTTTCTGGCGTTGGAATACCGATCAGAAATATCAGACCAACATGCGTGCTTATCTTCGCATGGTGAGTGGTATTGACGGGGCGATCGGCCGATTCATGAAAGCCCTCGAGGAGGCCGGTCTGGCCGAGAATACGATCATCGTTTACTCCGCGGATAACGGATATCACATGGGCAACAGGGGGTTCGCGGGGAAGTGGTCCCATTATGAAGAGTCGTTGCGCGTGCCGTTGATCATCATGGATCCGCGTGCGGCGGCATCTCAACGTGGTGCGGTGACGGATGCATTTGCGCTGAACCTGGATTTCCCGGCAACGTTCCTGGATTGGGCGGGTGTGTCCATTCCGGAGCGATATCAGGGACGAAGTCTTCAGCCGGTGGTGCAATCGGGTAAACCTGCCGATTGGAGGGATCAAACCTTTCACGAACATTTCGCGGTGCGACATCGTATTCCTGCGTTCGAAGGTGTTCGAAACGATCAGTTCAAATACGTTCGATATGTGGATCACGACAAGCATGAGTTCCTTCATGATTTAAAGAATGATCCGGATGAATTAGTCAATCTCGCAAGCGATCCAGGCTACGCCGGTGTTCTGAATGATCTGCGCGCCCGGACCGATAGACGGGTGAATGAACTCGGTGGTCCGCTGCATCCTTTGAATCAACCCTTTACAGCTTCCACTGAGCCACATCCGGTTGCTGCCGCCGCGGTCAGTATTCGGCCGGACAAGGAAGGGTGGGTAAAATTGTTCAACGGAAACCGCCTTGGAATGTGGGATGGCGACACCAAATACTGGAGTGTTAAAGATGGAGTGCTCACTGGCAAAGCGGATGGGACCTTGAAGATGAACCGTTTCATCACCTGGAAAGGTTCAACCATTCACAATTTCGAAATCAAAGTGATGGTCAAAGTCAGTGCCGGCGGTAACAGCGGGATTCAATACCGGGGCCAATCCCGACCGGACATCGGTTTGGATGTTGTGACCGGTTACCAATGCGATGTGGTGGCCAACACCCCCAAATACAACGGCATGCTTTATGAAGAACGGGGGCGTCGAATTCTGTCTCACACCGGAGAGAAGGTGATCATCGACGAAACCGGTCAACCCTGGGTGGTGGACAAGCTTCCGTTCAAGGAATTCGAACCGGATCAGTGGCACGAATACCGGGTGTTGGTGGAAGGGAATCATCACCGTCACTGGATTGACGGTCATCCGACAGCAGATCTGATCGATTTTGACGAGAAGGGGCGGGCACTGGAAGGGGTGCTTGCGGTTCAGGTGCACGTAGGTCCACCCATGACGATTCAATACAAAGATTTCCGGATCAGACATCTTCCGGATGACCTGCCATTGTTGAAACCGGAAGACCATCCCATCCCTGCCGGTTCTTATGGCGTTCGACCTCAGGGGCGATTGCCTGCTGATTGGAAAGCGCCGGTTTTTGGGAATGGTGAATAGAAGGTAGATCGGACCGTCCCGGTCCGCACCTTGTGGTTTGCCTGTTCAAAAAAGTCATTCAAGGGAAATCCTGACGCATTAGAGACGCAAAAGTCCGTTTGCCTGAACTTGAACACGGCAGGTTGTTGAGAACCGTAGGCTTCCCAAAACGGAAAGCAACTTAGCTGATGTAGACCACAAGGCGACGGGCCAGGGACGGCCTCGTCCTACCTGTTGGGTGTCTATTGGTAGATCGGATCGTCTCGAAGACGGTTTGGCCACATTCTTGTGAATGCAGCTACGAGTGTTTTAAAGTAGCCACATTCTCGCGAATGCGGCTACTTTGGATTGAGTATTTGAATCAGCGATTCAGGACGTCGTTGCGTGTGGATTCGGCGATGGCGGCGGCTTCCTGAATGAGGTCGGGGGCGACTCCGAGTTCGGTCAGAGTGGCGCCCAAGTTTTCCATGACCGCGTCGAAATGGCTGTCATTGAGGCCCATTTTTTCGACGAGGTGCTTGTGTCCTTCGCGCATGTTTTTGCCTGAATAATTCGGAGATCCTCCGAATGCGTAGGTCAAAAACGCTTTCTGATGGCCCGCCTGACGTTACATATCCACACCTTCAAAGAAATGTTTGATGCGGTCGTCGGCCAGCACTTTGGTGTAAAACAAGTCCACTGCAGCGTCAACGGCGGCAGCGCCTCCCAGTCTTTCGTAAAGACTACTCATGGTGTATTCGATTTTCTTTTGGTTCTGGTTGGGCGAAATCTCCATGATACACGCGCATACGTTGCGCATGTAAAACAAAAGAAACGCTCGTTTGGTTATATCGGTAAAGAACTACAAATCTTTACCTGAAAATTGGCTCGTGAACCAAGCTGTGGGTGATTGCAGGGCGGGGCAACACTTTTCTTGACCATTTTGGATGCATTTTTGTTCTGAGGCTCCGTGATGGGTGAGGTATGAACTTTTTGACACTTTTGATTGGCTTCCAATGGCGAGTGAATGTCTAATCGGGTATCGCCTTTTTTAAAAACGAAATCGTGTTATGCGTGCATTGATCCATTCCATTGTTTGTTTGAGTGTTTTCTCAACCTTAACCTGCACGGATGTGTGGGCAGCTGGTCGGCAGTTGACCGGATCCCATGCGCCTGCCTCATCCGCTCCGATACCTGCCGCCAAAGCCGCTGCCACCTTCACCGTGCCGGATGGTTTTGAGATGCGCTTGTTCGCTTCCGAACCGGAGGTGGTCAATCCTGTGGCCATGGACTGGGATGAACGCGGTCGCTTGTGGGTGCTGGAATTGTTCGAATATCCCAGAGGCGCCAAACCCGGTGAAAAACCTCGCGACCGGGTTCGGATTCTCGAAGACACCGATGCCGATGGTCGCGCCGATAAATCCACTCTCTTTGCCGATGGACTGAATCTGGCGACCGGATTGTTGCTGGGGGATGGTGGTGTTTACATTGGCCAGGCTCCTTACCTGTTGTTTCTTGAAGACACCGATGGAGACGACAAGGCTGATAAAACCACGCGTTTGCTGGGTGGGTTTGGTTTGGAAGACCGACATGAGTTGTTGAATGGTTTTACGTGGGGTCCTGACGGGATGCTTTATATGACCCATGGAGTGTTTACGCATTCCAAGGTAACTGATCCGGAACACCCGGAACGTCCCGAGGTGATCATGAACGCCGCCGTGGCCAGGTTTGAACCTGAGAGCAAACGGTTTGAAATCTTCTCTGACGGAGCATCCAATCAATGGCACGTCGATTTCGATCGATACGGCAACGCTTTCGTGAGTGCTTGTGTCATTGATCACCTCTTTCACATGGCACCCGGCGGCTTGTATGTTCGACAGGGCGGACGTCCGGAACATGCCTACAGCTATGGGTTGCTTCCATCCATTGTGGATCACAAACATTACCGCGCCGCTTACTGTGGTGTGGCGGTTTATCTTGGGCACCAATACCCCGTGAATTATCTGGGACGAGTACTGATGGGGAACATTCATGAAAACGCGGTCAACATGGATCGCCTGGAACCGGATGGTTCTTCTTTCAAAGCTCATTCCATGGACAACTTCGTGCAATCTTCAGACGGATGGTTCCGGTCAGTCAGTGAGCAGATTGGGCCGGATGGCACGGTTTGGATTGCGGATTGGTATGACAAATATCCTTGTTATCAGAACGCCCAGGCTGATCCGGAAGGTGTCGACCGCGAGTATGGGCGCATCTGGCGTGTGGTGCATGTCGGAGATCAGCCCGGGAAAAAAGTCAATAGTCGGCCGCAAGTGAAGATGGATTTGGCCAAGGTCAGCAGCAACAAGCTTGTCGAGTTCCTGGGACACCCCAACATTTGGCACCGGGAAATGGCTCAACGTCTGCTCAAAGAACGCAAAGATCCGGCCTCCAAAAAGCCCTTGTCCCATCTCATGCGCACAGGAACCACGATCGAAGCCAGATTGACCGCTCTATGGTCTTTGCACAGCGCCGGGTTGTTGGATGAAACGTTGCTCAGCGCAGCCGAGGTGGATACTCATTTTGCGATGAGAACCTGGGCAGCCCGTCTGACCGGTGAGCGTCGTTCATCCGATCCCGCGGCATTGACCCGCCTGCAGCTCCTGGCCGAAGACCGTGACCCGACCGTGCGCAATGCGGTAGCCACTGCCTTGCGTCAATACAGCTCCGGGGCTCTCACGATTAATCGTCCGTCAACATCCAATGCCACTCTTTCTGATTTGGGACCTACATTCGCACGACTGATTCGAGTTTCGGCAAGCGAGGATGATCCATTGATTCCATTCATGACCTGGATGGCTTTGGAGCCCTGGGTGCTGGAGACTCCTGAAATGGTGTTGGAATGGTTGGTGCAGAATGGGGGAACCACCAAACCCTTGAGTGAGGAATTGTTTTATAAAACCATTCGACGCTTGAATGATCAGGCTCAACCACGGACCGTTGGATTGGCCGTGAGAGCCTTGACCGCGTTGTTGGATGGGGATCAGGATTTGTTGATCAGTGGATTGAATGCCCTGGTGGAAGGTCAACGTTTGAACAAGACCATGCCTGAAGGCGCTTCCGATTTTCTAAACAAACTGGCCGCCAGCAATCGGTCGCCCGTAGTAAGCCGTTACCTTCAGTTGGGTGCTCTCTGGGGGGATGAAAACACGATGGGACAATTGGCCGACCTGATCTCCAGTGGGGATACACCCGATTCGGACAGGCGCATGGCGGTTCAACTCGCCAAACAAATTGATAACCCCGCCGTCCTGAAGGCACTTTCTGATCGAGTCATTGCCGCCCCCAATGGCGTGGCGATTCGTGAAACCATTGACGCTCTCGGCGGACATGACAAGCCACGCGTGGCCGACCTTCTGGTCCGTCAGTGGTCCAACTTTGAAGTGGCCCAGCGTCAGGCCGCCACAGCGGTGTTGGTATCGCGACCTGCATGGTTGAATACCTTTTTGTCCGCTGTGGAAGACAAAACCATTCAACCTTCCGACGTGCCTGCCTCAGTGATTCGTTCGTTGTCGAGTCATCGAGATCAGGCGATTCGCGAACGCGCTCAGAAAAGCATCGGTCGTTTCCGTGAACCGAATGCCGACATGGACAAGTTGATCCAGGCCAAACGCGGAGTGGTGCTCAGTGGAGAGCCGGATTTGGATAACGGCAAACAATTGGCCGAGGCGGTGTGTCTGGTCTGTCATGAGTTGCACGGTAAAGGCGCCCAGGTGGGGCCTGATTTGACCGGTGTCGGTCGTTCCACTCTGGACGCACTGTTGGCCAATGTGATTAATCCCAACCAGATTATCGGAGCCGGATACGAGAACATCGTCATTGAAACCAGGGATGATCGCAGTTTGAGCGGACGTTTGACCGAGGAAACCGCAACGTATGTCAAGTTGTTGGCTTCCGGCGGACGTGAAGAAGTCATTTCGAAAAGCGATATCCAATCCCGTGAAGTCACTGAAAATTCCGTGATGCCCGAAGGACTGGAACAAATGCCCGATAAAGATTTTCGGGATCTCATTTGGTATGTGTTGAATCCACCGGAAGATAAACGTCCCATGACGGCTGCGCTTCGTAACGAGCTGGTAGGAACAGCCGAGCCGGTGATTCAGCGGGATTATGAATCCATCAGTTTGTGGAATCCGGACTGGAAAGTGCGGTCCGCAGAAATCAGGCAGGCCCCATCTGTCGAACCGGACTGGGAAGGTTCCAAAAACGTGTTGGTAACCCATCCGTTCCGTCATCAGGGTGGCGCTTCCCTGGAGCGAACCATCGAGGTGCCGAGTCAGGGTAAAACATATCTCGACCTTAAGGTGGCCACCTCACCCAAAGGACAGTGGGTGCTGCGGGCTTTTGCCGATTTGAAACTGGTCGCACGGCAAAACATCAGCCGGCAGGGTGGTGTCTGGAAAACCATCCGGGTTGACCTGACGCCATTTGCCGGCAGGACGATTCCCGTCCGGCTTGAAAACTATTCCTACGACATGCAAAACGATTTCGCCTACTGGGGATCTGTGGAGGTCGTCACTGAATAGGCGTGAAGCTTGTTGTTATTGAACCGCATCGCCGCAGTCACGGGATCTCCGAGATTGCGCAGATTGACGCAGATTAACCAGGAAACAGAAGATTGGGTTGGATGGGTGGTGTTTGCCAGAAAGGTTTCTCTTTAAGGAAATAGTTTAAATTTACAGGTGATACATCTGCGATAATCTGCGCAATCTCGGAGATCCCGTGACTGCGGCGATGCGGTGCAAAAAAAATTGGATGTAAGCGGATCAGCTTTCAGGCCAGGTGTCGTGGACCACGATGCATCGTTGTGTTTCGAGGCCTGGTCCGTTTTCTTCACTTCGCAGGCTCAACATTAAAGGGGATTTGGATTTTTGAAAGTGTGATTGGATGTGGATTCCCGCTTCCTGCCACGTCATCGCTTCGCTTGTGATTCCCGGATTGATGAGCCCACTGAGCCAGTAGGGTTTTGGTAGGTTTACGATCTGGTCGATTTTCAAAGGCGAGACCTTCCGCCACTCAGAAGCCCTCAGCCAAATCCCTCGTAGATGTTCGGGGTGAGAGCCCTTGGGGCGGTCCGTATGGTTTGGTTCCTCCAAATGATAAAAGAGCATGCCGCGACTGATGGGGAGAGCATGGTCCACGGGGCTAAGTTTTGGAATGCTCAGCTTCAACTGACGCTGCATGAGATGGTCATGCTTGCGTTCGAAGGAATCTCTGGGATCAGGCCCAATGAACGAGCTGCCATGAGTGGAAGCCGTAGATGGATGGTGCAGGTAAAACTTGATGGTGCTTTCCAGATGCCAGCGGTGACCATTCCGGTCCTGTAAACAGAAATCGATTTCACCCACCGTACGCTTGCCGTCGAATATCTGGCAATGTCTGGCCTCCACATCCAGCTTGAGACCATGCGTCAACCACAGGTCCAACAAGGATTCAAAATACAAGCCGACCCGTCTTGGGACGGGGAATTGGGAGGATGTCTCAACGAAAGGTAATTGGGGAGATCCTTCCGTCCCGGATTCGATCAACGCGTTCAGGCCGTCCGCGCCGTCAAACAAAGGAGGGGAATCGATGATCCACTTTAAATCAGCCTGAATCTGATACTGTATGTTTGTTTGAGAATGGATGATTAAAGTTCGACGGCTTGTTTTTGTTTCGGAGGGCGGGTGGTCCAGAGGATGCCGGTGACGATGATGGCGGCTTCTGCGATGGGGGGCCAGTTGACAAATGCTGTGCCTGAGATCCATGCCACTCCAATGATCACGCGGGTTGCGCGTTCATGTGTCGGCCAGAGTTGCAAACAGGTGGCGGCGGCGAGTTTTGCGGTCAGGACAAGCCCCAGCCAGGGGACGATTCCACCGCTTTTGAAAAACCATTGTTCGCTGAACATCATCAGGGCGAAACCAATCAGGCGACCCCAATGTTCGCGGGTGAGGAATGCTTTTAGGAAACGGACGGGATCAGGTTTGCCGACATGACCGGACGAGGCAATCTTGATGGTTGGGTGCTCAGCGTCATGGGAATGGATCACCGGTGGTGTTTTTCTGGGCGTTTCCATTTCCGGGAGACTGGATAGGTCGGTGTCCAGTTCACTGACTTTCTGGTAGCGTTGTTCAGGTCTTTTTTGAAGCGCTTTGAGCACCACAGGGTCGAGGGGTTGATGATTTCCCCGGATGGCGGAAGGTGGTTCAAAGTGGCCGATTGGCAATTCTCCTGTGAGCAACTCGTAAAATACCACCCCAAGAGAATAGATGTCCGAACGATGATCCACCTCGCGTGTGCATTCGATTTGTTCCGGGGACATGTAGTTGGGCGTGCCCATGATCTGACGGGTGCCGGTCAGGTTGGATTCCCGTTGGGTTCCCTCATTGATCTTGGCGAGGCCGAAGTCCACGATTTTGACGATGCCTTCCCGGTTGATGAGGATGTTTTCGGGTTTGATGTCACGGTGGACGACATGCTTGGTGTGCGCGTATTCCAACGCGGTGCAGGTCTGGGAAATGATGCGAAGGACGGACTGAATGCTGAGGGCGCTTCGCTTCATGAGCCCGCGCAGGTTGTCTCCTTCGACGAATTCCATGATCAAATAGATGAACTGATCCGTGCGTCCGACATCAAAGACCGGAACGATGTTGGGATGGCTCAATTTTGCCAGAGTGCGGGCTTCGCGCAAAAAGCGGTCGGGATGCGCGACGTGAGCGTTTTCTCCATCCGAGGGAACCACCTTGAGTGCCACGAGGCGATCAAGGTTTTTTTGTTTCGCCTTGAAAACCGATCCCATACCGCCTTGACTGATGAATTCAAGGATTTCTAGATCGGGGATGGCCGTCTGAAGTGCGTCAATGGAAGGTGCCGGTGGAAGACGACGATCCCTGGCATCCGACGGTTCATGGTTGCCGGACGTGTCGTGTTCGGTGTCGTCGGCATGACGCCATGCGCTGTCCGCATTTTGTCCTTGAGTGGATTTTGTTTTTGCGGACGGATCTTGATTTGATTCCTCCATTATTTCAGCCGCCATCAGCATAGGTCTTTAACAGATACCAATCAACGTCCGAATTTGTTGCAAAAATTCAAGTGACGGTTCCTGCTGTTGACGCTTTGATTGAGTATGATGCCTGTGTTGGCCAACTTCTGGCGAAGTCGGCTACTTTGGTCAGATGTTGGTGTTTTATGCCGCGCGAAAGGCTGTGATCAGGACGGAATGTCTTCGTGAAATTGTCCGATGGTAACGTATTTTCCTTCGCTTCTTCTGGGGATGATGCTGTAGTAGTCCGAGGATTGATTCCAGCCGTTCAGACAAAGTGTGATGGGGAGTTTTGCTTCATCGAACGTGGGCAACAATTCCTTTTAGCAGGCCTGGTGATAGAAGTCATACCAGTAGGGGGTTGTGGGGTAGGCTTTGCAGAATCCCAGGACCAGCAGTCGGGCCTTGTGCGCATTGCGTGCGACGTAATCAAAAATCGCTTGCGTGACACATGCGCTCATGGGGTGAAAGACATCGTCGCAGGCAACAATGCCGGACCGGCCAATGCAGTCAAAAGCCAAATCCAGGTCACTGATCACGCCTTCGTAGGAATGTTCTCCGTCGATATGGACCCATCGAAATTCCCCGAACAGTTCATGCAACACGTTCCGTTTTCGGAGCACTCCCGAGTCACCATGCAGGAACTGGAACTTTTTATCCTGTCCGGGAATCATCAGGTCGCGCCATGCCTGAACCTCTTGTTCACGAATGGTCATGTCTGAAAGAAACAATCGTTCTTGTTCCTGTTGCAAAAGCGCCAGAAGGGATGCGGTGTGTCCTTTCCAAACCCCGATTTCCATGAGATGTCCTTTTATCCCCTGACTTTGCTGCAGGTTGGATAAAAAGTTGAACATGGCTGCGGAGTGATCGTTGATACCGCCGCCTTCCAGAGAACCGCCTTGTTCGGTAGCGGCTCGAAAGGTTTCGTATTCGTTGAGGTTCATCGTTCTTGGGGTGACATTGGTTGGCAATTAATTCAACGCTTTGATCGACTCCATCATGCTTTCCTTTAGCTCGAAAAGGTCTGTCAGTTGGTCTGGCGTCAATTCCAGTTCTTTCAGCACGCTATCGTGTTCGATGTTGGTTTTCAGGTTTCTGTCGGTGAACTGACACCATTTCGCCAAGCGACTGGATAAGATGATGATGGCGACGGTTTGGCGGTGTTCTACGGCTTCCCAGCGCTCTTTGAAAAACTCGCAACAAGCGCTCACTTCTCCCGGGAGATTCCATTTTTCGGCCGCCTGTTTTCCCACAAAAGTGTGGTATCGTTCGACCAGGTTGATGGGAATCATTTCATTGCCGCCCTCGAAAATGGCCGCTCCTCCTAGATCGATGAGCAATTGGAATAATATGGGTTTTCCTACCGTGTGCAAAAGACCGCAAATGAAGGGGATCTCCGTATCTTTCCCAATCATGCCTGCGATTTCCTTCGCGTAAAATCCCGACAACAGCGCGTGTTTCCAAATGACCTTGATTTCATGGGTGAAATCCCGGTGTTGAAAGACCTGGTTTTTGATGCTGATGACGGTTGCCATTTCCCGAATGGCTGTGAATCCCAGCAGGTTGATGGCTTCATTCAATGTGCGTATGGGCGTGTCTCTTGCATAAAGTGCAGAGTTGGAAATGCGCAGCACATGACCTGCCAGTGACTGGTCCTGATGTACTAACTTGGAGAGTTCCTCGAGATCCGCATTCGGGTCGGCTGCCATGTTGATAACTTGTGTTGCAATGACGGGCAACACAGGTAAATGGAACTCTCCAGCCAGGACCTTTTGCTCTATTTCGTGGTTCAAATCGGTGGTCTGGTTTAACAGATCACTTTTTTGAATGGATTTGCGGCGTATGCATGGCATGGCCTTTTTCTTTTTGTCTGAGATGGCGCTCCATCAAGTTTTTGAGTTGCGCCACAAGAACCTACCCGGACCATGGAATGATCCGGGTTTTATTATCCTAATTTTTCATGGACATTGAATCAGTCAAATTTGCGTTTTTTAACCTCTGTCGGAGAGGGGAAGTCCCCAGGGACTTCGGTCAAAGTCACTTTGCCGGTGGCGGCCCATTCGGCTCCCCTGACAAAGGTGGTGATGAAACCGACGCATTCCATGGAATAATCAGCATGGCCCATGGGGGTGTGATAGACGCGGCCCTGACCGTATTCAATGGTGATGAGCATGGGTTCATGCCGTCCGGTCCCTCCGGTTTCCTTGTCGGAATAGGCTGTGGCGAGGACGTTCATGTTCTCGGCCGGTCCTCTCAGGCGGTCATAAAGTTCATCCTGTGCGTGCAGCCATTTCTTTGGGAGCCCTTTGGTGATCGGATGGTCGGCGTCGCGTGTTTCGACCAGGTAGTTGTGCTGTTTGCCGTGCGAACCGCCGCGGCCCGGGGAGGTGTCACGCACCAGGTGGCCGTGGTCGTCATAGTAGACGTATGGACCGGATTTTTCATTGCGATCACCCCAGCCTCCGAGACCGATCATGCGATTGTATTCATGCCATTCCGCGAATGAATTGTCGGCGGCATGGACAACCGCCAGACCGCCCCCACCATTGACGTATGCTTCCAAAGCCGCTTTGGTCGAATCGGGCCACGGAGCGGCATTCCATCCAAAGTTGGACACGACCAGGTCGTAATCGGAGAAAGTGGGGGTGAAATTTGGATCTGATTTGGGTTTGGGCAAGGCCTGGGTTTCGTGGTCGAGTTTGACCGGGTATTGGGGAATCAGTTTGTCTCCCTGCCAGGTAAAGGCGGTGCGGGCGACATCCACGGTGAACAGGCCGCTTTTCTCCAGATAGGATTTCATCATCACGGTGGTCTTAGGCCAGATGCCGTGGTTGTTTTGACCATCGATGATGAGCGCCTTCATTTTGTCGGCTGCTTCCAGATTTGTCATCAGCGTCATACTTGCCAACGCCAGTAATGTTGTTGCTTTTTTCATGATTAAATTGGAGTTGAGCTAAGACTGATCGAAATCCGGTTTGGGGACAAGTTTTAAGCAAATACAACGCGCTGCGAATGAAAAATGATATGGACATGACGTATAAAGATCGGTTTAAATACGTCATGCAGGCGAAATTGACATTGCGTATGGAAGAATCTGTCATCCGCAAGGCCAAACGGATGGCACGGCAAAAGCGTTCTTCTGTCTCCAGGATGGTGGCACAGTTTATCATCGCTGAGTCAGAGGATGCCGGGACCGAATTAAAATATCCTCCCATTACCTCATCCATGATAGGAATACTGAAAGATCCCTCTGCCAAGGATGATGAGCTAGCTCTCATAGAGGGTTATAAACAACATCTTAAAGAAAAACACAGTTGAAAGTTCTTTTTGATACCAATGTTATCTTGGATGTTTGGTTGGCCAGACCAGCGTTTGTAGACGATTCGGCTTATGCTGTGTCGATGGCTGAGCGGGGCGTGCTGATGGGATTTCTTTGTCCGACTACTATTACAACCCTTCATTACATCGCAAAAAAAGAGCTTGGGGAAAGTGCTGTTCGAATACACTTAAAGCAACTAATGAGCTGTTTCCACATGGGTATTCTTGACGCAGCTGGGTTCGAATTGGCTTTGGGAAGTCAGGTGCGAGATTTTGAGGATGCCGTCTTAGAGGCCGTGGCCATAAAATCGGGGCTGGATGCAATTGTCACCAGAAACAAAAAAGACTTTTCAGGTTGTCGCTTGATGGTGTTCACCCCCTTGGAACTAATCCGGCAATTGTCAAATTGATCATTCAGCGGTTTTCGAGGGGGCAATTAAGGTTGGGTTGCATGTTTTTTTGTTAGCTCATGACCTGGAAGTTTACCAAATTTTTCATTGCCAAATATCGCAGGTACCTTATCAAGGGCATTATGATCCCTAACATGGTTAACGCAACGGCTGGCACCGCCGTGCCAAAAACGAAGTGGGGCTTGAGGGCTTTTACTCTCATCGAGCTGCTGGTGGTCATTGCCATCATTGCCATTCTGGCGGGCATGTTGTTGCCTGCACTCAGCAAGGCGAAGGAAAAGGGGCAGCGGATTGCCTGCATGAACAACCTGCGTCAGATTGGTCTCTTCATGCAGTTTTATACCGATGATAACAGCGATACTTTTCCTCCCCACCGCAACAATGGAACCACCTCCACGGCTCAGATACTGACCAATTGGTGGGGGACGACCATTATCCCGGAAGGCAATATGTCCAATTTGTTCCGCTGTCATTCACTCAAACGGCGGCGTCAGGATTTGAACGTGGATTGGGAATGGGCTTTCGATGCTCACAAGGTGGGATACGGTTACAACGCATTCTTCCTGGGAATTCATCCCTATGGTGGCGGAACGGTGACCATCAATGGTCGAAAAGTTGACTCTTTACCCAACTTTAAACGATCCAATGTGCGCAGTCCATCCATGAACCTGGTGGTGGGTGATTCAATGCCCAAACCTGACGGCGCCTGGAGCAGTTCTCTGTGGTGGCCGACTTCCGGTTTCAGTCAGGGGGACGCCTTGGAAGGTGTCGATCCCAATCGCCATGAGGGTGGCGGTAATGTGATGTTCAATGACGGTCACGCTGATTTCCGTAAATCTGAGAAAATCAACCCGCCAACTGATCCAGCTCGAACGGGGACCGATGTGAATCTCGAATTCTGGGATCCACGCCAGCGCAAGCAGGGTTATGATTGATGCTTTAAAACGCTTACTTTTTCCAAAAGCCTTTCCTGTCAGGAAGGGCTTTTTTTTAATGCACGCCCGTCCCGCATGCGGGACTAGAGACGCAGAGACGCGGAGAGGAGGAGGTTTGGTGGTTATGAGGGGTTTGTTAAAATACTTTCGAATGGGGCTGGCTTATGCCTTGACTGTTTGGTGCTTGTTGGGCTTGGCAATTGCCGAGGAAAAACAAGCAGTGGATAAACGGTCCGTAACGGCTCTTTGTCCGATGTTGGACGCGATTGAAGGGGACTGGAGTGAACGTAAATTGGTTCAGAATTTGGAGCCACTCGTTAAACCCGCGACCTTTGCGCATTCCGATCAACCCGATCCCAAAGCTGCGATGGATTTCATGCAACGCAAAATACAATCCATGGGGTGCGAAGCCTATGCTCGGGTTCATTATGGGAAGAAGGACCTGGCGATCAACACCGGGGGACATCATTGCGTGATTTATCGTTGGGAAGACAAAGATTTAATGGACTTGGCGTGGGAGGAGATTTTGAAGAAAGCTCCTTTCAATCAGGATGAATTGCCTCAGGTAGGAGAGGCTGCATGTTGGACCCACCACGGGCTTTTTCAATCCCTTACTTTTCGCAAAGGACTCTATATCGTCCAAATCGAATGTGGCAGGAATGATTTGGTTTACGGTTTGCTCGAACTTGCAAACGCTTTTGAATTTAAAATAGTGAATAGTGAATAGTGAATGGGGGGCATTGGGTGAGTTCAAGACATGGGTAACACTTTAGGTTCAGAACATGGGTAACACAATTCGGGTTGGGGTTACATGT
>CAYPZD010000046.1:0-39872 GCA_964415055.1 uncultured Verrucomicrobiota bacterium | reverse complement strand
TGCGTGCGACTTGGCGCCGCTTTGGATATGGTCCGCATACGCCGTCGGTATTCGAATACAACCAACTCGAACTTTTACTCTGGTGGGGCCCACAAATAGCAAATGGATCGTGGAAGGCAGTAGGACATCACAACGTTTCCCTGGCGTATCCAAAGCTGTGTCGAGCCACAGCACTCAAAATGGCTCTTGGCTCACACTTACATCAAAAGAATTAAGTGAGAGACGCCCTTTATACGCTTACATACTGAAATGTTTCTGGATAATTTGGTTGGAATAGATTGGATGTTGGTTCTGAAGAGAAGTTGTTGGGCTTTTGGTAGTCGATATGTGGGTGCGGCAAGGCATACTTTCTTGTTGCCTTGTGGGGGATTCCTTGGTGGACTTGGTTCCATCTTAATCCTGGAAAAAATCCTATGCTGAATTTGCGTTGCATCTTGATGGCGGCAGTCGTGTGTTTGACTGGTGGTTTGAACGGTGAAAATTGGAATGCCTTTCGTGGTTCCGATGGCACCGGTGTCAGTGCTGAATCCGATGTGCCTTTGTCCTGGTCGCAGGAAAAGAACATTGCATGGAAGATTGAGTTGGCGGGGAAGGGGACTTCCTCTCCTATCGTAAACGCCGGTCGTATTTTTGTGACCACTCAGTTGGAGAACAATGATCTTCAAGTCCTGGCCTATGACTTGGAAGATGGCTCCCTGCTTTGGAGTCGTAAGATCGGCAATGGTCGACTGCCCACTCACGAATTTCATAATATGGCCACCCCGACTCCCGTCACCGATGGAAAGCATCTTTGGGTGTTTTTCGGGACAGGGGATCTGGTTTGCCTGACCGCTGACAGGGGAAAGGAAGTCTGGCGTCGAAACTTGCGCACGGAATACGCCGAATATAACACGAACCATGGCATGGGGAACTCTCCGATTCTGCACGATGGAACTCTGTTTGTGGCCTGCATGCATCAGGGGCCTTCCTACTTGATCGCCATCAACGCCGCCAACGGTGAAACCCGCTGGAAAGTAGATCGCAATTTTGAGGCTCGCGATGAAGGGAATGATTCGTATTCCACCCCGGTGTTGATCGATGTGGACGGGGATGCTCAAGTGGTCCTGTCGGGGGCTGAAAGTCTGAATGCCTATGATCCCAAGACCGGAAAGGAGATCTGGCGATCGGGAGGGATGGAAGTCCCGCACCCCTACGGGCGCACCATTTCAGGCCCCACTGCCGGGGCTGGTAAAGTAATCACGGTGGCCTCTGGTTTTCGGAATCAAGGTTATGTGATAGGTGTCACCCCCAGGAAAACCGGGGTGAGCGTCCCGGTTGAGCGTGACTGGACGCAGAAGCGTTACGCTCCCGACTGTCCGACACCGGTTGTTTATCAGGGTAAGATTTACACGATCCGTGACGATGGTATGGCTTCCTGCCTGGATCTTGAAACCGGTGAAGCTCACTGGCAGGAACGTTTGTTCGCTGAAAATGTCAAGGTTTCACCTGTTGCCGCCAACGGTTACGTATACTTCACGACCGGTCGAGCGAACACGAAAGTGGTCAAGGCTTCCGAGAAACTCGAGATTGTTTCCACCAACGAGTTGAACGAGGAAACCCTTTCCACTCCTGCGGTCAGCCAGGGGAGCGTGATTGTTCGCACTTTCGATCACTTGTATCGAATCAAGTAGCCCGGCTATTTGACCGTGATCAACGCTTCGATCCAGTCATGAAGTTTGACGGCGTCGGATGCAACATCAGCGGTGACCAAGTAGGTTCCCGGAGTGGCCGGAGTCCTGACGCTTACTGATAGCTTTTTGGTTTCACGTGAGGGAATGGTCAATTGCCCTTCCTTGCTCAGGACCTCGAGTCCGTTCCATCCCCGGGGTGTGATGGTAAAGGTTCGTTCTTTGGGAGAATGGTTGGTGATTCTTACCTCGAGATTCTGAGTTTGACTCGGATTGGCATCCACACCGTAGGGATAAAAGACCGCCCATTGTTCATCGATGCCGTAGTTCAGATCATCCCAGGGAAACAGTTCGTCCAGCGTGGCGGCTCGTTGCCGGTATCTTGATTCGAGATAATCCAGTTCTTCTCTTGAAAAGCGAAAAATGTAAGGGATGTGCTCGTTAATGATCCAGGTGTTGTCCGGCATTTCACGGAGCATGCGCATGCATCGAAAATAGCCGGTGTCCTCGTGCATCAGGTTACGATTGAGCAGGCAATAATCATCCAGCCCCGAAGGCGCAAAGGAATCGCCTACGAAAAAGATGGGATCTTCGCCTGGTTTTTGAACGAGTAATGCTCCGTGGTAAAACGTTTGTCCCGGGTAAAAGTGGAAGGTGAATTTGAATTCGCGCCATGCCATGTCCGTGCCGTCTTTCATGGAGATGATTTCCGGGATGGCGTTGGCGGTCAGGGCAGGGATGTGATAGGCGCCGGGTTGTTTCAAAACGTCCGCGTATTCGTTGGTGGCATAGACGGGGCAATTGAATGTGTCAGCCGCCTTCTGGACCATGTCGGTATGGTCATCGTGGATGTGGGTGACAAAGATGCCTTCCACTTTTTCGATGAGACCGCTGGTGATCAGGTTTTGAACTTCATCGATGACGCGTTGATTGCCGCAGTCCAGGAGGAAGGCAAATCCGTCTTTTGAAATGATCAGCCGTGAGGTGGAGAAGCCCTTGATCCATTCCGGCGTCTGCACGTGAACCGAGTAAGGCATGAGTTCCACCGCATCCTTGGAACCTAGCACACGCTCGCCACACAAACGCATGCGATCTTCCTTGAAATACCAGTTGAGTGCATTGGTGGACAGGTAGTTTTTGTAAACGGATTGAACACGGGCGATCAATTTATCGATGGACTGAGTTGGTGTTTCAATCACCGGTCCTCGAGCGGGGATGAGCAGGTCGGGTTTAAGCGCCTTGATTTTTTCGAGGCTGGAGACCAACGCGCCCAATCTTCCGGCATATCCATGATAACCGCGAACATTGGCTTCCGGGATGGCGTCTTGCAGGCTGTAAAGGTCGATTAGTTTGCCATCTCCAAAAATGAGGTCCCCCGTGAAGATGACTTTTTTATCGTCGATCTCCGTCAGGTAGGACACTGCGCCCCGAGTGTATCCGGGGGTCTCGATCACCGAGCATCTGAGCCCGTGCCATTCAATGGTTTCTCCGTCTTTCACCCAGCGAGTGACAGGGAGGGGAGTTGCATTGACTTTTGTTGTTTGTTGATCGTAGTCATGAAATCGTTTGGTGGTGAACTCATTCCAGTAAGCCTGTGGGTTTTCGAGCCAGCCGCGTTCGGCTTGCGGGGCCGCGATCGGTGTGCCTTTCGCGAATTTTCGGGCAGGTGAAACGACATCACGTCGACCGTGTGTCAGGAGGGCCATCTGTGGTTTGGAATCACTAGTTCGGCGGTGGGGGGCGTAAACCATGATCACGCCGGACTCCGATTCCACTTTAACGCTGTTGATGGGGCCAGCTTGAAAACTAAGATGCGGAGTCAGGTTGGCTGCCTGGATGAGTGAACACCCAGACACAGCCACTCCACAAATCCACTTTAATAGAGATTTCATATTACGACGGAATTCAGTGTGATGGTTGAAAGGCGCGGCCTAAAACTCGAACGCATAGATGGTGGTGCTTTCGAATGTGTCTCCGGGACGCAGGATGGTGGAGGGAAATTCCGGATGATTCACCGAGTCCGGATAATGCTGTGTTTCCAGGCAAAACCCGCGCGGATTGCCGGTGTAGAGCTGGACGCCTGGTTGATCGGTGTGAACTTTCATGACGCGACCACTGACGGGTTCTTTGACGGTTGCCGTGTGCACGACGCTCCTGCCTCCACCGGTAATGATATAGTTGTGATCATACAGGTGTGGTCTGGGTTGGGTGTCGTCCGTGCGTTCTCCGATAGGGTGAGGCTTTCTGAAGTCCAGAGCTGTGCCCTCCACAGAACCTATTTTGCCAGTGGGGATCAGTTGCTGGTCCGCCAGCGTGTAAGTCGCCGAGTTGATCCACATTTCATGGTTTTCAAACCCGCCTTGGTCGGCGAGGTTGAAATAGGCGTGATTCGTCAGGTTGATCGGGCTGGGTTTGTCGGTTTTGGCCGAGTAGATGAGTTTGACCTCGTTGGCATCGGTCAGGACATAAGTGACACTCACCTTCATGTTGCCGGGGAATCCTTCTTCACCGTCTTTGGCCTCATATGTCAGCCGAACTGCGGAGGCATTGTCTTTCAACGGCATGGGATCCGCTTTCCAGACAACCTTGGCGAATCCCTTGCGTCCGCCGTGGATGTGATGTGGGCCTGCATTGCGGGTGACTTCATGTTCTTTACCGTCGAGCGTGTATTTGCCGTGAGCGATGCGGTTGGCGAAACGACCGATGACCGAGGCGGAAGGGAAACCTTTTACGTATGGTTCCAGTGATTCCTCGCCCTGGATCACATTCAGGTGACCTCCTTTTCCGTTTGGGATGTTGATCGCGGTCAAGGTCGCTCCGTATTCAATGAGGCGAACTTCCATTCCGTTGGCATTGCGTAGAATGAATTGCTGCACGCTGGTGCCGTCTTCGAGTTTTCCAAAAACACGACCTTCGAGTCGACTGAAGGCTTCCGTTCCGACCGGCGTGAGAGATTTGTCCTGATTGTTTGTGGATGATGAATCGGCTGACATATTTAATTGGAGGGCCGCGATGGCCAATGTTGTGATAATGATGTTTTTCATGGAATTTGTAGTAATTCAGATTCGGTCCAGGGATACTGGCGTTCTTGTGTTTGTTGACGAATTTGGGTGATCGCAGGAGTTTCTACTGGGTCCGCGTCATGTCCCCAAGCCTGACGGATGAATGTTAAAATGGTGGCGATTTGTGCATCTTCCAACGCCGCAATGGGTGGCATTTCCGCCAGGATTTCGGGCGGGGCATATTGTTTGTTTCCAACCTTGATGGGCCCCTGTGCTCCCTGCAGCACAATGCGTGTCAGTCGTGCCGTTGAACCGGTCACCCACTGGGAGCCACGCAAGGGAGGAGCTTGCGCTTTCATTCCTTCGCCCGAAGCTCCATGACAGCCCGCACAGATCATTTGATAGAGTTGTTCGCCTTCGGAAGATGTGGCTGGTTGGTTTGATTGCTCAGTTCGGCGCTTTGCCGATTGCATGGCGGATTCATAGTTTTTGTGGCCGGGCCACACCAAATGATTGGCGATATCCTGCACCAGCTCGATGTATGGAGAATCGGTTGAGCGGGTCAATCGATCGAGTGCAGATGACTTTCGGTTGAGGATGAACGGGGAATGGAGAGTTGAGATTAATTGACCGCGTATGCCCCTCAGTATGGCTTGCGTTCGCCATGCCTGCGTTTCGGGTTGGTTGGCAGCCAGATCCAGGAGGATATCCAATTGTGTCGCATTGGCGGATGCGGTTACCGCTTCGGCGAGGGATTGGGCGAGCTGAGTGTATCCCGGTTGAGGCTCAATCCAATCGGACCGCGAGAACAGTAGTTGAATGAAATTGAGTTCCCAATCCTGTAACCCGCTCATGATCGCTTCCCGGATCAGGTAAGCACCCGCATGCTGTGTTGCGATGTCGCTCAGGAGAGGGAGGGAATTGGGTTGGGGTAAACTGCCCGCCGTGAGAGCGGTTTGGAAGATGACGTTTTGATCGGGTGAAGTCTTGGTGGTTTCCAGTTGTGTCAACAGTGAAGCGGTTCGTTCGGGGGTATGCTGACTCAAAGATTCCGCGACTCGCATGGCTGCAATCTGAACGCGCGGATTGGCGTGCCGGGTGGCTTGCAGGATGGTTTGCCACACGTCTTCAGCAAATGGTCCGGGTTTCAGGTCCCGGGACGAATCGATTTCTTTGACAATCACCGTTCGGTGGCTGGGTGGAATCTCCTGCTTGAACGCAACCAACAATCCTTCCAAGGTCCATAATGCATGTTCAATGCCCACCGCTTGGGTTGATGTTTTGATCAGCTTTTGCAACTCGGGCACGACCGATCTGTCTTTTCTTTCCACGAGTAACCTCTGTGCGGTGTCGCGCGTCCAGCCGTCCTTGTGTTCGAGGAGCGCCACCAATTGGTTGTTGTTCAAGCTGGAGAGCAATGAAGGTCGACGCACTTTTCGGGTCGTATCCGTGATGCGATAAATGCGTCCAAGATGGATGCCTTTGTCCAGCCCGCGGGCGATGGTGTCTTTGCGGAGATAATCCGTCATGAACATGCCGTACTGGGCCACGCCCCGATACATGTCCAGCAGCCAGAGTGTTCCATCCGGACCATTGTAAATGTTCACCGGACGAAATCGTTCATCCGTGGAGGCGATGAATTCCCGGTCGTCATAGGCCTGGACTGCCGAAAGGTTCAAGGGGCTTTCGGTCACGATGTTTCGTTTGACGATGTTTGCGGCCGGATCGCAGACGAAAGCGTTGCCAATGAAGCTGGGATCATATTGATCCCCCCGATAGATCAATGGACTGCATGATGAAGCAAACACATGCAGGTGCCCGCGTTCATCCAGTACATCCGGGAGGTAGCCACGGTTGACGGCCGTGTTCATGCGGGTGGTGTAAACGCGTTGATCCGTTGCAACGAACAAATTGAGTCCCGCCGTTGATGGATAATGCTTGTTCCTTCCCATCCTGTTGGGAGGCGCAAAATCTCCCAGCAATTGGCTGTTGTTGACGTTGTAGAGCAGGCGGCCGTGGAGGTCTTGTGTCATGCCCCATTGTCCGCGTTGTTCGGTTTTTTCTTTGACCCACTTGCCATCCACCAGTCGGTAACGCCAGGGTGATCTGCCATTGTAGATCCAGTTGTCCATGGCCAGCATGAGTCCGTTGGGAGCGTGTTCGATGTTGCTGCGGCCGTAGTTGGCATCGATCAGGAGACGGAGATCCGCGTGACCGTTTCCGTTTGTGTCCTGGGCAAATTGAAGGGTGTAATCTTCCACGAACAAGACCCCGTTGTGCGTGGCGAGCACGGCGCGGGGCACGATGAGTCCGTCGATGAAAACCGTGGCCCGGTCCATGACGCCATCCCCGTTTTCATCATCCAGTTTGGTGATGCGTCCGATCGGTTCCCGTTCGCCGGTTCGATCCAGATCCAGCATGAAACTGCGCATCTCGACCACATAAGCCGAACCGTCCGCATCAAAGGACATGGCCACTGGTTCCTGGATCATGGGATCGGAAGCAGCCACCTGCATCTTGAAGGGATGGGGCAGTGTCATGGTTGACAGGGATTGAGCCGGGCTTCGCACCGGGGAAGGGGGTGGTGTGGGGAGGTCCTTGCGAAGGTCTTGTGTCTCGTTGCCGGTGGCGCCGCTCATGTTGGTTTTCGGGAGCGTTTGTCTCAGTCCATCCAGTAAGCGGACAGCATCCAATCGATCCGATGGCGCCTGCATGAGCCAGGACTCAAACCATGTGCTTGCTTGCCTGCTGAATTCCTCGGGTGTCAACGCACCGTCGGCGTTCGTGTCCAGAGCCACAAAGAAACCCAAAAATCGATTGGGCAGCATACTGCGCGATGTGGTCTGACGACCGCTCGTTCCCGCGGTCAATAACGCCGGCATGTGGTTGAGGAATTCCGCTTGTGAAACCGGGGATGACGGGGTGACATTCAATCGTTTTGCCCAGTCCCGGATCACTGTATTCCATTCCGAACTTTCCAGTTGCTTATCGCCATTCTGATCCCCTTGCGTCAGCCATGCCTGCACGATGGTTTCCTCGGGGGAGACAAAAGAACGTCGCCGGCTGGAGGTCTCATTCCGTTGAGCGCGCAGGATTGACGGCATGGCCGTCAACACGCAGGCAACGAGAATAAGAAGCCGAAAGGTCATGAACAGGTAGAGGGGCAATCGGTGATTGAAAGACGACAATCTTTTAAAAAGGTGTCACGCCCTTGGTGCGCATTTGGATGCCGAATACGGATTTGCTGGCAGTGATGAACAGAAGGTCCTTGTTTTTTCCTCCGAAGGTGACGTTTGCCGTCCAACCTCCCGGGACCGGGATATGTTGGATTTTCTCTCCTTTCGAATTGAAAACCGTGACGCCGCGTCCGGTGAGATAGACGTTTCCTTCATTGTCGATGGTCATGCCATCGGATCCCAGCTCGCAGAACAATCGTTTGTTGGTCACGCTTCCGTCTGCCTGGATGTCGAACGCGTAGGTTTTGCGTCCACCGATGTCGGCTACGTAGAGGATCTTTCCGTCCGGAGTGCCGATCAACCCGTTGGGCTGCTTGAAGTCATCGGCGACACGGACTGGTTTCACCGCTCCTTTTTGAAGGAAATACAGGTGTTGTCCGTCCTGCTGCATGGCGGGATCGCGTTCCCAATAGTTGCGTGGGTACAGCGGATCGGTGAAATAAATGCCTCCGTCCGGGCGGATCCAAAGGTCGTTCGGGCCGTTCATGAGCTTGTTGTCATAGTTGTTCAAGATGACCGTATGCTTTTTGTCCGGCGCGATGGACCAGAGTTCATTCTTGCCATCGGCGCATGCCCAGAGGTTGCCGTCTTTGTCAAAGAACGTGCCGTTGGATCGTCCGGCAGGTTTCAACCAGTCGGAGAACGATCCATCATTGGCGTCCCATCGAACGATGCGGTCGTTGGGTTGGTCGGTGAAGAAGACGTTTCCATGTTGGTCTGCGGAGGGGCCTTCGGTGAAGCTGAAGCCGTTGCCGAGTTGCTCGAGTTGCGCGCCGGGAGCTGTGACTGGGGCCGCATCCTGCGCCTGTGTCAGAGGCAGGATTGATAAAAGCACACAGGGTGCCATCCATTGGTAATTAAAAAACGCTTTCATAGGGAACGCATGGATACTAACCGGACCGTTGAGTTGCGCAATATTTGATTCAGGGGGGAGAGAAATGACAAAGTCAGGAACCAACCGCTGACGCGGGATCCCGATGCATCGCGGATGTCCCTGCCATTTTTTAACAATCTCCTGATTGGTTTGATTGTTACTTGGAGTCGATTTGCCGAATAAAACTTGAGCCGTGTGGCTGAGTCTGGCAATAAGGGGCGGTTGCTCGGAATGATTTTTCGAAACACAACATCAAGACAGCATGAACACTGCCCAGGCACAGATGAAAGCTATGGACGGATTCCATCGGGATCTGTCGGCTTTATGCTGTCGTCTTGGGGATGACGTATCGTCGTCGATGTTTCCTTCCTCCATCAAGCTGGAGCAGGTGAAAGATCCGGAATCCTTCCTCGTATTTATCCACCAGTACGTGGAGCACATTCTGGTGCCAGTCGAACTTCCGGCTATTGTGTCAGCTACGACCTTGTGTTCCCGGAATGGCCTGCGCGAATTGCTGGATCTGGATGCGCGTCTTGGCAAGGATCCTTTCATGAAAGTGTTCGCTGAATCCAGTCGCACACTTGGGCGAAACCAGCTTCGCAAACTGAGAGGGCTGCACGATGTTCGGATTCTTGCCCGTTATCGGAATGCTGTTTTGGATGGGAAAGCTTTTGGTTGGCACTTGCTGGTTTATGGTATGGTGCTGCATATGTTCTCCATTCCGCTGAGGCAAGGGCTTGCCAAATATCAGATGCAGGTGCTGACCGGATTCGGAAACGCTGCCTGCCAATCCCTGCAATGGACGGAATCGGAATGGTTGGATGTCAAACGTCAGTTGGAATCCTTTCCCGTTCCCGCGCTCGAGGGATTGATTGCGGATAAGGATGCGGAAACTCCCTTATTGAGTATTGTGTAGTGGTCGTGCCCCGGGGGTGCTCTGGACTGCGGTGGCTCGACACCGCTTTGGATACCTCAGGGAAACGCCAGTGTATCCGATTTCTTCGTAGGCGCCCAATCATCCCCACAAAGCACCTGCTGGTTGAGGGGTGGATGCGCTTTGGTTTTTTGTTTGCTGCCTGAGAATTCGCACCGTATCCAAAGCTCCGTCGAGCCGGAAGCACTCCATAGGGCTGTTGGTTTATGCTAACTTTTTTTTCGATAGGTCAGGAACATTTCCGAACCCACGCGTCGGTGTTCGATGCATTTGAATGATGCTGCATCCGACAGCTTGCTGAATCCTTTTCCATCGCTGATGGTGGAATGAGTGTGCCCGCCATAAACAAGTGGGGCCACCGTCAGGTAGATCTCATCGACCAATTTAGCCCGAAACATGGCATCATTGAGTTTGCCGCCGCCTTCCAGGACGAGCCGCCGGATGTTCCAATGTTCATAGAGCCAGGCGACCAGTTTTTGAAGATGTACGGTTTCGCGGCCGAATGACAGGACCTCGACTTGGGGTTTGTTGGCGAATTGAGCGCCAAGGCGTTGCTTGCCTGATTGAGTGGTGGCGATCAGAATGGGAGAATCATTCATTTCAAACACCTTGCAGTCAGAGTTCAAGACGCCGGAGCCTGAGACCACGACCTTCCGGTGGCAGTCGTTCAATCCTGCGGCCACTCTCATTCGCTCATATCGTTTTCCACCCGTTCCAAGATCGATGGGGCCTGATTCAATGGTGCGACGTCCGCAGATGACCGCATCCATGGTGGCCCGGATGCGTAGTAATCGACGGTGATCGCGGTGGCTTCCAAAAGCAGCCATGGGGTCCATATCTTTTCGCAATCCTGCCTGAGTGGATGAACGATGCGGGCCGCTGACTTTTCCATCTGCAGTCATCAGCATGTTGACGGCGATCCATGGTTGATTGAACTTTGTGTTGGTGGTTGTGCGCATGATGGTTGATAGAGGTCAGGCAAGGATCATGGCATCACCGTAACTGAAAAAGCGATAGCGGTTTTGAATGGCTTCCTGATATGCCTTTCGGATGAGATCCAAGCCATCCGGTTTACCCGGACTGGCGAATGCAGAAACCAGCATCAACAGCGTGCTTTTTGGTAAATGAAAATTGGTGATCAATTGATCGGTCAATTGGAACTGATAGGGAGGATAGATGAAAATGTCCGTTCGTCCCTGTATGGGATCCGTAGAATCTCCCGGACTCCAAATACGCGCAAGCGACTCCAGGACTCTGAGGCTTGTTGTTCCCACTGCGGTGATTTTTCCTCCTTCTGACCGTGTTTTTTGAATGGCGGTGAGAGTGGGAGTGGTCACTTCAAAACGTTCCTCATGCATCTTGTGATCAGTAATCCATTCGGATTGCACCGGCGCAAAGGTTCCCAAGCCGACATGCAAGGTGACCCATGCAATTTCGACCCCGGCATGGCGAATTCGATCCAGCAGTTCCGGGGTGTAGTGCAGTCCCGCAGTGGGAGCAGCCACAGATCCTCTCGGGTCTGCGTATACTGTTTGATATCGTTCCTTGTCTTCCTCCGAGGGGTGGTCCTTTCTTTGGATATAAGGGGGCAGGGGCATTTCTCCCAAGGCATCGACACAGTCCAAGATGGGGGAACTTCCCAGAAATTGAACGTGATATCGTCCGTCTTCGGTCTTATCGAGGACTTCAGCTGACACATTGGACACATTTCCTTTCAGGTCGTGCAGGTTGATGCGGGTTCCGGGACGCACCCTTTTCCCGGGTTTGAGCATGACCAGCCACTGGTTGGGTTGTTTTTCCTCAACCAACAGCAATTCCATTTTGCCACCGGTACCCTGCTTCTCGCCCCGCAAACGAGCCGGGATTACTTTCGTGTTATTCAGGATCAACAGGTCTCCTTTGGTCAGGTATTTGACATGGTCAGGGAATGTTTGGTGTGACACCGCGTTTTCATTGCGATGGACCGCGAGCAGGCGGGAGCGATCCCGTGCATCCGGTGTTGGATGCTGGGCGATCAGTTCGGCGGGGAGTTCAAAATCGAAGTCCTCCGTTCGGAAAGCATGTTCTTCGGGCGCTGCCATCAAGCAAAACCTTTCCGACAAAACAGGCTTCATTGCAATAAAAACAAAAGCGTGTATATTGTTCAGTCAACTTTACCCGAAATCCAAGCGCCCGGGATATTGACGTACCAAACCCTGGGCAAGGAACCAGGAAAGAGTAGCCGGGGGAACGGTGGGGGCTGTGGGGGGAAATCCCAAAAAGCCCAAACCGGAAAACGAGAGGGAAGACGCCCAGCCAGGTGGGGCAGTTTCCCAAAAATTGAAACAGGGGATAAAAGGCTGCCGGGAAAAGTTGGGGAGTATCGTTAAAGTATGGTTTTTTTGTCGTAAACTGCTCCTAATCACGGGGGAAATCTACCCCCCGTTTTTTAGTCCAAGCTTACTTTTTCGATATTTGCTGTTGACCTGGTGGGGGAAATGACCAATAAATGTGGCGTTCGCCCAATTAGTGGCCCTTCGGGGCTGGATGTGTTTTTACTGGTGTGTCCGAGGATCAAACCATGTTTTTGGGTTCGGTGGAGTCGAGCCTGGATGCCAAAAGACGAGTGCAAGTGCCCTCTTCTTGGCGGAATGCGTGTGGTTCTCCGAAGTTTGCGTTGGTCAAGTGGCAGCCCGACCCGAGTGAAAAGCCCTGCATCTTAGGGATGATGCCTTCGCTCTTGTTTGATTTTGTCAAAAAGATGAACGACAAACCGTTTTCGGACCCCAAGGCGGAACGAGTTCGGAGATCACTTTCGCGGGAGGCTGCGTTATTGGAACTGGACTCTGCGGGGCGGCTGACTTTGCCGGTGAATCTGATGAATGTCACGGGCCTGGCTCCGAAAAGTAAAATCATGGTCGTTGGAATGTTCGACCGGTTTCAAATCTGGAATTTGGATGACTATTTAGGTGTAAGCGAAGAAGACGACAAGGCGTATCCGGATGCGATCAAAGAATTTTAAGCTACATCAGAATGAATTTGAAAAAATATCTGTCAATGGGTCACGTGGTTGAAGATTTGAATCTTCACGGCCGCTATTTGCCATCGAAGCCCGGAATGATTCCCCGCTTCGATCATCGCAAATTGGGCGCGGCGCGGACCTATCGCAGTAAACAGGGAACCAGACATATCGCTTTCAGCACCAAAACGGACGCAGTCCAATCCCAGGAAGAGGCAATGAACGAAACGCACGCCAACAAGCAATCTTCCGGCGCACACCGGAAGATTGCTGTGTCCCCAATATCGGGCACGGAAGCAAACAGAACGCACCGGCCGCGAAGGGGTGTATGTAAGAGAGCTCATGGTGGAACTTCAACGTTCCAGCGTGTTGAGGCAGGGGATTACCAACAGGATCTTTTTGAAAAGATCATCCCTATTGAAATGGGTTCCGACCACGGCCAGGGTTTTGAATTGAAGATTCAACGCAAAGAGCCTGAGTTGACGGCCGGTCACGAATTGGAGCCACCCGTTGAAACGCCATGGAAGCGAATCAAAGGGACGTTGTCCGGTTGGTTGAGACGCGGATGATAGGTGATGAGTGACGAGGTGTTCCAGCATCTGTCCGTTTTGCCGAGGGAGACGCTGGAAGCACTGGAACCTCGTTCGGGAGGTGTGTACCTCGATATGACTCTGGGGGGTGCCGGGCACGCCAGTCTGGTTTTGGAACAGAGCAGTCCGGACGGAAAACTTTTTGGGACGGATCGCGATGGGGATGCGATACGGGCGGCCGGTGAACGGTTGAAGCCCTTTGAAGGAAGATTTGAAATACGTCGCTGTCCTTTCGCGGAGGTGGCGGATTGGTTGAAAGAGGGGACATGCGATGGGGTGCTGATGGATTTGGGGATCAGCAGTCCTCAAGTGGATTGGGGGCACAGGGGATTTAGTTTTTTGAAAGCAGGGAATCTCGACATGCGAATGAATGTTGAGGATCAAGTGACTGCAGCTGATATAGTTAACACTTGGTCGAGTGATGATTTGATCCGGATCTTCAGGCTTTACGGGGAAGAACCCAGAGCGCGAAGAGTGGCTCAAGCCATTACCGAGAGACGAGTGGTCAAACCGTTTGAAACGACGCTTCAGTTGGCTGAATGCATTGAATCGGCGCTGGGCAGGCGAGGTGACAAACATCATCCCGCAACCCGGGTGTTTCAAGCCTTGCGCATGCAGGTGAATGATGAACTGGGGCAGTTGGAACAAGGGTTGGTTGCTGCGTGGAAAGTTCTGAAGGAACACGGGAAACTGGTGACCATTTCGTTTCATTCGCTTGAAGCCAGAATGGTAAAGCAGTTTGGGAATTTTTGGTCACTGGATTACCGGGCGGGAGATGCGATGGATACACCGGCTTTGCGTGTTCCAAAAGAACCCTGCGCTCGGTGGGTGTCTAGAAAAGCGGTGAAACCGTCTGTGGATGAGGTCCGGTCCAATCCGAGGGCTCGTAGTGCGCAGTTGAGAACATTGATAAAGTTGCGGGCCTTGCCAGCAGGAGAGGAAATGGATTGGAGAACCGGAAAGCAGTTCCGAAGAAAATAAATTTTTTAAGTCGTAAAAGCTCGAAACCGGAGAGGATACCGGTTTCTCAGACCCGTGAGCAGGGTTGAACAATGTCGTAAACCATGAAGTCGTTGAATTCGTATGAATGCTTATCATCATCACACAGAAGCGGTCATCAGTATCGGATGGTTAGTCCGGTGCGCGTCGCTCTGTCTACTCATTGGCGCTGCCAGCGTCGGTTATCTCTTCCAGAAGGAAGCTCTCCACCATAAGGCGGAAGTCGTCGAAAAACTCGAACGCGAGTTGCGCTTGTTGCAACGCGCGAATGAACTCAAACGTCAGGAGTATGCAACCCTGATATCCCCCAAGAACCTCGAAGCCGAAGTCGAACGGCGTAAACTCGATCTGGTCCCCCCCGGTCCGGATCATGTCTTGACCCTACCCATGCCGGCTGTCGAATTGGTTCGTGCCAAGAATGATCAATCGGAATCACGGCGTCGTATTCCTTTCACCTACAGTCAACTATCCTCAAAACAATACACACGACGGAGGTATATGCCATGAGCAAACCCTCCAATCCCAATCGTGTGGTTCCTGCGCAGCCTTTGCATCTGCAGCGGATGTTGACTTTTGGTGCTTTGATGATGATTGGCTTTGCCATCGTCATCGGTCGATTGGTTTATCTCCAGGCCATTCGACATGAGTATTACCTGACCAAAGCGCAGGAAAAAACACGTCGCGTTTATCTCAGGGAATCCGAGCGGGGCAAGATCATGGATCGGCAGGGCGTGCTGCTTGCCACCAATCATCGCATTCGAATTCTCTGTGCCAACCTGGCATACATTGATCGGTACAATGATAAAATGGCTCGTGCCATTTCCGAATATCTTGGCCACCTGGGTGTGACCGAAGAGGGAATTCGGAAGCGTTTGGAACTGAATTATGTCACGGTCAAAAACGAGCGTGTGCTGGATCCTCACGTGCGACTGCGAGTCAAAGTCACCGATGAAGAGTACAAGGGACTCAAAGAGTACATTGCACAATATCCTTTCAACGAGCATCCCGACTTGTTGCCCGAGTCGGAGCAGGCTTTTGTGAACCAAATGAAAAAATGGGCTGTGTATGTCGAGCCGGTGGACGATTTCAAGCGTGTCTATCCCAATGGTTCGATGGCTGCCCATACCTTGGGATTTACCCAATCCCGGGAAGACATCTGGAGCGGGCGGACCGTTTTCCTGACGAAGGGGATCGAAGGGATTGAACGTACTTGTGACAAATGGTTGCGCGGTGTGATCGGATGGCGCGAGACTGAGCGTGCTCCGGGGTTTGGTGAGCTGAGGGAATATCGTTATCGGGACATGTCACCCCGGCCGGGGATGAATGTGGTTCTGACTTTGGACGCCGGTATCCAGGCGATTGTTGAGGAAGAATTGACGAAAGGCGTTGAGACCTCGAAACCCAAGAGTGCCACCGTCATTGTGGTGCGTCCTCAAACAGGCGAGATATTGGGGATGGCCAGTTATCCCACATTCAATCCAAACAAACCGGTGACCGCGATCAACAATGGCGATGCCTCCAAGAATCGCGCGATCATGGATCAGTTTGAGCCGGGGAGTACATTCAAGATTGTTTCGATTGCATCCGCTTTGAGTGAAGGAACTTCCAGGCTGACCGACACCGTTTATTGTGAGAATGGACGATACAGCAATGGGAAATGGAGACTCTCGGATGACCATAGTTACGGCAATCTTTCGGTCATGGAAGTGTTGGCCAAATCCAGCAATATCGGAACCTACAAAGTGATTCGAGAAGTGGGGCCCAATCGTTTCTTTGACTATATTCGTGGATTTGGATTCGGGCAGCCGACAGGTATTCAATTGCCGGGTGAGCTCGGCGGCAAGGTGCATCACGTCAATGATTGGCGTGACGTGACCATGTCCCGCGTGGCGATCGGATATACCATATCCGTCACGCCGCTGCAGATTACCATGGCCATGGCAGCCATTGCCAATGGAGGTCGCTTGATGCAGCCGATGATTATTGATCGGATTGAATATCCCGATGGACGGACCATGACACAGTATGATCCGCATATGGTGCGTCACGTCATGACCGAGCAATCCACACAAGACATTACGAAGGCATTATCCCAGGTGGTCAGTAACCGCGGAACGGCACGTCGAGCTGAGCTTGAAAAATACACTGTTGCCGGCAAAACCGGTACGGCTCGAAAAATTGTCAACGGAAATTACACGCATTCGAAACATCTGGCCTCTTTTGTCGGGTTTTTGCCCGCTGAAGCTCCTGAGATTTGCATTTCCGTGATGATCAATGAGCCGGAGGGGATGGGCTATGGAGGCGTGCATTCGGCGCCTGTGTTCAAACTGATTGCCGAGCGTGTTGCCAATTACCTGAACCTCAAGCCGAGCGAATGGTATATGCCTGCCGACGAAATGCCGGAGGATCTGATCGTTCAAACCAGGGCCCTGCCCGTTAACTTTCAACCATGATGAGGAGGATGCCGACATGTATAAAGTTTTGGAATCGTTGCTCGCTGTCCTGTCTCATGTGGAAGTAATCGGGGAATCAAAAGGGGTCATCACCGATATCACTCAGGATTCAAGAACCGTGACACCCGGTTCTCTCTTCATTGCTCTGTCGGGGCATTCCCAGAATGGACACGACTTTATCTATTCCGCTTTGGAACGTGGAGCGGCCGCCATTGTGGTCGAAAGCCATGAATTTGTGATCGAAAACTGGGTGCGCAAAGTCCCATTTATCGTTGTGGAAGATGCTCGCTCGGCCATGGCGACGATTGCTGCCTGGTATTTCGACCATCCAGCCAGAAAATTGAAGATGGTCGGGATTACCGGTACCAATGGGAAAACATCGGTGGCGTTCATGGTCAGTCATTTGATGCGTTGTGCCGACCGCAAGGTGGGCATGATTGGTACGGTGCGGTATGAAATAGGGGACCGTCAGATCCCGGCCTCACGCACAACTCCGGATGCGATTCAACTGCATCGTTTGTTGCATGAAATGGTGAGAGCCGGTTGTGATACCTGCGTGATGGAAGTCAGTTCGCACGCCATTGACCAGAAGCGTGTCCTTGGGATTCCATTCCGGATCATGGTGTTCACGAATTTGACGCGCGATCACCTGGATTACCATCAAGACCTGGAAGCCTATTTTGAAACCAAGAAGTTGCTTCTGGATGGATCGGTTGGGACTGCGGCTTCTGCGTTGCGCATTGTGAACGCCGACGATGCGTTTGGTAGACGGTTGACGGCACAGTTGCATGGCCGTCGAGTTCGCACCTTCGGTCAGGAGTTGGCGTTTCAACCAGATCTTCTCGCCAGTGAAATGGATCTGGCGGCGGGATACACCCGGTTTCGCTTGATGGGGGCCGGGCGAGAGCCGGTGACCTGCCTTGCTCCTCTGATCGGGCGTCATAATGTTTCCAACCTGCTGGCGGCGGCGGGCGTTGTTTTCGAACTGGGCGTAACTCCTGAAGCGTTCAAAATGGGGCTTTCAACCATGCCTGCTGTTCCCGGGAGGTTGGAACCTGTCCATTGCGGACAGCCTTTTTCCGTTTTCATCGATTACGCGCATACCGAAGACGCTCTTTATCATGTATTGACCACCATGCGTCCTTTGACTCGGGAACGGCTCCATTGCGTGTTCGGATGCGGTGGAAACAGAGATCTTGGCAAGCGATCCCGAATGGGAATCGTTGCCGCACAATGGGCCGATCGAACCTGGATCACCAGTGACAATCCTCGAAAAGAGGATCCGGAAGTCATCGCCAAGGATATTGAATCCGGCTATCAGACGATTCGTCACGATGGTTCACGGATCATTATGGATCGACGGGAAGCGATCGAAACCGCGTTGAGTGCAGCCAAACCCGGGGATGTTGTATTGATTGCCGGTAAAGGGCATGAGACCTATCAGGAATTTGCCGATACCGTCGTACCATTTGACGATCGTGCGACCGCGACGGACATGTTGATTTCCATGGGATACGAATCCCCCGAGGCAGTTGAGGAAAGGAGAGCAAGTTGAGTATGATCTCATTTTCCGTGAGCGACGCGGCATCGGCCTGTGGCGGGACCCTGAAAAGTATTCCCGGCGACACCTTGATCGGAGGCATTTCAACGGACTCGAGGAAAGTGCATCCCGGCGACCTGTTTTTTGCACTTAAAGGGGATCGGTTTGATGCACATCAATTTCTAACTCCGTCCTGGGTGGAAAACGTTACTTGTGCGGTGGTCACTCCTGAACTTCTGCCGGTGGGTTTGCCCGACTTTCCACGTTTGGAGGTTCCGGATGTTCGCAAGGCATTGGGTGGGGTGGCTCATGGTTATCGGCAATTGTTCGACAAACCGGTTATCGGCATCACTGGATCCAATGGAAAAACATCCACCAAGGCTTTTTTAAAGGCCGCCATGTCTCAGGACCGAAACGTGTTGGCCAGCCCTGCGAGTTTCAACAACGATGTGGGGGTGCCTTTGACCCTTTTGGATCTGGACAAGGTGCATGACGCTGCCATTTTGGAGATTGGGACCAATCATCCCGGGGAAATTGCCCACCTCACCCGCATGGCTGAGCCAACCATGGGCGTGATCACCTCCGTTGGTGGTAGTCACGTTGGCCATTTTGGATCGGTGGATGCGGTCGCCGAGGAAAAGGGTTGGTTGGCTGAACTCTTGCCTGCCGACGGTATCTTGTTCCTCAACGCCGATTCACCCTGGTATCAGTCCTGCGCACAGCGTACCCCTGCGAACATTGTCAGTGTGGGGTTTTCCGAATCGGCCGATTGGCAGTTGGATCGATGTGAGGTGCATGCGGATCGAACTCAATGTTCCATTCGTCATCGTGCTCATGGGGTGAAAACAACCTTTCAAATCCCGGTGCCCGGTCGGCATCAGGCTTACAATGCGGGATTGGCTTTCGCTGTTGCGTTCCGTAATGGAGTGTCAGTGGAGCATATTGTGAAAGGTCTTGCCTCCACCGAGATGCCTTCCATGCGAATGCAGATCAAGTCCAGTCAGCGATACACTGTCTGGAATGATGCATACAATGCGAATGAGGATTCCGTTCTTGCCGCGATGGACACTTTTGCAAGGATCTCCACTCAGCCGGGGCGGAAGGTAATGGTCCTCGGTGAATTGAATGAACTGGGGGATCATGCTGCAGGAGTTTATCAGCGGTTGGCAGAGGCTGCCTCCCGCCACGGTTTTGATTTGTTGGTAGGGATTGGCGATGGTCCGGGCAAATGGGTGGAACATCTCTCACGGGAAAGCGGGCAAGATTGTTTGTCTTTTGAAACGATTGATGAAGCAACCGCGAAGCTTTCTTCGCATCTTGTTCCCGGAGATCATCTGCTGCTGAAAGCCTCCCGGGGTGCTCGTCTCGAGAGATTGGCCGATTTCTTGTTGTCGAATGAACAAGGATCCGTTGAGACAAACGAAGGTCGTATCCCACAAAACAAATCAACGTCGGGTGCATCCGGTCAGTCGCTTTGCCAGGTTTTGGCGGGTTCGGTGTCCACAGGACTGGGAGGGATGATGTCATGATTTACTACCTGCACGAATTGATTCTAGAGTGGATTCAGGGCACATCGTGGGAGGATCCCCTTTCAGGAGTCAGGGTTTTTCGCTACATCTCCGTGCGCAGCATTGGCGCCGCCATTACGGCTTTGGTGTTTTGCTGGGTGCTTGGTCCCAGGGTGATCGCATGGTTGAAGGATTTGAAATTCCGTCAGTATTACGACGATAAAGCCCAACAGTCAGGTGGCATCGTCCGGGTGACCGACAAAAAAGGAACGCCCACGATGGGGGGCGTCCTGATCGTGCTTGCCATGGATTTGGCCGTGATCCTTTGGGCGCAATTGAATGCGATGATTTTGTTGTGCCTGCTTTCGTTGATTGTTCTTTCCGCTTTGGGTTTCTATGATGATTACGTCAAGGTGACCCGTCAGGATGGTGAGGGGGTTAAGTCCAATGTGAAACTTTGGGTCCAACTCATCCTGGGATGTGCGGTGGCCGGTTATTTGTGGTTTGTCCCGGAAACTCGGCCATTGATTGAAGATCTCATGGTCCCTTTCATTAAAACCCCCGTGCTTCAAGGCGTGGCGTTGGTGGGGTTTGGTATTACCCTGCTGGCCATCATGGGGAGTTCCAATGCGGTGAACCTGACCGATGGTCTGGACGGATTGGCGATTGGTTGCACGATCATTGTGACGGGTGTCTTCGTGGCGTTGACCTACATTGCGGGAAACATCAAATGGGCGACCTATCTACAGGTGCCATACGTGCCCGGATCCGCTGAATTAACGGTGTTTTGCGCTGCCATGCTTGGGGCTTCGGTCGGGTTTCTGTGGTATAATTGTCATCCTGCGCAGGTTTTCATGGGCGACACCGGTTCTCTCGCTTTGGGGGGAGCCTTTGGAATCATGGCCGTGCTCATTCATCAGCCCCTGATCCTGGTGATCGCGGGTGGCGTGTTCGTGATGGAAGCTCTTTCGGTGATCATGCAGGTGAGTTATTTCAAGTATCACAAGCGTCGCAGCGGGGTTGGTAAACGCATCTTCTTGAAAACGCCCATTCATCATCATTTCGAGGAATTGGGTTGGAAAGAAACCCAGGTGGTGACGCGCTTTTACATTTTGACCGGATTGTTCGCTTGCCTGGCATTGCTGACATTGAAAATCCGATGACATAGAGTTTGCGAGTAGTTTAGATCAATATGGCTGATTGGAAGCAAAAGAGCATTTTGTTGGTGGGACTCGGTAAGAGCGGAGTGGCTGCCGCTTCGTACCTTGCCGGACGGGGCGCGGCGGTCTGCGCGATCGATTCAGAAACGAATGCCGACCTGGAACAGCTTGCCCGGGAACTCGCATCAAAGGAAATTCAAGTCAGTCTGGCGGCGAGTTCTATTCCGGATCAGGCATTTGACCAGGTGGTCGTCAGCCCGGGGGTGGCTCTTGATTCGCCCTTGATGCAGATGGTGGCAGAACGAAAGATACCTGTGATTGGGGAGCTTGAGTTGGGGTATCAGGAATCGAAATGTCTGAACATTGCCATTACCGGAACGAATGGGAAAACCACGACCACCCACCTTGTCAAAGAAGTCCTGGCGTCCGGACAACGAAGTACTGAGATTGCGGGGAATGTGGGGGTGCCGGTGACATCACTCATCAAATCGACCAAAGGTCTGGACTTTTTGACACTTGAAGTCAGTTCCTTCCAATTGGAAACCACCCAATATTTTCGGCCAAGTATCGGCGTATTGCTCAATCTGGCTTCGGATCACCAGGACCGGCATGCTTCGTATGACGAATATTGCCGGCTCAAGGCCCGGCTTTTTGAGAATCAACAATCCCATGATTGGGCAATCATACAGAGTGAAGCATTGGCCAAGCTGCGGTCCTTGGGGGTGAAGATCCCCGGTAAAGTCATCACCTTCAGTGCGGAAAGCCGTCAGGCTGATGTGTTTCTGGACCGAGGACTGCTGATCAGCCGGATGGATGGTTGGGCCGGACCACTTTTGAACCTTGCTGAATGCCAAGTCAGCGGACCCCACAATGCGGAAAACATCATGGCGGCTTTGTTGGTGGGGCGGGTGTTGCGCATTCCGCTGGAGGTCATGAAGTCAGCGGTCAAGTCCTTTGCAGCGCCTCCTCATCGATGTGAAAAAGTGGCGGAAGTGAATGGAGTTCGATTCATCAATGATTCAAAAGCCACTAATCCGCATGCCACAGCCCAAGCTTTGAAGTCGGTGAAAGCGGAACGGGCTGGTGAGCCGAATGTGTGGTTGATTGCCGGGGGAGATGACAAGGGGCTCCAGTTCCATGATTTGGGTCCGTTGATTTCACAGAAGGTGAAAGGGGCGTTCTTGATCGGTAAAGCGCGTGAGCAATTAAGTGCGGCCTGGAGCCTATTTGCTCCTTGTCAATATTGTGATGATTTAGTACAAGCTGTTTCTGAAGCAGCAAAAAAAGCCTTACCCACTGACGTTGTATTATTATCACCTGCTTGTTCCAGTTTGGACATGTTTCGTAATTACGAACACCGCGGGGAGGTGTTCCGAAAAGTCGTAAACCAATTGAGTGCCGCAGGAGCCCTCAACCAACGTGCCCGTTCCACGGACAACGACGTAATCCCAAAAACCGAAAACGGATCTTCAACAAAAGCAAGTTGAAGCGATTTGCCCTGTTTAGCATTGAATTTGATACAGATTTTAGAAGCGCAAAATCAGAATTGTGATACATTAAAGTTCCCATGAAAGACCATAGCCCGCTCATTCCATCCGGCTCCGCCCTGGAGCAGTTGCAGCGCCGAAAGACAAAGGTGCTGTCGACCGTATTTGTCATTGTTGCCGCACACGTGTTTCCCATCACCGGCCTTCTGTTGATGCAAGGTTGTAAACCCGATGCCACGACCGTTGCTGATAACGAAAAAGAAGAAGCCACACCTACAGGTGAAGAACAGAAAACTCCCGTTGGTGACGGTGATTTGTATGGCGAGTTCGCCATGCAGAATAAAGAGATCACCATGCCTTATAAGGATTCCACAAACGGTGTGTCGGATCCGATCAAGAGCGACCCCGACAGTCCGGTGGCCCCGATTGATGCTCCTGATCTGGAAACCGGTATTTCCGGCGATTGGGTGTTGAAGGATCAAAAGGGCGGGCCTGTTGAAAATAGCAATACTTCTGGAAAAACAGTCGATACTGATCTGGTGGTCAACAAGCCGGTCGAGGAAGTAAAGAAAGGGTTGATCGAGCACGAAATCAAATCCGGCGATATGCTGTCCAAACTGGCCAGCAAATACAACACCACTCTCAAGGATATCCTGTCCAAAAATCCCGGAGTCGACCCCCGAAAACTTCGCATCGGCTACAAGTTGTTCATTCCTCAAAATTCGGCTTACGATTCGAGTAAAACCGCTCAGGCATCCGCAAACGGTACCACTTCAGGCGCGACCAACGGCCAGAAGGTTTACACCGTCAAGGCAGGGGATTACCTGACCACCATCGCCAGAAACAATGGAGTGAGTTTGGAAGCTTTGCGCAAAGCCAATAACATCAATACCCACATCATTCATCCTGGCCAGAAACTGGTCATTCCCGTGAAAACGGTTGCTTCCGGAAAATAATACCGGAGCAAGTGGTCTTGTCAGTGAAGGTTGATTCTTGAAAGGAGTAGAAATGAGCGGGTTGGAGAGCAAATGTCAAGGTGTGCGGCAGGCGGCTTACCTGCTGATCCTCTGTGTGGCATTTCTACTCACCTTTGGCGCGGTGGTGATCTACAGCGCCAGTATGCATGAAGAGGGATACCATCTTCTGGCCAAACATCTGGTGTTTGTGGCCCTGGGACTTTGTGGCGCTTTTTTTCTGGCGTGGAAGGATTATGCCTGGATCCAAAAGAACGCTCTTTGGTTTTTTGCGGTGGCAGTGGTCCTGTTGGCGTTGATTTTTGTCCTTGGTGAGGTGAGGAATCACGCCCGTCGGTGGTTTGTGTTCAGAGATGCCATCAGTTTTCAACCTTCGGAATTCGCCAAGTTGGCCTTGATTGTCTTTCTGGCATGGTATGGCGAAAAATACAGTGAACAAATGAAGAGCTGGGGCAAGGGGTTTATCTATCCTTTACTGCCCATTGGTTTGCTGTTGGGGCTTATTTTTGCCGAACCTGACCGTGGAACCACCATTTTGCTGGGAGCCCTCACCGCTGTGGTGCTCTTGTTGGCCGGTTCGCGTTGGACTGGTTTTGCAGCTCTGTTTACTGCCGGTATCAGCGGATTGGCCTATATCTTCAGTACCCAAAGCATGCCGCGTCAGCGCTTGATGGCATGGTTGGATCCCGAGAAGTTCAAAGAAGACCAGGCTTACCAAATCTGGCAGTCTTTGCTCGCGTTTGGATCAGGCGGCCTGGAGGGCATGGGACTTGGGAACGGTCGGATCAAAATCAAGTTTCTGCCTGAGCAACAGACGGATTTCATTTTCGCTGTGGTGGGAGAAGAACTGGGCTTGTTTGTTTCCATCGGATTGGTGTTGATGTTTGCCTTGCTCGTGCTTTGCGGGCTGTTCATCGCATGGAACGCCCGTGATCGTTTTGGTTTTCTCACTGCTTCCGGGATCACATTCCTGATTGGAATGCAGGCCTTGATCAATGTCGGTGTGGTGACCAATACGCTTCCCAATAAAGGATTATCGTTACCGTTTATCAGTTACGGGGGATCCAACCTCATGTTCATGATGGCCGGGGTTGGGATACTGGTGAGCATCGCACATCATTCCGTCAAATCCATCGGCCAAATAGGACCTTCACCGGTCGAGCCAGAAGAGTTGCTGCGCGCATGAATGACCGTCATGACACAACACATTTTTCTTTCAAGATAGCCCTTGCCTGTGGCGGCACGGGGGGGCATCTGTTCCCTGGGGTGGCGGTTGCCGATGTGTTGAAGCAAAACGGACACGAAGTTTTGTTGATCTTGTCTGACAAGAAAGTGGACCGGGCGGCGGCAGCCTCGCTCGGTCATCCAAGCATCACGCTGCCAAGCGTTGCCTGGCAAAAAGGAAAACGCCTGCGGTTTCTGTTCGGCTTTCCGAAAGTTCTCCGTCAATGCCGTCGTGTCTTTCATGAGCACCGTCCGGATGCCGTGCTTGCCATGGGAGGGTTCACCAGTCTGGCCCCGGTTCTAACTGCCCGGCGAATGAAAAAACCTGTGTTTTTGCATGAAAGTAATGCTTTTCCGGGACGTGCCATTCGGATGCTGGCCCGCTGGGCTGACATGGGATTTGTGGGATTTGATAAAACAATCAGTCGTATTCCCGGTGTTCCCTGTCATGTCACCGGTACCCCGGTTCGGGAAACATTGCGTCACCTGAATCGCGAAGCTTGTTGTCATTCCTTGGGATTTCAGGCGGATCGTCCTGTTTTGTTGGTCACAGGCGGTAGTCAGGGAGCCCTTGCCATCAACCGCCTGATGCTGGCGAATCTTGGTAAAATCAAAGAGACCTTTCCCGACCTGCAGGTGATGCACTTGTGTGGCTTGAATGAGGATCTGGATGAAGTGCGGAAAAAGTATGATCACCACGGGATCGATGCCCGGGTACATGATTTTTTTGATCGGATGGATCTGGCGCTCGGAGCTGCAACCGCTGCCATTGGGCGATCGGGGGCTTCGTTCATGGCCGAACTGGTTGCGGCAGGACTTCCGTCGATGTTGATCCCTTTTCCTTATGCCGCCGACAATCATCAATTGGAAAATGCGCTGAGTTTGAGCGAATCTGGTGCAGCCGTTTATTTCGACGAACAGACCCCCGATGCCGATGTGTTTCTCCGGAACCTGGAAACTCTTTTAAAGGATACGACACAGCGAGCAAGCATGCGGGAAGCCATGCTGGGAATGGATCATCCGGATTCCGCCCAGATGATTGTTTCCCACATTTCAACGTTTGTCGGAAGTCGTCTCCCCATGGGGAAGGTTTCGATTCCAAGTGATAGCAAAGAATCAACTTTCGACCGGTCTAGTGAACCTCAATCCATTCGTCACATTTCAACCGCCTCATGATTGTAGAAAGTCCCATTGCACTGAACGACTGGTTGCAAGAGCATCCGGGAGCCGGACTTTATTTCGTCGGGATAGGTGGGGGCGGCATGAGTGGGCTGGCTCATCTTGCACTGGATGCCGGGTTCCGTGTGGGTGGATCCGATTTGAATCCCAAGGATTGTCTGGAGACGCTCAAAGGTCGAGGGGTTGCCATCGAATTGGGGCATACCTCGGATCATCTGGATGGTTTCAAACCTGACTTACTGGTTCTGTCCTCTGCCATTCCAGAGGACAATCCGCAGTTTGAAGCCGCCAAACAGTGGAACGTGCCCATGGTGCATCGGGCGGCCTTGCTGGGGGCGATCAGTCGCAGTAAACGCTCTCTTTGTGTTGCCGGGATGCACGGCAAGACCACCACTTCGGGCCTGTTGGCCTACGCTCTACAGAATTTGAATGCTCCGATGTCACATGCCATCGGAGGTCAGGTGCCTCAACTGGTGCGTCATGGAAATCACATTGCTCCGGTTTCACGTTCAGCTTCCCCGGTCGGGAATCCTCCATACATGGTCGTGGAGACAGATGAGAGTGACGGAAGTCTGTTGCAATTTGAACCCGACCATGCCATCTGTTTGAACATCGACCGTGAACACATGGATTACTACCAGTCCATGGAGGACATTGTTCAGGTGTTTGAGGATTTCCGGGACCGAGTCCGCGGCAAGACTTTATATTGTGTGGATGATGCCCGGCTTCGGGATGTGTTCATGGGGCATGAACAGGCGGTTTCCTATGGTTTTTCTCCCTTGGCCGTCTACCAGATTGAAAATCACCGGCCTGCTTCTCATTCAAATCCCTACCATCGTTTCAGTCTGCGCCACGGACGTCGTTCGCATGATGATTTTGAGATCAGTATCCATGGTCGGGATAATGTTTCCAATGCAGCTGCGGTCGTGGTGATGTTGCTGGAACTGGGATATGCGGTGGATGACATTCGTTATGCCATTCGTGATTTTCGGGGCGTTGATCGTCGGCAACAGGTGTTGTTTCAGGACACCGACCATGCCGTGATCGATGATTACGGGCATCACCCTACCGAAATCGCCAGCACGCTCAGTTCCTTGCGTTCTCGTGTGGAAGGCAGATTGTTGGTCGCTTTTCAGCCGCATCGGTATACGCGTACGGCCAGCTTGATGGCCGAGTTCCAGAAATGTTTTCAACAAGCCGATCGGCTCTGGTTGTCCGATATCTACGCGGCTCATGAAAATCCTTTGCCCGGAGTTTCCAGCGAATCACTGGCCCAACAACTGGCCGAGCAGGGCGTGCCGGTTGTTCATCATGCGGATGAAGCCACCTTGCCACATGCCATTCGATCTGACCTTCAACCCGGAGATTGGGTGGTGTTTCTGGGAGCAGGCACCATCACTAAGGCGGCTCAGGCATTTGCCGACATGTTGAAAGGAGAACACCATATGGATCTGAATTCACTGTCTCAATCTCTCAGTCAATGTTTGAGCCAGGATACCACCGTCAAAATCAATGAACAACTCGGTCCAAAAACCACGCTGAAAGTGGGTGGGCCCGCAGATTTGTTTGTCGTACCCGGTCATTGTGACGATTTATCCGCCACATTGAAGTGGGCTAAAGCGCATCAACTGCCCCTGACCATTCTGGGAAGAGGATCCAACCTATTGATCAAAGACAAAGGCATCCGCGGCCTCGTGGTTTCCTTGTCCCATCCGGTTTTCAGCGAAATCAATGTGAAAGAAGACCGGCTCGCATGCGGCGCGGGAACCCGTCTCAAGCCATTGACAGAGGTTGCCCGCAAACACGGATTGGCCGGATTGGAGTTTTTGGAGGGGATCCCCGGATGCGTGGGGGGAGCTTTGAGGATGAATGCGGGTGCGATGGGGCGCGAGACCTTTGATGTGGTAGAGGAAATGACCACCATGGATCGCGAAGGGAATCTACGCACATGGAAGGCCTCCGAGATTGCCACCCACTACCGGCACTGTCCTTTATTGAGAGAACACATTGCCATATCGGCTGTTTTCAAGGGAACACCAACAGAACCTGAAGACGTCAAGCGCACCATGGATGATTATTGTCAGCGCCGCAAAGGTTCTCAACCCGTCGCCTCCAGCGCCGGATGCATGTTCAAGAATCCGGAGGGAATCCCTGCAGGAAAACTGATTGATGAACTGGGTTTGAAAGGAACCCGAGTCGGGGAGGCCATGATTTCCGATGTGCATGGAAACTTTATCGTCAACTTGGGGAATGCCCGGTCCAGTGACGTGATCACCTTGATCGAACTGGTCAAGGACCGGGCCAAATCAAGTCGGGGCATTGAACTGGAAGTGGAAGTACAAGTCGTAGGAGAATGAATCAACGCCTCAACATAGCAGTCCTGATGGGGGGGCCTTCGGCGGAACGTGAAGTTTCGCTGAAATCCGGTGCGGCTGTCGCCAAAGCCCTGGAAGGTTGCGGCCATCAAGTGACCCAGGTGGATCCCCATGACGGATCACTTCAATTGCCCGAAGGAATGGATGTGGTATTTCTGGCGTTGCATGGGACTTACGGGGAGGATGGTTCGGTTCAGCAGGAACTTGAAGCCAAGGGGATCCCTTACACCGGTAGTGGACCTGCTGCCAGTCTTCTTGCTTTTGATAAATTGGCTTCGAAGCGGGTTTTTTGGGACAAAGGATTGGCCACACCCAGGTTCTGCACGGTGTCGCAATCGGACGCAACGATTCCTTCGGATCTTGGAATGCCATTGGTGGTGAAACCTGTCAGGCAGGGATCCAGTGTCGGGTTGCGTTTCATTCGTGAAGCCGGGCAATGGGTAAGCGCCATTGATGAGGTGTTGAAGTTTGGTGACGAAGCGTTGGTCGAGCAATTCATCTCCGGTCGGGAATTAACCGTGGGTATTTTGGGGGATGAAGCCTATCCCGTCGTTGAGATTTGTCCCAATGATGAAGCCGCCTATGATTACGAGCACAAATACACGGTGGGCGCGACGCGCTATTTTTGTCCGGCTGATCTGGATGAGACACTGACTCGACATTGTCAATCACTGGCGTTGGAGGCATTCAAGGCACTGGGTTGTGAGGGATATGGTCGAGTGGATATCATGTTGGATGGGGATCAACCCTATTTGTTGGAGGTAAACACCTTGCCTGGTATGACGGAAACCAGTTTGCTGCCGATGTCGGCGGGCGCCAGGGGAATGGATTTTGCCGAATTATGTGAATGGATGGTTCACGACGCGATGAATCGTCACACCAAAACCAACCCGAAAAATCCCGTCACTTAACCCTTTAAAGGTCATGTTTTTCTTTTCCAAAAAATCACCTTTCAGTGAGTCGACCACTTCCGAGGAACTCGGCTTGGGACGTTCGCGTCGTGAGAAAAGAAAGCGCTTGATGGGGCGTGTGCTTCGGGCGGGAGGTTATTTGAGCGCCGTGCTTTTTGCCGCCTGGACATTGCACAGCGGCATTCATTTGTTTTTACAGAAATATGTTTACACAAACGATACCCTCGCATTGAAACGATTTAATGTACGCTCGCAGGGAGTTATTCCGCAACGAATGCTGATACAGTGGACGGGATTAAAACCCGGTGACAACCTGCTTGGATTCGAGTTGGCCGAAATCAAACGCAACCTGGAATTGTCTCCGTTCATAGAGGAAGCATCGGTGGAGCGTATCTTCCCGGAAACACTCAGCATCCATGTTCGTGAACGTCAACCTAAAGCCCGGATTCAATTGTTGCAACTGGATGGGACACCGGATGGCATGGTGAAACTTGTGCCCTTGATGCTCGATGAAAAAGGGTTTGTCATGTCCCGTCCTACCCAGGGTGAAATACCCATCTCCATGCGATTGAAATGGGATCAACTGCCGGAAATCACCGGTGTCAATGGCATACCTGTTCACATAGGGCGTGCAGTGGAAAACCCTCGCTTGAAAGCCGCGATTCAGTGGGTAACCACATTCCAGCAATCCGTGGTACATTCGATGGTGACCGTGACTGCTGTCAATGTTTCGGAGCCGGATGTACTTCATGTCAAAACGTCTGATGGACAGCAGATTCTTTTTGGCTTTAATGATACTGAAACCCAACTGGCCAAATGGATGCAGATTCTGGATTTCGGTCGTGAAATCGGGCGTCGCTTAGCATTTTTGAATTTAACTATTCCCAACAACATGCCGTTTGAGTGGCAGCCCGAAGAGGAGTTTCAGGCTGACGAACGGAGAAACAGAACCCAATTGCCTACTTTGAATCATGTGGATGTTTAAGCAGGATTCCTTTGTGACCGCACTTGAAATTGGCACGTCGAAGGTCGTCGCCATCATTGCCGAAGTCAACGAATCGGAAGCCATCAATATTGTCGGTTTCGGCGAAGCAAAATCACACGGTGTGCTCAAAGGTGAAATCGTCGATACCAAAGTCGCCTACGAGGATATCCGCAAGGCCATTCGGGAGGCCGAAGACAGGGCGGACAAAGAGGTGCATCAGGTATATCTCGGGGTGACCGGGCAGCATATCACTTCCAATAACTATACGGGTTCCCACGCCATCGCGTCATCGGACAGGTTCATTTCTGAGGAGGATGTGGAGGATGTCATGATCAATGCCCGGCGGTTCAATATGAACCACGGTCAGCATATGATTCATGTTATCCGTCAGCAATTCAAAGTCGATGGTCGTTCGGTTCAACAATCTCCCATTGGGATGGCTGGATCCGATCTTGGCGTTGTGTTGCATGCTGTTCAAGGCTACAAGGAACAACTGCAGCGGCCTGTCCAACTCTTGCGAAAAATGAAATTGGAAGCCGAGAATCTGGTGTTTAATGGCCTGGCTTCCGCACTCTCAGTGCTGAGTCCTGCACAGAAGGCTGAAGGAGCCCTGGTGATTGATCTCGGTGCTGGTACCACTGAGTATGCCGTGTGCGCCAAAGGAGTGGTGTGCCACTCAGGCGTGTTGGCAGTAGGGGGCGATCATGTCACCGAAGATTTGTCCATCGGACTGGAATGCCCTTTTTCGCGGGCCGAGGATTTGAAGCTCAAATTTGGTTCGGCGGTGGTTTCGGAATCCGCACGCGGCCAGGTGCGGGAGCTGGTCAATGAAGTGGGCTTGACCGACCGGCGTGTGAATGTGGAAACCCTAAGACGCATCATGTCCGAACGATTGCAGGAGATTTTCGCGATCATCGCAGCGGAGTTGGATCGCTGTGAGATGACCGACATGGTGCACAGTGTGGTGTTGTGTGGTGGAGGTTCGTCTACGCCTGAAATTTGCACGCTCGCTTCCAAAGTGCTTGAACTGCCGGTTCAAATTGGAGCGGGTGTTAATCTGCACGGACCGAGTTCGGTTATCGAACGTCCCGAATACGCCGCCGCGCTCGGTTTATTGAAATTCGGTTCCTTTGACCTGGCCCGCCGGCGGGAATCGGATGCAGCACGTGTCCCGCTCAAGGATCGAATTAAAAGTCTGCTTCGCATTGAATCTTAACCAACATTCCCGAGTGATATGACTGTCAGTAAGCAAGAAGAAAGAACCACCGTGTCAGGTTTGAAAGACCGTTTGATTGGTGTTGGACAGATGGGTGGCATGGTGGCGTCCATGATTCTTCAACGTGGCCAGCTGCCCGCGCGTGGTGTGGCTCTCGATATGGATGAATCTCACTTGGATGACTTGGAGCAAAAAGGCCTTTTGAAAATCCTTTGCGATGGAGAAGGGAACATGCGCACACTGGGGGAACCAGGCGAAGATTCTTGCGTGGGAGCGGCTGAAGTTTTATCCCGACCTGAAACCCTGGGTGGAAAATCCGACTGGGCCATGTTGGTGGCCGGATTGGGAGATGATTGTTCGGACCCCATTGTGCGCCAGACCGTTTCCGCCGTCAAACAACAAGGCAGCCTAGCGTTGGTCGTCTGTTCGCTTCCATTCGAGATGGAGGGGGATGAAAAGAAAATTTTGGCCGAAAAGACTCTGGAAGACCTCTTGCAAGTGGCCGATGCGGTGATAGCGCTCCCCAACCAGAGTTATTTGAAAAACCATACCCAAGCGGTGAAAATGAAAGAGGCGTTCGAAATGAGCCGTCTTGCTTTGAGCCAGGCTACCGAGGGGGTGTGGGAGATGTTACATGCCGATGGACTGACCAAGATCAAGCTTTCCCATCTTCGGGAATTGTTCCGTGGCCAACATGTGGAGGGCTTGTTCGCTTCCTCGGAAGCCGAAGGAGATGATCGAGCCAAACAGGCGGTGGAAGATTTGTTGCGTCATCCACAAATGGAAGCCGGACAAGCATTGCGATTGGCCGATGCGTGTTTGGTTCAGGTGACCGGAGACGAGAGCCTGACTTTCAAGGAAGTGGACCGAATCAAACGCCACGTGCGCAGATTTCTCCCCGAAGACAAATCCTTGGTGGTCGGGACGTCCGTGGGTGGCATGCGACCAGGTGTGCTCACCATTCGGTTGGTCAGTGCGCATGTTTCCGATACGCTGCCTCCTGTCCAAGCAAAGGGGCAGAAGGTGGATGCCGCCAAAGGGTCCCCGGACAAGTTTTCCATACCGATTGAAAAAGTGTCCCAGCCTGCCCAATTGGACTTGGAGGAATCCGGCCAGCAGGAGGATGTGGTGATTCAGGAAAGTGACAAGGAACTGCCCCTCGAAATTCCTCACCCCATGGCGCCTCCGGCTTCCGCCAAACGACGTAAGCGTGGCAGTAAAAAATATTTTCAGACCTTTCTTAACTTGAGCGGACAAAAGAAAGGGCGTTTTGCAAAATGCGAGCCAACCTATTATAATTCCGTGAATCTGGACGAACCCACGTTCCAGCGAAAAAAAGTCCTCTTCAATTAACAACCCCGGAGGGGAGAGTTCCACCTCTCTCCCAAATTTCTCCCTTATGATGGCAAGAAATGGAGCAACTTGTTGGGACAATGCCTTGTTATTTTCCTTCTGATTCTTTTTGATGATCCTTCAATCGTCGCCATGACTGGCGTTGACATTGGATCATTTTGTTATGTTGAAGCTTGAGAAATATTCCATCGGGGTGGGGGACCGCTTCGCCCACCAGGCCAAAGCTCAGTTGAGGGCTTGTCAAATGTTGCAGGAACAGGGCGTCGAAGTCGCCCCTGTCTGGAACAAATCCAACCGCGAACATTCTTTCATTGGATCCGAACCTGCCTCGGTCAAGCAGGCCGCCCAGGCGGCCGTTGAGGCATTGGGTTGGAAAGGGGGGTGGCATGTGGATGCCGATCATATCGGGATGAAAACAGTGGATCGCTACATGGATTGTGCCGACTTTTATACCATTGATGTGGCGGATTTCATCGGACAAGAAACACCTGGACCCATCATTGATGATTTTGTGAAAAGTCATCCTGAACTGATTGGTTCGGTCAGCATTCCCGGTATCGAGGAACCTCTTGAAATTACCAAGGAAGAATTGGCACGTGTGGCCAACCAATACCTGTTGGCCGTGCAGGAAGCCACCAATGTTTACCATTACATTGTCGAGAAAAAGGAGCATGATGATTTTGTGGCGGAAGTTTCGATGGATGAAACGGACAACCCGCAAAGGCCTCATGAACTGCTGATCATTCTGGCAGCCATGGCCGATGAGGATATTCCGGTTCAAACCATCGCACCCAAATTCACCGGTCGATTCAATAAAGGTGTGGATTACGTGGGGGATCTGGAACAGTTCGAAAAAGAATTCAACGACGATCTGGCCGTGATCGCCTATGCCATCGAAAAGTATGGGTTGCCGAAAGATCTCAAGCTCAGCGTTCACAGTGGCAGCGACAAATTCAGTCTCTACCCCATCATCCGAAAAGCCCTTCAACGAGCCGGCGCCGGAGTTCACCTGAAAACGGCGGGCACGACCTGGCTGGAAGAAATGATCGGATTATCCGAAGCCGGTGGAGATGGTTTGGCTTTGGCCAAGGAGATTTATGCTTACGCTCTCGAGAACGTGGATGACCTTTGTGCTCCTTACGCCACAGTTATTGACATTGATCGATCCCAATTACCATCTGCCGAAACGGTGAACGGGTGGAACGGTGAACAATTGGCAAATGCTTTGCGGCATATCCAGGATCATCCCGATTTCAATGCGAACATCCGTCAGTTGATTCATATCTCATTCAAAGTGGCAGCCAAAGCAGGGGATCGTTACTTGAATCTACTCAAGTCCAATGAGGAGATCGTTGGCAAGAACGTGACTGAGAACATATTTGATCGCCATTTGAAACCATTGTTTCTCGGATAAGATACCTGGTGGTGAATAGCAAATCCTGACCATATACGACATATGAGACATTCTTGGATGAAATGGATGATTGCGGCGCAGGTGTTTGTTCAAACATTGGCATTCGCGGAAAATAAACAACCCAACATCCTGTTCATTATGTCGGATGATCACACCGCGCAGGCCATTGGTGCCTATGCGACTGTGTTGAAGGATTTGAATCCCACACCGACGATTGATCGTTTGGCGGCAGAAGGCATTGTGTTCGACAATGCCTTCTGCTCAAACGCTATTTGCACGCCGAGCCGCGCCTGCATCATCACCGGCAAGTATCCTCATGTGAATGGGGTGGTTGATTTGGGGGGCAACATCGAGCCTCAACATCAAACGCTGCCCATCCTCATGCGTCAGGCCGGGTATCAGACCGCAATCATTGGCAAATGGCACCTGAAGCGCGAACCGAATTTTGACTATTACAAGGTGCTCCCGGGGCAGGGGAAATATCACAATACAGAATTCCGCGTTCAGGGTGAAAAAAACTGGCCGGGCAATACGGTGACGCATGAGGGACAGCATTCTTCGGATGCCATTACCGATTCCACCTTGGAATGGTTTCGCACGAAACGGGATCCTGACAAACCTTTCTTTGTATGTCATCAGTTCAAGGCACCGCATGATTTCTTCGATAATGCCGAACGCTATCAAAGCTACCTGGCTGATGTGGACATTCCTGAACCGGATACGCTATACGATGTTCCGAAAACATTTGGGTCCATTGCCACGCGTGGCTTTCAGGATGAATTGGTCACCCACATCGGTACTTCGATCGGCAGCCGCAATCCGCGTCGTTCCTATGCGGTCGACCTGAAGCGTCTTTACCCCGAGGAATTCCCATCGCATTACGATGTGAAAACAATGAGCGAAAAGGAGACCACCCGGCTGGCTTATCAGGCTTACCTCAAGAAATACCTGCGCTGTGTCAAAGGAGTGGATGACAACCTCGAGCGACTCTTTGCCTATTTGAAAAAAGAAGATCTATACGACAACACAGTCATTATCTACACCGGCGATCAGGGATTCTGGTTGGGTGAAAATGATTATCAGGACAAACGCTGGGCTTATGACAAATCCATGCGCATGCCCTTCATCGTACGCTATCCTAAATCCATCCCAGCCGGTGTCCGCAGCGATGCCATCGTTGAGAATGTTGATTATCCGGCTTTGATGCTGGATTTCGCGGGCGTGCAGATTCCCGCCTCGATTCAGGGCCGATCCTTCAAACAGATTTGTGAAACCGGAAAAGAACCCGCCGATTGGAAACAAGCCGCCTACTATCGCTACTGGATGCACATGGCCCATCACGATAACCCGGGCGAAATGGCTATCCGGACCAAGACACACAAACTGATCTATTTCTACGGATGCGACTACAAAGGCGAAAACCAAACGCCTCCAGGCTGGGAACTATATGACCTGACGAAAGATCCTGATGAGCTGAACAATGTTTACGATCACCCTGATTACCGCACTGTTCGTGACCAATTGAAGCAACAATTTGCCGAACTACGCACACAAGTTGGAGATGACGGATCCCATTACCCCGAATGTGAAAAAGTGGTCCAGGAGTTCTGGGACTACGACGCCGCCGACCGCCAGAAAGCGATCGAGATTTCGCGCGCATTCAAGTTGAGAAGGGAACAGGCCCTGGGCAAAGAAGGCAAACTTTGACGCTTCCGATCACTGCATTGGGATCAGACCATAACGCCGCATCATTTCCAGATCCATTTGAGGAGAGGGTCCTGGTCCCGGTTGGGCTTGATTTGATGTCTCGGGTTTCAGGAGGCGAACAAGGGTTTCTGGTGGAAGATCGGATTGTTGCAACCAGTCGACGGCTTTATCCCTATCGTTGCGCAGCCAGTTTTGCGCGTATTGTTCGACGGTTTGTAGTCGCATGTTCTCATCCGAGATGCCGTTGGCCCAGATGACCCCCATCTCCGGATCCCGGTTGCCAACTGATTGGGCATAGTTTCGGATCAGTTTGTCCCGCCCCTCATCCTGGGGCTGTTGCAGGAGCCAGGCTCCTGCGGCTTCTTCATCCTGGTCAGCCCATCGCTGGATGATGTTTTCGTTGGCTTGTTGACGGGTCTTTTCATCTTCGAATCCCTTCGTCCATTCCACTGCATATGATGGTTCATACTGAGCCCATTGAGAGGCCACCTGGACAGCGGCTTTGTTTTGAACCTCACCAGCATCCATGGAAGCAACATATTCTGCCGCTTCCAACGGTGATTCGTTGGCCCATTGATTCATCACGTCGGGTAGGAGACTATTGCGAAGGTCCGGGTCTTTCATATCGGATACCCATGCTGCTGCGGCTTCCGCATCCTGTCTTGAGAGATTCTGGCTCATGGAACGCATCATGCTTTCCTTGATCTTGGGATCTTTCAAGTTGTCGGCATATTCCATGGCTCTCTCGGGATCGGTTTCGATCCAGCGATTGGCAATTTGTGAGAGAGCGCTTTGACGTGTTTGCTCATTATCCAACGACTCAGCCCATTCCAATGCCCCATCCACATCCTGGTCGGCCCATGATCGGGCGATTTGATGGTAAAAGTTTTGTTTGTTGTGATTGTTGGGCAGTGTTTCCGCCAGGGCGAGGGCCTGTTTCGGATCGCTTTCCGCTATGCGGTAAGTGATGTCCCGGATGGCATCCGATCGGCTCCTTCCTTTTGGGAGATCCATGGCGATTTGTATGGCTTGTTCCGTGTCACTGTATGCCAGTTGATTTAAGACTTGGCTGATGACTTGCTGCTGGGCACGGCCCGGGGGCATTTCATTGGCCAGCTCAAGCGCCTTTTCCGGATCGTTATCCACCAGTTGCCTGCTGAGATTTCGATAGGCCGAAGTGCGAGCCTGCCCGGGGGGGAGTCCATGGATCCAATCCAGTGTGGCGTCCGGATCTTCGCTTGCCCATTGACTTGCGATGGCTTGAATCAAAGTGTTTTTTTCCCGTCCGGATGGTTTGCTTTCCAAATGAGCTAGGGCTCCTTCCCGATCCTCTTGAACCCATGTATGATAAATGCTCACATAGGCATTCTCCTTCATCCGGGGATCGTCGAGGTTTTCGATCCAGCTCAGTGTGCCCTGGAGGTCCTGTTCCGCATTGTTTCGAGCAAAGTTGCTAAGGGCATTTTGTTTCTGCGAGTGACTTGAAATGTCATTCATTAAAGATTGGAGCGTATCCGTTTCATTGAGCCCCAGGTTGAGTGCAATGCCGGAAAGCGCCTGGTTCCGGGAGCGAGGGTTTTCGATCGATTGAGCCCACTCCATGGCTTTGCTGGGCGACGAGGCGGCCCAGCCTGCGGCAATCTGGTGATATACGTATTCATTGTTGGAACCGTTCGATAATAGATTGATACGCCGCGCGGCTTCTTCCGGACGGGTGGTGGCCAGTTCGTAAAATATATTCCGTCTGGCATTGGTAGCCGCGCTGCCGCTGAGGTGAGTGTTGATTAAATCCAATGCGTCATCAATTGAAGACTGTGATATGCTTCTTGAAAGGGAATGAACCAATTGTTGTTTAAGCTGTCCGGATTCCAATTTGTTAAACCAATTTCGCGCGGCGGAAGGATCGGTGAGCGCCCACCCGCCCAATGCTGATTGCAGGTATTGCCTGCGGTGGTTTTGGTTCGAAGTCTGATTTGCAAAAGCGATGACCAACCCGGGATCCTTTTCGGCCATGATTCCAATGGCCTGTGCCAGCATTTGTCGACGACGGTTGCCAAACGGTCCGCTCAAGTCCGTCTGGTTACTCAGGTATTGCAGCACCAAAGGAAAATCTGAAGCTGGTAAACCCAACAGTAGGGCATGTAGCTCGTAGTGCCTCTTTTGATTCATGGGAGCGTCGAGTATCTCCTCCAATCGTTCTTGCAGGTTCTTCTTTCCTTCAAAAATAGCGGTCGCACTAACGGTCGGCACATTGGGTAAACCTGAGGCGAAGGAGCGTCTTGAGCCCAAACGCTCTTCTTTGCCGGGTGTTGTGCGTTCCTTGTTTGAGGGATTGCCGGATTTTTGACGTGCGCTACCCCACACGAACCCAACCAGCAAGGCCAAAACAACGACTGCAGCAGTTTGAAGTGAAGATTTGTTCATGATGATGCCTTGGACATTCTAACACCAGATTGCGTTGAATCAACGCGTTAGAATTTTTTAAAAGAGTTCTTCGTTTGCCCTGAGTTTTAATGCGGTCGGGGGGTATTGGCCCGAATGGACTCTCCAAAACGTCATTGCTCACGAAACAATGGGTTATTGGGACAGGAATCTATGGTGTAGCCTCAAAAAAATACAAGGACACACGCTGGGATGCATTTGAAAAAAATGGTCGGGGCGGGGAGATTCGAACTCCCGACCTCCTGAACCCCATTCAGGCGCGCTAGCCAGACTACGCTACGCCCCGACCCCTGCTTAGCGGGTAAGCAGGAGCGTATCTTAATGATGAGTCTCCGAGCATTTCAACACCTTTCGGAAGAAAATTTTGATGGTGTGTGGGGCCACGTTCTGGCGAACGCAGCTACCGGGGGAGAAGAAAAATTGATTCTTGTGCCTGCCTTTTCCTACCATAGGTCAAGTGAGCGCCCCAAAGGCCATCGATGAGCTTGTGAAACGTACCCTTTCGGATGCGTTTATGGCTGATATCAGTCTTGATTTAAAGCCGTTATGGCTGGTGGCTGTGTCCGGGGGATTGGATTCGGTAGCGCTCCTTCATATGTTGTATCGATTCAAGGAAGTGCACGGAAAGGAGTTGATAGTCATTCATTACGATCATCAACTACGTGGGCAAAGGTCTACGAAGGATGCTCGGTGGGTGGAGAAACTTTGTGAGTCTATGGGCTTACGTTGTGTCATGGGAGTCGGTGATGTGGCGACTTACGCCAGGGAAAAGGGAGTGTCCATCGAAATGGCGGCTCGTTCGTTAAGGCATTCGTTTTTTGTGGATCAGGCTCGTGCTCTCGGAACCAACGTTTTGGTAACGGCCCATCATGCGCATGATCAATTGGAGCTGGTTTGCATGCGCTGGATGCGAGGGAGCGGTCCGGAAGGTTTGTCCGGGATGACACGTTTCGGTCCTTCGGCTTTTGATCCTGATTTAAAGATTTGGCGTCCATTGCTTGGGTTGAAGAGGTCGGACATTGAAGCTTACGCGAAGTGTCACGATCTGTCCTGGCGGGAGGATCACACCAACACCGACACCGAACATCAACGCAACCGTGTGCGTCATGTAATGCTACCTCAGATTGAAAGCGCTTTCGGGCCCGAGGCCTTGAATGGAATATTACGTTCCGCTGATTTGGTGGCGGCGGAGCATGCGGTGGTGCATCAGGCCGCTTTGGATTGGGAAGGTGGCGCAAAGGCAGGTGATTTCTTCGACCAAATACCTCTTGCTGTGCAGCGTGAACTCATCAAGCTTGCGATGATCCGGATCAAAGTTGTTCCGGAGTTCGAATGGATCGAGCGATTACGTCAGTGCGAGGTTGGGGAAGTGCATGTTTTGCCTCATGACGTCAGGGTGGTTCGTTTGGCTGGATTTCCTTTGCTCGAGCGACAGGAAATTTGCGCGCCTCCTGCTCATCAATCCAACAGCCAGACGTTTCGACTCGAAGGTCAGGAAGGAGCATTGGATTTCGAGAACTTGCAATTGAAGTGGTTGATAGTGGAAGGCGGGGAGCTTGACCGGAACAGGTTTCGGACGTCAGAGAATATTGAAGTGTTCGATGCCGACCGGGTAGGAGCGCAAGTTGTCCTGCGCCATTGGCG